>JAIPBL010000126.1 GCA_021739645.1 Saprospiraceae bacterium | reverse complement strand
GCCCAATTTATTGGGCTGGCCGTTAGCCAAGAACTATGCATGAAAATTAATGATTATGCAAATTCGGCCAGCCCAATAAATTGGGCGGCCACAAAAAACGGCGAAAGTTAGCCAAAAAAAAGAACCCACCAAGACCGGGCGGTCAGGGCGGGCCAGCGTTAGCGACATAGATAACAGGTGAGAAAAATTCAAAGACTTTGTGAAGTCAGCAACAAAATGATGGGGCAAAGGTGGTTGGCCAGCCTTAACTTGAAATGAAGGGTGTATTAAATAATTGTATAGCCCGGAAATCTTTTCCGTAAGCTACGCCCGGAAAAGATTTCCGGGCTATTCGAAGACGAATCGGTAGGAAGCGGTGGTGCCGGGCGTACCGTTCCAGTTTGGGCCTTCTCGGAGTAGGCGGACGGCTTCGTCTTTGTAGGCTTGGGGCGCATCGCCTTTTGGGATAAAATTGGTCAGCTTGCCGTTGGCTTGCAGGGTGAAACGCACCCGAACCACCTCTCGGGGGTGGGACAGTTTGTCGGCTTCCGGGTGGTGTAGGTTGTCAGCCACGTATTTTTTGAACGCCTTGAAACCGGTCTCCGGCCTCGGCGATTCGACAGGGCCTTGCTCGCTGCTCGAAAGTCCTAAGCCCGTAATTACGACCTCTGAGAGTGCATTTTCGTTTTCATTGAGCGCCACATCGAGGTGGTCATTTTTACCCAAATCAACTTCCAACGCTGTGAACCCAATGTAAGTAAAAATGAGTGCTTCCGTGCCTTCTGGCACATTGATGCTGTAGCTCCCGTCAATACCTGTCACTGTCCCAACCGCAGTTCCTTTTGCCAAAACGCTCACGCCGATGAGCGGTTGAGCACTTCCATCGGTCACTTTGCCAGTGATTTGGCGCAGGGCAATGGCTGGTGCTGCGGGCTTCCTCAATGGTGTACTATCAGCCTGCTTTTTCGCTTCGGCCCTGCTGGCTTTGGCCTTTGCGAGGTCTTCGTCTTTTTGGGGAGCAACTTGCGTTTCTTCGATGGCCAAGGCTGCATCAACGGGTTGGGGCGGGGCAGGCTTGCTTTCAGTTCTGGCAACGGGCGGCGGAGCGCCTGCAGCTGCAGGCTCTTCTTTTAAATTAGAAAAATTTTGAACTTCATCGTCAGCTTGGGGTGGCGATGGGGGAGTTATTTTTTTTGCTTTTGGTGAAAATTTTTCCTCCACGGCGGCCACCCGGTCATCGGCAGCAGCAGAGGCTTTTTCTTGCGAAGCAATGCCGAAATCTACCGAATCCGCAAGCGGGCCGGGCGTTTCAGCGGCGGGCGCTGCCGCTTCTGACTGCACAGCATCCGCCATGGCTGCATTTTCACTAGATTGGACCTGCTGCAACACCACCCTAGCGGCCACCAGCACTGCCCCCACGGCGGCAATCCGCAGAAGGTAAAACCCAGCACCCCGGCGGCGCTCAGACTTTTTACGAAGCCGAGCCTTCAGCCGGGTAACATCGGCGGCATGGTCGGCCTCTGGCATGGAGCGGTAGCCCTCGATGGCATCAGCGAGGAAGGGGTCGTCTTGGGCTGAGGCATCGAGCGCCTGCTCGTCGTGCCGGTTGGCGTCGCCGATGAGCCATTTTAGCAGTGGCTTGAGATGGGTTTTATTTTCTTTTTCGTGCTTCAACTGGTGGTTGATGATGGTTGATTAGGGTTGATAAAGGTTGATAATCAAGAGAATGCTGTGATACCGCTTTTCTCCATGCAAATGCGGAGGTTTCGCCTGCCGTTCTGGATGTTGGAGCGGACGAGGCCGAGGTCGTCCCCGGTCAGGTCGGCAATTTCCTTGTACGATTTGTCCTCGAAATAAAACTGCTCGACACAGTGCTTTTGTTGAACGGGCAATTTTTCGATGCAGTTTTTCAGGACTTTTTGCTGGGGTTCTTCTTCCAGCACGTCCACTGGATGCAAAACCCCGGCGGAATGCACAACCTCGGCTTGGGCAGCGGGCGCCATGTCGTCGAAGGAGACGGTGCGGTTCTTTTTGCGGAGCTGCATGAGGCAGTGGTTCTTGGAAACCACGTGCAGCCACGGGCGGAATTGGCGGATTTCGTGCGTCCGCACCTTCTCCACCAGCGTTTCGAAGATGGCCATCACGGCGTCCTCAGCCTTGGTTTTTTCCTTGAAATATTTGAGGCAAACACCGTACACCAGCTCCACGTATCGCTCGTAAAGCACACCGAGCACCTCCAAATCGCCACTTTGCTGGTACTGCTGCACCAGTTCGTCGTCCGATTTTTCGGTGGTATTTTTCCGAAAGAATTTGAGCATGGTTGTGGCCTTATGGCATTTCTGGGGAGCGAATATCGGTATTTGGCGAGAATAGCCGAAACGGAGATTGATTGCGGAGCAAAACAGCTTGAGAACCAAGTGGTTGTGTCAATAAATCGACCAAAGTCAAAACCAAAGCCCAACTATTTTGCATTGTCCCATGTTTTTTACCGTCAATGGCCTGTGGTGCTTGCGGTCTGTTTATCTTTGGCGCTACATGTCGTATTTTTTATCCAAAAAGAAAAAATGAACAACCTCTATATCACCAACGTGGTGAAGCATTTGATGATTATCAATATAATCGTATTTATTGGAACCCAGTTCATGGGGGAACCGGATTACAACACCCAGCTAGAGTTGATAAATAGTGCTGGCCAGGCAGATTTCGACCTGTGGGGACGGCTTCGATTTGCAGTTTTTTATCCAACATCGCCCTATTTCCATTCCTATCAAGTTGTCACCTACATGTTCATGCACGGTAACCTGATGCATATTTTCTTCAACATGTACGCCCTCTACATGTTTGGCACGGCAGTAGAGACGGTTTGGGGGCCAAAGAAATTTTTGTTTTACTACCTGTTTACGGGATTCGGGGCATTGGCTCTGCAAATGTTTGTACAAACAATTGAGTTTAAGTATTTTGGCACAACTCCATACGCCGCCAACGTGCCAATGCTCGGTGCTTCCGGTGCAGTTTTTGGGATACTGGCAGCCTACGGGATGCAGTTTCCGAACAGTGAGCTGCGGCTGTTGTTTCCACCGATAACGCTGAAGGCAAAATATTTTGTCCTTATTTATGCAGCCATTGAGATTGGGCTTGGGTTAAGCCCTTTTCAGACCGGGGTTGCGCATTTTGCGCACGTGGGCGGGGCGCTTTTCGGCTTCCTGCTTATCATGTACTGGCGCAAACGGGGGGAAAGGTTGTATTGATTGTTGAATTGCTGTATTGTTGAATTGTTTTTTGGGAACACTTCATAGCCAACAATTTAACAATACAGCAATTCAACAATCCCGCTATTTTTTGTAAAAAAGTCTTCGCAATGTTCAGTTCAGTTTGGCAAGACATCAAGAGGTATTTCAGCCATGGCAACATGTTGACCCGCATCATCCTGGTCAATATCGGGGCTTTTTTGCTGTTGCTGGTGGCCAAGCTGCTGCTTGGCGGATTTTCTGAGGGAGGCATTTACAGCACCTTTTCCCATTCCCTGATGATTGGCGCCCACTGGCAGCACAACCTGACGCACCCGTGGGTGTTCGTCACGCACATGTTCCTGCACGAGGGCTTTTGGCACCTGCTGTGGAACATGCTCGGGCTGTACTGGTTTGGCCGCATCGTCGGCGACCTCCTGGGCGACCGCCGGGTGCTGCCGATTTACTTGATAAGCGGCTTCGCAGGTGGCATGGTTTACTTCGTAATGGCCAACGTGGTGCCCGGAATGGGCTTTGGCGACTATGCGCTGGGCGCCTCGGCGGCCTTCATGGGCGTGTTGGTCATGGCGGGCGTCACGGCGCCCGATTATCTCATTGGGTTGCCACTGCTGGGCGGTGTGCGCCTGAAATTCATCGTACTATTCTTCCTCATCCTCGACCTTGTGGGCATTTCTTCCGGTTACAATTCTGGCGGCAGCTTCGGGCATTTGGGCGGCGCTGCGATGGGTTTCCTGATAGGTAACCAATTGCAAAACGGCAACGACATGACCGCCCCGGTGAACCGGGTCTGGGATGTCATCACTTCGTTCTTTGAAAACCTTTTTTCACCAAAAAGACCCAAGCCCAAAATGGCCTACCGCAACCCCGACCTAAAAAAACAGCCCGTTGGAAAGTCGGCTCGCAGCAGCAAACGCAGCAGTGGCAGCCTCGCCGACGACCTATCCCACCAGGAACAAATAGACGCCATTCTCGATAAAATCAAACAAACTGGCTATGACAGCCTTTCGGCCCACGAAAAAGAGTTTCTTTTTAATGCAAGTAACAAGTAAACGTCATTGGTCATTGACGACCAATGACCAATGACCTCAATGGCCAATGACAATCTCAAATTGAAACTGCTCAAAAAAATACTTCGCTGGGCGAACCTGCTGCTGATTCTGGTCACATTGTTGGCCTACCTCGCACCATACGTCAATCCAGCAAAAGTCTGGCACTTCACCTTCCTCGGGCTGGCCTATCCGATGTTGCTTTTTGGCAATATTGGTTTCGCAATTTTTTGGATAATTCGACATGACCGATACGCGCTGTTTTCGATTGGCTGCATTTTGGCTGGACTGGGTTATTTCGGAGGCTTTTTCAACCTGAGTGCCGCTGAAAAATCCTCAAAAAATAACACAGAAATCAGGGTGCTCACCTATAACATAGGTTCCCTTAAGGACTACTTCAGAAGCAAAGCTGATAACAAGAAAAAAATCAAGGCTGATTTTGAAGCATTCAGCAAGCGCATCGAAGCACCTGACGTGTTCTGCGTACAGGAAGGCAGAGGCGATGACCTGACCGAACTCATCCAGACGACTTTCCATTTCCCGTTCCAATATCGTTACATTAATACCATCATTTTTTCAAAGTTCCCCATCCAAGCCAAGGGGGACATTGGCTTCAAGAACACAACAAATTCCTGCGTTTGGGCTGATTTGAAAACGCCAGGTGGAATGGTGAGGGTGTACAGTGCCCACCTACAGTCCAACAAGTTGAGCCAAACCGCCGACAAGATTGCCACGAAAGGCCAAATCAACGACCAGGAAACTTGGCGTGATATCCGGTTTGTCATGGGGCGGTACAAGAATGCAGTAGCCATTAGGGCGAAACAGGCACAGGCCGTGGCAAGTCACATCGCCAAATCTCCCTACCCCGTTCTGCTCTGCGGCGACTTCAACGACCCGCCTGTTTCCTATGTGTACAAGCTCCTTTCTGAAAATTTGCAGGATAGCTTCTGCGAAAAGGGAAGCGGCTTTGGTTCCACCTTTGCGGGCAACCTGCCCTTTTTACGCATTGACTATGTGATGCCCAGCCGAAAATTCAAGGTGATGAACCACAAGGTACTCCCCACAAAACTCTCCGACCACTACCCGGTGCAGGTTCTACTGCGGTGGACAAAATGAGTCAATTGTGATGTTTCAATGACTGGATATGGGTATTTACTACAAAAAACAGTGATTTTTTCCAGCTTATCTTCCATTGATTTAAACATGGCAAAATATTTGCACTTGATAATTAAATTTATTTGGTACTGCGCAAATATGTTGGCCAAATAAAAACCGCCGACAACTCGAAACCTGTCGGTGACCATGAACAAAGTTTTATCCATGAACATAACTACCTCCCACAGGTGGCTCATTTTCCCGTTTGTATTTGGGAGCGTTGGCCGCAATGAATTTCAGCCACTGCTACACAGGCTGAAACTTACTTCCCCAATCACCGTAATTAAGACCGCATTTCAACTACAACAAGGAGGCTTGATTGATGGCTATAGACTTTTGCTTCTCGCAATTACTCAATGTAATACGGGAGGTTAGGTGGTGTTTTGCCATTGCGAGGTGATTTGCTTGCTTGCTGGTGGCCAAAAGGTTAAAAAGTGCATTTACACTTTTATAAAAAATGAATTTAAAAGTGTTGAAGGTGTAATTAATTGCTGTACATGCCTTTTTAAAACAAGCAATTCTTAAAGTCAAAACAAGTGAGCTAAATAATACAATTTTTAATTAATTCTATTTGTAATTTATTAAAAATTAGCATCTTATGACAATTAAACCGTTTCCTTGCAAAATCCTACCGTTTAGTAGATGGTTCGACACACTGGGAAATATGTGCAATAAAGTCCGTTACCTTTAACCATCATATTCATTAAAAACAGCTGGCTATGGGGCATTCCAATTTTACAGACCGTCAAGCCATTTTCAACCTGATTTCAACTTACGAGGATATGCTTGAAAAGAATCAGGTGAATTTCGCAAACCACTTACCCTATCATGCTTTGGTTAATTACTACGAGCGTGAGTGCTTGCTCGACCGGGCACTGGAGGTGGTAGAGCATGCCATCCGGCAAGTGGGCTACAATGTCGATTTCTTCCTTCGCAAAGCGGAGCTTCTTTTGGAGAAAAAAGAACCGACCCAAGCACTGTCCCTGCTCGACCGAGTGGACGCAAAGACGCCCAACCTGCTTAATACAACCATCTTACGGGCTGAAAGCCTGGCGATGATGGACATGCACGACCAAGGCATTGCCCTTCTTGACGGCCTGAAATACAGCGCCGACAGCGAGGATCTGAGCAAAATCTATGTTTGCGAAGCACTGATTTATGACAGCCTGAAAGAATACGAACGCATGTTCTATGTTCTAAAAGATGCACTCCATGAAGACCCTTCCAACACAGAGGCGCTCTCGCGGATGTGGTACGTAGTGGAATATGCCCGAAAGCACGAAGAAAGTGTCGAACTTCACGAAAAAATAGTGGATGAAGACCCCTACAATGCTTTGGCTTGGTACAATATCGGTGCATCACAGGCTTACCTCTGCAACTATGAGGCGTCCATCGAAGCATACGAGTACGCCTATTTATCCAAAGATGACTTTGAGTTCGCTTACCGTGAGTGTGCCGATGTCTGCCTCCTAACCCGCAATTTCCAAAAAGCACTCGGCTGCTACCAGGATTTGTTGGAACGCTTTGAGCCGGATGCTGACCTGTTCTTGAACATCGGAAAATGCTACGAGGAACTAGGCAACTACCTCGTTGCACGGGATTTCTTCCAGCGTTCTGTTGAATTTGATATCTATTGTGCCGAGGCACAATTCCATATTGGCCGCTGTTTTGCCAAACAAAAACAATGGCTCAAGGCCGTTGCGGCATACCAAAAAGCCATTAAGCTAGAGGAAAAAAATGAGGACTACCTTGCTGCAATGGCCGTTGCTTATGCCAATACCGGCAACTTGAAAAAAGCGCTCCGCTATTTCCGTGAAGCTGCTGATTCCGCCCCGGAATTGTCCGAGCATTGGGTGAACCTTGCTCATTTTTTGATGAAAAACCGCCAATTCGACGAAGCCATCGAGGCGCTTGACGAGGCAGATGATAACGCTTGGGGCCCGGAGCTACTGTATTGCCGAAGTGCCTGTTTGTTTGAAATGGGCAACAAGTCGGAGGCGTTGTTCGTGTTGGAGGAGGCGCTTTACGAAGATTTTGATTCGCACACAGCGCTGTTCCGGCTGATGCCGGTATTGGAAAAAGACAAAGAAGTGAAGGCAGTGATTGCCATATTTCAGCCGGAAGAATAGCTCGCCCTGTTCAAATTTGGCTAGTTAACTTAGGGTTTGCGCAAAAATAACTTCCTATTTATGTTTATATTTGCGCAATGGGAAACAGGGCAAAATTAGTAGAAGATTTGAGACAAAAATGGGTACAAGTATCACCTTACTTGGATGAGCGTAGCAAACGAATATT
>JAIPBL010000035.1 GCA_021739645.1 Saprospiraceae bacterium | reverse complement strand
GGTCAACGCTTTTTTTATACTTTTGTACAGAAACATTTTTGTGGGTTGTTTCTGTAAAAGGAAGCGGCCCTTTTTTGTTTTTTCAAATTTTCAAACAACTTTTTTTCAACTATCTATAAAAAGTGTACGGTAGAGAATTCCATTTCAATAATAATTGTAGCTTCCAGCTCAATTTTTACCGAAACATCATCAAAATGAAAAATAAACTTCCGCTATTCGTAGCCACCATGCTTTGCTTCCTGCTTGCAAATCAAACGTTTGCGCAGGGCAGTATTCCAGATTATCAAACAGCCACGACGCATCAAAATCACCGCCAACCCATCCGGGAAGTAGCACTCTCCGGTGAAGGCTATGAACTGGGCTTGCAGCATGGCCAATTGTTTAAAAAAGAAATCGGCGAACTCGTTGTCAAGTTCAAGGAAAAAACGACCCGGGCACTCAGCAGGGATGTTGGCGAAGTGCTGGCCGATTTTTACCAAAAGACAAGTTTCAACGAAGCAATTAAGCAATGGACGCCAGCGCTTTTTGAAGAAGTCAGGGGCATCGCCGAAGGCGCCGGACAGTCGTTCAACGACATTATGGCGTTTAACCTGTTGGATGAATTCTGGGTCTATCAGGACAATCTAAAGAACCACCACTGCAGCAGCATGGGTGTGCCAGCCCGTGACGGCAACCCCGGCTACATCGCCCAAAACATGGACATCGAGGCATATACCGACGGCTACCAAGTCTTGCTGCGCATCGCCCGAAATGGCGACCGTCCCGAACAGCTTATTCTGACGCATCCCGGCTGTATCGGCCTAACGGGAATGAACGAGATGGGAATTGGTACTTGTGTGAATACGCTGATGCAGTTGAAAGCGAACACGACGGGGCTGCCAGTGGCATTCATCGTGCGGCGCATCACCAGTTCCACCGACAAGGACGACCTGCTGGATTTTATCCAAAACGTGCCACATGCCTCCGGCCAGAACTACATCATCGGCATCAAAGGCGAGGTTTATGATTTTGAGGCTTCCGCCAACAAGGTCGTCCGTTTTGACCCAAAAAACGAGAACGGCACGGTCTATCACACCAATCACCCGCTGGTGAACGACGACGTGAAGGAGTGGTTCAAAAAATTCGACCCAACCTTAAAGGAGGAAGAGAAGCCTGTGACATCAAACAGCTTTGTCCGATTGGCGGCGGTCCAGCGCAGGGTGGTTACGGGTGGAACCATTGACGATGCTGCTATCATGGAAACATTGCGCTCCAAGGACGATGCAAATAACCCCGTCTGCAGAGCCGCAAATGCCTGGGGACTGACCTTTGGCTCGGTCATCATGACGCTGACGGGAGAGCCCTTTTTGCAAATTACATCGGGGCCACCGGATGAGTCGGATTACAGAAGGGTGGATTTTACGGGGAGGTAACTGGGAATCAGCTTTTCTTGCTTTCACCGTTCCTTAACTGCGGCCAAAACAAATATCCAAACAAGATGGGCAGCAGTGTATTTGCACTACCGCCCATCCTTTTTGTGTGCCCGGCATGGGCAATAACTCGGCGGTGCAAGTCCGCTACACGCTTGGCAGCGAGGAGTGTTAGCGCAAGGGCAAGGGTGCTACCGAGGGCCTGAACAACTACCTGAGGTACTTCAAGAGGATTTCTTTCGGTCTGCCAAATTTCGAGCATATGAGGATTCGAATACTGCTCGCTGCTTCCTAATCCACACTATTTGTCAAAGAACGCCATTTTTTTACCAAAGTACCATTTTCCCACTCCCACTTTTGCTATTGCAAAAATCCATTTCACCGTTCGACAAAAGCTGGGATTTTTTACACCGTTGCAATTTTTATCAAATTACACAGGGGGGGTAACACCTGTTGCACTTGAATATTGAATTCGCCTTTGGCACTGGCCTCACCCATTGTTAACCAAAAAACGAAACTGGCGGAATATCCACCATCGTCACCAACCCCGGTGCGCTGCGCAACAACTGGGGAATAGCGTTCAAAGTGATGGCACAAGTTGCCACGTCGCCGTTCACCCCACCTTCAATTTTCGAGCGGATGCCGGGCGTTCCTCCTATCACCACTTCGTCGTAGCTTTCCTTCTCCCCGACCGTGGCTTGGAAAATCAGCCGGATTTTCGCCTCGCCATTCACGTAGCCGTTGCCCTCCTGCCGCACCCCCGTGGCATGGCCTTTCGGGATGGTCATGGCCTCGGTCTCGATTTTTTGCTTCGCAACAACGGGGCTGATGAGGTCTTCCGTCCGCTCCAGCTTCCAGCCCATGCGGCTCGCAATCAGGTGGATGCTCTCCGTCAAGCCCACGTGCCGCAGCGAACCATCCTCTATTTTTTGCTGAAAAGCCTCCAGCGAAAGCCCCGCCCCAATCTTTTTCTGGAACGGGATGCGCCGGAACTGTGCATTCTGGAATCGGCTAACCGTCACCGACTGCACGTCCTGACAAACTGCCGTCAGAAACACCGGCAGCGCATCCATCAGGTAGCCGGGGTTAACGCCTGTTCCGAGCACTGCCACGCCTGCTTTTTTTGCCGCATCATCCAACTGTTGGGCCAGTTTTGGCGCTGTTTTCCATGGAAAACTCAGCTCTTCGCAAGTGCTAACTACCGGGATGCCATACGCCAAAATCTCCTCGATTTGCGGCACGATGCGCTCCATATCCGAAACCGTGGTAAGTACCACCACGTCTGGCTTTTTCTTTTTTATCGCTTCCGCAATGCTTGACTGGATTTTGATGCCGTCCCGATAACTATCGGGACGGCCGCCAGCACAAACCTCGCCGAGGTCACGCCCGATGAGTGCGGGCGATTTGTCAACTGCGGCAATGGTTTTCAGGCCAGCACGGCCATCGATAAACTGAGCAATCTTGACCCCGAGCGGGCCGATTCCGATTTGGAGGATGTTGATACGCTTCATACTTAGCTGATAAAGTTGATGAGAGGTTGATTTCACGCATGACGACGGCAAATCAGTCTAATGCTTTTATCGCTTCTTGAGCGACTGCTGCATGCCTCGGCTCATGGGTAAGTCAACGTTGAAATAAAAGGTGGGTTTCAGCTTGTCGTCACCTTCCTTCTCACATTTTACGATATGGTAGCGTTGTCCTTCTTTGGTCACCAAGGACTCGCCTTTTACAACAAACCCGAGTTTGTCCACCACCAATTCCACGTCACGAAGGCTGGCCACCACGAAGGCTTGCTCGAACGATTCACCCGTGCCGCTGCGCAGCGGAATATCAAGCAATTGATAGTATTTTCGGTAGGTTTCCACGGTTTGTGTACTGTCTTCCAGCAGCCAGCAGGTGTAGCCACGCTCCAACCAAGCCGCCAGTGAGGCGGGGTTTTTGGATAAAAAATTGTCGCAAAGCGACAGTGCCTCCGCATAGCGGTCACGCCGCCCCAGCGAATTCATGGCATCCAAAATGCGCTCCTCTTGCAGTGGATTGTAGCCGTGACGAAGCGCTGCACCATAATAGATAGTACTCAGCTCCCGGTTTGTCAATGTGGTATCTGCTGCCAAAAACCGCTCACCGATGCGGTTGTACAAAGCACTATCTGCCTCTAGTCGTCCTGCTATCACCTCGATGGTTTCACCATAAACTATCTGCGAGGTCACCTTGGAAATGGAAAAAAAGGCAAGGAAAAAGGCCAGTGTCCAGCTATATTTTTTCATGATGAATGGTTCGTTTTTATGCAAAGGTACGTGGTGCACCTAACGTTCGGGAGAATGGGAAAATTATGGTTGGAAAAAAACCGACGTAATGCCTGTATTGCGGCTATGCTAAAATCAAAATGGCTGCTACATGAATCTTCACGTAGCAGCCATTTTTTATTGACAATTCCGTTACTACTGTTGTATCCCGTTAACCTCAGTCTCCTCCATAACCGTTGGAGCAGCGGGAACCGTAAGCGTACCGCTATGGTGTAATTTGTGTTCGTCGGGCCAGGCATAAGGCCTTGGGCCGATGAGCTGCTCCACATCTCTTCTGTGAAGCACCTCCTTTTCGAGGAGTCTTTCTGCCAGTTTTTCCAGCGCATCCTTGTGCTCCATCAGCAGGGCTTTCGCCCGTTCAAACTGTTTCAAAACCATTTGGCGCACCTCGGCGTCAATCATGCCAGCCGTTTCTTCGGAGTAAGGCCGAGCAAAACTCTCGTTCTGCATCCCATAAAAAGACACCTGTCCCACCTTGTCGTTCATCCCGAAAACAGCCACCATGCTGTACGCCATTTTGGTCACTTGGTCGAGGTCATTTTGTGCTCCGGTGGATACTTTTCCAAAAATAACCTCCTCGGCAGCCCGTCCCCCAAAGGTCATGCACATGCGGTCGAGCAGTTGCTGGGTACGGGTAATGTACTCGTCTTTTGGCAGGTATTGGGCATAGCCCAAGGTGCCGATGCCCCTTGGCACGATGGTCACTTTCACCAGTGGCGAAGCGTGTTCGAGGTACCAGCCACACACGGCGTGGCCTGCCTCGTGGTAGGCGATGATTTCTTTTTCTTCTGGCGAAATGAGCTTGTTCTTTTTCTCCAAGCCACCGATTACCCGGTCGAGGGCGTAGTTGAAGTCGTCCATGTCAACCTGTTCCTTATTGCGGCGAGCCGCAATAAGTGCAGCCTCGTTGCAAACGTTGGCGATTTCTGCACCAGCGAAGCCCGGCGTCATTTCTGAAAGCTCCATCGGGGTCACCGTCTCGGAGGTTTTGATGGTTTGCAAGTGCACCTTGAAAATGGCCTCCCTGCCTTTCAGGTCAGGCCGGTCAATGGCAATCTGGCGGTCGAAACGGCCCGGGCGCATGAGTGCGGAGTCAAGCACGTCGGGGCGGTTGGTAGCGGCCATCAGGATAACGCCCTTGTCGGTCGGGAAGCCGTCCATTTCCACCAAAAGCTGGTTAAGGGTCGTTTCCCGTTCGTCGTTGCCGCCCTGCATGGTGTTGCGGCCACGTGCCCGTCCAATGGCATCTATCTCGTCAATGAAGATGATGCAAGGCGCCTTCTCCCGAGCCTGACGGAAAAGGTCACGCACTCGTGATGCACCAACGCCCACGAACATTTCGACGAAGTCGGAACCAGAAATAGAGAAGAACGGCACGGCAGCCTCACCAGCCACTGCTTTTGCGAGCAGTGTTTTACCGGTACCCGGAGGGCCGATGAGCAGTACGCCTTTTGGTATTTTGCCGCCGAGGGCGGTGTATTTTTTTGGATTTTTCAAAAAATCCACCACTTCCATCACTTCCTCCTTGGCTTCGTCGAGGCCAGCCACATCGGTGAAATTGATATTGACTTTGGAGTTTTGGTCAAAAAGCGTGGCTTTTGACTTGCCGATGTTGAAAATCTGCCCGCCTGGCCCACCGGCACCACCACCTACTCGGCGCATGATAAAAATCCAGAGCAACACCAGCAGTGCAATAGGCAGTAACAGGCTTATTAGTGGTGAAAGCCAATTGGCTTTTTCGATGTAGGATGGATAGACTTTGCCCTCGGTGGGGAAAGTTTCGTTCAATGCATCTATTTTGGCAGCAAAGCTCTCCGGTGGTCCGATATCGAAAGTGTAGTGCGGACGCTTGTTGGCAAAGGAGCTTTTAGAGGCGTCCTTGTACTGCTCCTTTTTGTTCTTGAGGGCATCATCTGTCAGGTAAACCTCAGCGTATTGCTTGTTGACTACCTGCAGTTTTTCCACATCGCCCGTCTTTGCCATATCGGCAAATTTCTCAAAATTGATAGGGTCGCTAGTGCTACCCGAGATGGGGAGAAAGTTTAGGCCGATGAAGAATAGTGCCAACACCCCGTATATCCAGTACGGGTTGAATTTTGTGCTGTTTTTGTTATCTTGGTTGTTTTCCATTTACAAATAAGAAAAAGTAAGAAGTGTCATTTAATTTCCAGCTTCCTACTTTGATTGATTCAATTTATCCTCAAAACAAGCAAACGTGCTATCAGTTCTACCGACCTCGTTTTTAGGTGCTTGTTTTCGATGTTCCTGCCAGTTCTACTGACAATTGCGCCGATTGGCAATTAATTACAGATTCTCGTATTCCGTGAATTTTGCGTCACTCCAAAGGTTCTCGATGTCGTAAAACTCCCTTGCTTCCCGGTAAAACACATGCACCACCGTGTTGAAGCAGTCCAAGCAAATCCAGCGGGCAGTCTGCACGCCTTCCACATGGTAGGGCGGTTCACCAAGCTCATCTTTAAGCCGTTTGTGGATATTGCCCGCTATGGCTTTGACCTGCGTGGTGGAGTCCCCTTCGCAGATGATGAAAAAATCTGTGGGGGCATCGTCCAGTTTCCGGAGGTCAAGTTTTACAATGTTTTTTCCTTTGATGTCTTGAATGCTGTCGATGATAAAGTCGTTCAGCGTTTCAACGGAGGAGGGATTTGTTTTTAATGCTGCTTGTGCGCTCAAATCAGATTTGTTTACTTTTGAACCTTCAGCTTCCGTCAGCAACAATACTTGTTAAAATTTACGCTGCTTGGCGCTGAGGCCTGTTTTTGATTATTTTATATCTTTTTGCAAAAAAATAAAGTGGACGCTGGCATTCGGTAGGCACTTGTTTTTAGCCTTACTTTTTACTTCGTCCTTTCACTTTTTGCTTTTCCTTTTTTTTTTGAAAGGATAAAAGTACGAACTTATTTTCTATTGAGAAGACCCAACACTTTATTTGTCGGGCAAGCACTTATCGACTTGCCGCAGGTAGCTTCAACTAATGCCTATGCTCAGGAGCTGTTGTCAAAAACCAAACCTGCCGAGGGCACTGTCATCTCAACCTTCCACCAATCCGATGGCAGGGGGCAAATCGGCAGCAAATGGGAGTCGGAACCCGACAAAAACATCAGCCTGAGCCTCGTCCTTTACCCCGATTTTCTGGCGGCAAAAGACCAATTCCAACTCAATATTTTCGTGTCCCTGGCAGTTTTTGATTTCGTAAAAAACTGCCTACCCGAACGCCCCGTTTCCATCAAATGGCCCAACGATATTTACGTTGGCGACAAAAAAAATGCGGGCATCCTGATACAAAACTCCCTCATCAACACTCAAATACGCTCCACAGTTGTGGGCATCGGGATAAACATCAATCAAACTGCCTTCGTCACCAAACCGCCAAACCCAACCTCACTGCGCCTCGAATCCGGCCTTAACTTCGAACTGACTGACCTCGTGCCAGCCCTCTGCGAGTTTTTGGAAAGCCGCTACCTTCAACTAAAAGCCGGAAAAATAGTTCCTTTGCAGCAAGCGTACCTCCGCCAACTTTACCGCTTCGGCATCCCCGCCAAATACAAGCGTACCAACGGTGAATCCTTCGAAGGAAACATCGTCGGTATTGACGATATCGGCAGGCTGAAGATGGAGGTGGAAAGCAGGCCAGAAGTGTTTGACCTAAAAGAATTGAGGTATGAGGTATGAAGGTATGAGGTATGCAATTCCAAGCTGCCATGTCCCCGCATACCACATACCTCAATACCTCATACCTTTATGCAAGTTCACATCATCACCATCGGCGACGAGCTGCTCATCGGCCAGATCATTGACACCAACTCCGCCAAAATGGCCCAGATGCTGCTCGAAATCGGCGCAAAAGTCACTGCCCGAACAGCAGTCGGCGACGACCACGAAGCCATCCTCCAAGCCCTCCGGCTTGCCACTTCACAAGCCGACATCGTGCTGGTGACGGGCGGCCTCGGCCCCACCAAGGACGATGTAACCAAGAAGGCCATCGCCGATTTTTACGAAGTGGGCTTCGTTTTCCATCAGCCCACCCTCGACCGCCTGAACCAAATCCTGGAACGCCTCGGCAGGTCCATGAACGAGGCATTGCGCACCCAGTGCTTCATACCACAAAATGCCACTATTTTGACCAATAAAATGGGCAGCGCCCCCGGTTTATGGTTCGAGGAAGGAGGGAAAGTAGTGGTTTCTATGCCCGGTGTTCCATTTGAGATGGAGTACCTGATGCAGCATGAGGTGCTGCCCCGCCTACAAGCCAAATTCAATGCGACGCCGACCGCTCACCGCACACTGTTTACTGCTGGCGAGGGTGAATCCACGCTGGCCGAGTACCTGAAAGATTTCGAAGAAAACCTGCCGCCGCAGGTGAAATTGGCCTACCTGCCCTCCATAGCTAGGGTGCGCCTCCGCCTCACCGTGAGCGACCCCGACCCCTTTTTTATTGAAAAAACGCTCAACGAAAAGTTTCGGGAAATGGAGGGACTGCTGCCGCCCAAGGTCATCGCAGGGCAGGGCGACGACTCGCTGGAGGGCGTCATTGGCCGCATTTTGAAAGAGAAAAACCTGACCCTCTCCACAGCGGAAAGCTGCACGGGCGGCTACCTCGCCCACCTCATCACCTCCGTGCCGGGGTCGTCGGTGTACTTTATGGGCAGCGTGGTTTCGTATGCCAATGCCGTGAAAATGAACCAATTAGGGGTAAAAGAAGAAACTTTGCGAGAGCATGGCGCCGTCAGCGAACAGACCGTGCGAGAGATGGTGGCTGGCGCCAATCGGCTGCTCGGTACCGATGTGGCCGTGGCCACCAGCGGCATTGCTGGGCCAGATGGTGGCACGCCGGAGAAGCCCGTCGGCACGGTTTGGTTGGCGGTTGGAAACAAGGAGCGAACCGTCACCCGCAAGCTGCAGTTGGGCAAAAACAGGCTTATCAATATCCAGTATTCAGGGTTTTATGCGCTGAATTTGCTGCGGTTGTTTTTGCTGGAAAAATAAACGATAAGTAGCTTTTCAGCAATTTCTCATGTAAGATGCACTGGTCATTTAAGTTGCTTTTGGCATGGCCGCAGTCCACCTGCGACATCAAACAAGGCCGCTCGCGAGACGTCGCAGTTGGCCTTCGACCATGCCAAGAAGACGTGAATATTTATACAAAAATCGCTCTGGCGGCTTTTTAAAATTTAGCACAAAGTAGGGTCTCCCTGTAAAAGGCTAAGATGTTGCAAATCAACATTTTAGCCTTTATTTCAAGCCGCATTCGTTCTGCTTTGACCAGCGTGGTGATGCCGCATCCATCCCAGCGTTTGTCAAAATATGCTCCCCGCACATCGTAGCACTGGTAGTGGCGTACGTCCAGCCGGCCATGGCCTTTGTCGCAGGTGCCGTGTTTGTGTTGTGCTCGCAGGAGTTTGGCGCAACACTCCATTTCCACCAGCATTTCCGCTTGGTTGCCCTTGAGCCCCCCCACCAGGTAGGTGCCCCCAGCCTCCTGCACCGCTTGCAATGTGCCGGGATTGAGGTGAAGGGCGTCCATGCTCACTTTTTGCCCTAAAAGCCCACTCTCGTCGAGCAGCATGCGCACTGAGGGGATTTCGCTCTCTTTCATGCCGTTGTGGTGTTCTTGCCCCACCACCACCCGGTCGCTGTGCCTCACCGCTAACACGACCACCTCCCCTCGTGTGTCGCCTTTGGCAATACTGCCCCGCAGCTCTTTGCCGTCGGCAGCAAACCACTGCTTTTCTTCATCCTTCAGCTCGATGCCGCAGAGCCCGAACACCAGGTCCTCGAACGCCGGGAGGGACACTTTGCAGAGCACTACCGGCAGTTGGGAGCGGGACACTGCCTTCTCAAGCGGCAGCTTCACTTCTTCCATTACCCGCCCGTGGTGGTTCACGATGTGGCGGTGTATGCTGGAAAGACATCCATCTCGATTGCACAACAGAGCCTGCCCCGATTCATCGGGGGCAAGGGTGAATTCCAACAAAACGACTGCCATCGGGTGTCGCTTGCCACACTTGTCCCGTAAATCCAAGCCGGGCGTGTTTTGCAGATGTTCAAAAATGTCTTGCTTTGTACTTGGGTGCGAGGTGTCATTGCCGTTTAGTTTTGGTTCGGAAAACTCAAAATTACGGCTTTTGCCCTTGCTCCCTTTTTTTATAGGAAAGCCCTGTATTCTACACTATATTTAGAGGTGTGCTAAGGAGTAATGATATTGTTTCAAAATTTGATTAAGAGTTTCGACCAGTTCCCCACTGGAGCAAGTTTAGCGAAGCGCAACTTGTGAGCTATATTTTGACCTTTAAAGAGTAAACCTACACTTTTACAAAATCAACAAAAAAGTAACCCCACGCCTTTACTCCTCACCAATTCCGCACCTCATGCGGGTATCGAATCTGGTACTCCCGCTTCACCATCGTTACCAACATTTCACGAAGTTGTTCGATGCCTTCCTTATTGGCGGCGGAGATGAAGATGCAGTCGTGTTCGTATTGGTTTTTTAGGTTGGACAGCAGTTCCCCCTCTATTTCCTTTTTGATTTCACCATCCAGCAGGGCGTCGAAGTTTTTGTCCCGGTAAATGTCAATTTTGTTGAAGACCATCAGGGTGGGCTTGTCGCGGGCACCGAGTTCGCTCAGGGTCTCGTTCACGGAGGCGATATGGTCTTCGTAATGTGCATGGCCGACGTCCACCACGTGCAATAGGATGTCGCTCTCCCGCACCTCGTCCAGGGTGGATTTGAAGCTCTCCACGAGGTGGTGCGGCAGCTTTCGGATGAAGCCAACCGTGTCGGAAAGCAGGAATGGCACGCTCTCCAGCACGACCTTTCGCACCGTCGTGTCCAACGTGGCGAAGAGCTTGTTTTCGGCAAAAACCTCCGACTTGCTCAGCACGTTCATCAGCGTGCTCTTGCCGACGTTCGTGTAGCCCACCAGCGATACCCGGATGAGCTGGCCACGGGTCTTCCGCTGTGTAGTGGCTTGTTTGTCAATCTTTTCTAGCTGTTTTTTCAGGATGGCAATCTTGTCCCGAACGATACGGCGGTCAGTCTCGATTTCCTTCTCACCGGGTCCCCGCATCCCGATGCCGCCCCGCTGGCGCTCCAAGTGCGTCCAGAGGCCCCGGAGGCGGGGGAGCAGGTACTGGAGCTGCGCAAGTTCCACCTGAGTTTTAGCCTGAGCGGTTTGTGCCCTTCGGGCAAAGATGTCGAGGATGAGCGAGCTTCGGTCCACGATTTTCACCTTCAGCTCCGCTTCCAGCGCCGATACCTGTTTGCCGCTGAGGTCGTCGTCGAAAATGACCATGTTGACCTCCTCGTGCAGGTCAACGTATTTTTTGATTTCGTCCAATTTGCCGGTACCGATGAAGGTGCGGGGGTGCGGATTGGGCAGGCGCTGGACGTACCTGCGGATGGACTGTGCCCCGGCAGTGAGCGCCAGGAACTCCAGTTCGTTCAGGTATTCTTCTACTTGTTCCTCGGTCTGCATACCGTATATCACGCCGACCAAAACGGCGTATTCAGTTTCTTCTTTAAGCCCTTTGGCTTGGTTCGTATTTAAGTTCCACTCTTTATTCATAAAGGATTGAAGGTTTGAAGGATTGAAGGATTGAATATGGGGTCAGGAGGATTTTCCGCCTGACGTTCCTTTGGCTTTGGAGGAGATGGCTAGTAATTCATCAGACTCATGTTTTAGTCGTTTTAATTCATCAACATCTATCTTGAATTGAGCGCCTTCAATCATTTCGAGCCAAAATACAGATTCATCTGCCTCTTCCACCACGATGCAAATTTTTGAAAAAAATTCGGCTTGTGACCGACCCCTGCAAGCTGCTCGGTAATTGGCCGCTACTGAGGTTGCTGATTTTATGATTTGATAAGAAATAACTCTTGCCGCTTGGTCGTTGGGAAATGTTCTACAAAATTTAATCACGTCTATTGCAAATTGCTTCGTCTTATTTTGAAACCAAGCAATGAATTCTTCCTTTGATTTAAAAGTCGGTTTTTCCATAGTATGTGTTGTTAGGTATGTGTCCCACCTTCAATCCTTCAATCCTTTCATTTTCTGACCCAATCCTGTGGGTTGAGCCTTGTTTTTTCTTTCCAAATTTCAAAATGCACCGCAGAGGTGTCGGTCTTTTGGTCGGTGCTGACTTTGCCGAGGCTTTGGCCGATCATCAATTTGTCGCCTTTTTTTACACTCACCTCTTCCAGGTTGGAGTAAACGGTGTAGTAGCTGCCATGCTGCAAGATGACCATATAATCGAAACCAGGGATGAACTGAGTGCCCACTACCGTACCTTCAAAGACCGAGCGCACTTGGGCACCTTGGTCAGTTTGTATGTCAATCCCGTTGTTCACGATTTCGATGTTGGCGATAGTTGGATGCTGTTGGCGTCCAAAATGGCCGGTAATGATGCCGTTTCTCACTGGCCATGGCAGATTGCCTTGGTTTTTGTTGAAGTCGTTCGAGAGGTTGCTAACCTCCGGTGTTGGCCTGGGCGATGCCGTCTTGCCTGGGGTCGTGGCCGATGCAGCGGCAGCAGCCGAACGCTCTTCCCGGCGTATCCGTTCCATTTCGTCCCGGATCACTTTTTCGATGGCCTTGTTCAACTTGCTGGCTGCCGCCTGCTTTCCTTCAAGGTCATGCGCCAGACGGGCTTCATCGCCTTTGAGGTCATCCAAAAGTCGGTTCTTTGCTTGCATTTCGAGTCCAAGCATCAACGACTGGCGTTTCTCCGCACCCAATAAATTTTCCTTTTCCCGCTTGCGGTCTTCGAGGTTCTTAATCTTGTCGAGCAGCGTCTGCTGGGTGTCGAGTATGAGTCGGCCTTGCCGTTGGCGGTAGCGGTCGTACTGCCGCAGGTACTGCCAGCGCCGGAAGGCATCGTTGAAGCTTTTGGCGGACAGCAAGAAAAGCCAATCGCTGTGCATGAGCCGCTGGCGGTAGGCATGTCGGGCGATTTTGATGTACTCCGCTTTGAGCCGCTCGGTGTCGTCGTTGAGGGCGAGTACCACCGTGGCGGTGCGGTCCACATTTTCCAGCAGGAACTGCATTTCCTTTTGCAGTGTCTCCACGAGTTGTTGGCGCTTGCTGATTTGTTTCTGCAGCGTCACGTAGCGGGAGAGGGTGGCCGCCTTGTCTTGTTTGGTCTGCTTTAGCAGGCTGGAGGTTTGCTCGATGTCCTTTAGCAGCCTTTTGCGCTTGTCCTCCAGTTCCTTTCGGCTTTGCTGCGCAATGCCCGTACCCATTGCGAGGAGCAGGGCGACGAGCAGTAGGAATATTTTTCTTGAATGGGCTTTCATGAATGATGAATGGTTCAATGATGAATGATGAATGGGGATTGATTCATCATTCCACCATTCACCATTCATCATTTTGAAACTAATCCGTCCGCTTGTAACCCCTCGGCACCTCGAACTTCATTTCCTGTGGCGTGTTGATTTCCACTTTTGAGAACTCGATTTGCACTTTCATTTTGCCAAGGTCGGTGCTTTTCAAATTAAAGCTACGAACATACGAAAATTGCTGTTTACCACCCAACGGTCGAAAATCTGAGGAAAAAGCATCCACCGTCCGCTTGTTCCGAAAATCGTCCACGAGGAAGTGGCGGAGCAGCAGTTCGGGGCTACTGAGCCAGTAGGTGGCGTTCAGGCTTTCGGTTTTTTGCGCCAGCGTGTACTGTGTGGAGTCCACGCCTGCCGTGGTTTCTTTGGAGAAAAAAACCGGGTTGCCGAGCAGAAGCGCTTGCAGGCCCTGAAAGCCGAAGGGCAGGCTGTACTCCTTTTGGGCATACTCGAAGGGCTTGGCGGTGTACTCCCCATTGATGCGGTCAATGACAAAGATGCTGTCCGGCGTGAGCAGCACCCGTGCGCCCTCGATGCTGAATTTTTTGAAGTTCATCCAGATGGCGCTGTCCTTCCTCATTCGGATATTGGCGCTGAACGACTCGCCGCCGTACTCATCGCTGTACGAGATTCTGGCCTTGGCGCCCAGCCACTCGGCGCTCACCGAGTTTTCGAGGAGGCCCTTTATCAGCGCCTTTTCGCTCTTTGGCTTCACAGCCTCACCGTGCGCCTTGCGGAAAGCCTTGCAGGAAGAGAACGCCAGCAGCGCCAGCACCAGCAAGGATAACAGAAAATGAGTTATAGATTTCAAGTGTCAGGTGATTTTCTTCGTAAAACGCAAAGTTAAGCGGTTTGGGTATGCTGCAAGTGACAAGCGGGTTTTTATGTGAAAAACACTCGTTTTTCTCGCTTGGTTTGCAACTTGTTTTACCTTCACCGCCAAGGAAAACTAACGCAGCCTTGACCTTAATTGGCTGGCAGAAACAAAACAAGCAACTATGTTATTTGGCATTGACCTCGGCCTCAGTTCTGGCCTCATCATACTACTTGTCATCACGGTTTTGACCGTTTGCATCTTTGAGTTTGTGAACGGCTTCCATGACACCGCCAACGCCGTGGCCACGGTCATCTATTCAGGCAGCCTCAAGCCTGTCGTAGCTGTGGTTTGGTCGGGCATCTGGAATTTTCTTGGACTGATGGCCAGCAGCTATATTTTCGGCATGGCGGTAGCGACTAAAATTGCCAACCTCCTGCCCGTGGAGGCGCTGATGGGACAAGACCTCCACCACAGCATTGCCATGGTGATGTCGGTGTTGGTGGCTGCCATAATATGGAACCTGGGCACTTGGTATTTCGGCATCCCCTGCTCCAGTTCGCACACCTTGATTGGCTCACTGCTCGGCGTGGGCATTGCGTTCAGCCTCATGCCGGAGAACGTGGAGAACGTGGGCGTCAACTGGAAAGAAGCCAGTAAAATCGGGCAGTCGCTGCTCTTTTCGCCTGCTTTCGGTTTCAGCATGTCCATTGTACTGATGTTCTTACTGAGGCAGGTTATTAAGGATAGAAAAATCTTCAAAGAACCCGAGCCTGGCACCACACCGCCCTTGTGGATCCGGGGCATCCTCATCACCACCTGCACCCTCGTCAGTTTTTTCCATGGCTCCAACGACGGACAAAAAGGCGTCGGACTGCTGCTCATCGCACTGATGACCTTCATGCCCTTGAAGTTCGCCCTTTCGCCCGATTTTCAGCCTGCTACTGCCAACGAATCGTTGACCAAAATCCAAAACGCACTGCCCGCCAACGTGTCGCTCCCCGAACTCAGTAAAGCCATAGAAACCATTGAGGCACTGAAAATAGATGTTGCGAAGCATGATGCTACCAACATCAAGGAGCGCCTTTCGCTCCGCAAGCGCTTCACTATTTTGAAGAAAAACATGGATGCGCTGCTCAACGTGCCGTATGTCATTTCCAACAGCAGCGACCGAAAAATAAACGTGGCCGAATTAAGGACGATAGGCCATTACACCTCTTTTGTTCCAGCTTGGGGCATTTTCATTGTTGCCATTTCGCTCGGTATCGGCACTATGATAGGCTGGAAGCGCATCGTCGTGACCATTGGCGAAAAAATCGGCAAGCGGCACATGACCTACGCCGAAGGAGCCACGGCGGAGTTGATTGCAGCGAGCACCATTGGTATTGCTTCGCAATTTGGCCTTCCGGTCAGCACCACCCACGTGCTTTCGTCCGGTGTTGCTGGCGCAATGGTCGCCTCCAAGGGCATCAAGAACCTGCAAGGCGGCACTGTCAAGAGCATCGCCATTGCTTGGCTGCTTACCTTGCCAGTGACGGTGTTGCTGTCTGGTTTGCTCTATTTTGTTTTGAGGAATATTATTTGATGGCTGGATTGCTGGGGCCAAGAACTTCGAGGTTCAATAACCCCGCCTCTCGAAAAGCCCAGCGAGAATTTTCAAGACTATCGCCAATAAATGCTGCACGGCAAAGCGCCATTCGACGAGGTTAGGAACGGCCAAAAAAGAACTCCACGGTTTAACGTTGTCGAGGTTTTGAACCATATCCATTGCCCACAGAATAGGTTTCTTTGAGGTGTGTGCATTGTGCGAAGCGAACATCCCCTAATTGGCTCGTCATATCAATTCCGATAGATTGATTGAGGTAACTTGGAAGCCTCTGCGCTGCCGAAGCGGACTTCGGCAGAAACAACGGGCCATCGCACGTACTGCCGAAGTCCGCTTCGGCAGCGCAGAGGCTTCCAAGTTACAAGGTATATTGTAATGGTGTTTTACAACTTGCCATCTTTCAACGCTTCTCTTTCTACGGGTAATCAACAGGGTTTTGAACCTCGCCGAAGTTGTGACTGGGAAATGATGAGGTTATCTTTGGCCGTTACTTAGGTGGTAGAAAACTCCTTTCCATTCGTTGACCACTCAACCCTTTTCGTAGAAAAATGTTAGTGAAGGCTTTAGGGGCAAATACCTTTGCCGCTCATCTACCGTTTGTTTGATTTTCAAACTTCGATTCACCAGTTTCCCAATTCAACAAATTTCCAAAATCGCTACCAATACCCGACATGATTTCTAAAAAACTCCTCACGCTGGCCATCGCTATTTGCGCCACCAGTCTGCTTTTTGCGCAGCAACCCCCAAAAATTACCGTCAGCGGCGTCGTAAAGGACGACGACAACGGCGAGACCCTCATCGGCGCAAGTATCTACGAGCCTACCAGCGGCATCGGCGCCACTACCAATGAGTACGGTTTCTACTCCCTCACCCTGCCGCAGGGCGACGACTCCGTTTCCGTCGAGTACAGTTTCGTGGGATTTCAGCCAAAGGTTTTGCGCATTTCCCTCAAAAATGACGTGAAACTGAACGTGCGACTCGGTACGGGCATCGAACTTCAAATGGTGGAGGTGAAGGCCAATTCTTACCAGGAAAGCATCCGCTCCACGGAAATGAGCGTGGAGGAAATCAGCACCAAAGAGGTCAAGCTGATTCCCGCCCTGCTCGGCGAATCGGACATTTTGAAGGTCATTCAGCTCAAGCCGGGCATCCCCAGCGGCTCGGAAGGGACGACCGGATTGTACGTGCGAGGCGGCGGCGGCGACCAGAACCTCATCGTGCTGGACGAGGCCGTTGTGTACAATGCCAGCCACTTGTTCGGCTTTTTCAGCACCTTCAACACCGATGCGGTGAAGGACCTCAAGCTGTACAAGGGCGGCTTCCCAGCGCAGTACGGTGGGCGGCTCTCGTCGGTCATTGATGTGCGGATGAAGGACGGGAACAACCAGCGTTTTGCTGGCACGGGCGGCCTCGGCCTCATCAGCTCCCGGCTAACGTTGGAAGGGCCGATTCAAAAGGACAAATCGTCGTTCATCGTCAGTGGGCGGCGCACCTACGCCGATATTTTTACCCGAATGATAAACAA
Organism: Saprospiraceae bacterium; assembly: GCA_021739645.1. Taxonomy (GTDB): domain Bacteria; phylum Bacteroidota; class Bacteroidia; order Chitinophagales; family Saprospiraceae; genus UBA6168. Next base: position 41,061 of record JAIPBL010000035.1, on the reverse strand, counting down.
GTCCAAAGAAGACAACCCGGACTACAACCCCATTCCCGACTACTATTTTTACGACCTGAACACAAAGGTGAATTTTGATTTGAGCGAAAAAGACAGGCTCTTTCTCAGCGGCTATTTCGGGCGGGATGTGTTCGGTTTTGAGGGCGACTTTTTTGACTTCAATTTCAGTTGGGGAAACAAAACGGGAACCGCTCGCTGGAACCATGTTTTCTCCCCAAAACTGTTTCACAACCTGACCTTTACCTACTCCGATTACGATTACAACATCGAGACAAAGCTCACAGGCTTTTCCTTCAAAATCGGCTCCGACGTGCAGGATGCCAACCTGAAATCCGATTTTTATTATGCACTCAGCGACCGCCACATCCTGCGCTACGGCGGCAGCGTGACGCACCACAGTTTCGGCGTAGGTCGCCTCAAGGCTGGCAGCGACGATGGCAAGGTGAGCTTCTCTGGCGGCAATGATTTCACGGCCTACTCCCTCGCCACTTATTTTGGCGACGAAATGAACATTGGCAACCACGTGAAACTGAACGCCGGGGTACGGGTTTCCGGCTTCGCAAACAAACATTTTTACGTGGGCATCGAGCCTCGTGCGGCGGCAGTTTACAACGTGAACACCGACCTCTCGGTCAAGGCCAGCTATGCTCGCATGTACCAGTACCAGCACCTCGTCAGCACCTCCGGCATTTCGCTCCCAACGGATATTTGGTACCCCAGCACCAAGCAAATCAAGCCGCAGCGCAGTGACCAAATTGCCATTGGCGTGGAAAAACTGCTGGGCCGGCAGTACCTCCTCACCAACGAATACTACGTGAAGTGGCTGCGCAACCAAGTTGACTTCGTGGATGGCGCACAGCTCTTCGCCAACGACAATCTGGAAAACGAATTTGCCATCGGAAAGGGCTACGGCTACGGCATGGAGCTGGGCATCGAGAAACAGGAGGGCGACCTGCGGGGCTGGGTCGGCTACACGCTGGCGCTGGTGAAGCGGGGCGACTTCGTGCCGATTGACGACACCAAGGTTTTCGCTGGCGAGGGCAAGTATTTCTTCCCCCGCTACGACCGCCGCCACGACTTCTCGTTGGTGCTGATGTACGACCTCGGCAAACGCTGGACCATCTCCGGCACGGCGATTTACGGCAGCGGCGACCGAACTTGGTTGCCTGCCGGGAAGTTTGCCTTTCAGGACGTATCCGGTGCTGATTTTCAACCGATTACACCGATTTATGGCGAACGGAACGCTTTCCGGCTGCCGTATTTTTTCCGCTCCGATTTGGGTGTCACGTATAAAATGTTTCCGAAATGGGGCGAGAGCGACCTGAACCTCAGTTTTTACAATGTGACGAACCGCCGCAACGCCTTCTTCCTTTACATCGAACCGGAGTATGCCGAGGGCGTTGACCCGCTGGAAACTCCGCTGGCTGTCCCGACGGGGCTGGCTGCGAAGCAGGTGTCGCTGTTCCCGATTATCGGGTCGTTGACGTGGAATTTTAAGTTTTGAGTTATGAGTTTCGGGTTTCGAGTTGGAGACCCATTTTTCAATCAAAAAAAATGTTTTCAGACATGAAATCTAAGATAAATAAAATGATAGGGCGGAACTTCATTGCCAGCACTTTTTACTTTTTACTTTTTACTTTTTCCTTGTCCAGCTGCGGCAATTTGGAAAAGGAAATCAACCTCGACCTGCCCGCCTACGAGCCGCAGTACGTGGTGGAGTGCTACCTGGAACCGGGGCAGCCGTTCAGCCTTTTGCTGACGAAGAGTACGCCGTACTTCGAGCCATTCCCCGATGACCTGCTGAACTTCGTGGAGGCCATCCTCGTGGACGATGCCGAGGTGACCATCACGCACGATGGCGTTGATTACCTGCTTGCCAACGAGCCGACCATTAACCCCACCACCTTCAAACTTTATAACTACACTAACCCAGCACTGGTGCCAATGGAATACAACCACGATTTTTCCCTGAAAATAACCACGCCCGATGGGAAGACCATCTCCGCTACCACCCGCATCCTGCCCGTCGTGCCGATTGACAGCATCGTGGTGGAATTTGATGTGGAAAGGGACACGCTGGCCCGTTGCCTAACCTACATCTCCGACGACCCCTCGACGGTGGATTTTTACCGCCGTATGATTCACCAAAACTCGCTGCTCGACTCCATCCCCTACCAGGATTTTGCCACTAACGACGACTACGTGGACGATAGCACCATCGTCTTCGGCACTGGCTACGATTTCAGGGAAGGCGATACGCTCTATAACACCATCTTTCATATCGAGCGGGCGTATTACGATTTTTGGGAAAGCACTTTCAATGCCATTAGTTCCAACGGAAACCCCTTCGGCCAGCCGAGCAGCATCATCTCCAACTTGCACGGCGACGCCGGGGCGATTGGAATTTTCACGGGGCTGAGTTATGAAAGGGTGATGACGGTGGTGGAGAAGTAGGAAGGACGTTTTAGCGATACGATTGGCTTCACTCAATCGTATTGCTACCTCTCCCACCGAAATCCCTAACCGATGGAGAAACTCATTTTGAGCTTATGGTTGCAACCGCCTGTTCTTTTTTCCTGCCGCTTGTTGTTCTTCTACTATTTTTTTGTTTTCATTTGCCAAACTTTGCGCTTCATGGCTTTTACAATGGAAACAAAATGGAGACTGTCTTTGCGATTCATTGTTCCGATAGTCGGAATGGCAATTTTTGGCTGCAACCCCAGCAGCCCTACCGATAGATTGAACGAAAGTGAGAGCCAACCTACCGGACAGGTGCTACCCAAAAGCTTCGTCGCTCCCTTGCCCACAAACATGGAGTTTGACATTTTTACCACAGCGCAGGGTTTGTGCAGTAATACCATCCTCCATCTTTTTCAAGATAAAAAAGGCTTTTTGTGGGTAGGTACGGACGCTGGGATAAACTGCTACGACGGATATACTTTTCGCCAATACCGGCATGAAGAAAACGACCCGCATTCCTTGCCAGACAACAATATCCATGAAATCGGGGAGGACAGCCAAGGTGATATTTGGGTATTCACTTCAAAAGGGCTTTGGCAACTCGACCCTCGTTCCGGCAAATCTGCCATCTGGTACGACTCCCTGATTTTCAGCCAGCTTTCCACCTCCAACAACAAAATGACCATTGACCAAAAAGACCGGGCCTGGATTTCTTGCACCGATTCACTCACCTATTTCGATATCCCAACTAAAAGATTTGTCCGCTTGCCTGAGTTTGGTGGGTGGGTACATCAAAAGGATGACAGTGGGTTGGTCGCTTTTGTGTCTCACAGCCGCACAGGTGATACCCTGGAGCGGAGAAAAGTGCTCTTGATAAACGAAGCGGATATTTCCATTGAAACCGTGCATGACACCACCTATTCGACAGTCTTTCCGCCAAACAGGGGTTTGAGGTACAACGCTGGCACATTCGATGGGGAAGGCAACTTCTGGGGAGGCCGACAGGACGGATACCTCCAAAAATTTGATTTTAAAACCCGCCAATGGACTTTCCTTTCCATCCCACCTAGCGTGGGGCCTTTTCATTTTGGCTCCATCAGGTCAATTATCTTTTCTAAAAGCCACCGAAGCTTTTTGTTAGGCGGTTATGGTGGCCTGCACTGTTTCCTTCTAGATTCAGCAGCGCAATCTCGTATAATCCGGTACCGCCATGAAGAAACCAACCCCAAGAGCCTTCCCGTCATTGTAGTGAGCAGTGTTCTTGAAGACCGGACAGGCAATATTTGGGCAGGCACCTCTGGCGGCGGGCTTTGCCGTTATGCACCCTCCCTGCAAAAGTTCAAAGTATTTCATAACAACCCCTGCAACACTGCCTCACTGCCAGACAAAAGAGTCGAGGCCGTACATTTCGACCAGATGGGATGGCTGTGGGCTGGCACGGCAAAGGGCTTATCCGTACTGCTCGACCCGCAAAAACAAACGTTAAAATCCTTCTACAACGTCCCCAATAGCAACTACACCAGCATGAACAACAATTGGATACGCTCCATTGCCAGAGACTCGGCTACGGGTAGGCTCTTACTGGGATATTGGGGCGACCTTCCTAACATGTTCGATTTGAAAACTGAACAATTTTTGCCACTCGAAATTGCCAATTTCGACAAAACGACTTGGTATAAAACCAGGATGCCATTTACAACCACTGTCATTGCCGACAACAAGGGCAGTGTTTTTTTCGGCAACTGGGGCGGTTGGGTTTATCAATACGAGCTTTCTTCCAAGAAATTTACCTGTCATGGTTGGGAAGCAATGGAAGACGCCAAAAAAATGGGAGTGGAAAGTGGCTTGCTCACGGTCGCTTATCCCGACAGAAGCGGGGTCGTTTGGTTTGGTACTGACGAAAACAAAGGTGGGCTGGTCGCATTCGATTTGTCAAAAAACAAAGCGCCAACACTGTTTGTTTTGCCGGACAGAATTGAACAGATGCCTGACAGGAACGCCATTCGCTGCTATTTGCCAGATCCCGAGGATTCCACCAAAATGCCGACTGCCGTTATCAGAACCATTTTTGAGGACAGCAAGGAACGGCTTTGGATTGGCTCCGCCACTGGCCTGCACTGGCTCAAAGACCGCCAAGCGGGCATTTTTCAAAACTATGGCTTGCGGGAAGGCCTGCCCGATGAATTCGTGCAAAGCATCATTGAAGACGATGGGGGCAGGCTGTGGCTCGGCACCAACAATGGCCTGTGCTGCTTCGACCCTGAAACCGGGCGGGCACTCGCCAACTTCGATGCCAACGATGGGCTGCCCGGCAACCAGTTCAGCCCCAATGCCTCCGCAAAAGGCAAGTCTGGCGAGCTGGCCTTCGGCACGACGGAGGGGCTTTGCCTCTTTCATCCAGACAGCTTAACACGCAACGAAACCGTGCCGCCCGTGGAAATCACGGATTTTTTGGTAAACGGCGCACCGTCAGCTCGGAAGGATGGCTTGGTTGAACTTTCCCATTTTGAAAAAACATCCAAATAGCCTTTGCTGCACTCGATTTCAGCGACCCAGCCCGGAACCGGTACCAGTATTTCTTGGAAGGCTATGACAGCGCCTGGTGCGAGCCGACAGAAGCCCACGGTGTCAGCTACACCAATCTTTCACCGGGCAAATACACCCTCCGTGTGCGGGGCAGCAACAACGAACAGGTTTGGAACACGAGCGGCATATCACAGTCATTTGTCATTCGCAAACCTTGGTGGCAAACCTGGTGGTTTATAGCATTGACGGGCGGTGCGATTGCTTGGCTTTTTTACCAATTCATACAACGACGTGAAAAGCAATTGCGCAAAAGGCAGGAGGAAAACGAGCGCCTCATCAAATACCTCCAGGTACAGACCCTGCAGGCGCAAATCAACCCGCACTTCATTTTCAACGTGCTGGGGGCCATGCAAAACCAGATACTCAGCGAAAACCCGCAGGAGGCGAACCGGCATTTGGTCAACCTTTCGAAGCTCATCCGGCGGTTCCTGGACAGCTCGGTCAGCAGTGCTCCACCCGGCAAGGGCATGGCGCAAAATGAAATCCCGTTGGAGCAGGAAATGGAACTGCTGAAAATGTACATCGAGTTCGAGCAGTTGCAACGGCAAGGAAGGTTCAGCTACGAGATGCTGGTGGACAATGCGCTGAATACTGCCAACCGAACCATCCCACCCATGATTATCCAGCCTTACGTCGAAAATGCCATCAAACATGGCTTGCTCTACATGGACGACGGCGAAGGGGTGGGCAGGTTGGTCATCACCTTCACCAAAGCGGAAGACGTTCTTACCATCACCATTGAGGACAATGGGGTGGGCAGAAAACGGGCGGCAGAAATCCAGCAACGTTCTCATCAAATCTACAAGTCCCACGGTACCCGGTTGGTGGAGGACCGTGTGACTATTTTGAACGAAATGGGCTACCACATCACCATCGAAACCAACGACCGAGACGGTGTCGGCACCGTCGTCATCATCAAAATAAAGGATTGACCATGATAAAAACCATCATCGTAGAAGACACTTTCGATAACCGAGAGACCTTGAAAAAAATCCTGACAGCAGAATGCCCAGAGCTGCAGCTTATGGGCGAAGCGGAAAACGCTGAACAGGCCTACCAACTGATAAAAACCGTGGAGCCCGACCTGGTTTTTCTCGACATCCAATTAGACAAGGAGACCTCCTTCGACCTGCTCGCCCGCTTGCACGAGGAGGACTCAATTTTTTTTGAAATCATTTTTGTCACCGGCTTCGGCAGCTTCGAAAATGTGACGAGGGCCATCGAGTTCTCGGCCCTTGATTTTATCAACAAGCCCATTGAAGCGGAAAGACTCGTGAGGGCAGTGGAAAAGGCGGCAAAGCGGCTGAACCAACGCCAATACAACCAGCAGATAGGACTATTGCTGGAACACCTCCGCCGACCGAGCCACCCAGCCCGGCGCATCGCTTTTCACCTGCTGAAAGGAATCGTGGAATTCGTGGCCGTGGACGACATTGTTCGTTTGGAGGCTGACGGCGTGGTGACGCACGTCCACTTGAAGGGCGGCGAAAAGCTCACCGCCATGAAAAACCTCGGCCACTACAGCCACCTGCTGACCGCCGAGCACAATTTCTTCCAAATCAGCAGCGACACGGTGGTCAACCTCGAATTTGTCAAACGCTACAACCACGCTGAATTGACGCTGACGCTGCTCGACGGCTCACGGGTGTATGCCTCCCGCCGTGGCGGGCAGGATTTCCGGCGGTTTTTGTCGGAGACCAAACACCCTGGCGGGGTGGAGGAGGTGAAAGGGCTTGCGGGGTTTTTGAAAAGCATGTTTGGGAGGTAGCCTATCCTGTCGGCAAGGGGTAGTGCCGAAATTGCCTGACTACGAGCAGTAGTGGAAATTATTTTCCAAAAACCAGTTTATAGTGGAAATTATTTTCCAAATTTGACCCAAACCACCCTTTTAATGGAAAATATTTTACCAATACAGCTTCAGGAAATTATCTTTTCATCGAGCGAGCCATCGGTTAGCAAGCAGCTTTCAAAACTGGAAAGCGCCGGCAAAATCAGAAAGATTGCTTCCAGAATCTACTCCTCCAATTTTACCGACAGCCCCGCAGCATTGGTCAGGCGCAATCTTTTTACCATCCTTGGACGATTGTACCCAGGGGCCGTGTTGAGCCACCGCTCCGCTTTGGAGTTTCAGCCGACGGCTGCCGGGCATGTTTTTCTTACCTATTCTTACACCAAAAAGATAGCCCTACCGGGCCTCACGCTCCGCTTCATGCAGGGGCATGGGCGCATCAAGGGCGATAACCCGCTATCGGGCGAGCTGTACGCTTCGCAATTGGAAAGGGCGCTTTTGGAAAACCTGCAAACTTCCCGGCAATCGGGGCCTGAATCGAAAACCTGTACTTTGCAAGAGTTGGAAAACCGCTTGGAGCAAGTCGCCCGTACCAAGGGCGAAAACGGGCTGAACGAACTTCGGGACAGGGCGAGGGAGATAGCCCTGGAGTTGGGCATGGAGTCCGAATTTGAGAAGCTGAACAGGTTGGTAGGTGCTTTGCTGGCCTCCCGGCCGTCCAGCGTGTTGACTTCGCCGCTGGCCAGGGCCAGGGCATTTGGCAACCCCTACGACCCGGCACGCGTCGAAGTCTTTGAAAAACTGTTCGTGGCGCTGAAGCAAACGGAATTCCAGGACTTTCCCGACCGCAATGCCTCCGACCGCTCCTTTCACAACTTCGCTTTCTTCGAAGCCTATTTTTCCAACTATATCGAGGGCACCGAGTTTGAACTGGAAGATGCCATGCAGATTATCGAAACGCAGGTACCGTTTCCCACCCGCAGCGAGGACTCGCACGATGTGCTTGGCACTTGGAAATTGGTGAGCAACTGGGCGGAAATGCAGACGGTTCCCGAAACGCCCGCCGCCCTGCTCGAACTGCTGCTGTACCGCCATCAGGTGCTGTTGGGCGCAAGGGTGTCAAAGAAGCCCGGCCAGTTCAAGGACAAAAACAACCGGGCTGGCGACTCCTTTTTCGTGGACCATGCACTGGTGAAAGGCACCTTGATAAAGGGCTTCGACTACTACCAGGCATTGGCGGACCCGTTTGCGAAGGCTGCTTTCATCATGTTCCTGATTAGCGAAGTACACCCGTTTTTGGACGGCAACGGGCGCATGGCAAGGGTGATGATGAACGCCGAATTGGTCGTGCAAGGCCAATCGAAAATCATCATCCCCACCGTTTACCGGGACGACTACATGGTGGCGCTTCGCCGCCTTACCCGGCAACACGACCCCACGCCTTACCTTCGGATGATGCAACGGGCGCACGAGTTCAGCGCCACGATTGCAGGTGACGACATGGACGCCATGAAAGTTCATTTGGAAAAATGCAATGCTTTTAAGCAGCATGATGAGGCGCAGTTGAGGTTTTTTTGAAAATTGCCTCCAAATCCGCAGCGACACGGTGGTTAACCTCGAATTCCTTAAACGCTACAACCACCCGGAACTGGCGCTCACCCTGCTGGACGGCTCCCGGGTGTATGCTTCCCGCCAGGGTGGGCAGGATTTCCGGCGCTACCTGTCGGAAAACAAGCACCCCGGCAGCATGGAAGAGACGAAGGGGCTTGCGGGGTTTTTGAAAAGTATGTTTTTTGGGGGGTAATTGCTTACCGACTATTTGATTTTTTGACCAGTTGTTCTTTCTTGCTAATTCAGCAATTAAAGTGGTTCGCATATTCGCAACAAAGACCCTGTATCTCCCAGGGTGATAACCTTTTGATGATGCTGCAACCTATAGCTGACCCTTTGTCGGATGAGGCTCTACTTTTAGGCTTGAAAGGCGAGCAAAACAGTGCTTTTCAGGCTATATACCACCGCTACGGGGCATACGTCCGCCACTATGTACTGGATAACTCCGGGACGGAAGATGATGCAGAGGACGTATTCCAAGAAGCGTTAATAGCACTTGTTCAAAACCTTCGCAAACCGGGATTTTCCGTGCAAACCAATATAGGTTCGTTTTTTCAAGCCATTGTGCGCAACTGGTGGATGTACAAGCTGCGAGGCCGTCGGAATAATTTGCCAATAGAAAATCTTCCCTTGAGGGCCGACGATACGGGCGAGGTCTTCGTCAGGGAAGCTGTTTTTTCACTGAAAGAGCAGTTGGTTGCAAATGCATTCGGACAAATAGCGGCGGATTGCCAACAAGTAATACATGCTTTTTATCTCCTGCGCAAGCCACTAGCGGAAATCGCTGAGGAAATGGGCTATTCAGACCAGTTCATCAAACAGAAAAAAATGCGGTGCATGAATGCGCTGAGGAACAAGGTTTTTGGACACCCAAATTATCAAATGATAAATGAAGAGCAATGAATGACGAATACAATTTTGAGCAAATAGAGCGATACCTATTGGGCAGAATGCCGGAGGATGAACGAGCTTCTTTTGAGGAGAGCCTATCGCAAAACTCCCAATTAGCCGAAGACCTACAACAGTTTCGCACCATACTTGGAGGGCTGGAACTGCACGATTATCAACAGCTTAAATCTAAAATCAACATCGCCCGTGCGGAAGTTAAGGGACAAGATGCCACTAATGCGCTAGGTGCAAAAACAGTCGTTATGAAACCGAAAAATGCTTTCCGTTGGCTTTGGGCCGCTGCTGCCGTGCTTGTGTTAGCAGTGGGTGTTTACTGGGCAGTCCAGCAAGATGATGCCACCTATATTGGTGTACAAGACCTAACCGTCCTCAAACCCGATGCTGCCCGTATTGACCGTACCATTGAAGAACTCCGGGCAAGCGGATTTGCAGCTGGCGAAGAGGGCAAAAGGGACAGCTTGGTGACGGGATGGGAGTACTACAAGAAGTTCGAATTTGAGAAGGCAAAGCAAATTGCCGCCCCACTTCGGGAAACATACCCAAACGACCCGATGCCAAGACACCTGTTGGGGCTTTCCATTTTTCAATTGACGGAGTATGCCAAAGCCTTTGAGCTATTAGACCCACTGACCTTGGCAGATGACTTTGAAAAACAGGACGAGGCACAGTTCTATGTTGCCTATTGCTACAACGAGTTCAAGACTAAACAAGGCCATGAGGCTGCTTGTGGTTTGTTCCAGAAGGTTGCAGAAAATGGCAACTCGACCTATATGGTAGCTGCCAAGCAACAATTGGTGGCCAACAAATGCAACTAGCGGGAGTTCGATGGGCATTTTCCCTTTCCGGTTGGAATCAAAGCGGAAAAGGGCAGCGCCCGTGACGGTTATTCTATTCAACCATTGTAGCTCATGCCAGTAAAGTCAAGGATATTGTATGTTTTGGTGCTGCTTTGCTCGACGCTTATGGCCCGAACTAATCAGGCGTCTTTTTCGTCCCCACAGTTGGTGTTGGACAAGTTGGTTGAAGCAACTGGCGCAAGTGCATTCCCGCCGATAGAAATCGAAATCACCAAATCTACCAACTACGTAGCAAGGTATTTGGCCACTAGCAGTATCATTCAGATAGAGCAAAAGGCACTTACTATTTGCAAATCCTTTGGCAAAGATTCCCTAACGGTGCTTGCTTTCATCATTGGGCACGAGCTCGCCCACGCACAGCGGGCATCAATTGCCAATGACAAACCCACCAGCTACCTTGCTTGGGATCGGGGTACACCCACTGACCACGCTACAGAGCAAGCTGCCGATGTGCAAGGTGTTTTTTGCGCATACCTAGCGGGCTATAAAAAATACTACGAGCTGCTGCCACAGTTGCTGGATGCAGTTTACCGGGATTATGGTCTGACGGATGCTCGGTTGGCTAACTATCCCCCACAATACGAGCGAAAACAGTCGGCCAAGGTGGTTATCGAGAAGGTGGAACAGCTCGTGCAGGTCTATGAGGCAGCCACCTATCTCAGTGCCATTGGGCAATACGAGTTGGCTGCCCGCTCCCTCGAATACGTTTCCAAACACTACCTAGGCAGGGAGCTTTACAACAATATCGGCGTAAATTACTTGCTTTGGGCGATGAATGCTCCCGACCAAAATGCACTTCCGTATCTCTATCCATTGGAAATTGATTGGGACACCCGATTAAAAAAGCCATTGGCGCCTGGTGCAAAAGACTCGGACGATTGGAAGTCACTGCTCTCGAAAGCAGATGGGAACCTGCGGAAGGCTATTGGGCTTGATGCCGATTATTTACCTGCCGAAATCAACCTGCTCTGTGCATGGGGCATGATGGGTTATTGGGAAAAGGCACTGGGGCGTTATCAAAAGAACAAGTTGGTGAAAAAGGCGAAAACATCATTAGAGCAAGACCATTTGCAATTGGCATTTGCACTGGCAAATACCTACAGCGCTTCACACGAACAAACGGCAAAGGCGATATGGGAGCAACTGGCAACCGAGTCTATAAGCCAGCAAGTGAGGAACCAAGCGACCTACAACTTGAAAATCCTGAAAGGTGAGTCTTGTACGCTGCCCGCCCCTTTTGAATGCGTAAAACCCTTTCCTACTGACATACAGGTGGATGGCGCAAGGCTACACCGACCACCGTTCTCTGGGTCGCAGCACTGGGAAGTTGTGTTGTGCGATAGTCCTATCACCCGCTTGTACGTCACCCGTGCTGACAATTCCACCCTTTTGCATTTTGAAAAAAACGGAAAAAACCAATTGTGCCTTCAGCGCATACCCTGTTCACATCCATTCAACAAGATGGAGTCCATGATGAAGGGCAGGCAATCAGAGGTGCTCTCCACCCCAACGGGGTTTTTCATGGTCTGTGACCCAGTGGTTTTTCTCGTCAACGAAAATGAAGAAATGGTGGTGGAGTGGTGCAAGTACCATGTTTTCAACTGAGAAACTGTATGAACGACGGCACATGAAAAAACAGCTATACACAACGGCCCTGCTGCTTGCCCTTCCTGCAATGTTGTGCTGCCAGCAAATGCCCGCCGAAAAGTGGAACAAGCGTTTTGGTGGCAACCGCTACGACGATTTTCAGATGGCGATAGAGACCATCGAGGGCGGTATAGCAGCGGTGGGCAACACAAGGTCCAAGGCATATAGAAACAACGATGTGCTGCTGGTGGTGACGGACGAAAACGGTGGTGAAATGCTCAATGTAAACTTCGGCGGCACAGCCGATGACGGAGCCAGTGCCATTGTGCAGGCTTTTGATGGCGGTTATGTCATAGCAGGCTATACGGCTTCTCCTTGGAAGGAAGCTATTGGAGAGCGGGATGCCTGGTTGCTCAAGGTGAGTGAGCTTGGTATCGTCATTTGGGACAAAGTATTGGGGACAGTAGCCGACGACGAACTGCACGACCTTTTGCAAATGGCTGATGGTAGTTTTGTAGCAACGGGCAGCAGGGATGGCCACTTGTACTTGGTGAAAATAGACGCCAATGGCAGTTTGGGTTGGGAATTTGTACATGACCAAAAGCTAACGAACGGGGTGGCTCTTGCCCAATTGCCCGACGGGGATTTTATCGTGGCGGGCAATGCGGGTGCTTCTGGCAAGGAGATGGCTTTTTTGATAAAAATAAAGCAGGATGGCAGCGGGGTGGTTTGGCAAAAAGGGTGGTACAATTGGCAATCTTTGTTCAAAAAAGACCCGCCGGCGAAAGCTGTCAGCGCCTTGGTAGCGAAGGACCTGGTGGTGACTCCAACCGCCGATATCGCACTGGCCGGAACGGCGAGCATTGACGGCCACAAGACACAAGCGTTTTACCTACGCACCAATGAGCAGGGCGACTTGCTTTGCTTTGGGCATTACGGTCAGAAGGGGGAAGAAGGCGGTGAGGCTATTGTGCAGACGCCTAGCGGCGATTTTCTGCTTGCGGGCTATGGGTCCCCATTTTCGGGGGCAAACCGCAGCAGTTTTTGGATGAACTATGTGCAACCGAACGGCAACAGCTTATGGGATGCAAAACCTGTAGATGCGTCATCGAAAAACATATTTGGCGACCGGTTTCATTCGCTAGCGCAATTGCATGATGGAGAGCTGATTGCTGCCGGACATTCCGATAAGCTCACTACCGTAGATGCCTACCTCACCCGGTTCGAGCGGCTCGGCACACCCACTATGGACGGTAAGCCGCTGGTTTCCATTACCAAAGGTGGCTTCGTGGACCAGGATGGAAATGGCATTCTTGATCCAGTAGAACGGGGCTATTACTCCTTCACGCTGACCAATGAAGGAGATGGTGATGCTTGGGGAATCAACGCCCGCATCGAGGCTTTGTCTATCGCCGATGGTGTCCATATTGCCCGCAGCCTATCTATCGGTCATTTGCCAAAAAACGCCTCCCAAAAAGTGGCTATCCCAATTTCTGCCACTGAAGGATTGTTAAGTGGGAGCAATAAGTTTACCATAGTTTTTGAAGCGACAAACGGCTTGGCAATACCCAGTTTCGACTTTGAGGTGACTTCCCGTAAGGAGCCGATGCCTCGATTGGAGACAATAGGCTATCGGTTCTCTTTACCAGAAGGCAAACCTTTGCGCCGAAGTGAAGTGCATCAATTGGAAATTGAACTTAAGAATACGGGCGATGCTCCTGCGGAGGACGTGTATTTCCGGTTTTCGCTGCCCGACTATGTGGCCCCAACCGACAGCCTAAAACAAAGCCTTGGCACCTTGCAGCCTGGAGAATTGCGCAAGTTATCAATTCGCTTCAAGGCAAGTTCACTGTTTCAGTCTGATACTTTGGAAGTGGATACCAAGGCCTGGGAAAAGACCCGCAGAAATGGCACAAATGGTAGTTATCGATTGCTGTTGCCCTCTATTCGGGATGATGTTGAACCGACTGGAATCGTACCTGAACCTACGGATAGGGGTGGCAAAAGGGGGCCGAGCAATGGCTGGATGTCCTACGCCCCTACGGATATAATGCTAACTTGGGTGTCGCCTGACATGACCGAATTGGCAAAATTGGGAAACACCACCAACACGGCAGACTTGACCGTCAAGCTGCGGCTGCTCACGAAGCAATCGTTGGAAATCGGGCAGGTACAATTGCTGCTAAATGGAGAACCAATTGCTGCCAACAAGGATATGGAATTGCTACAAATGGAAGATGGATATGATTTTGTTGCAACCATCAAATTGCAGGAGGGCGAGAACCGTATTCAAGTGATAGTAACTACGGGCGATTATAGGGGTGAAAAAGTATTGGCTATTAAATATGTCCAAAAAAAGGTAAACCTGCATGTCTATTCATTTGGGGTGCCACAAACGGACCTGAAATACTCCACGAAGGATGCGCAGGATTTTGCCAATGTTTTTCAGGGGCAGGAAGGGGATAATGGGGTGTTTGAAAAGGTTTATATCCATAAATTTACTTCAGAACAAAGCACAAAGGAAAAAGAAATCGCCAAGACCATACAGGACATTGCCTATGATGATAATATCAAAAACGGCGATGTGCTACTGCTGTTTTTTTCTTCCCACGGTTTTATTTCCGATAGACCGCACAAGCATTTTAAGCTATCGGCGGCCAACTGCAATATCCTCTATAAGGAATTTCAATCACTGGACTTCCAAGAGGAGCTGCTGGATGTGCTGAAACCCTTGAAAACCAAAAAGTTCATCTTTTTGGATGCCTGTCGCAGCGGAGGTTCCATCGAGAATAATGACGAACCCGAAGATGCGGCCACGAAAGCGGGCGCCGAACCTGATACCAAGGCTTTGACATTGGCCATTGAAAACATCTTTAAAACAGCCAACGATTTTTCAATCATGGCTTCTTGCGACAAAGGCGAAAGTTCTTTTGAAAGCACGAAATGGGGCAATGGTGCATTCACCAAGGCCTTATTGGAGGCATTTGGCAATGCAGAGTTGAAAATCGGCAACAAGCAGGTGAGGGCAGACGAAGATGGCAACAAAATATTGACTATCAGGGAATTGTACGAATATACCAAGGACAGGGTGCCGCTGTTGGTCAAGGAAATCGGCCCCAATATCAAGCAGACGCCATACATGCCCAATGACCAACTGAAAGAACCAAAGCCCCTCTACTCCTTGGGACATAAATAACCATAGCCATGAAGAAAAACCTGAAATCACTATGCTGCTTGACCATCTTCTGGCTTTTGGCCGCAAGGTTGATAGGGCAGATTTACCCACCTTGCGTTCATCCGGATTCGTCATTGTTCGACAGCCTACTTGCCTATTACACATTCGAGGGAAATGTAAACGACATGACCGGGAATGGCCTCCACGGCACTTCTTTTGGTACAACTCGCACTTATGAGGCAGGTGTGTTGGGTGATGCTGTGCGGTATAAAAATGAGAACCCCACGAACAATGTACATTATGTAAACGATTACGATAGCCTACCCCCCATTTCCATCAATTCGGTGGATGGCTTTTCAATAGCCTTTTGGGCGAAGTTCATATCAAACACTGCCCCTACCCCCCATTCCGCCAATTTTTACTCGCTCACCAATTGCGCAGATGCTGAAACACTTGTTTTGGCAATATTTAATGGGAAGGTATTGCTATGGCTGACTGGTAACACCATTGGCCCAGAGGTAGGTGATGTTCTGGAAAATGTATGGCAGCACCATGTCTTGTCCATTCAGAACAATATGGCCAGGTACTATATTGATGGTGAAGAAAGCTGGTCGCAGTCCTTAAATGCATTTGACTTCAATAATGTCAACCAATATTTGGCCTATCACTGTTGGTTTAATGGGAATGGCAAATCCTCAAGGTACAACGGCGCATTGGACGAACTTCGGATATACAAGCGAGGATTGACGGCCAATGAGGCAAGTATGCTGGCAGGGGTGTATGGTCAAGCATTAAACTTATCAATTTGTGAAGGTGAAACAGCGCAACTAACCAGTACGATTGAAAATGCAACAAGCTATGCGTGGATGAACCTATCAAATGGGACTTTGGTCGGCAATAATGTTAACATATCGCCTACGGTATTTGATACGGTTACATTCCAAATCACCACGACAAACAATGGCTGTAATTATAGTGAAATCATTCACCTCGACCCCGGTGAAGTTGTCGTACCCAGCAATTTGGGTGCCGACACCACTATTTGTGCTGGGCAGTTCGTTTTTTTGGATGCATCCAGCCCGATTTGCCTCAACTGCAACTACAGTTGGAGCGATGGCGGTGCAACTTCGTCGCAAACTGTAAGCCCTGTCGCCGCTGTCACTTATACCGTTACCGTCACCTCTGCAGACGGCTGTGAATCAAGTGCTTCAAAGACCATCACGACGACCCCATTGCCCATCGCCAATGCTGCTGCCAACCAGCCCTGCCCTGGCGATGATATCCAGCTTTTTGAAACGGGCGGTGATGGTGTCGGTTGGGCTTGGTCGGGGCCCAGCGGCCTGTTTACGGCACAAAACCCGACCGTACCCAATGCATCGCTGGCCAATGCAGGCAGCTATTCCGTTACTGTAACAGATGCCATTGGCTGCACGGCAACCTCGCAGGCACTGGTCGTGCTGCAGGGCCTCCCCACCGTCACGGCCTCCAATGATGGGCCTAAATGCGAAGGTAGTAGCGTCCTCTTGTCTGCACTGGATGTGGGCGGCACGAATTGGTCATGGACTGGTCCAAATGGTTTTTCAGCTTCGGTTGATGCCCCTGAGTTGCTAGATGTAAGCGTTTTACAATCAGGGGTTTATATAGTTGTGGTAACAAATGCAGCAGGTTGCATTGCCACTAGTTCGACAGTGGTGGATGTCAATCCATTGCCTGTGACAACGATTGGCATCCAAGAGGCATCGGGCCTTAGCCCAAACGATGGATTTGTATGCGCTGGCGCAACGGTTAGCTTAACGGCAACGGGTGGCAGTAGCTTCGCATGGAGCAGTGGGCAGGCCACCCCAACCATTATCGCCAACCCAATTACCACAAGCAGTTTTACCGTCACCGTCACGGATGCCAACAGTTGTAGCGCAATGGCAACAACAGGTTTGGTCGTAAACCCAATACCCGTAGCGGAGGCAGGGGATGATGTTGCGATTTGCGAACCCATACAATTGGCAGGAAACAGTAGCAACAGTGGCGTGAGCTATAATTGGAGCAGCTTGGATGGTAATATCGTTAGTGGAGCGAACACTGCTACGCCCACTGTGAGCGAAGGGGGCACTTATGTATTGACTGTTTTTGATGGTGCTACGGGCTGCACTGCTTCTGATGAGTTGTTGGTAGCAATGGCACCAGAGTTGGCCCCCTCTTACCTGCTCGACAGCATTGTTTGCGAAGGAGAGAATGGTGGGGCAATCACAATTGCCAACATTCTTTTCGGAACGCCCCCTTACCAGTTTACCTTGAATGGGCAAGACTATGGAATGCAACAAGTTTTCGACGGGCTACCCACCGGCATATACGATTTGAACATCATGGACGCGAAAGGCTGTGAGGGCAGCTTGTCGTTTGCCGTCACAACGCCTTTATATTCGCTCGATTTGGGGCCTGACAGGACATTGGTGGAATGGGACACTATTTTGTTGGACGCTGGGGCTGGGGCAGATTCCTATCAGTGGTTTTCGGAAGACAACAGCACCCTGAGCTGCGACGATTGTCCAGCCCCGATAGCCCGACCGACCCGACCCGAGGGGATTGGCGAAAATTCACCATATCCCTTCGTCTATGTCGTTATGGCGGCAAAAGATGGTTGTGCGTTCTTTGACACTATAAGGCTTTTTGTGTTCCCAAAAATAGCCGTACCGCCCGTCATTACGCCCAATGGGGATGGTATCAACGATGAGTTCAAAATTCCCGAGCTGGAAAACAACGCCTACCCAAACAACGAAGTCACGATTTTCAACCGTTGGGGTGAGGTCGTTTTTCGGAAGCAACCTTATGACAATGTGGCCAATGTTTTTCGAGGCAAGGATATGGCAGGGCGGGATTTGCCAGAGGGAACTTACTATTATGTCATCAACCTGAGCCTAGCCGATAGGCTAATCCGGCGTGACCGAGTGGCCATTGTACGCTATAAGCAGCAGTGATTATTCAATATTCTATTTATGAAAAAAGCCCTACTCCCGTTGTTTTTGTTGATGCTGTTTCTGTCACTTAAAGGACAGCAACTTCCTGTTTTTACCCAATATAGGCAGTACCACAGCTATTTGAACCCGGCAGCGGTGAACAACGACTACTACCTGTTCGATGGCCAGTACAACCTCAATATCAGTGCCTCCTATAGGCACCAATGGACAGGCGAAGGCGGCACCCCAAAGACCGCATTGCTGTCGGGCGAATATGTTTACACACCTAAGTATGGTGGCGTCGGCCTGGTAGGCGGGCTTCATGTGTTGAAGGATGACACCGACCCGTTCAGCATGACAGGGGTTTATGGGCGGGTGGCCGGCTTGTTGAGCAACGATTACCAAGGCTTCTCGGCAGGACTTACTTTTGGCGGTGTGCAGTACCGTTTTGATGCTTCTGGTTTCGACCAGTATTACCTTATCGCCAGGGCGGTGGAAAACAATCCTGACCTGCAAAGTGACCCACTTTTAGGCAATGACTATGTGGATTGGTTCCCAGACTTTGGGGCTGGCATTTTTTATTATTGCCAAATTAACAGCCGTTCCAGGAATTGGGACAGCGACAAATTTTATATCGGGCTTTCGGCTCCACAGTTGTTTGGTTTGGATTACCACTTCGATTACCAGAACAATGGTAAAAAAGGCCAATTGGCCATCAAAAGAGAGGCGCATTACTATGCCTTGGCAGGCTTTTACAAGACGTTGGCCAACAACTCTTATATTGAGTTATCAACGTGGGTGAAATACCTGGCTTCCCGCCAGCGGGCCAATTTCGACTTCAACCTTCGGGGGCGCATCCAAAGTCAATATTTTCTGGGCGTAGGGGCTTCCACGGCCGGCACCCTGCACCTCGAAACGGGGATTTACCTTCGGGACAACCGGAATGGCGATTGGAGCAACAATATAAAAATCGGATATGGCTTCGATTATAGCTTCACTTCGTATGGCCCTTATTTCGGCGCCTCACATGAAATCAACCTTACCTTCATGCTGGATACTCAAAATTGATTGGCCTTCTGCCTCCAATGCTTCTGTTTCAACCGCACTGAAGGGCATGACAAGTCTATCCTCATTTATTTCAAAAAATCTATCCCATGAGGTGATAACCTTTTCCGCATAGCGCAACTGTAAAGCATGACGGCTGAAAAGCCAATATTTCTTCACCTAAAACAGAATGCCATGCGGAACGTATTGAAAATCAACCTTTTGCTGCTTGTCCTGTGTTTGGTCAGGACGCTTGGGGCACAGCCCACCGAAGGCCACTTTATCCAAACCTTCAACACAACCCGTGTCGAAGTGGTACAACTTGCCCAAGCTGAAAACTTGACGGTGAAAAGCTGGAAATCCGGTCATGTACAAATCGAAATTTTTGTTGAACTAAAAAATGGCGGTGGCGAAGCCACCCTGAGAAACCTCGCAGCCCAAGGCAGGTACAGCCTCTGTGCCGACCGCAGCCCAGGCAAGCTGTGGCTCGGCCCTAAATTTTCCAACTCCACCATCAATGCTGCCAAGCCACTGGAAACGGTTCGGTATGTGGTGTGGGTGCCGGAGGGATTGACCGTAGAACGGGAGGTAGCGGATGCATTGGTGGGCCATGAGTAGCGCTAAAAAAACATATGATTGCTGAAATTTATTTTTTTAACAATAAAACTCATTTAACATGAAAAAGAATCTTTTGAAATCCATGCTTTGGGCGGTGGCTGTGATGGCTGCGGTATTTACGGGCTGCAAAAAAGAAAAAGACAGTTTAAAACTTGGACAGGGGCTTTATCAAGAGGAAATTGCATTTTTAATAAACGATATGGGTTTTCTGGCTTCGGACATTATTATTGATGGAAATCAAATTATTGTGCAAGGTGACATGGCTTTTGACGGTGAAAATTTTTGGGACCATTTTAGTAATGAACAAGTTAGCGAAACGGGCGGAAGTATAGTAGAGCGGAAGCATAGGATGGTTGGGACAACTGTGGCGATTCCAAATGGAATCAGAAATATTACATTGAATGTTTTACCGAGTGCATCATATTACTCATCAGCAATACAATCAACCGCCAACGCTTGGAATGCAAGAAACTCCAATATCCGCTTTTATTGTCAGAATGGAAGTCAGGAAACAGAAATAGCTGGGATGATAAATATTAAAGTTGCGAACTTTGGTCCAAGCAGCACAAACATAATGGCTCAAGCAAGTTGGCCAACAAATGGCGATCCAGGTATCCGTATCCGAATCAACTCTACTGGGCCCGCTATGAGTCCAAGTCAACAAATTTACACATTAATTCATGAAATTGGGCATTGTGTTGGCCTTTGCCATACCGATACAAATGACGGTTACGCTATTTCAAATATTCCGACTACCTGTAAAATTAATTTTGATCCTTTTTCAGTGATGCGGCAGGGTAATAACCCTTGGAACGGTTTTTCTCCATGTGACAAAGAAGCTATTAAAGCCCTTTATTCCGAGCTTCCTGTTTCTGGAGGGACTTACAAATTGACCCATAAAGGAACTAATCAATGCTTGGATGTGGTCAATAATTCTTCCAACCCGGGTACAAATGTCCGGCAATGGACAGACAACGGCAACAACGCCCAACGCTGGATTATTACTTTAGAATCAGATGGTTACTTCAAACTAACCCATAAGGGTACCAACCAATGCCTTGACGTAGCTTACAACAGTTCAAATCCGGGCACAAATGTCCAGCAATGGACAGACAACGGCAATAACGCACAACGTTGGGCCATCCAACTACAAGCAGATGGTTCTTATAAGCTGACTCATAAAGGCACCAATCAATGCCTTGACGTAGCTTATAACAGTCCAAATCCAGGGGCCAATGTCCAGCAATGGACGGATAATGGTAACGATGCACAGCGCTGGATTTTCACTCAGGATTGATGGAAGTAATGCTTATTAAGGCCGCTCGATTGATAGCTTTATTGCTTTTCAGTAACGTAAAGTAGAACCTCTTCGACCGCAAAACCGCCCATCAAGAAATCGTTGAAGAGAAAGCATCATCGGCGAAATATTGCTAGGCTACGAATAAGAAAAGAATATCAAGAACCCTGCATAACACCTGAGCGGCGGGCCGCCAAAATGCGGCCCGCCTTTTTCAACCGATTGTTACGCAAAATAGCCACCTATTGTTTTGCGGATAGCAATCGGTGCATTGTCCCGCAAATTCGGCCTGTATTTTTTAATAACTACAATCATCCAACAATGAAATACCTATTAGTATTCTTGCTCTTGGGGGGATTTTGCCACGGTTTTGCCCAATCCATCGTCAATTTGGCGGGAGGCACCATGAGCAATGCGACCATGAGCATTGAGCAAAACGTGGGCGAATTGGCCATAACTACCATCTTGGGCAATGGCCAATCCGCCACCCAAGGTCTTTTGCAGCCTACCTATACCGTAATGACAGAGGCCAATGAAACCTTCGACGACACCTACGGCTTTAAAGCCTACCCGAACCCCGTCAGTGAACAATTGAACATCGAAACGGACTACGACGGCTTTGTGTCTTATCGCATCTTCAATATCAACGGCCAAATCGTACAAGAAGGTGGTTATGACTATCACCCTCTCGAAATGGGGCCACTTCGTTCCGGTACTTATATCATCCAGCTTATTGCCCGAGAAAAAAACTATTCTAAAATCATCAAAATCATCAAACAATGAAAAAATACCTCGCATCTATTCTTGCCATTATTTGCTGCTTCTCCTCGATATACGCTCAGACCCCGCAAGGCATGAACTACCAGGCAGTTGCCCGTGACGCCCAGGGCCAGCCTATAGTGAATACCAGCATCAATGTCAGCTTCAGCATTCTGGATGGCTCACCCACTGGTAGCGCCGTCTATAAAGAAAACCACGGCGTACAGACGAACGGCTTTGGCCTTTTCACCCTCATTATCGGTCAGGGCAGCCCCGTTCAGGGCGATTTCTCCAATATCAACTGGTCCAGCAGCAATAAATACTTGAAGGTGGAAATCAACAGCTCCCTGCAAAGCACGATGCAATTGATGAGCGCCCCATACGCCTTCTTTGCTGAAAAAACCAATATTCAGGCAGGCGCAGGTATTTCCGTGAACGGAAACACCATCAGCAATACTGGTGATGTGAGCAATACCAACGAAATCCAGCAATTGCAACTGAACGGCAGCACCCTCAGCTTGACCAACGGCGGCAATGCAGTGACCTTGCCCGCCTATAGTGCAGGCAACGGCATCGCTATTTCCGGCAACACCATCATCAATACAGGGGATTTGGACAACTCAATCACCAATGAAATCCAGCAACTGCAATTGAGCGGCACCAATTTGACATTGTCCAATGGCGGAGGAAGCGTAACACTCCCTGCTGCCCCAGTCTATTCGGCTGGCAGTGGTATTGGCATCAACGGCACGACCATCAGCAACACGGGCGATATGAGCAACACCAACGAAATCCAGCAGTTGCAGTTGAGCGGCACCAATTTAACATTGTCCAATGGTGGTGGGAGTGTAGTGCTACCCTCATCGCCAACATATACAGCGGGCAGTGGCATCGCCATCAATGGCACGACCATCAACAACACGGGCGATGTGAGCAACACCAACGAGTTGCAGAACTTGTCCATTGCTGGCAATACACTTTCCCTTTCAGGAGGGAACAGCATAACCCTTCCGAGCGGAGGCAGCAGCCAATGGACAACTGCTGGCAACGATATATACTATAATTCGGGCAAGGTTTTGATTGGAAGTACCACGCCATTCCATCCTTACGCAGGTAGCATGCTACAAGTAATCTCAGACGCTTATGAGGCGGAATTACATCTCTATGGGATAAATGGTGGCTCCAACTACAATAGCATTGCCATGCGAGAATTTCCAACCCAGACCGGATGGGCATTAACGCACAAAGCTACTGGTGGCATTAATCATCAATTAATGTTCGAGTATTTGGATGGGGTAACCAATGCGCAGAATTACAATACTTTTAAAATTACCTCAACCGGAATGTCAGGGTTTGGGATGGACTATACCGATGTGCCGCCGTCAAGGGTTAGCGTGAAAGGTGGTGATGTCAATATTCTGGATATAGGCAGTGGCGTCATTATGAAATCACCTAATGGAAACTGTTGGAGGATGACGGTGAGCAACGCTGGGCAACCAGTCTTTACATCTATAACTTGTCCTTGATCAACAAGATAAACGTCAACCTTATATTTTTATAAAAACAAGAAGTCAAGTCTTGTGCATCGATTTATAACCTAAAAAATCATTCGCTAACTGATAAATAGATGCACCATCATTAACTCCGATAGCCCCTGCCCAGAAATATGGGTGGGGGCACCAATTGGTTAAAGTGGAATTTATAGTGCAATTACCAACGATTTTTCAAAGACACGTCCAACAACAAAAAATATCAACCGTAATGAATACCCTTTCCTTTCTCCACATACAAATGAGTGGTATTTTAGTTGCCTTTTTCGTGTTGAGCATAGGTTCAGCAGTGCTTGATGAAACTCAGTTAAGGCAATTAAACATTGGTATTATAGGTCAGGAAGAAACTAATTTAGCTGGATCAAAATTTGTTGCTTCGCCCATCAATAATTCCTTAAATCCAGATAGTGGCATGGTGGTATCATTACTTGATGCCTGCTTTGTTTACGACACACTTGCCGTCTCGCTTTGCCCTGGTGAAAGCCTTACCGTTGGCAGCCATACTTACGCACAAACTGGTGTTTACTTGGATACTTTGGGTGCCTTACCCTGTGATACCATTCGGCTCACGAACCTCACGGTGTTGGACGGTGTGAGTACCCAAGCTGCCATTGTCAATATTTGCGCTGGCGGCGCTATTCAATTACAGGCACAGGGAGGACAAGTATATGCATGGTCGCCCGCTGCGGGACTGAGCGCTACCAATATCGCCAACCCAGTTGCCTCGCCGTCGCAAACGACTACCTACGCTGTCATCGGTTTTATGGAAACTGAAAACCTCATTGTAAATGGCGATTTTGAACAAGGCAATACAGGCTTCACAAGTAGTTATGCTTACAGTCCATTTGACATAGGACCACAGGCGGTGTATGACATTCTGGCGGACGTGAATGATGCCCACCCACTCGCCGCTCATTGTCATGACCATACGACAAGCACCGGCAAATTGATGGCAGCAAATGGGGCTGGAACGCTCAATACAACAGTTTGGCAACAAACCGTGCCAGTAGCACCCCAAACTGACTACATCTTCTCGGCATGGGTCACGAATTGGTCTGCTCCGACTGTTCCTTTATCAAAACTTCAATTTAGCGTAAATGGCCAACTGTTGGGCAGTGTTTTTCAGCCAGTATCCACATCATGCGAATGGGAAAAATTTGATGAAATTTGGAATTCGGGTAATGCTACATCCGCCATCATCCGATTGGTCAATCAAAACACAGAGGTCAATGGCAACGACTTCGGCTTGGACGACATTCATTTCAGCCGTATTTGCACCAATACCGATACGGTAACGGTCGTCGTTCACCAACCCGTTGTTCAAAACATGGCCCCAACCATCTGCCAAGGGGAAACTTTCACGGTTGGCAATACCCAATACAACCAAACGGGCAGCTATTCTAATACCCTTCAAACCATTTATGGCTGCGACAGCACCGTACTGACCAACCTCACCGTGCTGCCCACTTTCCAAACGACGCAATCACCCGTCATTTGCGAAGGCGATAGCGTGATTGTCGGTGCAAGTATTTACACTACTTCTGGGCAATATTCAGATATGTTGACAGCAACGAATGGCTGCGACAGCACGGTGACAACGCAATTGACTGTAAACCCCAGTTATCAAATAGACCAAACACTGGTTATTTGTGAAGGAGAAAGCATTATCGTTGGAAACAACACATATACCGTGAGTGGCATTTACACGGATGCTTTGCAAACAGTCAGTGGCTGCGACAGTACCGTGCTGACCAACCTCACCGTGCTGCCCATTTTCCAAACGACGCAATCGCCCGTCATTTGCGAAGGCGATAGTGTGATTGTCGGTGCAAGTGTTTACAACGCTTCGGGGATATACACGAATGTGTTGCAAGCGATGAATGGTTGCGACAGCACGGTGACAACGCAGTTGACTGTAAACCCCAGTTATCAAATAAACCAAACACTGGTTATCTGTGAAGGTGAAAGTATTATCGTCGGAAACAACACATATACCATGAATGGTATTTACACGGATGCTTTGCAAACAGTCAATGGCTGCGACAGCAGCATAACGACTAACCTCACCGTGCTGCCCATTTTCCAAACGACGCAATCGCCCGTCATTTGCCAAGGCGATAGCGTGATTGTCGGCACAAGTGTTTACACCGCTTCCGGTATATACACGAATGTGTTACCAGCAACGAATGGTTGCGATAGCGCGGTGACAACGCTTTTGACTGTAAACCCTGCTTACCAAATATCGCAATCGTTGAATATTTGTGAAGGTGAGAGCATAATCGTTGGCGGCAATACCTATTTTGCCACTGGCAATTACACTGATTCATTACAAACTATAAGCGGCTGCGACAGCATTATTACAACGGCACTGACAGTGCTGCCAACGTTATTGTTACAACAGTCGCTTGCTTTCTGCGAGGGTGAAAGCGTTTATAGCCAATCGGGAATATACGTGGATACCTTCCAGTCACAAAACGGTTGCGACAGCATTGTGACCTCATCCGTCGTCCTATATCCGCTCGCTTATACGCAGCAAAGTTTCAGCTTTTGCCAAGGTGATAGTGTGGTTGTCGGTAACAGCACCTATTACCAACAAGGCATTTATAAGGATACCCTACAAACCTGGCATGGCTGCGACAGCATACTGACAACGAACATCACCATATTGCCTGTAAAAACAACGACCCAAGCCATTACGCTTTGCGAAGGGGAAAACATAGCCGTTGGCAGCAATACTTATACCCAAAGCGGCAACTATATGGACACGCTGCAAACCTGGCAGGGTTGTGACAGCACCGTGATGACTTCACTGACCGTACTGCCTGCTTATTATCAGTCATTGGATGTGATACTATGCGAAGGTGAAACCTATACTTTGGGCAACCATACGTATGGCCAAACAGGTACTTTTTCTGACACCTTGCAGTCCACCTTTGGTGGATGCGACAGCATCGTGAATTTGAAGCTCACAGTTTCCGTCCTCGATGCAAACCTTTCCACTGTTTCTCCTTTTTGTTTTGGCGATGAAAATGGTGCATTGACGGTCACACAAACCACAGGTGGTACTGAACCTTATGTCTATTCCATCAACGATACAGCTTATTTTTCCCCGAACACCATGTTCTCCAATCTGCCAGGTGGCACGCATTTGCTATGGATAGAAGATGCGAATGGCTGCCAGAAAACATTTCCATTTTCACTCGATGAACCATTTGAATTACAGCTTGACCTGTCTGATATTATTCAAATCGAACTGGGAGAAAGTGTGCAGCTTTCTCCAAATTTAAATTTCGTTCCAGATAGTATTGTTTGGTCACCAGCGGAAGGATTGAGCTGTACAAACTGCATGAACCCCACTGCCAATCCCTTTGAAACAGTTAACTACCATCTTTGGGTCCAGAATGAAAACGGTTGTTCGATGGAAGGCCAAATCCAAATTATCGTTCGAAGGAGCGGGAAAGTCTTCATCCCAAATGTGTTCTCGCCAAACGGGGACGGCATCAACGACAATTTCATCCCTTTTGTGGGTGGTTCTGTTAAGGCGATTCGCAAACTGCTCATTTTTGACCGGTGGGGTGGGCAGGTATTTGAAGGCGGTTATCTGACACTAAATGAGCCTACGCAAGGTTGGGATGGAACAGACAGAGGTCTCCCAGTTAACACTGGTGTGTTCGCTTGGTTGGCGGAGGTGGAATTCGTGAACGGGCAAGTGGAGGTTTTCAAGGGTGATGTTACGGTGGTTCGATAAAAAAATCGTAAGAAAATACCACGAGTAAACGCAAGTACTTCTAGTCCAAATCCGCACTCAATGGCACATCGGCGCATCCCCCATTTTCGCCCAAAAAAAGAAATCGCCGGGCACATGGAAATTCAACCCACGGAAGATGAAAAGCACGGCGAAGAAGATGAGGAACGCCGGATAAGCCTTGCGCAGCGCCGTGCGAAATTTGATGCCAGCGAAATTGCCAGCCAAGCCAGTAGCCAGCATCAGCGGCAAAGTGCCCAGCCCGAACAGTGCCATGTACGCCATGCCCGACCCAATGCCGCCCGTGCTCAGCGCACCCACCACGGCCATGTAAACCAGCCCACAGGGCAACAGCCCGTTGAGCAAGCCGATAAAAAAGGAGGCGTTCATGCCGGTGTCCTTCAGCAGGCGGGCGAGGCGGGATTTTAGGTTAAAAACGAGCTGGTTCAGCCCTGGCAACCGTAGCAGATTGGCCTCGACATTGATGGAAAACAGTGCGATAACCAACAGCAGAATGCCCAAAGCGATGGACATAAATTGCTGGAAACCAGCCAATTGCAAACCCCTCCCTACCATTCCGATAACCGCACCCAGCAGACTGTAAGTCACCGTCCTTCCCAAATTATAGCGCAGCGCATTGCTCACCGTAGCCCACTTCCCGCCACCACTTGCGGGCAGCGCACAGGCTATCGGGCCGCACATGCCAACGCAGTGCAAGCTCCCGAAAAGTCCGATGGTGAAGGCGGTCCAGAGGTACATAATTCGATTTTGGATTTACGATTTTGGATTTACGATTGGGGCGTCGTGCAGCTTCACCTTGCCCATTAAAGTCGTGCTGGCCATGCCGAAGCCCACAATCGTCAGCGAGCTGAGGGGCATCAGGATGGCGGCTACTACGGGTGATAAATTGCCGGTCATAGCGTAGCTCAAACCCACCACATTGTACAGTGCAGCGAGTATCCAAGCGGCATACACGAGATTGATACTTTGCTTTGCAAAATTCAGAAAATCAGGCAGTTGTGCGAATTTTTTGGCATCCAAAACGGCGTCGCAGGCCGGGGTGAAATTGTTCACATCCTCTGCCACGACGATGCCCACGTCAGCTTGACGGAGCGCCCCGGCGTCGTTCAGGCCATCGCCTAGCATGAGCACGGTGTCACCTTCCGACTGCTGGGACTTGATGAAATTGAGTTTGTCTTGAGGGCTTTGGTTGAAATGGATTGAGTTATTGGGGAATTGAGTTATTGAGTTATTGGGGTATTGAGTTATTGAGTTATTGGGGTATTGAGTTATTGGGGTATTGGGTTGTTGCGCAAATTTGGGCGAGAGGTAATCCCGTTCCCGCTCATTGTCGCCGGAGAGGAGGAAGGTTTTGCCCCAGCTTTTGAAATAATCCACGACAGGCCAAGCGGCGCTGCGGTAGTGGTTGCGGAGCACCCAGCCGCCCTTCGTCACGCCGCTTATTTCGATGAAAACGGTGGCGTCGGATGGGGCATTTTTATCAGCAGCCACAAACGAAGCCGAGCCAATTCGGAGGTGGTTTTCACCAAATTTACCCTCAATGCCTTTTCCTGTATGTTCTTGAAAATCAATAACTTCGGTTGAAGTTCCTAGTCCCTGACTGCCAACTGCCAACTGCCAACTGCCAACTGCAATTTGCCTGCTAATCGGGTGCGAAGAATTGCCCGCAAGCGATTTCACCCAAGCCATTTCTTCCCCGCTCAATTGCTCCCCAACATACTCCAAGTTGCTACTCCCACCCGATTCCGTGAGCGTTCCCGTTTTATCAAAAACCACTGCCGTGACTTTGCGGAGCGCCTCCACCACGTTCGTGTTTTTGAGGTAAAAACCGTGGCGGGCGAGGATGCGAACGGTATTGCCGAGGGTGAACGGCACGTTGAGCGCAGCGGCGCAGGGGCATGCGATGATTAGCACTGCCGTGAAGGCGTTGAAGGCGGTTCGGGTGTCAAGTGGGAGCCAGTAGGCCAATGTTCCGAAGGCGACAGCGAGGATGATGACGGTGAAATAGCGGCTGACCTGGTTGGCCAGGCGGCTGGTTCCCATCAGTTTTTCTTGGTGAAATGCGTCGTCGTTCCAAAGCTGGGTGAGGTAGCTCTGGCTCACTTTTTTGGTGAGCAGCAGCTCGATGGAGTCGCCGAGGTGGCGGCCTCCGGCATAGATTTTTTCACCCGAATGGCGCTCCACGGGTTCCGCCTCGCCCGTCACGAAACTGTAGTCCAGCTTCGCAAATCCTTTTTTCAAAATACCATCGGCAGGCACGAGTTCGCCATTGCGAAGCAGGATGCGGTCGCCGGGTTCGAGTTTGTTTACCGAAACACTCTCAGTTTGCAGTTCGCCAGTTGGCAGTGGGCAGTCATTGCCTGCTTCCACGTCCTCGACTGCCAACTGCCCACTGTCGAACTGTCGAACTAACCGGGTCGCCGCCACTGGAAAATACGACTTGTAATCCCGGTCGAACGAAATCCGGTGGTAGGTCATCTGCTGGAACCATTTGCCGACTAACAGGAAAAATACCAGCCCGGCCAAGCTGTCCATGTAGCCAGCACCTGAACTCGTGGCGATTTCGAAGGCGCTGCGGAAGTACAGCACGAGGATGCCCAGCGCCAGTGGTACGTCAATGCTGAGTTGTCGGGTGCGCAGCGTGGCCCAAGCGGAATCGAGGTAATCCCGCCCGCAGTAGAACGCCACGGGAGTGGCCAACACAAGGTTCAACCAGCCGAAAAGTTGGCGCATCCATTGCTCCGATTCCTGTAAGCCGAGGTACTCCGGGAAGCTGAGGAGCATGATATTGCCGAAGGCGAACCCGGCCACACCAAGTTGGTAAATCAGCCGACGGCTGACGGGTTTGCGGGCCGTTCCCTCCAAGGTGTTGAGGTTGAGGTCAGGCGGGTAACCGATGCTGGCGAGCAGTTCGGCGACTTTGCGCAGGGAAGTCGTCTCGTGGTCGAAGGTGATGGTGGCTTCCCGCTTGAGGAAGTTGACCTTGGTGGAAAAGATGGCTGGTGAAAGTTTGTGCAGATTTTCGAGGAGCCAGATGCACGAGGCACAATGGATTTGGGGCAAATGCAGCGTCAGTTTCGACTGCTTTTCGTCCTTGAAAGTAAGGACTTTTTCGGCGGCATCGGGGTCGTCGAGCCAGGCGTACTGCTCGGTTTTGCGGCCTTTGAGGCTGAGTCCAGCGTTTTTTTCGATGTTGTAAAAATCGGTGAGGTCGCTGGCGTTCAGGATTTCATAGACCGTTTTACAACCTTCACAGCAAAAGTTTTTTTCGGAGAAAAAAATGCGCTCGTCACGGCACTCATCGCCACAGTGGAAGCAGGTCGCCTTCGCTGCGGCGAGTGGTTTTAATTCTTCCATGTTGGCGGTGACGGTCATGTGGCTTTACTTTTTGACGGGATAGGGCGCAGATTGGACTGATTTACGCAGATTTTATCAGTGAGAATCAGTTTCATCCGTTCACTGTGTGCTATCAAAATCATAGCAGCACAATTTTCTCTGTGTAAAACGGCTTGCCCCCAGCCTGCCAGTCCACCTTGACCGTCCAGCGGCCGGGGGTGAGTTGGTCGGTGGGCACGAGTTGCTGGTTTTGCTCGTTTGGATTGATTTTTAGTGAAACGTCTTTGGTCTTGTCGTCCGCTCGGTAGAGCAAAATATTACCGCTTACCTGCCCAACCTCCGCTGGAAAAAGTAACTGGATGCCATCTTTGGAAGCATCAATTTTCAGGTCGTTGGCCAATGCCTTGCTGTTCGCCAGTTTGTCGTACTGCTGCTGGTAGGCGAGGTCTTTGGCGTAGTAGTCGTCCACCACGAGGTCGTGGTCAATGCTTTTCGATTTGATGACGAAGCCGACCATGGTCAGTGCGAAAAGGCTATAAAAAATGGCGATGGAGGTGCCCCAGTTGAGTTTCATGATTGTAGTTTTTGACTTTTCTTTTTTCGTAGATTTGTCAATGCAACTAAACTTCGACGATAAAGGCTACCTGACTCCTGATGGGGTGATAGAAACCGACAAGGAGGTTTTGGTGGAAACATTCGTTTTCAATCAACACAGAAAAAAGCTCTGTGACAGCCTTCTTGATTTCTTCGATAAATTAGTTGCCCTTGACTTGGGAGTGATTTCTTGCTGGATTGACGGTAGTTTCGTCACCAGAAAGGAAATTCCCAATGATATTGATTTGGTGGTGTTCCTTGATTTCCAGGTTTTCAATAAAACTGAAAGCCGTTTGCTTCGTTTTCAAACAGTGTTTCGTGGATTATTGGACATCTATTTTGTGCCGATTTTCCCTGAAAACCATAAATACCACCCGATTACGCTGATAAGGAAAAATGACTTCCTTGACCTGTACTCCAAAACAAGAAGAAATCCTGTTTCAGGAGAATTTTCACGGAAAGGCATTCTTCAAATCCATTTATAAACCTTGCGCAACCATGGAATCTTCTGTCAAAAAATTAGATACAGCCGTTGCTTGCATCCAGGATATTTTAGAAAAAATTGACTGGTCAAATGAGCAAATCAAGCTTTTGGAACAAAACAAATCCTTGAAAAAAGAATACCCCGCTGTTTTTAGGGTTGATATGCAAAACTTTGTCTCACTCAGGTCAAAGTTCATGGAGCAGTTAAATGAAATCTTCGCCCAGTACAACCTTCAAGTCAAAATCCTCGCACAAGCAGCCTGAATTAATTCTCATTTCACTGGCCCCAGGAAGTTCGTCTTCGCTTCGTCCACCAACTTCCCGTTCGACCAGACTTCGATCTTCAATTTCGTTTTTCTGCTTTCCAGTTCCTTTTCCGGCATTTCGATGAACATGACGCCCTTCACCATGCCTTGCTTTGGTACGATGGTGGAGGCGTCACCCACCAACTTGATTCGGCCACCAGGCGCTCCAACCAGTTTGAATTCGATACTGGGTATGTCCTGTCCCGTTTTGTTGATTACCTCGTAATTGTAGAGGTTGCTCAGGTAGCCGCCCTCCACTTTTTGGAAAAGCTGGCCGGGGGTTCGCAGCAGCACCGTCTCCACCTCCGAGCGAGTAGCAAAAAGGAATGCTTGCAAGGCAATCAAAGCTACGAGTACTCCCGTGTAAGCCCAAACACGGGTGGTAAAAATCTTGCGGCTGCCTGCTCCTTTTGCGTCTGCCTTGATACCCGTCTCACTGTCGTATCGGATAAGGCCCTTGGGGCGATTCACTTTTTCCATGACGCCATCGCATGCGTCCATACAGGCGGTGCAGTTCACGCATTCAAGCTGTGTGCCGTTTCGGATGTCGATGCCCGTTGGGCAAACGTGGACACAGAGCTTGCAGTCCACACAGTCGCCTTTTGCAGTCGGCAGTTCGACAGTGGACTGTTTGCTGATTTTCCCTCTTGGTTCGCCACGCACATAGTCGTAGTGCACCACAATGCTATCCGGTACGAGGAGTACGCCTTGCAGTCGGCCATAAGGGCAAATGGCGATGCAAACCTGCTCCCGCATGTAGCTGAAAACGAAGAAAAAAACACCGGAAAAGGCCAGTAACGCCATGAACCCGCCGAGATGCAATCCAATGGGGTCGGTGGCTATTTTCAGCACCTTGTCGGAGCCGATGACGTACATCAAGAACGTGTTGGCGATGATTAGGGAGATGGCGTAAAAAATTGCATACTTGCTTAACCGTTTGAAGATTTTCTGCCCCGTCCAAGGGGCGGCTGCGAGCTTGCGCTGCTGGCCTGCGTCGCCGTCAATCCAGTATTCGATTTTTCGGAAAACCATTTCCATGAAAATGGTCTGCGGGCAAATCCACCCACAGAACAACCGCCCAAACACCACCGTGAACAGCACAACGAACAGCATGAGCGTCACCATCGCCAAAGCGAAAAGGTGCAGGTCTTGCGGGGTAAACACGATGCTGAAAATGATGAACTTCCGCTCCAGCACATCGAACAGCATAAGCGGCTCGCCGTTTACCCGGATGAAAGGCATCCCGAAAAGGAGGCCGAGTAATACAAAACTTAACCAAGTCCGGGCTTTATAAAACCAACCTGATGGCTTCTTAGGATACATCCACACCCGCTTGCCCTTCTTGTCCACCGTGGCCAAATGGTCCCGGTATTCTTCTGTATCCCGATCGCTATCGGGATGATATAGTTCGTCTATGATATTCATTGCCTGAAATTTGGCTACTTAAAACCGATAATGCCCCTTATGCAACGACGCTACAAAGCCACTTTGTCTTTAAACTTAAGGGCATTGTAGCGTCGTTTTGTGAAATTTTTCTTGAAACAAAAATCAAAAAAAATTCGCTGTCATTATGTGGCCTATGTCACAAAAAGCTGTGATTGGCCGGCTATTTTTCGGTAGCAGGTACAGCGGCTGCGGTCGTGTCAGTTGGTGCAGTGGTACCTTCATTGGTTGATTTGTACAAATCACCTTGTGGTTCTTTCGCATTGGGCGGGTTCGTTCCTTTCAGCGTCATGATATAGCTCGCCACCCGTTGCATGTCACTGGCACGAAGCTGTTCGGACCAAGAAATCATGCCTTTTTCTGGCACCCCGTTTTTGATGACTTTGAACATGTCCTGGATACTTCCACCATGGAGCCAATAGTCGTCGGTCATGTTCGGACCTATACCGCCTTCGGCGAGTTTGCCGTGGCAGGACACACAGTTGGCCTCGAAAATGGAAGCGCCCATAGCTACTTCCTGCGGGTCGGTCAGCACAGTGACATTGGTTTCGTTTACCTTCTCTCCCTGGGTGGCCAGGTAGGCATTTACTTCAGCCTTGGCCACTTCCATCTCGGTTTCGTACTCCTGCTTTGATGAAGCGCCAATATCGCTCATGTGAAAGGCGAACATGTACACAAATGCAAACACAATGCTGAGGTAAAACATACCCAACCACCAAGGTGGGAGTTTGTTGTCCAGTTCCCGGATGCCATCGTAGTCATGGCCGAGGTCAATGTCAGCTTCGTGCTCCACCGGCACGGCCTGCGTCATGGACTTGTACATGCGGCTCCACCAGCTTTCCTGTGGAGCACGGTAGGCTTCCACCACCTCCTCGATGCCCTTTTCACGAAGCATCTGGATTTCCTGCATTTTCACGATGGACGTAAACAACTTAGTGATGGCGAGGAGTGCCCCCATGATGACCACAGCTGCAACCGCCATCGTTATTGTTCCGATGGTATCCTGCCAGAAGTTCTGGTTGACAGGAGCGGCAGGGGCCTGTGCCCAGGTAGCCAGTGGAAGTGAAATTGATGCGGCCATCAAAATTGGCCGTAGGTATCTATTTTTCATAAAACGTTGGTTTGAAATTTGTGGTCGCCCAATTTATTGGGCAGACCGTGTTTTTTCGGCCTGCCCAATATCCCGATAGCTATCAGGAGGGCTGACCACGATATTTTGATTTAATCGTCCAGCGGAAGTCGGGATACTTTGTCCACGTACTCTTTTTTTCTTGTCAATATCCAAGCAGAGCCGGAAAGAAAAGTGACGATGAACATAATCAGCGCCACAACTGCCATCCAGTTGATATCGCCTGCATTTTGAAGAATGTATTTGAACATGATTTTTAGTGATTGGTGATTGGTGATTGGTGATTGGTGATTGGTGATTGGTAGCCCCAATCACTAATCACCAGTTACCAATCACTATTTATCTGTCTGGTCCTGCACCGTGATGTCCACACCTAGGCGCTGGAGGTAGGCGATGACAGCTACAATTTCCTTTGTCTCGACGCCAGCTTGCTCTACGCCTTCTGTTTTCAAGCTCTTGGCGATGCGCCCTGCCTGAGCAGCGAGGTCCTCGTTAGCGATGGTCTCGTATCCCGAAACATAAGGAGTGCCCAGTTGGCTCAGTACCTTGATTTTTGATGCGGTGGAAGAAAGGTCAAGGTCGTTCTCGGCCAGCCATGGGTAAGCAGGCATGATGGAGCCGGGCGATGTGCTGGTTGGGTCAATCAGGTGGTTGTAGTGCCAACTGTCCGATTTTTTCAGCTTGCCCACGCCTTCCCTAGCGAGGTCTGGCCCGGTGCGCTTGCTGCCCCAGAGGAACGGGCGGTCATAAATGAACTCGCCGCTCTTCGAGTACTCGCCGTAGCGCTCCGTTTCGAAGCGGAATGGCCGTACCATTTGTGAGTGGCAGCCGACGCAGCCTTCCCTGACATAGAGGTCACGGCCCTGCAATTCGAGCGGGGTATATGGTTTTACGCTTGCGATTTTAGGTACGTTATCGTCCACCCACCACATCGGGAACATTTCGACCATGCCACCTATCAGCACCACGACGAGGCTCCAAACGAGCATCTGCATCGGTTTGCGCTCAATCCAGCGGTGCCAGTGTTCTTTGCCTTCGGCAACATGCTTCGATGGCAGTGCAGGGGCAGATGCTGCCTCATTGGCAATCAGGTTGCCACTGCGCACTGTTTTCACCAAATTGTGGATTCCGACTATCACGCCTGTGATGAACAGCGTACCACCGATGACCCGGATGCCGTACATCGGTACGATTTGCGTCACCGTTTCCAGAAAGTTGGGGTAAATGAGGAACCCGTCCGGCGTGAATGCCCGCCACATCAGGTTCTGCACAATGGCTGCCCAGTAAAGCGGCACTGCGTAGAAAATGATGCCCAAGGTGCCGAGCCAGAAGTGCGTGTTCGCCAGTTTCGTTGAGTAAAGTTTGGTGTCAAAAATGCGTGGCATCAGCCAGTAAAGCACACCGAAGGTGAGCATCCCGTTCCAGCCGAGCGCACCGATATGTACGTGCGCTATTGTCCAGTCGGAATAGTGTGTGATAGCGTTGAAGGACTTGATGGACATCATCGGGCCCTCGAAAGTGGACATACCGTAAGCCGTCACGGCCACCACCATGAACTTGAGCACGGGGTCTTCCCGCACCCGGTCCCAAGCGCCACGCAGCGTGAGCAGGCCGTTGAGCATACCGCCCCAAGATGGGGCAATGAGCATCAGTGAGAACACCATGCCCAGCGACTGAGCCCAGTCAGGCAACGAGGTATAGAGCAAGTGGTGCGGCCCAGCCCAGATGTAGATGAAGATGAGCGCCCAGAAGTGTACGATGGACAACCGATAGCTGAACACCGGACGGTTGGCTGCCTTCGGCAAAAAGTAGTACATCAGGCCGAGGTACGGCGTAGTAAGGAAGAATGCCACTGCGTTGTGGCCGTACCACCACTGCACCAGTGCCTCCTGCACACCTGCGAAGATGCCATAGCTGTGCAGCATGGAGGTCGGGATTTCGAGGTTGCGCACGATGTGCAGCACGGCGACGGTAACCCAAGTGGCGATATAAAACCAGACGGCCACGTAGAGGTGCTCCTCCCGGCGCTTGATGATGGTGCCGAACATGTTGATGCCGAAAACTACCCAAATCAGGGTGATGGCGATATCAATCGGCCAAACCAACTCAGCGTACTCTCCGCTGGAGGTGAAGCCAAATGGCAGGGTCAGCGATGCGCTCACGATGATGAGCTGCCAGCCCCAAAAGTGGATATTGCTCAACATATCGCTGAACATGCGGGCCTTCATCAACCGCTGCAGCGAATAGTAAACGCCCATGAAAATTCCGTTACCCACAAAGGCAAAAATGACGGCGTTGGTGTGAAGCGGCCTCAGCCTACCAAAAGATAGCCAAGGCACATCAAGGTTGAGGGCCGGGTACACCAGTTCCAGCGCTATCCAAAGGCCAACCGTCATCCCAACGATGCCCCAAAGCAGGGTAGCGTAGGCGAATTTTTTGACAATGGTATTGTCGTAATGAAAATGTTCTACTTGTGTCATAATTGATTCGTCGTTGTCAGTTAATCAAGTTTCGAATTTTGAGTTTCGAGTCGCCGCTGCTTTCATGGGCGCCTCTTGGCTCGATTCCTATGTTTTTAGGCGCTTAGTTGGTGTTTGCTGGTATTTTTGGATTCAGTAATAATTGGTTGATTATCAGTGCGTTGCTTGGTAGCGTCGTCAAAAAGAATCCTCACGGAAGGGGTGAACTCATCCTCATACTGCCCATTGCGCACCGCCCAGAAAAAGGCAAAGAGAAAGCCCCCAGCAAGCAGGAGGCTGACAGCGATTAGCAGAAAGATGATTTTCATGTGAGATGTATTTTTCCGGTTTAGA
This sequence comes from Saprospiraceae bacterium, assembly GCA_021739645.1. GTDB lineage: Bacteria > Bacteroidota > Bacteroidia > Chitinophagales > Saprospiraceae > UBA6168. The sequence goes on along the minus strand of JAIPBL010000035.1, from coordinate 3,999 downwards.
CTTTCAAAGGAAAAGATTATTTTTCAAAAAAAGGCCTATTACCCCAAAAGTACTTCAAAAGCGGGTGCAAGGTAGAGCCAGTCAAAAAGTTGCCCAGTGATGTTTATCAGGAGGCGCAGTGATTTTTGTCATAGTAGGAGGGTGCTTTGTGAGCCTACTTTTGCCTCAGTATTAAACAGGGTTTTTTGGTCACATAGGTTAGTTTTCGAAAACCCGTCCCTTCGACTTGTCGGAGCGACGGGTTTCCTTTTTTTAGGAGAACCGCTTGCGAAAAAAAGCAGGATGATGTTGGCAGTACGGCAGCCAACATCAACTCATTTGACCCACCACCACCAAAAAACTGGGTGAGTAGTTGCTCACCGGGGAAGCTGACTCAAGTAGGTATCTAAGTTTTTCTCGTTAAAAATCAGCCGTTAAGCATGATATTCGTCAACCATGACAGGCAGTCGAGGCCTTATCTTTGAAATCTGCTTTTTAGTCTTTTACCATTAAATAATGTCACCATGAGAATTTCCGATAAACGTCTTCTGAAAGAACTCCAGGCGGAGTTCAGGTCTGATTTCCCTTTTCTGGAAATGGAGTTTTACAAACCCGACGACTTGCAGGCAGTGAGCCTGATATTCGAGCCAGGCCTGCGAGTCAGCGATGTCCGTTCGGGAGGAAGTGACGGGATGCTCGTCTTAAACGGCAATTTGCGCTGTGCCGCCATTGAACAAACAATGGCCGATGTGTTCGGGCTGCAAATGAACGTGAGCTACCGCAAGGGGATTTATGGGCACTTCAACGCCAAGGGCAAAACGTTGACCGAGCTGAACTACCATGCCATGCACATGGCCGAAGCGGTGACGATTGTTTAATACAAACCAAGAAACGAAACGATAACCATCAACTTCTTTTATTATGAAAAAAATACTCTTCCCCACCGACTTTTCGGAAGCTGCTGGCAATGCCTTCCGTTATGCGATTGAATTGGCCAAGGCCGTTGAGGCAACTATTGACGTGGTGAACGTTTATAACTTGCCTGTCATTGATGCAACCAACTTGCCTGCTGGTTATGTGGAACAGATGCTGGAGGAAAAGCGGGTGCTCGTGCAGGGCAAGCTCGATGCCTTTGTTGAAGCTGAGCCTGACGCTCCCATCGACCGGCTGATTCCACTTTACGGTGTTTTTATTCCAGAAGAAATTAGGGACCTCGTGCGGGAAGGAGCTTACGACATTGTGGTGATGGGCACACGTGGCGAGCACAACCCGATTGAAAAAACGCTCGGAAGCATCACCACCTTCACCATGATGAATGCAGGATGCCCAGTGCTGGCAGTGCCGGAAGACGCTACTTGGCAGGACATTGACTACGTGGCCTTTGCCACTGACTTCTTGCCGCACGAGCAGCAAGCCGTTGAACAACTCATGAATTTTGCCAAAAAAGTGTCGGCTGAGGTTTATTTCGTCCACGTGGAGACGAAGCCGAATATTGGCACCATGCAGGACTATGTCACACTGGCCGATTACCCTTTCAAGTTCACCGACTTTGCCATCGTCAACAGCCCCACCGTTCAGGAGGGCATTGACAGTTTCGTCAAAGAAAAACATATTGACCTACTTGCGCTCTATATCCCCAAACGGCGGCTTTGGGAGCGCCTTTTTCATAGCAGTTTTACCAAGCGGATGGCGTTCCATTCGAAGACGCCGTTGTTGGTTTTTCATGAATAAGTGGTCATTGGAGGCATTAGTCAATTGCTCCAAAAACATTGACCAATTACTCAGAGTATGAGGTGACGACACCTTTTAAAAAGGTGCTACCTCTTTCTTCATGAACCGAAACATAATACCTGCCTTCCTCGCTTGTTTTTGCCATGCCTTGCAAGCATAGAACCTTATCACCGAATCGCACAACGAGCAGTCCTCCTTCATAACTAACCTCCAGCCCGCCCTTGATGCGGCGGTGGATGGGGATACCGTGTGCATTCCGGCAAGAAATTCTTAAATTGCCTAACTTTGCAACGTTTCATTCAAAAAACCATAGGTATGCAAAACGCCGAAGCACGGGTCGAGGAAATCACCAAATTCGTCACATTGCTCCCCGGACAGGACCAGGCTGCCCTCCTCAAGGCATTGCGAAAACAGTTCCTGCTGGCACAAGCCAAACGACTGGAAGGTTCCGTCGGCAAAAACGACATTTCCATGCGTGAAACCCTGGAAATCGTCAGCCAGGTAAGAAAAGCTCAACACACCAGAAATGGAACCGCTTGAAGTCGTGTTGGACACCAATTTTTGGCTGGAAAATAAGTGCAATTCTTCTTACTTTTGTTAAAAATCCGCAATCATGGTACTTCGTCAAGTATTCGATGTAATCAATAATCAGGTTGTTATTACCCTTCCCACTGAATTTAGGGGCAAGAAAAAAGTATGGGTCACCGTGGACGACCAGGTCGAATTGCACCTAAAAAAAATGGAGTTGATGCGCATGGCGGCTTCCGACCCGCTTTTTTTAGCCGACATCAAGGAAGTCGAAGAAGATTTTAGCCTGACTGACAATGAACAGCTATGAGCATTCAAAGATGGCACATCTACCGGGCAAACTTGGACCCGGTTATCGGTTCCGAGCAGGGCAAAACCCGCCCTGTTTTGGTCATCAGTGAAGATGCAGTTAATGCACTTTTAAACATCGTCAACGTCCTTCCGCTCACTACGCAAAAGCCGGATAGAAAAGTTTACCCGAACGAAGCGCTGCTCGAAGCCGGAAAATTCGGGCAACCCAATGCCTCAATTGTGCTTTGCCACCAAATCCGCACGTTGGACAAACGGCGGCTTTCCCATGAATATGGCGAAGTCAACGACCGTGTAAAACAGGAGGAAATCCTCGATGCGCTCTGTTTTCAGTTGGGCATTCCCCCGCAGTGATTTTAAATCCTAAGCGCCGGGGAAAAACAGCACCAAGTTTCTGAACGCTCGAAACATAACACCCGCCTTTACGTAATTTTCCCCTATCATTGTTCGAAAATATTAAACCTTATAAAGCACCTGATTTCCCTTGCCTTCCTCGCTTGTTTTTGCAATACTGCAAGCTCAAAACTTTATCGCCGTTGAGTTCAATGGGCAGAGTACCTTCATCACCACCAATGCGCAGTACAACTTGAATATACAGATTCGGGTGGCGGCGCAAGACCACTAAAACTTTAAATCCTACCACATGAAAAAGCTATTCTTGTTTTCGCTTGCTTTGTTTTCGCTGAATGCCCTCGGTGCGCAGTCTTTGATTGCGGTGCATCACGAGGGGCAGTCTTCTTTCTTCACCGACCTACCACCTGCCATTGATGCTGCACTGGATGGGGATACGGTGTATTTGCCGGGGGGAGGTTTTCAGTCTGCCTTTCTCGACAAACCCATCCATCTAGTTGGGGTTGGTTATAATCCAGACTCAACTTTAGCAACTTCAAGAACGGTAGTGCCAGTTATACTCTTAGATGGGGCTGATGGTGCGTCAGTCCAAGGTGTTTATATTAACTCAACTTTAACCTTAGGTAACGTTGAAAGAGTTACTATATCAAGATGTTTTATAGCCTATGGAATTCAGGCGATAGAAAATGCAAACAATCTTATCATTTCTGAAAACGTAATAGGCTCCTATGATGTATCATCTACAGGCGGCAACCCCCATTCAATTTATGCAGCATTTCATAATTCACTTCTGTCAAATAATATTTTTCTATCAAAAATATCAACTGGCCCAGATAATAGGTTTGCCAATAATGTTTTTATTTCCAATGCAGTTATGACTTCATCATTAGCTGAAAACAATGTCTTTATGGGCGGCAACACTTACAGTACGAATAGTGTTTTTTACAATAACCTTGGTAGTGGTATTAGACTTTGGACACTTTTCTATCACCAGCCAACGGGCTGCCGAGAAAAATGAAACTATTTGAAGTCAAGCTCACTCCGATTTTTCGGTCAGAAGCTTGATTTTCTCTTTTTTCTTACCCTTTTTGACGATGGGGT
>JAIPBL010000034.1 GCA_021739645.1 Saprospiraceae bacterium | reverse complement strand
TCGCCCAATTTATTGGGCTGACCGAGCTGGAGAATGGTCAGCCCAATAAATTGGGCGACCACAAGCTTGTGTGCAAGCCAAAACGGTGGCCAATATCCCGTTATTTTCCGAAGGAAAAAATGCATGGTTAAAACGGCGTTAACGTTGTTTGCAATTTGATATGGTTATTGGGGAATGATTGGGAGGCCCACCAAGGCCGAAATTCAAACATTAGCCCTAATTTGCCGCCTTTTCCAAAAAGCAACACTTGCAACGACTTCAACTTCTTTTCCGGTTCCTTAAATTTTACCTTCGAGCAAAAACGAGGTACAACGTCCACTCGCCCTTCGTGTTCGACTTCACGGAATCCGTGCTGGAAGACGACCGTTGGTACTATGCTTTTTCAGAAGTGGAAGGCCTCCGTCGGTTTTTGCGCAGCGACAAAACCAAAATCACCGTCACGGACTTTGGCGCTGGCTCCCAGGTGACGCCCGGCAAAGAGCGCAGCCTCGGCAGCCTTGCCCGCTACTCTGCCAACAGCCCCATGGGGTGTCAGTATTTATTCAAAATAGTGGACAAGTACAAGCCGAGCACGATGCTCGAACTCGGCACTTCGCTGGCCATAAGCACCGCCTACCAGGCTGGTGGCTCGCTCAATGCTCGTTTCATCACCATCGAAGGTTGCCCGAACGTGGCTATGTATGCCCGCAAGAACCTCGAACTTTTGAAAGCAAAAAATGTGGAACTGTGGCTCGGTCAGTTCGAAAAGCAATTGCCGGAAGCACTGAAAACCCTTGGCCACCTTGATTATGTCTTCGTGGACGGCAACCACCGGAAAGAACCAACACTCCAATATTTCGAACAATGCCTCGACCATGCGCACGAGGGCAGCGTGTTCATTTTCGACGACATCCACTGGTCGAACGGGATGGAGGAGGCTTGGACGGCCATCCAACAACACCCGAAAGTTTCGGTGACCATCGACCTGTTCTTTTTCGGCGTGGTGTTTTTCCGCAAGGAAAACCAGGTGAAGGAGCATTTTCAACTCGTTCCATGGATTTGGAAACCTTGGCGGATAGGATTTTTGGATTTGTTTCACAAATAAAAACTTGGGGTATGGAATCTGAATCTAAGCTTTCTGTCCGTGAAATTAGTAGCGGAGACATTGATGCAATCGCCAATTACTGGCTCAACGCCGATGCGGACTACTTGCGAGGCATGGGTGCAGAAAAAACAAAACTGCCCAGCCGGGAGCAATGGCATCAAATGCTTTCGGCGCAACTTGCAGAGGGCTATCCAGAAAAACAGGCCTACGCCATTATTTGGGAACTAAACGGCCAGCCCATCGGCCATTCCAATGTCAACAAAATCGTGTTTGGTGAGGAGGCATACCTGCACCTGCACCTCTGGCATCCAGCGCACCGGAAGGGCGGCCACGGACTTGCTTTTTTGAAAATGACCATCCCATTTTTTTTCAAAAATATGCAGTTGAAAAGGCTCTACTGCGAGCCTTTCGCCCTCAATCCCGCCCCGAATCGAACCTTGCCCAAACTCGGTTTCTCCTTCGTAAAAAACTACGTCACCACGCCTGGCTCCATAAATTTTGAGCAGGAAGTGAATTTGTGGGTACTGGAAAAATAGGTCAACCACCTTGCACAGGCTGGTAATTCCGCAAACCTTTACGATTATTTCTTGTTCAAAGTATTCCCTTTTGAGAAGTTCTGGCGACCTTTGTGCCTTCGCTTAGAAATCGGAAGCTTTTCCGAACAAGGAATGCCAACCGTTCTGCCATCAAAATTTATGGTAAATACGGTAGGTTTTCCAACAAAACACTATGGGTAAATTATGGTAATTCTTTGGTTTTTTCTGGCTCATTGGTTCATTTGCCTCTTCTTCCAGACCTTTTTCCACCACCGTTATGCTTCGCACAAGATGTTCACCATGAACAAATTCTGGGAGCGTTTTTTTCACTTGTCAACCTACTTTGCACAGGGTTCGTCTTACTTGACGCCAAGTTCCTACGCCATCATGCACCGGATGCACCATGCTTTTTCCGACACGGAAAAAGACCCACATTCCCCAAATTTCTTCAAAGATGTATTTGGAATGATGATGCACACCAAACGCATTTTTCATGGCTTGGCGAACAAGACTATTGAAGTATCCCCCAAATTTCTGGGCAATTACCCGACTTGGGATTGGCTGGATAGGTTTGGTTACGGTTGGCCTTCCCGCATCTTTTGGATGGTCAGCTACACGGTTTTTTACGCCTTTTTCGCTACGGAATGGTGGATGTACTTGTTGCTTCCCGTTCACTTCATGATGGGGCCGGTCCATGGTGCCATCGTCAATTAGTGCGGCCATAAATACGGCTACCAGAATTTCGACAACGACGACCACTCAAAAAATACCACGCCGTTCGATTTCTTTATGCTTGGTGAGTTGTTTCAAAACAACCACCACAAGCACCCGAATAGCCCCAATTTCGCACAGAAATGGTGGGAAATTGACCCAGTTTATCCGATATTAAGGCTGTTGCACTGGTTGGGGGTGATACAGTTGCGGCGGGCGTAGCGGCAAGACTCTTTAAAGTCTAAGCTATTTTTTTGCCTTGAAAAAGTGGCAAACAGCGTTTCGTTTCTTAGTCTTGAGTTCCAAGGCATATTTGCCAACCGGTAAGAAAACGATAGGTATTCCGTACCGTGTTTTGTTCAGTATTGGCTGAACCGTGCCATGATAAACGACAATTCCTTCCCCGTTGCGAATATTGACTTCAATAGGGTCAAGCGTAGAGATGTAGAGATTTAACAACAGGGAGTCCGTCGTTACTTCTTGGTTGTAAACGACGATGTCATGGTAGTGTTTACTTGCTCCCCTGCCAACGAATTCTACGCATTGGATGGAATCGCAGGGCAACATGGCGGTTCCGCAAAAATCGAGGAAAAACCCACCTGCCGAATTGTCAAAATTTTGAATGGCAAGAACGTACCGTTCTCCTTTTTTGCAATCCAGTGCAGCCAGATAATTGTTGGTGCCCCTGCCGCAACCTTGTCTTTCCATAGTATTCGATGCCGGCTCTTTTATGCTCAAACCAGTAGGTCCCAGGCAGGGCAGGCTTGACCTTAAATCGCCCAAGTTGGTTCCGGCCATCATGCACCGCATGAGTTCTTTCCTTGTGCAGTTTTTTTTGGGATGAAGCCTGTAAACTGCAAAATCCAAGTCTTCCGCCTGATTTTCAGGGATGAGAGTGAAAGTCAAATAGCCATCCTCCACTATTTCCCACTGAATCCAAGTCGTCGGGTAGCCGTCGAGCAGACAAGATGTCGGCAAGTCCAAATCCCCTCCACTGGTTGTGTCCCGATTGAATTCAAATTTCAGACTCTCCTTGCTGCATACCTCCAAAGCGTTTTCGCAGGATGCGTATTTCTGTCCATAAGCACCAAAAGCACAGAGCGTCACAATTAGAGTGGTTATAAACTTCATTCGTATTGATTTAGAAATCAGAATTATTTTCGTCATTCCCCAATCGTAAAACCTAATTCCCCTCATCCATATCACTGTCACAGTGGTAATGCCCCCTTCTTCTACCATTGGGCCGCTGGGTATTTCCGCCGTCTTTTTTCACGGCCAATGACTTTTGAATCAAGCGATTGCGCTCGGCGTCCACTTCGGCTTGCAGCGTTTCGTCCACTTTTCTGTCAAAAAACTTGATACCGTCCACGAAGGTCATTTCGGCTTTGGCGTAAACGGAAAGTGGGTTGTCGCTCCACACCACCACATCGGCGTCCTTGCCAATTTTTAGACTACCCGTTTGGTCGTCAATGTGCAGCAATTTGGCGGGATTCAGCGTCACGAACTTCAGCGCCTCCTCCTCTTTTACCCCACCAAAACGCACCGCTTTGCCAGCTTCCTGGTTCAGGCGGCGGGCCATTTCGGCATCGTCGGAATTGAAGGCAACGGTGACGCCCTGCTCGTGCATGATGGCGCCATTGTGTGGTATGGCCTCCCATACCTCGAACTTGTAGGCCCACCAGTCAGCGAAGCTGCTGCCACCTGCGCCATGTTCCCGCATCTTATCAGCCACTTTGTAGCCTTCGAGGATGTGCGTGAAGGTGTTCACCTTGAAGCCCATCCGGTCGCCGAGCACCATCAGCATGTTGATTTCGCTCTGGCGGTAGCTGTGGCAGGTGATGAATCGCTTGTTTTCCAGAATTTCCTGCAAGGCATCCAACTCCAGGTCACGGCGGAAAGTCCCGATAGCTATCGGGATGTCCGATTTTTTCAGCGCAGCGTATTTTTTTGCTTCGGTAAAATAGTCCTCATAGACCTGCTCCACGCCCATGCGGGTCTGTGGAAAACGGTCGCCGGAATTAGCCCAATTGCTTTGCTTCACGTTTTCGCCGAGGGCAAATTTGATGAACGGCTTGGCGTCCTCGTTCTTCATTTCCTCAGGCGAGAAACCCCAGCGCAGCTTGATGATGGCGCTCTGTCCACCGATGGGATTGGCGGAGCCGTGCAACAGTTGGGAGCAAGTGACGCCCCCCGCCAGTTGGCGATAAATGTCAATGTCCTCCGAATCCACCACGTCGCCGATGCGCACTTCGGCGCTGCTGGCCTGTGTGCCCTCGTTCACGCCCCGGCTGATGGCGATGTGCGAGTGCTCGTCAATGATGCCGGGGGTGATGTGTTTGCCCGTGGCATCCACCACCGTTGCGCCAGCATCGCTCAGGTTTTTCCCGATTTTCGTGATTTTTCCGTTGGAAATGAGCACGTCGGTATTTTGCAAAATACCGTCCTTTTCACAGGTCCAGACGGTGGCATTTTTGAGTAGATAAGTGCCCGCTTTGGGTCGCTCCGTCCAGCCGAATGCCATGAATGGGTAAGTCACTTTGCCCAATTCGCCAGCAGGGGCGGGCTTCTTCTCGTCCTTTTTTACCTTAGAAGAATCCGGTTCAACATCCCCCGTCCGGGTAGCGCTCCAGTTGACCCAGTTTCCTCCTCCCTCTTGGCCAGTTCCACCCATTTTCCCTTCGCCGTGTGTGCCATTGAGGCGGGTCATTTGCTCAGAGCCAGTTGGCTTGAAGGAAAGCGTGATACGGTCGCCATTTATTTTTGAACTGACTTTGGTCTTGGTCGAGTCGTCCACCACAATGTTCATCTCAAACCCATCGCCAGATGCCTTAACTTCCAGTTTTTGCATCATGTCGCCTACGGCAAAATCATACGACCCAGCGAGTTCGGGTGACTCTAAATCTTTGAAAACGAATGGTTTGCCGTTCACCCAGTTGTGGTGGATTTTGGTTTTTTCTTCGAAAATATTGCCAGAGGCGATGAAGAAATTGGCGATTTTGCCCTTGTCGAGCGTGCCGAGTTCGTTCAAGGAATTGGCCAATCCGGCTGGCACGTAGGTCAGTGCCTTCAAGGCATCTGCCTCACTCAGTCCGTTTTCGATGGCCTTTCGCACGTTGCCCATGAACTCCTCTTTCTTCTGTAAACCATTGGTGGTGAGCGCAAAACTGATGCCTGCGGTTGACAACCTAGCGGGGTTCGTCGGTGCGAGTTCCCAGTGCTTCATTTGCGCCAGCGAAACTTGCATGGCATCGAATGGGTCTTCCACATCGTAGGCTGCTGGGAAGTTGACGGGAATGATGAATGCCGAGCCAGTTGCCTTCATTTCGTCGAGGCGCTGGTACTCGTCGCCGTTGCCCCGAATGATGTAGCTGGCACCAAACTCTTTGCCGAGCCGTGCTGCCCGCAGCACTTCCAGTTTGTCGGAAACCTCAAAGAATTGGGTGAGGCCAAGCTGGTTGTTCCAGGCGTCGAGCGATAGGTTTACTTCTTCCTGCCGTCCAATCGTTTTGTACCATTGCCCGTCGAGGTAGGTCTGTCGCAACAGGGCAATGGCGCCCATTAGTGAGCTGGGGTAACTCTGCGAAGAGCTGCCTTTTCGGAAGGAGAGGTGGTGCCCAACCCGTTCTTTCACGATAACCTCATGTTCATTGCCGTCGCCGAGTGTGACCATCACCGAGCTGCCCCGGTCTATGCCGTCCATGTTGTGCGAAAGCACGGCCCCGAAGCCGAGTTTGCGCAGTTCACCAGCGGCTTTTTCGTTGGTTTTGAAATTTTCAAATGCTTGATATTCAGGCTTTAATGCCTCGTTCCAAGCGTAAGCTCCACCTTTGTCGGAGAGCATCTGCTGACCCCGTCCACCTCCCCCGCCTGGGCCTCCGTCTTTCTTTTCGGGCATGCCATAGTCAGTGTAAATATCAATGAAGGCGGGGTAAATTGTCTTCCCGGCGGCGTCAATCACTACGGCATCCTTTGGTACAGCAATGCCGTTGCCGATGGCCGCTACCTTACCTTTTCGGATAATGAGGGTGGCATTCTCCAATTTTTCGTTCCAACTTTTATAGATGGTGGCATTGGTGAAGGCGTAAAGTCCCTCCCGATTGTCCGCCACACCGTTCCGAGGGAAGGTTTCCTGGGCATTTAGGTATGAGGTGTGAGGTATGAGGTATGTGAAGAACAGGGCGACGAAAATGAGTTTTTTCATAAAAATTTAAGTTTGGTAGATTGGCAAAGATAGAAATCCCGACTTTCGGGGCATGGGTTTGGATAAGTTAGTTTTCCAAATCCGTAAAAACCCGAAACATCAGGTTCTATGAAATTTGCAATTTTTATCCTAACGCTTTGTTTTTCAATCGCTTGCGCAAACGCCCAGCCAGGCTGCACTGATCCCCAAGCACTCAATTTCGATGCTGCGGCAACGCAGAATGATGGCTCTTGCAGCTACTTGCCTACCACCTATTTCCCAGAACAAATCGCTGTGCTACCATCCGAATTGCTTGAAGCCTCTGGTTTGGCATTTTTCGACCAGCAGCTTTGGTTGGAACAAGACGGCGGAACCGGGCCTACAATTTTTACAATTGACACCACGACGGGCGCCGTGCAGGTGTCCTACCAATTGCCTTTTTTCGAAAACAAGGATTGGGAAGACCTTGCCGAAGACCCCGAGAACCTCTACATCGGCGACTTTGGCAATAATTTCGGTGACCGCACCGACCTCCGCATTTACAAAGTCAACAAAAATGCCTTGCAATTAGCTGGAACGGTCGTTCCCCAACTCATCGAATTCTCGTTCAGCGACCAAACCGATTTCACCCCGGCATCCAACGCCACAAATTTCGATTGTGAAGCGTTCATCGTGCTCGGCGACTCCATCCACCTCTTCAGCAAACGCTGGCTCGACACCACCACGCACCGATACACGCTGCCCACCACGCCCGGCAGCTATACGGCCCAACTGCGGGACAGCCTCCCCACGGGTTTCCTCGTCACCGCTGCAGATGTGTCGAACGAAGGCACGGTGTTGTTGCTCGGTTATGATGGAGTCACTTCCGCAACTTCGATGACACTGCTCTGGGACTATCCTGGCACGAGTGTTTTCGACGGAAACGAGCGTAAAATCAGCCTCGGCACAGCGCTGAACATGAGTCAGGCGGAGGGCATCACTTTTAGCTCGGCCACTGGTGGCTTCATCTGTTCGGAGAAGATTTTGGTGCTGCCGCAACGGTTGCTGCGATTCGACATCGGACAGTGGGTGCAGCTACCGAGTCCGACGCTTGAAATTGCGGATGAGTTGGGCGTTTCCATTTCACCCAATCCATTTTCTGAGTTTTTGAATGTTGATTTTCAGCAAGTTGGAGGGGGGGAGGGGAAATTTTCCTTGGTCGGAACGGATGGGCAGGTTTTGCGGAGCGGAAAATTAGGGAACGGGAAAAACAGCTTAGACACAACTGGCTTGCTCGCTGGGACTTATTTTATTTGGGTGAAAAACGAGGGTGGGATTACCGTCAGAAGAGTGGTGAAGCTATAATTGTTAGTATGGGCAATTCTCGGGAGACCGGGTTGTTGAACCCGATGGGACGATACAGCCGGGTTTGATATCCCAGCCTCTCGACCGGAGAAGCAGGTTAAACTACTTGAAAGTTTTTCCTAAAAAATGCGCTCAAATCCCCTCCAAGTTCGGTTCTTTGCGATGTAACACGGACTGCCAGTCCGTGCAAACTTTAGGCACGGACTGGCAGTCCGTGTTACAAAACCAAATACATGCTACAACCCATCATTTTCGCCATCATCACCGCCGCCGCATTGTTCTTGGCGGGCCGGAATTTCCTCAGAATCCGCCGTAACGTGCTGTTGGGCAAGGAGGTTCCGAACGAGACGCCGCTGGCCGCTGGTGGTCGTGGTAACTCCAGCGAGCGCTGGCGCAACGTGCTTTTGATTGCCTTTGGACAGAAAAAAATGTTCGATAGGCCCATCCCTGCCATTCTCCATTTTTTCATTTATGCCGCCTTTTTGCTTACGCAAATCGAGCTGATAGAAATCTTTCTGGATGGATTTACCGGTGGCCATCGTCTGATTGGTGCTTCACTCGGTGGGTTCTACACCTTCGTCATCAGTTTCATCGAAATATTGAGCGTTCTGGCCTTCGTGGCTACGGTAATTTTTTTGGTGCGCCGCAATGTTTTGCGCATCGCCCGATTCCATAAACCGGAAATGAAAGGCTGGCCGACAAAGGACGCCAACCTGATTTTGATACTTGAAATACTTTTGCTGATTGGTATTTTCTGCATGAACGGCGCTGACCAGGTGCTGCAAAGCATGGGCGCTGAGCATTACCCACAGACCGGAAATTTCCTCGTAAGCAGTAGCCTCGGGCCTGCGATGTTCGGCGGCATGAGCGAAGGAGCGCTGCACATGATAGAGCGTTTTGGCTGGTGGCTGCACATTTTGGTGGTGTACGGATTTTTGATTTACCTCAGCATCTCGAAGCATTTGCACATCATTTTGGCGTTCCCGAATACGTATTTTGCGAAGCTAACGGCCAAAGGCGAAGTGGCGAACATGCCTGAAATACAGCGGGAAGTGGCTTCGATGATGAACCCTGAAGCCGCCGCCGCACCTGCCGCTGACCCTGAAGCGGAACTTTCTTTTGGCGCTAACGACGTGACGAAACTAAGCTGGAAGAACCTGCTCGACGCCTACACCTGCACCGAATGCGGCCGCTGTACGAGCGTTTGTCCAGCCAATTTGACGGGCAAAAAACTCAGCCCCCGCAAAATCATGATGGATGTGCGGGATAGGGTAGAGGAGGTAGGAAGGAACATGGATGCCGCCAAATCCGCCACTCCGACCGACGATGGCAAAACGCTGTTCGACTACATCAGCCGGGAAGAAATCCACGCTTGCACTTCCTGCAACGCCTGTGTGGAAGCATGCCCTGTGCTGATTGACCCACTGGATATTATCCTGCAACTGCGCCGCCACGAAATCCTGATGGAAAGTGCTGGGCCAAGCGATTGGCTGCCACTGTTCAACAGTTTGGAGAATAGCCAAGCGGCTTGGGCGGTTAGTACGGAGCGGGATGCGTGGAAGAATTTTTAGTTGGCAGTGTGCAGTTAGTTACGTGGAAGCAGTCCCTGACTGCACACTGCCAACTGTCGAACTGCCAACTTAGATAACTGGAGCAACTCACTGATTATCAACATTTTTTGTGAATTTACCCCTCGCTAAAAAATTGGAAACCATGAAAAAATTGCTCTTTTTACTGCTTTTCAACCTCATTTTTTTGAGCCTGGAAGCACAACTGGATTTTTACGTAGTTGACTCGCTTTACTGTTATTCGCACAACGGTGCGACAACAACCCCAACTGAACGACAGTACAACATCAGTTTTTCACCGACAGGTGAGGCGCTGGAAAGCCGACGGGAAAAATATTTGCCTTGGCTAGGCCAGTGGCGCAATTTGGCTCATCTGACCTACGTGTACGACAACCAGGGTAACCTCGTGCAGCAAGTGGAACAAAGTTGGGACACATTGGCGCTGGACTGGGTAAATGCCACCATCACGGAGAATACGCCGAACCCAAATGGTGATTTCACACAGACAGTCAACTCGGTTTGGGATGGGCAAAACTGGCAGTTTTCAGAAATGGTTAACTCAACGTTTGGTGCAAATGGTTTTATCGAAACACTTACCCAACAGCTTTGGGAAAATGGCAACTGGCGCAATAATCTGCGCATTTTGTATGCCACCAACGCAGTTGGGAAGTTCGTGCAGACCAAGTTTCAACTTTGGAACACGACGTCCAATTCGTTTTACGACGTGAATCGGCAGACTTATTTTTACGACTCCCAAAACCCTGATTTGGAGGTGGAACAGTTGACGGAGGTTTTTGACCAGACATTGATGCAGTGGGATTCGAGCAGCCAATTGTTGAAGATGTACGACAGCCAAGGCAATTTGACGGAACAAACCACCCAAACTTGGAATACTATTGATTCCAATTGGGTGAATTCTGGCCGCATTTTGCAGAACTACAATGCTGAAAACAACCTGACTTTGCGGACGGAATTGGTCTGGAACGGCAATCAATGGGTCAATTTTTTTCAAGTGAACAACGTGTACGACACGAACCAGAATCTTATTCGTTTTGAAGTGTCGTTTTGGGACGTGACTTTTTGGAATTTACTGTCAAGCTGCGACTTTTACCCCCGGTTCCACCATGTTATTTCAGCGGCAAACGAACCGAGATTGGAAATCTGCCAATTGCCAAATCCATATCGTTTGGGGCAGCCAATTGATTGCGCTGAAATGCTTTCAACAGGTGCTAAACGATTGGAGATTTTTGATTTTTCAGGTAAAATGATTAGCTCGCAAAACATTGAAAACCAATCGGTTATTGCGATAAATGGCGATTTTCCGACAGGGATGTATGTGGCGAAAATCAGTGGGGAACGGGGCAAGTTTTTCACCCAAAAACTCCTGATTTTTAGTGGAAAATAACGATACAACAATCCCAATAATTCAACAATCAAAAGATAAATGAGCAACATCAAAACAATGGCCGAACTGGCCGCAGCGGGGCGCACTCCAGAGGTGCTTTTTTGGGTAGGATGCGCTGGTAGTTTCGACGACCGGGCGCAGCGGGTGACGGTGGCTTTTTCCAAATTGCTGCAACAGGCAGGGGTGGAATTCGGCATCCTCGGCCAGGAGGAGGCCTGTACGGGCGACCCGGCTCGGCGGGCGGGCAACGAGTTCCTGTTCCAGATGCTGGCGCAACAGAACGTGGCCACGCTGAACATGTACGAGGTGAGGCGTATCGTGACGGCTTGCCCGCACTGTTTCAACACGCTGAAAAACGAGTACCCGGCGCTTGGTGGTAATTATGAGGTGATGCACCACACGCAGTTTTTACAGCAATTGTTGGCCGAAGGCCGACTGAAAATAGAAGGCGGGCTGTTCAAAGGCAAAAAAATAACCTACCACGATTCCTGCTACCTCGGCAGGGCGAACGGGGTGTACGAAGCGCCCCGCTCCGTGCTGGAATCCCTCGACGCCGACCTTGTGGAGATGAAACGCTGTCGAACCAACGGCCTCTGTTGCGGTGCTGGTGGAGCTCAGATGTGGAAGGAAGACGAGCCCGGTGAAAAGCGCATCAACGTTGAGCGGACGGAGGAAGCACTGGCCACAGGCGCCGAAATCGTGGCGTTGAACTGCCCATTTTGCCTGACGATGATGACCGATGGCGTGAAGGCCAAAGAACAACAAGAACGGGTGATGGTGTACGATTTAGCTGAGTTGATATTGAATAATCAGTGAATGGCAATGTATCGCCGAACAGGAGTTTGGCGATACACGTTAATTCAAAATCGCTGCCCTCGTCCCCAAATTTTTTCGCTCACCAATTTGCTGGCGCCACATGGCGTAGTACAATCCTTTTTCCTGTAAAAGTTCTTCGTGGGTACCGGTTTCGGCCATCACGCCTTTTTCCAACACATAAATCCGGTCGGCGTGCATGATGGTGCTGAGGCGGTGAGCGATGAGGACGGTTATTTGCTGACCAGACTGTGAGACATCCTTGATGGTTGCCGTAATTTCTTCTTCTGTAATGGAATCGAGGGCCGATGTTGCCTCGTCAAAAATGAGCAGTTTGGGCCTACGAAGCAGTGCCCGTGCAATGGAAATGCGCTGCTTTTCGCCACCGGAGAGCTTCAACCCTCCCTCGCCAATAACGGTGTCCACGCCATTTTCTGCACGGGAAAGCAGGTTGTTGCAAGCAGCCTGCGTGAGCGCCAAGTCCAAATCTTCCTGCGTGGCGGCGGGGTTTACGAAGAGCAGGTTCTCTCGGATGGTGCCACTGAAGAGATTCGTGTCCTGGGTGACAAAGCCAATCTGGTTGCGCAAATCGTCAAACAGGATTTCGTTTTCGTCGAGATGGTTGTATAAAATCTTGCCTCCTTGGGGGCGGTAAAGCCCTACCATCAACTTCATCAAAGTGGACTTGCCACTGCCGCTAGGACCAACAAAAGCAATGGTTTCACCTTTTTTTACATTGAAACTAATATCGTCAATGGCTCGGTGGTTGGCTGTTTTATGCTGAAAAATAACGTTGTTGAACGAAAGGGTTCCGATTTCTCCCAAGTGCTTGGGACTCGCTGGCACTGCCTCCGGCGACTTGCTCATCAGGGATTTGAAATTGTTCAGTGATGCCTCAGCCTCCCGGTAGGAGAGCAGGATATTGCCGATTTCTTGCAGCGGACCAAAAATGAAGAAGGAAAAAACCTGCATCGTGACCAACTGACCCGCCTCCATTTCGTTCCTGAAAATCAACCACATGATAATAAAAAGAATTATTTGCCGGAGGGTATTTACCATCGTGCCCTGTATGAAACTTATACTGCGTATGCGCTTTACTTTTGTCAATTCCAGTCCCAGTATTCTATAGGTATTTTTATTTAAACGCTCTACTTCTTGGTTGGTAAGTCCAAGGCTTTTTACCAACTCTATATTTCGTAAAGATTCTGTCGTGGAGCCAGCAAGGGCAGTAGTTTCGCCCACTATTTTCTTTTGTATGGCTTTTATCTTTTTGCTTAATTTGTTGGTGGCAAAAGTTAGTATGATAATGCCGATGAAATATGCCACAGGTATCCGCCAATTAATATAAACGGAAGCATATACAAATACGAAAATAACGCCCACAAAGACACCAAAAAGTATGTTTATAAAGCTTATCATGAATCGCTCAACGTCTGCTCGTACTTTGGTCAAAATAGAGAGCGTCTCACCACTGCGTTGGTCTTCGAATTCTTGGTAAGGGAGTTTCATCGCATGCTTCAAGCCGTCCGTGAAAATACTTGCGCCGAACTTCTGGATGACCACGTTCAGGCTGTAATCCTGGAAAGCCTTGGCGATGCGGCTTACCATTGCCACTGAAACGGAGGCGAGTACAAGGTACACGACACCCATTTGCAAATAGGACTGTCCTTTTCGTTCAATGCGTTCATAGCTCCAAAAGAAATGCGACCAATCGAACTGCGGCGAAGCGATTTGGTGGTCATTGGCGAGCGTCACCATTTTGCCCAACAGGATTGGGTCCATCAATGAAAAGCCGGTGTTGATGGCGGCCAATGCAAGCGTGAGGAGTACGAGCCATTTGTGCGGGCGGAGGTACTGTAGAAGGATTTTCATTTACTTCGATTTGGTCACAAAAAGCTTCAAACAACGGCAAATTGCAAATGTTTCGTTCGGTGGGTACAAGCGGAGAAATCTCTCTTCTTCTCAAACAACTTTCAAAGCCCTTCCCTGAAAAAACATTATGAATTTTGATGACAAAACACTGACCTTCACTTCCCACAAATAGAAAAAATGGAAAAACTATCCTTGCTATACTTTGGAGCGCCAGGTTTTGTCCATTTGAAATTGCCGTTAGCTATTGGCTATTGGCCGTTGGCCAACGGCCAATAGCCAATAGCTAACGGCCAGAAGTATAATTTTCACCCTCAGCCTATTCGCCTGCAATCCCCCCTCACCGGACACCGCTGCCCTGCAAGCCCGCATGGACACCTTGGAAAAAAAGCTGTCAGAAACCTATAAGCCCGGCTTTGGGGAGTTCATGAGCAACATCCAAGTGCACCACGAAAAGCTTTGGTTTGCGGGGCAGTACCAGATTTGGAAACTCGCCGATTTTGAAATCCATGAAATCATGGAAATCATCGAGGATATTGAAACTTATCTAGCTGAACGGGAAGAAAGCAAGCAAATCGGGATGATAAACCCCGCCATTGACAGCCTAACGCTGGCAATTCAAGCGGAAAACCTGCCACTTTTCAAGAGCAGTTTTGTCAACTTGACCAATACCTGCAACAATTGCCACCGGGCTGTTGATTTTGTGTTCAACAAGGTCAAGCTACCTGAAACGCCGCCGTTCAGCAATCAGGATTTTAGTGTTCAGAAATAAAGTTGGTTCTTTGATAAATTCCGTGGAATGGAAAAATAAAGGGCTACGGCCTTCCTTCCACGGAATTTGTCAAAGAACCGTAATTTTTTAGTGAAAAAATTAAGCACTCAAAATATCACTGACATACCGTTGTCAATCACTGCCATCATTTTTGCCCCATTATTCATCAAAACTTATATCATTATGACCACTATCTCTTTGTTTATCAGAGAGTTAGAAGAAGAAACTACCGCCACCCGCAAAATGGTTCTCTGGGATGCCGACCGATGGGGCGTCGTTCGCATGGCACTGAGCCAGATGATCCACCACCGGGCACAGTTGGGAGTGTACCTTCGGTTGTTTGACATCCCCATCCCTGGCAGCTACGGGCCGAGCGCCGATGAGCAAGGTTTTTAGACTTTGGCCCTACGCTATCGAACTCAAATGGTTTTCCAGTATTGAATCACCCAACAAAACCGTCTGCTACTTTAGTGGGCGGTTTTTTTGTTAAAAAAACTCCAAACTCCCATTCACAAACCCAAACCGACCAACTACAAGCCCAGCCTTGCCTTTCACTTCTGACACCAGCACCTTTGAAAAAAAAGGTTCTTTGACAAATTCCGTGGAATAGAAAAATAAAGGGCGTAGCCCCAGCACGATTGATTTCACAGCTTTTTCCGGGCCGGAGCTACGCATCTCACAACTATTTCGGAGAAACTTTTCTACAAACGTCCCGATTGCTATCGGGAAGAGCTACGCTCTTGCTTCCACGGAATTTGTCAAAGAACCATAAAGTTAAAACGCCTGAACAATCCACACAGTTTGGACATTTTATTTGGAAATTAACCATTCTTTCAAAATGAAACAATACTACTTCCAGTTCAGCTTGCTGCTTTTGTCACTCAAATGCTTCGCAGGCCCTGCCACTATCAGTCCGTACCTTCATGTTGACCAATTCGGCTATCGCCCGTCTGCGCAGAAAGTCTGCATCATCAGTGACCCACAGGTGGGGTTCAATGGGGCGGAAAGTTTTGCGCCGGGCAGCACCTATGAGATCAAGCGATGGAGTGACGATGTGACGGTGTTCAGCGCTGCCATCACCGCTTGGAACGGCGGCGCCACCCATGCTCAGTCCGGCGACAAAGTGTGGTGGTTCGACTTTTCGAGCGTCACCACGCCCAGCGATTACTATGTCTATGACCCGACCAATGATGTCGGTTCTTACAAGTTCAGCATTGACGACGATGCTTATAACGATGTGATGGAACAGTCGCTGCGCATGTTCTACCTCCAGCGTTGCGGAACGCCTAAAACCGCTACTAATGCGGGTGCTTGGCAGGATTTGGTCTGCCATACCCATGCCCTGCAAGACCTAAATTGCCGAAGCGTGAGCCAACCGAACAACGGGTCAACCGAAAAAGACCTGTCCGGTGGCTGGCACGATGCAGGTGATTTCAATAAGTACGTGAATTTTACTTGGGCACCAGTTCACAGTTTGTTGTTTGCTTACCAAGAAAATCCGATGGTATTTGACGACAACAACAATATACCTGAATCGGGAAACGGCATTCCTGATATGCTGGACGAACTAAAATGGGAGTTGGACTGGCTGCTCAAAATGCAGCTTGCTGACGGTTCTGTTCTAATGAAAGTGGGAGTACCCTGTTACGAGTCTGCAAGCCCGGCCAGTGCCGACCTCACGCAGCGTTTGTACGGTCCAGCGCAAGCATCGGCGACCCGTGCGGTGGCGAGCATGTTTGCTCATGCGGCAGTTGTGTATGGTTCATTGGGCGACCCGGCGATGAATGCCTACGCTGCCACTTTGCTCCAAAAAGCGGAGTTGGCTTGGACGTGGATTGTGGCAAATCCCGCCACTTCCAGCTACAATAATTCCGGTTTTTGCAGCATAAATCCGGAGTGGGATGTCGATACCCAAAACGAAGCAAGGACGGGTGCTGCGGCCATGCTTTTTGCAGCTACCGGTAATACGACTTATCGCAGTTATTTTGACAATAATTACACAAGCATAAGGCCTTATAGCTGGACATATTGGTATCCATTTCAGCCCATTATTCAAGACATGATGTTGTATTATGCGAGCCTGTCCAATGCGACTAATACGGTGGCGAATAATATCAAAAACAACTGCATCACCTCCGTCAATACCAATAATGTTGATTTGTTGACAGCTTGGAACAATAATACAGACGCTTATCGGGCCTATTTAAAGAACGATGATTATGTATGGGGCAGCAATCAGGTGAAAGCCAATGCAGGTACGATATTTTACAATATGCTGGTGTATAATCTTTCGCCTGCAAATGCTACTGCATATAGAAACGCTGCGGAGAGTTTTATCCATTTTTTACATGGGGCTAACCCAATTAACAAGGCCATGCTCACGAACATGGGCGATTATGGAGCAGAGGGTTCTTGCGATGAAATGTACCATGCTTGGTTTGGCGATGGAACGGATTACGACAATGCGCAGACCTCGCCAATCGGCCCACCGTCTGGATATATGACGGGGGGATTCAATAAAAATTTTGCTCCAGACCCCGCCTGCAATTGTGTCATATCGCCGCCACAAAACCAGCCTGTGCAAAAATCCTATAAAGACTGGAACACCAGTTGGCCGGAGAATTCATGGGAACTGACGGAGCCAGCTATTTATACACAAGCTGCATATATCAAACTGTTGTCAAAATTTGCGTCGGAAACTATGCCCCTGTCGGTGGAAATGGTCAGTTTTAATGCTGCTGTTTATCAATATAAACAAGCTTTGTTGACTTGGTCAGTGGCAACTTGGGATAATATATACGGCTGGGATATTGAGCGCAGCAATGACGGGCAGTATTTTACGAAAATCGGTACAGTGGCTATTGGTAAAGCAAACGGCCAATCCGAAAGCTTCAAGTTTCTTGACCATTCACCCAATATTGGCACAAACTATTATCGTTTAAAAATATTGGAATTGGATGGACGATTTACTTATTCTGCCATTAAATTGGTCAATATAGAAATGTCCTTGTCCATAGAAATTTACCCGAACCCAACCGACGGGGAATTGCATGTTCATATTGTTTCGCAATATGCCACTTCGCCCATTCTATTTAGGTTGTACGATGCGCAGGGTAGGGTAGTAAATGAGCAGACCGTTGAAGTAACGGATTCGGATATGGAGCATATAGTTGTTACGGAAGGTCTGTTATCTGGGGTTTATTTTTTAGAGGGGCGAAACGGGCAGCAGGTTTTTCATGAAAAATTGATGGTGAAATAGTAGAAATCATGCAACAAAAAAAAGAAATCCAATTCCAGCATGATGGTCAGGATTATTTCATCTCCCAACCTGAACCGCTTGAAACCTATCCCGTGGGTTCGCCTTACAGGGAGTTTTTGGCTTGGCTTGAAAGCAAGGGTGTCACTCGTCGTTACAATGTGGAAGTTGATGTGAGAGGCCGATATTTGACTGTTTACGTGGACAAATCGTTGGCATTTTTGATGGACTCACACCACCTCCCAGATTTCGTGGAAATACGGCAGGGTAAGGCAGAACCCTATCTTTACTTTGCGGAGCACCTCCACATCATCGCTTATGATGCTACTTGGTTGGAATTGGTGGATGGCATTTGGAAAGGATCAAAATGATTGATGAAGTCCTGCTTTAACTTTTTCCGCTCACCAGTTGTTCTACTCCCCAAATCTAAAATTACTTTATGAGCAATACAAAATCCATCCAGCAAGTACTCGCCTCGCCCGCCCCACACATGGTGGGCGACGGCTTTCGGGTACACAACTTTTTCCCAAGCGGCTATGAAATGGGGATGCTGCGCATGAGCCCATTTTTTCTCCTTGATTATGGCTCAAAAATAGACTTCCCACCAACTGACACCCCTCGTGGCGTCGGCGTCCACCCGCACCGAGGTTTCGAGACCGTGACAATAGCCTTTCAAGGCAAAGTAGCTCACCACGACAGCACAGGGAACAGCGGCATCATCGGTGAGGGCGATGTCCAATGGATGACGGCTGGCAGTGGAATCCTTCACAAAGAGTACCACGAGGAGGAATACAGCAAAAAAGGCGGTCCCTTCCAGATGATTCAACTGTGGGTGAACCTGCCTGCTAAAGACAAAATGACCCCACCCAAATACCAAGCTATCGAAAATTCGCAAATGGGCAAGTACCAACTGCCGAACGATGGCGGTGTATTAGAAGTCATTGCTGGCGAATACAATGGCGTTAAAGGCCCTGCCACTACGTTTACCCCCATACATGCCTATGTTGGGCGGTTGAAGCCAGGGGCGTCTTTGGACATTTCCTTACCTGAGAACTTCAATACGGGGATCCTCGTTGTGGAAGGTAGTTTGCGAATCAACGAGACAGAAGATGTGGCGACTGACCATTTTGTGGTATTCCAAAATGATGGAACGGATTTGAAGGTTGAGACCGATTCAGGGGGCATATTCCTACTTCTAAGTGGCGAGCCTATCAATGAGAATTTGGTACCTTATGGGCCTTTTTTGATGAATACCCGGCAAGAGATTATGCAGGCTTTCGAGGATTTGAATGCTGGAAAATTTGGGGTGCTGGAAGATTAGTCCAATGCCAAACGAAGAAGCCCTGCCAACTTGCTGTCGGCAGGGCTTCTGCATTTAATTCAAATCTAAAAACCACTCAGGCCTGAATTAAGCCCTTGGCTTGGCAACCGATTTGCCACTTGCGGCATCGGCAGCCCGATTGCGGAATTTCTTTTTACGCTTGCCTTTCACCTTTTCGGCTTTTTTGGCAGCTTCAAAACCGTTAACCGCTCCTCCAGTTACACACAAGTCGGTGAATGGAACGATGTTCTCGTCATCGCCTGGCACCTTCACTTTGGCGTTAGCGTTCATGGTGGTGGTGGACATCAGCAGGTCTTTTACCTGAACCGCCGACAAGTTGGGGTAGTAAGATCGGATGGCCGCAGCCACACCAGCCACTACTGGCGATGCCATACTAGTACCATTGAAACGAGCGTAATTGCCTTCTGGAGTCGTAGAGTATATATCTACGCCAGGGGCGAAAAGGTCCACATTCTCCTTCCCGTAGTTAGAAAAAGTGGCAGCCATGTCCTCGCCGTTCTTCCAGCTAAGGGCACCTACTTCTATCCAATTTTTGGCTTTTTTGGGTGCAAACAGGCCACGTTTTTCAAATTTATCGTTCGGGAAATTGTCGGTATTGTCATTGTCTTGGTGAGAATTGCCGGCAGCGTGTACGAGCAGCACATCGTGCTTCATGGCATATTTCACGGCTTTGTCCACCACTTCTTTGTCCCAAGAATAACCCTTGCCGAAGCTCATGTTAATGACAGTGGCGCCATTGTCCACGGCGTAAATGATAGAATTTGCCACGTCCTTGTCCCGCTCATCGCCGTCAGGTACGCACCTGATGGCCATGATTTTCACGTTATTGGCTATGCCGTCCATACCCACTCCGTTGCCACGGCTGGCGGCAATGATTCCCGAAACGTGTGTTCCGTGGCTGGCATCTGGGCCTTTTACATCGTTGTTGCCGTAGTAGCGCTCGTAGCTGTTGGCATAGTTGTCACCCACCACGCTGCGGGCATCGAAATCCACATCGTACTGGAATTCTGCTTGGCTGGAAAAGTAATCCACACCACCTTGAATCTGGTCTTTGATTTCCTGAGAGGTGGCACCTTCCGCCAGCATCCCTTTCATCACTTGCGCCGCACGGCTGAGTTTTGGGTCATCAGACTTGAAGTTTTCGATGTCTTCAAACGTCACTTCCGACTTTCCAATCTGCTTTTCCAAAGCAACGATTGACTCTAGAATGCCACGATAAAGGCTCAAACTAGCAGCTGCTTCTGCTTGCGTTGAAGCTACGGTTTCTTCTAATTCCTTGTAGCGGTCGTATTCTTTTTTCTCTTTTCCAGAAAGCTTGGAAGCATCCACGTTCTTGAAGCGCTTTTGGTAGGCAGCCACCACCCGGGTGATTTCCAACTGGTCCTGGTTCACATTGCCGTTTTTGCCACCAATGAAGTTCCAGCCGTGCACATCGTCCACGTAGCCATTGTTGTCGTCGTCGATATTGTTGCCGGGGATTTCGCCGGGGTTGGTCCACATCACATCTTTCAAGTCTTCGTGCTCCCAGTCCACGCCACCGTCAATCACCGCCACAACGACAGTTTCGGATTTTTTACCTGAAAGAACGTCGCTGTACATCTTGTTGGCACTAACGCCAAAGTAGCCGTCCTTCATTTTATCGAGGTGCTGCCAGTTTTCTGGCGGTGCAGATAGCTGGGCCATGCCGACAAAGGGTAAAACAAAAGCGATGGCCAGCATCAAGGATTTAATCTTCATTTTTTATTGATTGAATTTTATTGAAAAAAAATTTTGCAAAAGTATCACTCCATACTGATGAAACTTGCAAGTCAACAACCGTTTTTTCAAATCGTTGAATTTACAGGACTTGAAAACGAAGGGTTTGTCGTCAAATTTCATTTGGAATGGACCAAGTGTTAAAAAAACAGTCAAATGACAATTGTAAAAGCAGTTAGTGGCAGGCTTGCTTGGGATTGGCGCCAAAACACATTGTCAATACCAACAAAAACGCCCCTTTCGGGGCGTCAATGTTTGTACATAGTTTTGTATAGACAAAAAAAAAGTCTAATGCTGGTGCAAAAAACGCTTGGAAGAAGCTTGATTATCATCAAAAAGCGCCTAATGCTGAACGGCAAATTTCTGGGTTACAAAGCCTTTTTCGTTTTGTAACTGAAATAAGTAGAGGCCGTTTGCCAAGTGACTGGCGTCAAATTCTAGCTGATTTTCGCCAGCAAAAATACTCACTTGGCGCTGCTCGATTCGCTTGCCGAGCAAATCTACCACTCGCATTTGGAACTGACCAGTTAATTTGGAATTTATTTTAATTTGAGTGATTCCCGCTGTCGGATTGGGTAGGGTAGTGACACTTACCAGGCCTTTCAAATCGTTTGTAGCAGTTGCTGCACAAGGGTCGCTTGCATTGGCGTTCAGGTGGATGGTGTACTTGCCGGGGGCAAGTCCCGGGTCTGGAAAATTGATTGGAAACTCAACTAACAAACCACTAATATATGCGCCTCCTTTAATTTTAAGGTTGTAATCGCCCGGTGCATTACTTGCAGTCGGTATACCGAATATTTTGGCACAGCCAATTGTATTTTTTTTGAAATGGCAATTTGCGGGCACACAAGCGTAATTGATTCCGGTGGGCAAGCTATCTACAGCATTTACGACGATTGAATCTAAAGCAACGGTATTTCCCTGATAGGTTAATGAGTCGTTTACTACGATTGTCAAAGTAAATTCAAAGCTTTGGCCGATTACTGCACATTCTGTTATGCCACCTTCTGGGCTTTCCACTGCATCGTAGGGTTTAGGATAGACTCCAGCTGTGGAGTCGGCGTAGTTCAAATCGGGCATACAAGTCTGAGCGGCAAGAAGATTTGCGCAAACGCAAAGGCAAAAGGCAAGTAGTAATTTAGTCATACGGGTAATTTATTTATGGTTGATAAAATGAGCAAGAAAGTCAGGAAATCTGATGGAAATGGTTCTTGCAGGCATCCATTTCCAAAGACAAAACTCTAAAACTTCCCCGAAAAATTGGCGGTTTGACCAAGTTTATTTTGAATCGTTGGTTTTCAAGGGACAAGTCCTATTTTTGCGCCAACCCACACTGGCGGCATTTTCTGAGATATGGAATGGCGCATTTTACCCACTCTAACCTAGCGTCAATTTCCGCCGCTGGCTTCCCAACGTGCTCGGAGAACATCTCCAAGAGCGATAATTGGCAGAATTGCCTAAACTTGCTTTGCTTTTTTATTTGTCAAACCCAAATACACCAATACCTCATTCACCCAATTTCAATTTCAACAACCACCATATTTATGAACAAAATCAAATTTACCCTCACATTTGTTTTAGCTGTTTTGACACTGGTGCTGAATGCCCAGAATGCAACGCTCACGGGCATTTTGATAGAAAAATCAAATAACTCGCCGCTCATCAACGCCACCGTGCAGGCAGGAAACGAAGGAACTATCACTGATTTCAATGGACATTATAAACTACTGCTGCCGCCGGGCGATTATGAGGTGGTTTTCAGCTTCGTTGGCCTGGAAACGGTGCAGCAAAACCTCACCCTCAAGCCTGGCGAAATCCGCCAACTCGATATTTCTTTGGCAGAAAACGATAATATCCTCAGCACGGCGACCGTCACCAGCGGCAAGCACGAACGGGCACTGGGTGAAGTGACCGTTTCCATTGACGTGCTGAAACCCACCCTGCTGGAAAACACCAACCAGACCAGCCTAAGTGGCCTGCTCGACAAAGTGCCGGGCGTGAACCTCGTCGGCGACCAGGCCAATATCCGGGGTGGGTCTGGGTTTAGCTATGGGGCTGGCAGCCGGGTGCTGCTGCTGGTGGACGATATGCCAATTCTGCAAGCCGATGCTGGCTACCCGCAGTGGGAGGATGTGCCGTTAGAGAACATCGAGCAAATAGAAGTGGTGAAGGGGGCTGCCTCCGCAATGTACGGTTCTTCGGCCTTGAACGGTATCGTGAACGTGCGCACGGCCTACGCCAAAGCAAAACCGGAAACGAAAATCTCTCCGTTTGTCACCTCCTACGGCGCTCCGAAAAACAAAGCCGCCAAATGGTGGGACACCCCACGCTACTCGGCGGGCGGCAGCTTTTCCCACAAACAAAAATTCGGGAAGCTGGACCTCGTGACGGGTGGCTACTACATCCGCCAGGAGAGCATCAACGACAGCACCTGGTCCCGTCGTGGCCGCATCAACATCGGTACTCGCTACCGAGTCACTGACCGGCTTTCGGTAGGGCTGAACACCAATTTCAACAAGAACAAAAATGCCTCGTTCTTCTTTTGGGGTGGGGCAGACAGCTTGGTTCTCAGACCGGGCGCTGCCGTTTCGGAAGGCAACAACCTCCGCTTTAACATTGACCCCTACGTGACCTATTATGACCCTGGCAACAACCGCCACAAGCTGATGGGGCGTTTTTATAGTGTAAAAAACAAGACAGGAACTTCCGAAGCCGACCAGTCGAACCGTTCCGAGGTGAAATACGGCGAGTACCAGTTTCAGCGAAAAATGGACCGGGTGGGCCTGATACTGACGGCTGGCGGCGTTTACATCGGTACGGCAGTCAGGGCACCACTCTACGGAGATACCACTTTTACCAGTCGGAACCTCGCAGGCTACCTGCAACTTGACCAAAAACTGTTCGACCGACTGAACCTTTCTGGTGGCTTCCGATATGAGCAAAACGTCATCAATACGCCGGAAGTCATAGAATATAAAATCGGTGGAAACGTGGCGCAACGTGATACTGTGCCGAATGGTGAAATCAAAGAATCAAAACCAGTGTTTCGCTTTGGTGCCAGCTACGAGGTTGGACAAGCGACCTTCCTGCGGGCATCTTGGGGGCAGGGTTATCGTTTCCCAAGCATCGCTGAAAAATTCATTTTCACTCTTTTTGGTGGCACACCAATCCTGCCAAATGTCGACTTGAATTCAGAAACTGGCTGGTCAGCCGAACTTGGTCTTCGGCAGGGATTTAAGGTAGAGAGTTTCAGCGGCTTTGTGGACTTGGCGGGGTTCATCAGTGAGTATCAAGATATGATGGAGTTTAATGTAGTTTTTCAGGGTTTTAAAACTGCATTCCAATCGCAGAATGTTGGGGATACAAGGATAAAGGGATTGGAGGTTAGCGTTACTGGAAAAGGCAATTTGTTCGGATTTGAGACAACAGTACTGGCTGGCTACACTTTTATTGACCCCAAGTTTCAGCAATGGGCCTCCTTGGATTCGATAAAATATGGCTCGTCAGCATTCAAACAAACCGATGCCTACCGAAACGCCGTCAACTCCTCTATTTGCTCCAATGGAGGGTCATGTCAGAATATTCTAAAATACCGCTATAAGCACACTGCCAAGGTCGATATAGAAACCAAAATTGGGCAATTTAACCTTGGTGTCAGTGCCATCTATAACAGCTTCATGGAAAATATTGATGCCATTTTTGAAGCACCTTTTGTTGTTCCTGGTCTGAGGCAATTCCGTGAAGAAAACGACCACGGCGACCTGATTCTCGGTGCTCGTGTGGCTTATTTTCCTTCGGAAAAACTCAAAATCGCCCTCATCTGCGGCAACCTGACCAACCGGGAGTACTCTGCCCGGCCTGGCAAAATAGAAGCGACGAGGAATGTGGCGCTGCGGATGGACTATAGTTTTTGAGGTAAAAACCATCGGCAAGGTTTCAAAACCTTGCCGATGTTGAAAACCCTTTTTTGCCTACTTTTGGATTCTCAAAAATTTTAACTGAAGCCAAAATATGAGCAACTCAACCGCATTCCAGCAAACCATCAGCCAAGGCATCCCCGACTACCTGCCGAATCCCAAACCTTATGACCCAGATATCTCGCACGCACCCAAGCGGGTCATCGAGGGTGTCCTTTCACAAGAAGAAAAGAAGCTGGCGGTGCGCAATGCCCTGCGCTATTTTGATAAAAAATTCCATGCTGTGCTGGCCCCTGAGTTTTACCAAGAACTTGAAACCTACGGGCGAATCTACATGCACCGCTTCCGGCCCGACTACGCCATGCACGCCCGGCCCATCTCGGAGTACCCGGCCAAGTGCCAGCAGGCGGCGGCCATCATGCTCATGATTCAGAACAACCTTGACCCCACCGTTGCGAAGCACCCTCACGAGCTCATCACCTACGGTGGCAATGGTGCGGTTTTCCAGAACTGGGCGCAGTACCTCCTAACCATGCAGTACCTCTCGCAAATGACGGAGAAACAGACACTTGCGATGTACAGCGGCCATCCAATGGGCGTTTTTCCTTCCCATAAAGACGCTCCACGGGTCGTCGTAACTAACGGGATGATGATTCCCAACTACTCCAAAAAAGAAGACTGGAACAAGTACAACGCCCTCGGCGTGACGCAATATGGCCAGATGACGGCAGGCTCGTTCATGTACATCGGGCCACAGGGCATCGTTCACGGTACGACCATCACGCTGCTGAACGCCGGGCGGTTGCTCAAACTTGGCGAGGACGATTTGAAGGGTAAAATCTTCGTGACCAGTGGACTGGGTGGCATGTCGGGGGCTCAGGCCAAGGCTGCCGTTATCACCGGAGCGGTCGGTGTGCTGGCTGAGGTGGACGAAAAGACCATTGAGCAGCGCATCGTGGATGGGTATGTCCTTCGGGAAAATGTTTTCGCCGACCTTAATTTGCTATTGAATCGCCTCGAAGATTGCCGACAAAACGGCACAGGCATCGCCTTGATTTACGCTGGAAACATCGTGGATTTGTTGGAAAAAATGGTGGAAGCCAACACCAAAATCGAACTCCTCAGCGACCAGACTAGCCTCCACAACATTGACGACCTCGGCTACTGCCCGGCTGACTATTCGTTTGAGGAAGCCAAGGAGCTTTTGTCCGAAAACAAGCTGCGCTTCATGGCGGAGGTTCGCAAAACGCTCATCCGACACGCCAATGCTGTGAACACACTGGCCGAGCGTGGCACTTATTTTTGGGATTACGGCAATGCATTTTTGCTCGAAGCGGGCAAGGCCGGTGCCGATGTTTTCAAGGATAAAAAAACGGGCGAGTACAAGTACCCCAGCTACGTGGAGGACATCATGGGGCCGATGTGCTTCGACTACGGCTTCGGGCCGTTCCGCTGGGTCTGTTGTTCTGGCGAAAAAACGGATTTGGACAAAACGGACGCCATCGCCGCACGGGTTTTGGAGGAAATCAAGGCCACTGCTCCCGCCGAAATCCAGGGCCAACTCAACGACAACATCATCTGGATAAAAAACGCCGACCGTGACCTGCCCATTGTCGGCTCGAAGTCCCGTATCCTCTACGCCGATGCCGAGGGACGTGTGAAAATCGCCAAAGCCTTCAACGACGCAATCGCCAGCGGCGAACTGGCTGGCCCGGTGGTATTGGGCCGTGACCACCACGACGTGAGCGGCACGGATTCACCCTTCCGGGAAACCTCGAACATCTACGACGGCAGCCGTTTTACCGCCGACATGGCCGTGCAAAACGTCATCGGCGATTCGTTCCGGGGCGCTACCTGGGTAAGCCTGCACAACGGTGGCGGGGTAGGGTGGGGCGAAGTCATCAATGGTGGTTTTGGAATGGTGCTCGATGGTACAGCCGATGCCCAGCGGCGCTTGGAATCCATGCTTTTTTGGGACGTGAACAACGGCATCGCCCGCCGAAGCTGGGCAAGGAACGAGGAGGCCATGTTTGCCATCAAACGGGAAATGGAACGGACGCCGGGGCTGGTGGTGACGCTACCAAATTTAGTGGAGGATGGGTTGCTGGAGGGGTTAAGCGGTTGAACGTGAAGGAGTTAGGCGGCTTCTTGGAGTCCAGGGTCAATTGACTGTAATTTTAGATTGTACCGCTTTAGCATTTTGTCCAGTTCAACCACAAACTGATTTTTTATCCGTTGGTACTGCTTCACATCAAATTCATCTTCCTCTTCTTTGGCCATATTTATCTGCCGCTGTGTAGATTCTATCAAGTCTAGCAGATGAATGAATTCGATTGTTTTTTTATTTTTTACTTCAACATTCATTTTAGTCAAGTTTATTGGTGAACGTGAGCTTCAAAAAGCCTTTTTGAATACGCCCCCTGTTAGTAACAAATAGTGTTTGCCAATAGCGCCTATTCAATACGTATCTAAGGTAGCCTTTCTTTCCTTCAGTCAAAACCTTCACAAAATAAGCATCAATGCGGCTATTTTCAAATAGCGTCCTAGAAATCCTATCAATTTCTAACCGCCTTAATGCAAATACTTCGCTATCCAAAAACACTACCACATCTACATCTTTTGGATTGTGTTTCTTGGTGGCGAAACTACCATTTACCCACATCTCATACCAAGGAAAAACCTCCTTTTGCAGCATTTCGTTGAACCGGACGAGATTCTCGAAGAGCTTTCCCCTAGTTTTCGACTTCGGAAAAGCATCCACGAAATGCGTTTTCAGTGTGTCCAAATCAGCGGTGATGGCCTCCGCAGGCGTGAGCAGTCCGTATGAATTGAAGGTGAGCTTGGTTTCCATTTTGCGTTTGTTTTCTCAAAGGTGAAAATACAAAAGCCCTTGAAAATCAACGACTTTCAAGGGCTTTCTACCAAGTTGGACTTGCTTATTTTATTTGAAAAACAAGGTTGTTCATTTTCCTCAAGTTTTCAGTTCCTTCCACATCTGCCATCACTTCTTCAAAATAGTATTTATCACCTGGGGCAGCCGCATTTATCAGGGACTGGGCCTTTTTGTTGAAATCGGCGGCATTGTTCGGTACTTCAACCGGGTCGCCTTCTTTAGGCACCCGCACTAAATTATAGCTGGTGATGTCAATTTGAATTTTGCCCTTGTACCCTCCGGTTTCAAATCCAATTCCGACGGCTTTTTTAAATTCTTCTGCCGTCATTTCCCCAAAAGTAATTAGTGTCCCATTGTCAAATTTCAAGGCTGCCATTGGGTCAGGAATGCGCTTCACTTCCAAATCAAAATTCTTGTAGTCAAAACCTTCACCATGCACTGTGAAGGTGACCTTGCCCGGGTGTTCGGCCCTAACTGTGTAGAGGCCATCACCCAAATTCTGGATGTCAATGCCATCGCTTGCGAGGTAAACCTTGTCGGGGGAAATGCCCTCCACTTTCACTTGGACGGGACTTTCAACGCCGATGTAGAGCGCATCACTTTTTTCGGGGGTCAGGCTGATGGCCCGTTGGGCATGAGTTATTATTGGCAAAAAATAGAGTATTGCCAAAAATACGACAGTTTTCAAGCTGCCTGAATAGTGGTGGTAGGTAGGTCTGAACTTCATGTAGGACAAATTTTTTAGTAAAAACAACCTCTTAACGAGGCAATTGTACAAAGTTACAATTTAAGGGCGCAATTTAACAAATCCTCCATCCAAAGGGAAGTCACAGCCCGTAACAAATGCAGCTTCGTCGGAAACTAGATAAATCGCCAATCCCGCTACTTCCTCCGGGGTGCCCATGCGACCGATAGGCTGCGTTTTTTCCAGCTTCGCAAACATCTCCGCCTCTTGGCCGGGGTAATTTTTCGCCAAAAAGCCATCCACGAATGGGGTGTGAATCCGAGCTGGAGAGATGCAGTTGCAACGGATGTTGTCGGCAAGGTAATCCACCGCCACGCTGAGGGTCATGGTCAACACGGCCCCTTTGGTCATTGAGTAGGCAAAACGGTCGGGGATGCCCACTGACGACACGATGCTAGCCATGTTGAGGAAAACGCCGCCACCGTTTTTTTTAAAAAAAGGTACTTGGGCGTGCATACAATTATAAACGCCTTTGACATTGACCTTGTACAAACGATCGAGGTCATCCTCACTGGTTTCCGCTAGGTTACCGACGAAACCAATGCCCGCATTGCATACGAGGATATTAGCAACGTGTTGATTATTAATGGTTTGTATGATTTTCCGCACTTCCTGATGGTCGCTTACATCGCAAGCATGAGGGGTGGCTTTTCCGCCTGAAGTTCGGATACTGGCTGCTGCGTCTTTGGCTTCTTCTGGCTTCAAATCGAGCAGGTGGACATGCGCCCCTTCTGTAGCGAAGCGCTTCGCAATGGCAAGGCCGATACCGCTTGCGGCGCCTGTGATAATGGCTGTTTTGTTTTCTAGTCGTTTCATAATCTGCGTCCTATCCTTCAAAGTTTAAAAATCCGCTCCAATTGTACCCATTTCTCACCTTCCTTGGCCCAGGGCAGCGGCTGTTGGAACTTCCACATTAGCTCCTCCCAGGCTTGCACCGTTGGGTTTGAGGCATCAGCGGTGGCTTTTTTTTCAAAAGAAAAATCTTCGGTCACCTCCATCACCATTAACAAGCGGTTGCCAGTTCGGTAGATGTCAAGGCTAGTGATGCCCGCCGATTTTATGCTCTCCAAAATCTCTGGCCAGACACCGCCGGGAGCGTGCCAGCGTTCGTATTCGGCGATGAGGATGGGGTCGTCTTTCAGGTCGAGTGCGAAACAATGGGTCATTTGCGATTTACGATTTACGACTGACGATTGGGGCAGTGGAGTGCCTCCAACGGTTGTCATTTTTCAAGTAAAATTGGGCAATCATCCAAATTGATATTGTACTTCCCGGTCGTGCATTTTTTGTAGAGCTTCACCTTTTTCACCCCCTCGTCATCGCCCAATCGAATATTGAAAACGCAATCCGGGCTTTCAAATTCATAAACACTGGAAACATATTCAGAGCCAGTGACTGGGTCTTCATCGGTCTCAGCAGCGAGGACGAAGCCGGGATTCAGGTCGGCCTTTCCCCTGAGTTGGTCAATGGTTTGGCGGCTTTTTCGCAGCTCAAAATTGAAGTCGAGCGTGGTGTAGCTGGCCATTGAAACATCCAGTGAATACAGGTAGCCGCCCTTGCTTGCCACGAAATTTGTCCAGTTTCCTTTTGGCAAATACTTTGGAAAAATAAAGGTGTCCTTTTGCGCTAAAATTAAAAAACTGTCGGCCAATTCGATTTGTTCAGCAAGGCCAGCGTAGGTCAGTTTTTTGAGAAAATCAGCGGAGTAGTCGAGGTCGTTTTGCATCGTGATTTTGGCGGGTTTGGTATTGAGTGGAGCAGATTCTTCCGCTTCATTTGCTGGCGCAATGGCCTCCTCGCCCATCAAGGAAGTATCGGCCAAAAGGGAATCGAGAGCGGGGGTGCTGTGCTGTTTGTTTCCACCCAGGCCGCCACTGCAAGCGCAAAAGTGCAGGGCGCTCGTTGCGAAGCAAAAAATGAAAACTGCGTTTAGCCACCGTTTCATCATCAGTCAGTTGTTTTGATTTCATGGCCTTTCCAGCCATAAAAACCTATAACGAGGAAACTTAGCGTTGGCAAAAATAGGGCGCTTTGGTAACTCCCGGTCAAGTCGGCCAGCAGCCCGAAAAGCGGCGGCATTACCGCTCCGCCCACGATGGCCATGATGATGAGCGAGGAGCCAAGCTTCACCTGTTCGCCAAGGTTTTTAGTCCCCAATGCAAAGATGGTGGGGAACATGATGGACATGAAAAAACTGGATGAAAGCAGGGCTACCACCGCCGTTAACCCAGGGGCTGTCATAGCCGTGATGAACAGTATGAGCGAAACGGCAGAAAACGCTAAAAGCAATCGCTGAGGCTGGATGAACGACATGAGCCAAGTGCCGAAGAACCGCCCAACCATGAACAACAAGAAGCTGAACGTGAGGTGAAAACCAGCCCACCGTTGTGGAGTCAACTCCTCGGAACTGCCTGCCATCCACTCAAAAAAGGGCTTGAGCGCCTCCACCAAAAAGAAGTGATGGTCAGGAGAAAGCGTGGTTTTGAAATCAATGAAATAGCCCCAAAGACAGGCCTGCGCCCCCACATAAAAAAACTGCGCCACGATGGCCAGCACGAGGTGGCGGTTCTTGAAAATTCCGTCCCAGCCACGCTTGCCGGAGGTGCTTGGTTGGGTGGGTTCAGGCATTTTCGTGAGCCAAAAAAGCAGTGCGACGAACAGCACCACAGCTGCGAGGCCGAGGTAGGGCATCTGCACCGTTTGAGCTTCGGCAATGCGGATGGCCTCGGCTTGGTCGGCGGGCATGGCTGCCAAGTCGGCGGCATTGAACTTATTGTTGGTAAAAATGAGGAGGCTGCCCAGCAACGGCCCGAAGATGATGCTCAGGCCGTTGAACGACTGCGAGAAATTGAGCCGCTGGGCTGCGCCTTCTGGCTCACCGAGGATGGAGACGTAGGGGTTGGCCGCCGTTTCTAGGAAGGCCAATCCACTGGCGATGGTGAACAGGGCGAAAAGGAAAAAACCATAAACACGCACTTCGGCGGCAGGGTAGAAAAGCGCTGCCCCAAGCCCATAAAGCAATAGGCCGAAGATGATGCCTTTTTTGAAGCCAAACTTGTTCATGAAAAGCCCCGCAGGGATGGCGAAAACGAAGTAGCCGAAATAGAACGCCGAATCGACCAGACCAGCTTGCCAGCGCTTCAGGTCAAGGGCCAATTGGAAGTGACTGATGAGCACGCCATTGAGGGAATTGGCGATGCCCCAGAGGAAAAAAAGACTTGTAACAAGGGCGAAGGGAAGTAGGTACTTGTATTTTGACATGGCTAGTTTTCGTTTTGACTGAGCCAAAGGTAGTTTTTTCCAAAAATAAAAAAAGGGGGGTAGCCGCAGCCACCTCCCCGAAACCATTTTACCAAAAAACTTACTTTGAACTTATGAGATTTTTCAATTCATAGCTATCACGTATTAACTTGTAAAATTGCCATCTGGAAGCACAGACCTAAATCTAAAAGCACATGGAACAGCACCATTGCCATGACAACCGACTGCATGGAAATTAATTGCAGCCAAACCAATAGGGAATCTGGAACCGGGTGTTTGAGTTGAGGTCACATTGACGGGATGGTGGAAGCCTGTGGCAAATGGTGCTGTCTGCGTAATGGGGGTATTCTTGCTGGTAGCTAATACTATTACATCTGTTGGGCAAACATGAAATACCAGCAAAGATTTGTCAGCGAGGTTCAAGGTCGCTGTGTGGTAAGCCTTATTTGTTAAACTCGTCACGGAAAATGTGGCAAGCGATTTTGGAAAAATACTGGTTGATTTATAGTGTTTTTGCAAGCTAAAATTGTTTTGGGTAAAAAAACATGTCAGTCAACGCCGCTGTTGGGCGACTGAATTTTATATCCAAGCTGTTGGGCCGGTGATAAAAGACCGGTGAAAATTTCAGTTGAGGTTGTGAGATGGGACCAACGTCCGAGACCAAGTGGGAAAGTGAGATAAACGGCAACTTGCCAGTGAGACTAAAATAGAAATGGAAGAGGGAAAATGATGTGGAGAAGGAAGATTAACTGCCGCAAAATTAAGGCTAAACAGTTTAGTATGAAATGCCCGCCAATAGATATTATTGACGGGCAGGTCTAACTGTTTGGTTTTCAGGTGGTTGTTCGTTGTATTTTTTTTAAACAGAATTGTCAATCCAATTGAGATGATGCGTTTCCTTCCAATTTGCGAAGCCAAATATCGCGCTGAGGGAAAGGAATCTGAACGTTGTTTTCCCTGAAATTTTCCTCGATGGCATATCGGATATCGCTTTTCAGAAACTCAATCCGTAGGAATTCTTGGGTGTAAAAAAGCAGCTCAAAGTCTAGCGAAGAATCTCCAAAATTCTTGAACTGCACTGCCGCAGGCGGATCTTTGAGAACTAGTTTATGGGACTCTGCGGATTTGATGAGTAATTTGGTCACCAATTTTAAGTCAGAGCCATAGGCCACTCCAACTTTGACGTGGAAGCGGGTAGGTTGGTCATCGTGCGTCCAGTTTGTCACTTTATTGATAACGAGGTTGGAGTTGGGGATAAGAATGCTCACTCGGTCACGTGTTTCCAGCTTAGAGATGCGCAGCCCAATATTGCTCACCCTGGCGACGATACCATCTACCTCCAGCACGTCGCCCACTTCCACGGTACCTTCCATGAGGATGATAATACCAGAAATCAGGTCCCGGAAGCTATCTTGCAAGCCTAGCCCAATACCCACAAGCAATGCTGCAGAACTAGCAAATAGCATTGAACTGATGCCGAATAACTGAAGCATTCCAAAAACGGCCAAAACCCAAACGATATAACTCAAAAATTGCTTGATGGCGATTTGACGCCCCTTGTCTAAGCGTTTTGTTCTAAAATATCGTTCTAGCAACACATGACGGATTAGCCATGTCAAGACTTTGGCCAATAAAAAAATGAGGATGGCGAAGGTGAAATGTGCCACTGTGAGTTGGAACTTACCGATATTGATGTGCAGCTCAAGAAATTCTTTGAAATCCATGTTGCAATTTTGGTATTAAAACGGTTGATTGTGTTGTGCTACCCTTAACAAGTTGTGCAAATCTCCATAACTTAGAGCGTTTTATGAAATCCTGTGCGCCAACTTGTGCAATGAGAGCGTTCCAAAGCCCAAATCTTTAAATTTTAAGGCATGAAAAATTTTATCCTTTTCTTGTTGTGCACTGCACTTCCAACCTTTTTACGGGCCCAAGCCAGCATTGATGCAAGCGTTTCATACGCAACATTTCAAAGCCAGGGGAATGGGTTCGTCGAAGTTTATTTAAACATTCTTGGACGCTCCGCAATGCTATCACCTATTTCCGACAGTACCAAGCAGGCGGTAGTAGATGTTGTTATCCTTTTTAAGCAGGGCGAAAATGTTGTCAAATTCGACAAGTACCGCCTCAAAGGCCCTGTCACAATCCAGCCGGTGGATTTTGTGGACGTGAAGCGTTACGCCTTGCCAAATGGAAATTACCAACTTGAAGTGTCTGTTGAAGATGTGGCACAGATAGGGAGCGCACACAAGTATGAATCGACTTTTTCCTTGGATTTTTCTTTGGACGAACTCGCTATTTCTGACATTCAACTGCTTGCTGCTGTGAAAAATGCTGACGCTTCGACTAGTGCTACAAACCCAATGGTAAGGGGCAATTTCGTTTTCGAGCCGATGCCAACCAACTTCTACGCAAAGAATGATGAGCTGATGTTGTTCTATTTTGAGGTGTACAATACGGACAAGGCCATAGGAGCTGACTACCTCCAAACTATGTTCATCGACAATGCCGATACGAATGATAGGGAGGAAAAAATATCCGTGGTGCACAAACGCAAAAAGCCCGAAGCAGTGGCCGCAGCCGTGCAACAGGTTGATATCAAGGATTTGCCTACTGGCAACTACAACCTTGTTGTCGAAATCAGGGATAAAGACCGTCAACTATTGGTGAAAAAAGCCATGCCGTTTCAGCGCAGTAATCCGTATCTCAAAGTTTCAGAAGCGGATATTTCCACCGGAAAACTTCCACTTGAAGATGAATTCGTTGGTAAAATGACAGAGGACGAACTCGTTTACGCCCTCAAAGCAATCATGATGCAGGTTGACAAATCCGACGGGGAACATGTCAAAATGATTACCTCGGCCCGCAACATGAACGCCATGAGGCTCTATCTTTTCAGCTATTGGATAAAAGAAAACCACAACAACCCCGAAGCGGCCTACGAAGCTTACATGAACGTGGCCAGGCAGGTGGACTTCAGTTTTGCAAATGGTTTTGGACGTGGTTTTGAGACTGACCGTGGCTATATTTTCCTAAAGTATGGAGCGCCAACCAACACTGTTTTTGAAGAAAACGACCCAAGTGCCCCTCCGTATGAAATCTGGTTCTACAACCAATTCCCAAAAACTAATCAGAACAACGTCAAGTTCGTCTTTTACAACCCCTCGCTCATCACAAATGGACACGTGTTGCTGCATTCCACGGCCCGTGGAGAAAACAACAACCCCCGTTGGGAGGTGGAGCTTTATCGGAATGCACCCAATGAAATCGAGGGCAGCAATTATATTGACGGAACTCGGATGCAATCCAATACAGGGAGGCACGCCCGCCAGTTGTTCGATAGCTTTTAAGGGCGGTATCATTTTTGAAAATCAGAAGAAACTTTAAACCTGTCTGGAAATGGGTAGGGCTTGAATGCCAAAAAATAATAATTTTGCCCCGTATCCAGCAACAGAGGTGACGCATCAAAACGAGCGCCACCTCTGTTATTTTGAAAAAATCTATCTGGCCTTGTCGAAGAACCTTGTCATCATACCCACCTACAACGAATTTGAAAACGTTGGGAAAATGCTCGATACCGTAATGGAATTACCCATCTCGTTCGACGTGCTAGTGGTGGATGATGGCTCGCCAGATGGAACTTCTGCTGTGGTTCGGGAGAAGTCAGCAGATTACCCAGGCCGAATTTTCTTACTTCAACGCAGCGGCAAACTTGGACTTGGAACTGCCTATATCGAGGGTTTTAAGTATGGCCTTGCAAAAGAATATGACTATATTTTCGAAATGGATTGTGATTTTTCACACAATCCTTCTGACCTGACAAGAATGCTGGAAGTGCTTGAAAATGAGACAGATGTGGTGGTAGGATCTCGCTATGTCAAAGGTGGTGATACCGTAAACTGGCCTGCTGATCGCAAAATACTTTCTTATGGCGCCTCGCTTTATGTCCGTCTTGTTACCTGGATGTGGATAAAAGACCCTACCGCTGGCTTTGTGGGATACCGAAGCAAAGTGCTTGAGACGATGGATTTGTCCAAAATTCATTTCATCGGTTATGCCTTCCAAATCGAAATGAAATTCACTGCATGGAAGCTTGGATTCAAAGTCCGGGAAATCCCTATCACGTTCACAGACCGCATTGAAGGCTCTTCAAAAATGACGAAAGGCATCATAAAAGAAGCCGTTTTCGGAGTCCTTCAGATGAAGTGGAAAAGCCTTTTCCACTAATTCTTCATCCTCCTCTTCCTGGTCCTTTTCTGCTAATTTTCTTCGCTAGGATTCTCCTCAACTGATGATGGGCATTTCTCTTGTCATAATTGCCTTTTGGCCAAAGCCTTTGCTGGTGTAAAAACCTGTTCACAAAACCCGACATTTTCTTGCCTCAAGTGTAAAAAAGTGGAAATGGACTTCAATTCTGAACCTGAAATGGAGAAATCGAGATTTAAGACAAGTGTGAATAAAAAGCATATTTAACCAAATAGGTTAAATAAATAGAACCTAATTAGTGCAATCAATGAAAATAGGGTAGGGAAAGCCAAATGTGGAAAACTTTTTTCGCACACAGAGTGGGAAAAAGTGGGAACTTTTGGAAAAAAGTGAATACTTTTGGCCAAGAAATTAATTTTCAAGGCTAATGAACCAACTTCTAGGAGAATATCCGTGCAAAATTGACCCGAAAGGTCGTTTGCGATTGCCAAGCTCGCTGCTTGAACAATTGCCAGCCGACGAAAGGGACAATTTTGTGGTAAACCGGGGGATGGAAAAATGCCTTGTTCTTTATCCCAAAAATGTTTGGGATGAAAAATCTGCGCAAGTTAACCAAATCAACGAATTTGACACAGATGCCCGCAATTTCAAGCGGCAGTTTTACCGTGGTGCAACGCCCCTGAAACGGGACAGCGCCGACCGCCTCAATTTCCCGAACCAACTGCTCGAATGGGCAGGCATCATGGAAGGAGACGGGGAGGTGGTACTCGCTGCGGTCAATGAAAAAATTGAAATCTGGTCAAAAGTTGAGTACGACCTCCAACTGAACGGCGAGGTGGACATGGCCGAACTTGCACAGAAAGTCATGGTTGACAAAGGGGTTGCAAAGCCTGTATAATTTGACTGTATGGCCTACCACATTCCCATTCTCGCCAAAGAAAGCATCGAAGCGCTGGCTATTAAAAAAGACGGCGTTTACTTGGATGCAACCTTCGGCGGTGGTGGTCACAGTCGGTTGATTTTGAACGAGTTAGGCAAAAATGGCCGCTTGTTCGCCTTCGACCAGGACGACGATTCGCTCCGCAATCTGATTGACGATGAGCGCTTCGTTTTCAACCACCACAACTTCCGCTACATGAAGCAGTTTCTACGACTTCATGGCGTGAAACAGGTGGACGGCATCCTGGCCGACTTGGGAGTCAGCTCCCACCAACTCAATGAAGCCGAACGAGGCTTCTCATTCCGTTTCGAGGCAGATTTGGACATGCGGATGAACCGCTCCGAAGAAACCACGGCGGCAACAGTTTTGAAAACTTATTCAGCAGATGCCCTGCAAACGCTTTTTAGCGAGTACGGCGAAGTGCGAAACGCAAAGTCGCTAGCGCAAAAAATCGTGCAGGAACGTGGGCATCGCCCCATCCGCACGATCGGCGATTTGCTCGGCATCATCGAGCCACTGGTTCGGGGGCACAAGAATCGGTATCTGGCGCAGGTTTTCCAAGCCTTGCGCATCGAGGTAAACGATGAGATGGGCGCACTTCGAGAATTTCTCGAAGCAACCCTAGAAGTGCTCAAACCCGGCGGCAGGCTGGTGGTCATCAGTTTTCACAGCCTCGAAGACCGAATGGTAAAGAACCTGCTGAAAACAGGCAACGTGGAAGGAGAAAAGAAAAGCGACTTCTACGGCAAAATTGAAAGACCTTTTGAACAGATAAATAAAGGTGTAATCACTCCTTCGGAAGATGAAATGGCTAAAAACACGAGGGCAAGGAGTGCGAAAATGAGAATTGGATTACGCAGGTAAGTTATTTGGTAATTGCACAAATCGTAGAATAAGCTACGCCCAGACTGCAAACTGCCAACTGGCGAACTGCGAACTGCAAGTATGATGGCAACACAAAAAAAGTCACTCGGGAGCTATTTGGATTTAGGGAGCATGGGTGCTTCCCTGATACTGAAGAACTTGCCTTTCGTGTTGTTCCTGAGTTTTCTCACCGTCATCTACATTGCCAACGCACACTATGCGGAAAAGCAGGTCCGGCAAATACAAACCTTGCAAAGCGAAGTAAAAGAACTGAAGCGTCAGTATAATTCTTTGAAATCCGAAACCATGTTCAAGAGCCGTTTGGCCGAAGTCGGAGAGGACGTTGAAGCCCTCGGACTGCGCAAAACATCTGGCAGGGTACACCGGATAGTAGTGGAAGATTAAACAAACAGCAGTTGAGTTAAGAGTTTTGGGTTAAGAGTTTTGAGTTGTCCCGTACCACTCAAAACTCAAAACTCAAAACTCAAAACTTTCGAGAAATGGCTTTCAACGTCAAAAACGAAGTCCTCATACGTGTTTACGTAGTGCTCGCCGCCATCGTGGTAGTGGCAATCGCCATTTTTACCCAAGCGGTGAAAATCAACGTGATTGAGGGTGAAAAATGGCGGAGCAAGGGCGAAGACCTCTACATCAAAGAGGTGCCGATGGAAGCCGAGCGAGGCAACATCCTGACCGAAGACGGCAGCATGTTGGCCACCTCAATGCCGTTCTTTGACATTTCCTGGGACCCCAATTCCAACGCGATTGATACGGCGTTTTGGACTACGAAGTCCTTCGATAGCTTGGCCTACTACCTCGCTACCTACGTGAACCCGAGCATGACACCCGGAGCCATGAAGGAGTTCTTGTGGCGACAAAAACAAACGGGCAAACGGTTTGTGCCAATAAAAATTGATGCATCACAAGCTGAAAAAGAGCGCATAACCAGTTTCCCATTGTTCAACTTGGGCCAGTTCAAAGGCGGGTTGATTGTGGTGCAAAAATACAACCGGGAGCGCCCCTTCCGCCTTTTGGCCAATCGGACAATCGGCTACGTGATGGGAGATTCCATCAAAGTGGGCATCGAAGGTGCATTTCACGACAAATTGCAAGGCGAAGAAGGGACGCAACTCATGTACCGGGTC
This sequence comes from Saprospiraceae bacterium, assembly GCA_021739645.1. Taxonomy (GTDB): domain Bacteria; phylum Bacteroidota; class Bacteroidia; order Chitinophagales; family Saprospiraceae; genus UBA6168. Next base: position 20,088 of record JAIPBL010000034.1, on the reverse strand, counting down.
GGTGGCGGCATGTGGATTCCGCTGGAAAACCTGTCCAAGATTGAACCGAGAGCAGGCCAGGATGTGGTCACCACCCTCGACGTAAACTTGCAGGACATTACCGAAGGAGCCCTTGCGAAAGCAATGGTGCGCCACCAAGCGGAGAGCGGCGTTGCAATCCTGATGGACGTAAAAACGGGCGCCATTCGTGCCATGGCCAACCTCGGCTGGACCAAGGAAGGTCAACTTTGGGAGACCTACAACCACGCCATTGGCTCGGCTACCGAACCAGGCTCCACATTCAAGCTGGCCTCCATGCTGGCCCTGCTCGAAGATGGGTTGATCGACCTAAATGACAGCATTGACCTCGAACAAGGCGTCACCATGTACCACGATGCCGAACTTAAGGACGCCTACACCCACCACTACAACCGAGTGTCGGTGAAAAAAGCCTTCGGAATGTCGTCCAACGTGGGCGTTTCGAGGATGGTGGACAACGCCTACAGCATCAAAAACAAGGCTGACCGTTATATCGGACGGTTGCAAGATTTTTACCTCAGCCAACCCACTGGCATCGAAATTGGCGGCGAGCCAGAGCCTTATATCAAGCGAGCTTACAACAACGAAGACGGTTGGAGCGGCACGACACTACCCTGGATGGCAATTGGCTATGAATTGACCATTACCCCGTTGCAGTTGCTGGCTTTTTACAATGCTGTCGCAAACGACGGGGTATATGTCAAGCCCTACCTCATTCGGGAGGTACAGCAGTACGGCGAGACCATCAAGAAATTTCCAGTGACCGAGGTCAAAGGACGGATTGCCTCGAAAAAAGCGATTCGACAGGCACAAGAATTACTCGAAAGCGTGGTGGATAGCACATGGGGAACGGCTTACGCCCTCCGCACCGATGCTTACAATTTTGCGGGTAAAACGGGTACGGCACAGCTCAACTACCAGCGCCTGAAAGACAAAACAAAAGTGGGCGGCTATCAAGCGAGTTTCGCTGGGTACTTCCCGGCCGAGAATCCGGTTTACTCCTGCATCGTGCTCATCACCAAGCCTAAAGAGGCGGGTATTTATGGTGGCGCAGTAGCACTGCCCGTTTTTAGGGAAATAGCCGACAAGGCCATTTCTACCAGGTTAGAACTTTACCCAGTGCTGAACGCTGGAGATAAAGTTGCCCTCGAAAGCAACCAAATGCCGGACAAAGATGCTGGCTACCGCACCGATATTCAGTACGTGATGAGTGAGCTTGGCCTCGATTATTTCAACAAGGCCAACGGCGATTGGGCATCCCTTCGCAGTGCGGCCCCCGATTCGCTCAAGCTGCTAAATCGTTCGGTGGAAGACAAAAAAGTGCCCAATGTCATTGGCATGGGCCTGCGGGATGCCCTGTTTTTACTCGAAAACAAAGGTTTGAAAGTACAGTTCAGCGGCGGCTATGGCAAGGTGGTGACGCAATCCATCACGCCGGGCAGCCGGGCAGCGGGACAGACGGTTTATTTGAGGTTGGGGTAACGTGCCGCCGAACTCCAGTTCGGCGAGTGGGTTAAAATACTCGAAATCGAGTATTTTAAAAATGCTAAGGCCAAGATAATCAATGGATTGTCATTTTTAACCATGTCGAATTCGACACCATTAAAACGGAAGTTGACCATTTCGTTGATATCAACAAAATGGTCAACAAACATCCATCGAAGTGCCCCACGAACCTCGTCCCGTAGGGACGAAATGTCGGTAGCAAACGAGCCACCACCACGAATCCCGTCCCGTAGGGACGGCACAATTTTGACAAAACCAAAACCAATGGCAAATACCTACACCCAAATTCACATTCAAACGGTGTTCGCCCCAAAATTCAGGGATGCCGTTTTGGATAAAGAATGGAGAGAAGATTTATACCGATACATAACGGGTATCGTACAGAACAACGGTCATAAAATGTTGAAAATCAACGGAATGTACGACCATGTTCACATGTTCTTTGGAATGCGGCCCATACAATCGCTGTCGGATTTGATGAAGCAAGTCAAGGAAGACAGTTCGAAATGGATAAACGACAATCGCCTCGTGCGAGGCAGGTTTCGATGGCAGGAGGGATTTGGCGCATTTTCTTACGGAAAATCGCAAGTGCCAAGTGTCATCAAGTACATCGAAGAACAGGAGTACCACCATTCCAAGAAAACGTTTTTGGAAGAATACCTTGAAATGTTGAAGGCATTTGAGGTGGAGTTTGATGAGCGGTACATTTTCAAGCCGTTGGAATAGCGGGAAGGGGGCGTCCCTACGGGACGCAAGACCGTGGGTTGCGGCGGGTGCTACCAACATTTCGTCCCTACGGGACGGGGTTTCGAGCATCATCCGAAATTCCGGCCTTGGTTGCTGATGAATCCGTTGGAATCGCAACTAGCGGGGGCGTCCCTACGGGACGCAAGACCGTGGGTTGTTTTGGGTGCTACCGACATTTCGTCCCTACGGGACGGGGGACGGGCAGCTTGCAAGATTCCGGGTAAAAGGATGGGGATTCGGGCATCATTCGAAATTCCGGCCTTGAGTGACTTGGTGTTGAAAACGTGCCAATGCCCCATCGGGGCAAAATGTCGGTAGCAACAATCGCCACCCACGTTCCCGTCCCGTAGGGACGAAATGTCGGTAGCAAACGAGCCGCCCTCCTGCATTCCCGTCCCATAGGGACGAGATGTCGGTAGCAAACGAGCCGCCCACGTTTCCGTCCCGTAGGGACGAGATGTCGGTAGCAAACGAGCCGCCCACCTGCGTTTCCCGTCCCGTAGGGACGAAATGTCGGTAGCAAACGGTGCCACCATCTCGGCCTCCATCCCGTAGGGACGACCCGATTTCCCAAGGCTTCAACCAAGAAGAACGCTTCTCGGTGCTGGCCAAAAGAACGGAAAGGGAACTAGAAGTCTTGAAAGCGGCGAAGGCGATGGAGGGGGTGAAGAAGTTGGAAAAGTAGGTAACTTTTGGCTGCTGTCGGAGCCTTGCAAGTTGCAAACTTGCAAGAACTACGAGACTTTAAGGCTGCTAAAACAGACCTTCGACAACTGGAAATGTCAATATCAAAATGTGAACAAATCATTCTAATAAAGGCGACAGAATTTATTAGAATTATAAAATGAAAATTATGTATCAATTGATTCTTTATTCTACAATTTTTTCGCTGTTGATTTTTAACACGATTGCATTTGTAAAAAAGGAAAATTCTATGAAACTAATTTTCTCAAGCTTAGCTGTTTTTGCTTTTTTAAGTGGCTACGGTTATCTACTATTCACACAAAACATGAAAGTTTTTAGCTTTCTTGGAAACCCTGTCATAACTATCTTACTTGGAATTACAAGTGTCCAATTTTTTATTTGCATGAATCGATACTTTGGCGGGTTTGGAAACGCTATTCGTGAAAGGCAATTGTAAAACTTCGTGAATAGAGTGGAGGATGTGGTGTGGAAGTGCCGAAACTGGCTGCTGCCGGAGCCTTGCAAGTTGCAAACTTGCAAGAACTACGAGACTTTAGGGCTGCTAAAACAGGCATGCAGTAACTGGTGCGCCGGAATTGTACAAATTTTGAAAAGATATAAAAGATGAGTCATGGTTTCAATTTTTAAATCTTTAGCTCAAATTGCTGCTGCCATATTGGATTTGCTTATTGATATTGGAAAAGCATTGCATTTTTCTCTTCTAATAGCAGTTTATGCATTGATTGTTGCGCCAGTTTATATTGCAGGGTTGGTAGCATATTTTGTGTCTGTTGCTTTAGCCGACCAGATTAAAAGAGGTGCTAGTGGGAGAAATTTTTATCCCGAGAAGGAAGGGTTAAAGCCTTTTGAATATTACTTGAATTTGGGTAATGAAGATAACATAAAGAGCATAGTAGATAACGACTTTAACACATATAGTGTTGATGATTCATCTAAGAAGCCAACAATTTTTGTTATACCCGAATTAACAAGTCAAGAAAAAGAAACTGTTGAAGAAACTGGCGTTTTGCCTCTCAATATGATGAAGGAATATCTCCTAAGAGAGGTAAGGAATTTAGCGCTTGGATTTGGTTTGGATTATGTGGAAATATATTGCTCTGGCAGTTCAGGTGAAAAAATTATAATTTCATACAGTTGCAAAAGAGACGACGATGGATTTCAAAGATTTTTAGATTTAGGGATTTTTAGTGACATGTTTTATGAAATCTTTAAAGAGGCTAGAATATCAAGCATAATTTTATTTGACATGGTCAATAGAAAGCCCGAGGATATTAGTTTAGAACAGCTAGTTGAAATAATTAATGAAAGATGGCAACGTGGGGATTTTGACGATGACTTTTAACGATAAGTAATTAAACTGTGAAACTACTCAGCTCCTTACTTGAAAGCATCATTGTCAATACCCTCCTCGGCTCAACGGACCAGGAGATAACCGCCTTGACATTAGACAGCCGAAAAGCAGCACCCGGCACCCTCTTCGCCGCCCTCCGGGGCACGGCGACCGACGGCCACGCCTTCATCGGCAAGGCCATCGAGAATGGGGCGACGGCGGTGCTTTGCGAAGAATTGCCAACGGAAAGGCACGATAACATAACCTACGTGCAGGTGGCGGACAGCGCCGAGGCTTTCGGAAGAATCGCCTCGGAATTTTACGACCGCCCCTCCGAAAAACTCAAGCTCGTCGGCGTCACCGGAACGAACGGAAAGACGACCACAGCGACGCTGCTCTACGACCTTTTTACAGAATTGGGCTATAAAGTTGGCCTGATTTCGACGATTGAAAATAAAGTGAACAAACGCAGTGTGCAATCCACCCACACAACACCCGATGCTGGAGCCATCAATTTACTGATACAACAAATGGTGGAGGCAGGCTGCGATTACGCCTTTATGGAAGTCAGCTCACATGCTGTCGTCCAAAGGCGGATCGCCGGTCTTTTTTTCTCGGGAGGCTTGTTTACAAACATTACGCACGACCACTTGGATTATCACAAAACCTTCAAGGCGTACATCGAAGCCAAGAAGCTGTTCTTTGACAATTTGCCCAAAAGCGCCTTCGCACTCGTCAATGTGGACGACAAGCGGGGCGAGGTAATGCTACAAAACTCGAAAGCAAAGCACCACACGTTTGCGCTGCGCAAGGCGGCGGATTTTAAAGCAAGAATACTCGAAAACAGTCTGAGCGGCCTTTACCTCGACCTCGACGGGCACGATTTTCATGCCCGCCTCATTGGCGAGTTCAATGCCTACAACCTGCTCGGCGTTTACGCCGTGGCAGTGTTGCTGGGGCAACAAAAGGAGGAGGTGCTGCAAGCCCTGAGCGCCTTGCGGGCCGCCGATGGTCGCTTCGACCAGGTGGTGAGCATGGAGCGCAACGTCATCGGTATCGTGGACTATGCCCACACGCCCGATGCACTGGAGAAGGTGCTTTCGACGATTGACCAGCTCCGCAAAGGCGGTGGCAAAATCATCACCGTCTGCGGCTGCGGAGGCGACCGGGACCGCACCAAGCGCCCACTGATGGCCAAAGTCGCCTGCGATTACAGCGACCAGGTCATCCTGACCAGCGACAATCCAAGGTCTGAAGAACCGGAGGCGATTCTTGCGGAGATGGAAAAGGGCGTCCCAATCGTTGCGAAGCGAAAAGCACTGACCATTACCGACCGGAGGCAGGCCATTCGCACGGCTTGTTCGCTGGCGCAAAATGGCGATGTGATTCTGGTGGCGGGCAAAGGGCATGAAAAATACCAAGACATCAAAGGCGTGAAACACGATTTTGATGATAAAAAAGAGTTGAGCGAAGCGCTCGGCTTGGCAGGATAGGACACAGATTTGACAGATTAAACTGATTTTTTTATCTGTGTAAATCAGTCAAATCAGTTCAATCAGCGTCCTATCAAGCCACGAAAAACACTAACGAACAACCACGAAAGGATGAACGACGCAGGATTTTCCGAAATCCGAAATCCGAAATCCGAAATTGAGATATGCTTTATCAACTCTTCCAATGGCTTGAAAAAACATACGACCTGCCCGGCGCAGGTTTGTGGCAATTTACCACATTTCGGGCGGGCATTGGCCTGGTTATTTCGCTGGTAATCAGCATGTTGTTCGGGGGGCGCATCATCAAGTTTTTGCGCAGCCTGCAAATCGGGGAGAGCATTCGTGACCTCGGTTTGGAAGGCCAAATGTCAAAAAAAGGGACGCCGACAATGGGCGGCGTCATCATCATCATGGGCATTGTCGTACCGGTGTTGCTCGTGGCGGATTTGAAAAATATTTACGTGCTCATCATGCTGTTGGTGACGACTTGGATGGCCATCATCGGCTTTTTGGATGACTACATCAAAGTCTTCAAGAAGAACAAGGAAGGCCTGAGCGCCAAGTCGAAGCTGATAGGGCAGGTGGTTTGCGGGCTAATCGTGGCGGTAATGATGATTCACAGCGACGAAATCAGTGTGCGGCTAGATACGGAAGTGGCTGAAAACCTTGGCTACGAGCAAGTGAGCACACCTTATGATGTTCGGGATGCAAGGGGCGACACCATTGAGGTGGCGCATTACAAAGCGTTCATTACAAACGTGCCTTTTTTTAAGGAAAACCAATTGGATTACGCTAAATGGTTGCCGCTCGAAAGAGAGCAGGCGATGAAATATATCTGGATTGTTTTCGTGCCGTTGGTGATTTTGATAATCACTGCCGTGTCGAATGCAGCCAATTTGACTGATGGGTTGGATGGCCTGGCAACGGGAGTGAGCAGCATTGTGGCCACGTCGCTTGGGGTTTTCGCTTTCGTAAGCGGTAACGTGATACTGGCAGGCTACCTCAACGTGTTCTACCTGCCCGGCACGGGCGAGTTGGTGATTTTCGCTGCTTGCATGTTGGGCGCTTGCACTGGGTTCTTGTGGTACAATTCGTACCCGGCGCAGGTTTTCATGGGCGACACGGGCAGTTTGACATTGGGAGGTATCATCGCCACGATGGCTTTGTTGCTCCGCAAAGAGCTGCTCATTCCTATCATGTGCGGGGTCTTCTTGGCGGAAAACCTCTCGGTCATGATTCAGGTGGCTTATTTCAAGTACACCAAACGGAAGTACGGAGAAGGCCGGCGAGTTTTCCTGATGTCGCCGCTGCACCATCACTTCCAGAAAAAGGGAATGCCGGAGGCGAAGATTGTCATCCGGTTTTGGATAGTGAGCATTTTGCTGGCGGTGGTGACGATATTGACATTGAAGGTGAGATAGTTTTATCAGAATAACCCGTTCAAATAGTTACAGTATCATTTTCCTGACATCAGGAAAATGATAGTTTTCACCAGAACATTCATGATTTTAAATTAAACAAAATCAATGAATTATGAAAAAGGAACTTATTGCTGAACTGTTTGACAGGTTTGAAAAGGCTTGTTATCTCTATGAAGATGTTGAGTGCTGGAGTGCTCGCGAACTGATGGAAATTCTAGGGTATTCCAAATGGGAAAACTTCAAGAATGCCCTCGAAAAAGCTAAAACTGCTTGCGAGAAGGCAGGAGAAAAAACGACAAGCCACTTCGTAGATGTCGCCAAAACGGTTGACTTGGCAAAAGGCGCTAAACGAAAAGTAGAGGACATGGCCCTAACTCGCTACGCCTGTTACCTCGTCGCCCAAAACAGTGACCCGACAAAGCAAGAAGTCGCATTTGCACAAACTTATTTTGCTGTCCAAACGAGGAAGCAAGAATTGATTGAAAAACGATTGCTTGATGTAGAGCGGGTGACAGCAAGGGAAAAACTGTCCCAATCAGAGAAAAAGCTTTCACAGGTTATCTACGAGCGGGCGGTTGATGAGAAAGGGTTTGCCCTGATTCGTTCCAAAGGTGACATGGCCTTGTTTGGCGGTTTTTCCACTTCGGAAATGAAGCTAAAATTGGGCGTTCCAGATAGCAAGCCATTGGCTGATTTTCTGCCTTCTTTGACAATAAAGGCAAAGGATTTTGCTACCGAACTAACAAGTCACAACGTGTTGGAAAAGGATTTGAAAGGACAAAATCAAATCACCAAAGAACATGTGGAAAACAATACGGCTGTGAGGAAAATGCTGGTGCAGCGTGGGATCAAACCGGAAGCATTGCCCCCTGCGGAAGATGTCAGCAAAGTGAAACGGAGGCTGGTAAGTGAGGAAAAAAGTTTGCCAAAAGCGGCAGATAAAATTGAAAAATAACCATGCCCGACCTCATCATCATAGCTGGAGCAAATGGAGTAGGAAAAACAACCTTCGCCAGACCCTATGTTGCCGAAATGGGATTTGATTTCTTGAACGCTGATGACATTGCCAAAACGTTGGCAGACGCAGGAGACCCAAGCCCGATGGTCGCAGCCGGGCGAGTGTTTTTTGAAAGACTGAACCAAGCGCTTGACAATCAGCAAAGTATCGTAGTGGAAACGACTTTGTCGGGTTCGTACATCAATAAAGTTGCGAAACGGGCGAAGGGGTTGGGCTACAAAATCATTGTGCTTTACTTCTTTGTAAATGATGTAAAAATTTGTCTTGATAGAGTTCGAACAAGGCTTGAAAAGGGGGGGCACGATATTCCAGAAGAAGATATTGAACGCCGATTTATTGGAGTTTTGAGAACTTTTGGTACAATATCGCTGCCTTAGCAAATGAATGGGTTTTGACATATAACGGTGATTTTGGTTTTCAACAGGTAGCAGTAGGTGAAGGAGAAAAAGTGAGTGTTGAAAATGAAGTTTTATTTGCCTTGTTCAATTCAAATTTGAATAAAAATGACATAGTAAATAAAATAGAAAACGAGGGCTTGTATAAACTGATGAGAGATGTTGTACGCATTGGAAATCAGGCAGTTATGCAAGCCAAAGAAGAAAACAAGCGCTTCGGTATCCCCGAATTTTTCTCCAAAAACGGCGTCATTTATTACGTCATGGAGAACGGAGATTTGACCACCGAAAGACCAGATATTTTGAAAGATAAAAAATAGCTTTCGAGCAGTTTTTTAACCAAAACAAACACGAACAAACGAATGAAAATAGCCATCCTCGGAGGCGGAGAAAGCGGCACTGGTGCGGCGCTTCTTGCGAAGCACCTCGGCCATGAGGTCTTCCTCTCCGACGGCGGCAGTTTGAAGGAAAATTACAAGGCAGAACTTCGAGATAAAGGCATTCCAAACGAGGAAGGCAAACACACATGGACAAGCATATTTGAGGCTGATGAAATCATCAAAAGCCCGGGCATTCCTGACGGACTCCCCCCACTCGCAGAACTCCGTCGCCTGGGCAAGCCAGTGGTTTCTGAAATTGAATTTGCGAGCCGGCACACGTCGGCGACCATCATTGGCATAACGGGGAGTAACGGGAAAACTACCACCACGAGGCTAACCCACCACCTGCTCAAAACGGCAGGCTACAACGTAGCTATCGGAGGCAACATCGGGACCAGTTTCGCCCGGAACATCATCGAGAATAAGTACGAGTACTATGTGCTGGAGCTGAGTAGCTTCCAGTTGGATGGTATTGTGACCTTCCGGCCGCATGTCGCCATTTTGCTCAACATCACGCCTGACCACCTGGACAGGTACGAGTACAAAATGGAGAACTATGTGCGCTCGAAGTTCCGCATTGCCATGAACCAACAGGCGGATGACTTGCTCATCACCAACTCAGGTGACCCGGAGATTCAGGAATACCTGAAATCCAATCGGTTGGCTCCAAGGATGATTGAAGTTCCCAACCATTTCGACAGCACCAAAAAGTTGGTGGTCGCAGGTTCGGAGTACGATATGACGGGCTGTATTTTGAAAGGCCCGCACAATTTTTTCAACGCAAGCTGTGCCATCCACGCCGCAAAGTCGATTGGAGCAAGCGACGAGGCGATACAAACAGGTTTGGACACCTTCGTGAACGACCCGCACCGCTTGGAGTTTGTCGCTGAAATCAAAGGCATTGAGTTCATCAACGACAGCAAGGCGACCAACGTGGACTCGGTTTTTTACGCCTTGCAAGCGATGGAAAAACCAGTCATCTGGATAGCGGGCGGCACCGACAAGGGGAACGATTACAGCCCCATCGAAGACCTCATCCGGCAGAAGGTGAAAGCACTCATCTGCCTCGGGGTGAACAACTCAAAACTGGTGGACGTTTTTTCGCCCATTTTGAAAAATATAGAAGAAGCCCGCAGCGCAAAAGAAGCGGTCGAGCGAGCCACCATTTATGCCGAAAGCGGCGATGTGGTGCTGCTCAGTCCAGCGTGTGCGAGCTTTGATTTGTTTAAAAATTACGAAGACAGGGGCAATCAATTCAAAGCCGCTGTTTTACAAATGAAAAAGTGAAATGAACTTCGGAGCCAGACTTTATGCAGAATTAAGAGGCGACCGTGTCATCTGGATGATACTGGCGGTGTTGAGCATTTTCAGCATCTTGACCGTGTACAGCAGCACGGGCACCATCGCCTACAAGCTCAGTGGTGGCAACACCACGGGCTACTTGATGAAGCACGTCGTCATTCTCGGTTTTGGCTTGTTCCTGGCATACTTGGCCTATTTGACACCGTACATGCGCTTCATGAAAATGGCGCCTTGGCTTTGGTTAATTTCCTTAGGGTTGTTGATTTTTACCCTTGGTTTTGGCAAAGAAATCAACCATGCCCGGCGCTGGATTGAAATCCCATTCACCAGCCTGACATTTCAGACTTCTGACTTTGGGAAGCTGGCACTCATACTGCTCGTAGCACGGGAAATCACCCGCCACAAAGACTATATCAAGGACTTTAACAAGGCGTTCATGCCCATCATCCTGCCTATTATCATCATCTGCGGGTTGATTGCGCCAGCCGACTTGAGCACAGCCATCGTGTTGTTTGCCACTTGCTTCGCAATGATGTTCATCGGTCGGGTGGACTTCAAGTTCATGGTGTTGCTGGTGCTGTTGGCCATCGTTGCTTTCGCTTTATTGCTGGTTATCCACCAGTTTGCCCCGCACATGGTTCGGGTGGACACTTGGATAACGAGGGTACAAGAATTTATGGGGAACAGCGACGGCGTTTTTCAAAACCAACAAGCCAAAATCGCAATCGCCAACGGCGAATTTTTTGGGATGGGCCCGGGCAACAGCATCCAACGGAACTACCTCCCCACGCCTTATGCCGACTTCATCTTCGCTGTTTTTTGTGAAGAGTACGGACTGGTTGGAAGTTTTATCCTGCTCGGGCTGTACGTCATGCTGTTCTTTCGGGTCACAAGGCTAGTCACCATCAGCGAAAAATCCTTTGGGGCATTGGTGGCCGTTGGCCTAAGCCTCAACATCGTGATACAAGCATTGGCAAACATGGCCATCTCTGTACACCTCGTGCCAGTCGGTGGACTTACCCTCCCGATGGTTTCTTGGGGTGGAACTTCGATGCTTTTTACGTGCCTGTTTTTTGGCATCATCCTCAGCGTGAGCAGGTACATCGAAGCAGCGGCTGCGCAGTCTTCGCTCGCTACCGAAACTGCACTTGCGAGTAGTGGAGGTGGTGCTTCGCAAACACCACAAGCCGCTCAAGGTGGTGGACACCAGGGTGGCGGTCAAAAAAGTGGCGATAATAAAGGCGGTGGCCAACGAAAGTAACACGGACTGCCAGTCCGTGCTTCCACGCTACTAAATTGGCTGACTTTGAAATAGTGGTATAACCAGACATGACAAAAGCACGGACTGGCAGTCCGTGTTGCAGAAGAACGACAACCATGAGAATAATAATTAGTGGCGGTGGCACAGGCGGGCATGTTTTTCCCGCCATCGCCATTGCCGATGCGGTAAAAAAAATCAGGCCCGATGCCGAAATACTGTTCGTCGGCGCAAAGGGCAAGCTGGAGATGGAAAAAGTTCCAAAGGCTGGCTACCAAATCGAAGGACTTTGGATTAGCGGCTTCCAGCGGAAATTGACATGGCAAAACCTGATGTTTCCGTTCAAGCTCATCGCCAGCAGTTGGAAAGCGAGGCAAATCGTTCGGCGCTTTCGGCCAGATGTGGCGGTAGGAGTCGGCGGCTACGCAAGCGGCCCCACGCTGAACGCAGCAGGGGCGGCGGGTGTCCCAACTGTTTTGCAGGAACAAAACGGCTACCCCGGCGTGACGAACCGGATTTTGGCAAAAAAAGCCAAGAAAATCTGCGTTGCCTACGACGGAATGGAGAAGTTTTTTCCGAAGGAGAAAATCGTGCTGACTGGCAACCCAGTACGGTCGGAGGTCTTTGAAAATTTGGATAAAAAGCGTAGCGAAGGCTTGGAATACTTCAAGCTGGACAGTTCGAAAAAGACAATTTTTGTTTTTGGAGGCAGTGGCGGTGCGAGAGCTTTGAACGAGGCTTTGGCGACAAACACAGCCCTGCTCCAGGAGCGAAAAGATGTGCAAGTTCTTTGGCAAATCGGCAAATTTTACGAAGACAGCTACATCCAGTGTGACACGGCGAAGCTGCCCAACGTGCAAGCCCGCTCGTTCATTGACAGAATGGATTTGGCTTACGCCGCAGCGGATTTGGTCATTGGCAGGGCCGGAGCACTCTCCATTTCGGAGATGTGCTTGGTCGGAAAGCCGGCCATCCTCGTTCCATCGCCGAACGTGACCGACGACCACCAGACGAAGAACGCTTTGGCCTTGGTGGAAAAAGATGCAGCTCTGATGGTGAAAGATGTAGAGGCAAAAGAACGGCTGCTTTGGACGGCGCTGGAGGTGCTTGAAAACGCTGAACTGGGCAAGCGATTGGGCGAAAACATCAAGCAGTTAGCAAAGCCAAATGCAGCCGAAGACATTGCGAAGGAAATATTGAAATTGGTAAAATGAATCTCGACGATATCAAAAAAATCTACTTCCTCGGCATCGGCGGCATTGGCATGAGCGCCTTGGCGAGGTACTTCAAGATGAAAGGTGTCGAGGTCAGTGGCTACGATAAAACAGAAACCGCCCTCACCAAAAAGTTGGTGAAAGAGGGCATGAAAATTCACTACGGCGGGGCCGATTTGACGAAAATCCCCGCTGGGCTTGATTTGGTGATCTGGACGCCAGCCGTCCCCCGTGATTTTGAGGAACTGCTGCATTTTCAGAACGGCAGCATCCCCTTGAAAAAACGGGCGGAAGTGCTCGGCATCATCAGCCGGAGCCAGCGCACGATTGCCGTGGCTGGCACCCATGGGAAAACAACGACCTCATCCCTCATCACGCATCTGTTGCGGGTGGGAGGAATTCGTTGCACAGCATTTTTGGGCGGCATTGCGCAGAACCTCAAATCGAACTACGTGGGCGGCGACAGCGAATGGGTGGTGGCCGAAGCGGACGAGTACGACCGCAGCTTCCTCCATCTTTCGCCCGAAATCTCCGTGCTACTGAGCATGGACCCCGACCACCTTGACATTTATGGCAAAGCCGAAGATGTGGCTGAAACAGGATTTAAGGAGTTTCTTAAAAAAACAAAGCCGAATGGCAAGGTTTTTATTAAAGAAGACTTGACGCAACACTTTGAAAATCAAGCATTTGATACAGCGGGGGGTGTTGTGTATTCCACTTTTGGTTTGGGGACAGGCACTTTTCGCTCAGAAAACATCCGAGTTGAAAACGGGATGTTCATGTTCGACTTCGTAGCTCCGGCCTACGGCCGTAGTTGGGAGGCTTTCCCGGTAAAACGGGGCGGTGGTGGCCGGAGCTACGAGGCGATTGCGGATTCAGGATTGCGGATTGCGGATAACGACGCCTCCAATCCTCCTTCTTCCATCCGCAATCTGAAATTTGCCATGGCGGGTCGGCACAATATTGAAAATGCGACAGTTGCCATAGCAGTAGCACTGCAACTGGGAGTGGATGAAAAAGCCATTCGAAAGGCGCTCCTCACCTTCAAAGGCATCAAGCGGCGCTTCGAGTTCGTCTATCGGGACGAGCGGACGGTGTTCATTGACGACTACGCCCACCACCCGACCGAAATCCGGGCGGCGGTTCAGGCGGCACGGGAACTGTTTCCCGGTCGGCGAATCACAGGCATCTTCCAGCCGCACCTGTACTCCCGAACGAGGGATTTTCAGGATGGCTTCGCTGCCGAACTTGACAAACTGGACGACATCATCTTGATGGACATTTACCCTGCAAGGGAACTGCCCATGCCGGGCGTCACATCAGAGATTGTTTTTGATAAAATGAAAAACCCGAACCGTGTTTTGGCGACGAAGGCAAACGTGCTGGAACTGCTGAAAACCAGAGAACTGGACGTGGTGATGACGATTGGGGCGGGGGATATTGATACGTTTGTGGCGCCGATAAGGAGGTGGTTGAAAGGGCGGTGAAGAGCGATATTCCATTTGGGATATCGGTGTTTGCTCCGTTACGGAAATTCCCGTAACGGGGTTGAAAGGCTTGATTTTGTTCCGTTATGCACATTCCCACAACGGGAAAATAAAAATGTGTTTGAACTCAATTTAGAACAAAACACTGAACAACTATGGCCGACATCATCAAATTTGATTTTGAAGGACAAAAGATTTCCTTTGAGTTTGCCGATGGCAATAAGATGATTAATGCCACGGAGATGGCCAAGCCGTTTGGGAAATTGGTAGCACATTTTCTCTATTTGAAAACGACTAAAGACTTTGTTCAACTTTTAGAAAACCGATATCGCGATCACGATATCGGTCCTGAAAAAGAGGTGCTAAGAGTAATAAAAGGCGGTGACGCCTATAATTCCATCCAAGGCACCTGGATGGACGAAAAACTGGCCCTAAAATTCGCAGCGTGGCTTTCACCAGCTTTTGAACTTTGGGTTTACGATAAAATACAAGAACTGTTAACCACAGGAAAAACGGAGCTAAAAGAAGTTCCGCCAACAGGTTTCTCTGCAACGCTTCGGCTGCTCGCCCAACAATGGGAAGCACAGGAAAAAATCAATTCCGAATTGCGAAAAGAACTGGACGATACGGCTGAACGGCTTGATGAGCTGGAGGCGAAAATCCTGAGCGTTGATGACCATTATTACACGATAGCTGGTTATTGCGCCTTGAACGGAATTGCCTGCCCGCTACACTTGGCAAAAGACTGGGGCAAAAAAGCAGTGGCCTTGAGTGCAACGAAAAAAATAGCAACAGGCTCGGCACATGACGAACGGTTTGGAAAAGTCAGGACGTACCATATTGATGTCCTGAAAGACGTGATAAAATAAACAACTTCCATGCTCGACAACGCAAACAAATCTTCTTCCTTTCGCCGCATCGCCTGGATAGGCGGTGGGTTCCTCACACTGATGCTCATCATCGCAGCAGTAGAACGGAAAAAAGGGCTGACAGTGGGTGCCACGGTGGTAGAGGTGGAGCCATTGGAAGATGGTGCGCTGCTGATTGACAGCATGGATGTGATTCGGTTGGTGGAAAAATCCATCGGCAATTCACTGGACGAACAGACTGCATCGTCGGTGGATGAGGACCAGGTAGAGCGGGTTTTGGAAGAAAACCTGTTTGTGAAAAACGCCGAGGTGCTGCTCACTGCTGATAGTAAAGTGAAAATCAACATCGAACAACGGGTGCCGATTCTCAGGGTGGTGGACAAGCTTGGGGTGCAATACTACCTCGACAAGGATGGGGCAAAAGTGCCGCTCTCTCGACACTTCACCGCTCGAACACTGGTGGCGACGGGGAATATCCCGCCACATACGCCGGAGTTTTTGACAAAGAAAAGCAACTTGATGAAAGACCTTTTTGAACTGACCAATTTCATCCTCAGCGATTCGCTTTGGAAGGTAATGTTCGAACAGGTACACATCAATAGCAAAGATGAATTTGTGCTGGTGCCTTTGGTGGGCGACCATTCCATCCTGCTGGGCAAATGGGACATAAATGCGGAGGCTAAGTTCAAAAAGCTGCGGACCTTTTACGAAGAGGGCCTAAGCCGAGAGGGCTGGCAAAAGTACAAGACCCTTGACCTGCGCTACAAGAATCAGGTTGTTTGCGAACGAAAATAATCTTGTTTTACATTGAATAGTAAACAGGAAAACGACACAGTAGAAACACTTAAAACATAACCAAACTTCTCATTCTATTGAGCCATTAACTAAAATCATGATTATGGATTATCCAAACTTCTCCTCCCAGGATTTGGTGGTCGCCCTCGACATCGGCACCACGAAGGTCTGCGCCATTGCTGGCCGCAAAAACGAGCATGGAAGGCTTGAAATTCTCGGAGTCGGCAAAGTTGAGAGCGAAGGCGTCATGCGTGGCGTTGTCAGCAACATCGAAAAAACCGTTCGTGCCATTTCCGATGCCATTGCCATTGCGCAACGTGCAGCGGGCATGGAGTTCCGGGTGGCCCATGTGGGCATTGCTGGGCAGCACATCAAAAGCCTCCAACACCGTGGCTTGCTGACCCGTGACAACATCCACACGGAAATCGGACAGCGGGACATTGACCGACTCGTGAACGACATGTACAAGCTTGTTTTGCCGCCAGGCGACAAAATCCTCCACGTGCTGCCGCAAGAGTACACCGTGGACGACGAGCAAGGCATCGTTGACCCCATCGGCATGAGCGGGGTGCGTTTGGAGGCTAATTTCCATATCATCACTGGGCAGATTACGGCTACGCAAAACATCGTGAAATGTGTGGAACGGGCGGGCCTGAAAGTGGCCAATATCATGCTGGAACCAATTGCCAGCGCCACTTCCGTGCTTTCGGAGGAAGAAAAAGAGGCGGGTGTTGCCTTGGTTGACATCGGAGGAGGTACCACGGATATTACCATATTTAAGGACGGCATCATCCGCCACACAGCGGTCATTCCGTTTGGCGGCGGTGTCATCACCAAAGACATCAAGGAGGGCTGCAACGTGATGCAGAACCAGGCCGAGAAGCTGAAGGTGAAATTTGGCAGTGCCTTGGCCGAGGAGGTGTACGATAACCGTGTCATCACCATTCCTGGCCTGAAGGGGCGGGAGCACAAAGAGATTTCTGAGAAAAACCTTGCCCGAATCATTCAAGCACGGGTGGAGGAAGTGATGGATTATGTGGTCTGGGAAATCCGTAGGAGTGGCTATGAGGGCAAGCTGATTGGTGGCCTCGTGCTAACAGGTGGCGGTGCCTTGATGAACCACATCGACAAGCTGGCGGAGTTCCACACGGGCATGAACACCCGAATTGGCACACCGGTGGAGCATCTGGCACATGGGTATCATGTGCAGCTGCAAAGCCCGGTATTCTCCACAGCCATAGGCTTGTTGATGAAGGGCATTCAAGATGTTGAAGAAGGAAAAGTGCAGTTCGAGCGCATTCATCAGCCACAAACTGCGGCAGCAAAAGCCGTGGAGGAAATGGAAGCTGCGGAACTATCTTCGGAAGGCGCCGAAATTGCTGGCAATGGCCTTTTCAACAAAATTTTTCAAAAAACGAAAGAATGGTTCCAGACCGAACCAGATTCAGAATTCTAGAGAGTTATGAGTTATGAGTTGTGAGCAATGAATCGCTCGGTACTCATAACTCAAAACTCATAACTCAAAACTTCAAAAAAAGGCAGTTATGATTTTCAAATTAATTGACGACAATAAAAATAGCGGCGCACCAATCATCAAGGTAATTGGCGTTGGAGGTGGAGGCAGCAATGCCGTCAACCACATGTTCAAGCAGGGCATCATTGGGGTGGATTTTGCCATCTGCAATACCGACGAGCAGGCCATGGCCCAAAGCCCTGTGCAAACCAAAATACAACTCGGCCCAACCCTCACAGAGGGTAGGGGTGCTGGCTCAAAACCAAACATCGGCAAGCTGTCCGCTGAGGAGAGCATTGAGGAGGTAAAGAACTACCTCGGCAACAACTGCAAGATGCTCTTCATCACGGCGGGAATGGGCGGTGGCACTGGTACGGGTGCGGCGCCAATCATTGCCCGTGCAGCGCAAGAGATGGACATCCTGACGGTGGGCATTGTGACGTTGCCATTTACTTTTGAAGGCAACAAGCGGGTATTTCAAGGCCACGAGGGTTTGGATGAACTCAAGAAATATGTGGACACCATCATCGTCATCTCGAATGACAAATTAAAGGCTATCCACGGCAACCTCACCATTTCACAGGCTTTTGGACAAGCGGACAACATCTTGACCACTGCAGCCAAGGGCATTGCGGAGATTATCACCGTACCCGGTTACGTGAACGTGGATTTTGAGGACGTGAACACGGTCATGCGTGACAGTGGCGTGGCAATCATGGGTACGGCCATTGCCGAAGGCGACAACCGCGCAAAGCGTGCCGTGGATGAGGCGCTGAACTCACCACTCCTCGAAGAGAATAATATCAGGGGTGCACAGCACATCCTCATCAATATTACCTCTGGTAAAAAAGAAGTGACGATGGAGGAGATTTTCGAAATCACCGAATTCGTCCAAGAAGAGGCTGGCACTGGTACGAACCTCATTTGGGGTAACTGCTACGACGAAACCCTAGCTGACAAACTGAGCGTGACTATCATCGCCACAGGTTTTGAGCGGGTCCAAGGCAATGGTGCCATCCAAGGTGCAAGGCCAGAGTCTAATGCCAAACCCGTGAAGGTATCGTTGGACGAAGACGAATTTTCTCCAAGAAAAGGCTTTCTGAATACGCTTGGCGCTGAGGAAGAATCTGATAATGACAACACCATTGACTTTCCTGATGTAACGGAGAAATTCAACAAATACAACCGTTTTCATCGGGAGGAGCCTTATGTGAAGAACAACCGTGACCGAGAGGAGGAGGAGCGTCAGCATCGGTTGGAGGCGGAGCGCCGCCGGAAGGAACGGTTGGCAAGCATTAGTTCCAAGCCGAAACTCAGCAACCCACAAGCGGTGAATGAGTTGGAGAACGTGCCAGCTTACCTTCGCAAAGGTATCAACCTAGAGGACGTGGCGGGCTCGGACGAAATTGACTACTCAAAATGGACTATTTCACAGAATAAATCAGAACCGCAATTGAGGGAGGGAAATTCGTTCCTTCACGACAATGTGGATTAGGAGAAGATGATTGCTGGATTGTTATATTGTTAGATTGTTGTCCGTGGGGCAAAAACAATCAAGCCATTTTAACAATCAAGCAATCCGCAAATGTTTTTTATTTTTAGCCATCATAACTTGCTAAACCAAGTTTCGGGCATGGGTCTGACAAGGCCCATGCCTTTTTTCGTGTGCCACTTATATTAATTCCTTGAAATTTGAAAACACTGTTGGCATAATGTTTGCCGGATGAGCAATCTACCCTCTTGCTTTTCCCTCTATTATTGAATATCCATTTCTCCTCTTGGTTGTAATCTCGATCTTTTGGTAAATCGGGTAATGTGAAAAAAAAAAAACACACAATTGAACATCAGAATAGCATTTGAGGAGTTTAGAGGCACATCAAATCATTCCCTTCCTTTCGTCAATTAAGAATCCACATTCCTTCTCATATATTTTTTTGGTAAACTCAATTGAAAGCTTGGCCATATTGAACTTGTGACACCAACCACTCAACCAATGGTTGTTCTCTGTGGCAACTTTCGGACTAAATGAATCGACTCCCCCGAACATAATGCAGGTACTCAAAACAAAAACGTATGAAGTTCATTCGACTTACACTCAATTTTTTCTTGGCAATTGTAGTCCTCTTGATTACATCAGAGATCGTTTTTGCGTACGCTCCCAATATCCAAGAAGGATTTGCAGCCAAGTTTTTTCGTCAATTTGAAGAAAGGTTAGACAAGCAATTGTCCATGTTCCTGCCTCCTGCTTGCGTTTTGCTTACAAATACCGATTTGGATACCAACTTGACAGGTTGGACTACCTCAGGAACCGTCTCCAATACGACAGATAGTTATGCGGGAAGCAAGGCAGCTAAATTGTCGTCTAGCTATGCGACAATGTCTCAATCACAGACGGGAATTACGCCGGGAAAAATGTACACGCTTTCGGTGCAGGCAAAAATTTCTGGTTCGTTGAGCTGGGTAGTGGTTAAACTGGGATTTTATAACGGCAATACAAAACT
Source organism: Saprospiraceae bacterium (assembly GCA_021739645.1). Taxonomy (GTDB): domain Bacteria; phylum Bacteroidota; class Bacteroidia; order Chitinophagales; family Saprospiraceae; genus UBA6168. The sequence continues at coordinate 136 of JAIPBL010000034.1, read as the reverse complement.
AAGGGTTTGCGCAAAAATAACTTCCTATTTATGTTTATATTTGCGCAATGGGAAACAGGGCAAAATTAGTAGAAGATTTGAGACAAAAATGGGTACAAGTATCACCTTACTTGGATGAGCGTAGCAAACGAATATT
>JAIPBL010000125.1 GCA_021739645.1 Saprospiraceae bacterium | reverse complement strand
GGCGCTGGAACTCAGCCGGACTGGAGTTCGGCGACACATCACCGCAGCAACGTCACATCCCCTTTCAGCACCTTCTCCATGTTTTCCACGGGCACGGCACAGCCTAATTTTATCAGGTAAATATACACATCGCTGGGGGCTGGCTTACCGTTTTGCGTGCCGTCCCAAGGCCCTGCGCCATCAAAGACTTTCTCGCCCCAGCGGTTCCAGATACGCATGTTCAGGATGACCTCCGAGCCGAGGCTGACGATGTTGAACGAGTCGTTTTTGCTGTCGCCGTTCGGCGAAAAGGCATTCGGAATCAAAACCTTTTCAGGGTCGCAATCGGGTATCACTGTGATGGTTTGCAAAGCCGAACCACCGCAACCTTCTGGCGTGGTGACGGTGGCAGTGTACGTCGTGTTTTCCGTTGGGAAAACGGTGCAACTCAGCGAGTCCGTGCAATCTGCCAGCAAGGAATCGTTTGCCATCCAGAGAATGGAAGTATAGTTGCCGGGCGGGATGCTCAGGGTCAGCGAATCACCGAGGTTGAGCGTGTCCGTTTCAAAAACAATTTCAAAAACAGCCGTGTCCAGCACGGTGAGCAATAGGCAAATGGTACTGTCGCAACCGTTCGGAGCAGGGTAGCTCACGCAATACTCGCCTTCCTCCGTAAAAGTTTGCCCCTCAAAAATCACGCTCTCGCCAAGGCAGATGGTATCCAAAATCAAGGTCGTGTCAATCCCCGGTTTCAGCAAAAGCTCCACACAATAAAGGCTGTCGCAGCCGCCCGCTATCGTGAAAGTATCGCAGTAGATGCCGGGCTGGCTGACCGATTGGCCAAAAATGGTCGTCGTTTCCCCTTCGCAAATTTCGATGGCCGGCCCGTTTTCCACGATTTGGTCCGTGACTACGGTGACGGTCACGCTGCCCGAAGCTGGGCAACCATCCGGCGTTACGGGGCTGGCCGTGTAGGTTGTCGTCGTGGTTGGTGAAACGAGCAGGCTGGAACAGCTCGGCGGGTTCACGCAACTGCCGTCGGGTGACCAGGTGAAGGTCGCTGGCAAGTTCGTCGTTGCCACTAGGGTCGTGCTGTTTCCCGCACAAATGGTCACGTCCGGTGGCATGGTGAGCAACAGGGAATCGGCAAAATTCACCGTCACGGAGTCCATTGCGGAGCAGCCTTCTTCGTTATAAACGGTAAGCAAGAACGTGGTGGTCTGGTTGGTCAAAACCACTGGGTTTGGAATGGTAGGGTCGCTGAGGGCTGGTTGCCCTCCGATGGTGATTGGCGTCCACAAGTAGAAATAATGCGGGTTTAGGTTGGCACTGAGCATGACGGATTGGCCAATGCAACTGGTGACGTCTGGCCCTGCGTTGGCGATGGGAGGGAGTGCCACTACCACCGTCGCCTGGTCGGTGCCGGAGCAGCCGAAGGCGTCCGTCACCGTCACGCTGTACTGGCTCGTGGAGGTCGGTGTCACTGTGATAATTTGTTGGTTGGGCTGCGCAATGCCGGGGCCTTGCCAAGCGAAACTGACTCCATCCGTAGCGGCGAGGTTGGCGCTTTCGCCCTGACAGATGGGCGAATCGGCGTAGGCGACACCCGGCACTGGCTGCACCGTCACGGTCATCCCGTTTTGTATTTCACAAAAACCATTGCCCTCGGCCAGCGTGAACTGGTATTCCACGGGATTGAGGTCATCGTTTACACAGTTAAAAATGGTCATGGGCGAAGTGGCGTTTGCAAGGCAGTCGCTGGGCGTCCACTGGTAGTTGAAGCCGGACATGGGTGTAACGCCGATGAGCTGGTCAGCGCCAGAGCAGACTGTCCAACTCAGCCCCGTTTCGTATTCGATTGGAGTTGCCACCAAAACTTGGTCACCGGAGCAGGCGCATTGCTGAGTCGGGTCAATCAGCGCAATCAGGCCGCAGAGGTTTGTTGCCGAAGGCAATAAAAAACTCCCCGTCACGGTCACGGTTTGCCCTGATGAAATGAGGCTTCCGTAAATTTCGGTATGCACCAATTGGTCGCCCGTGCCATCGCCGTTGGTGTCGAGGTAGAACTCAATATCGAGCGGCGGGAGGTTGTCCGCTCCATTGTTTTTCACTTCCAAATTGAAGTTCACCAAGTCGTTGCCACCTGATGCGGAGGCGGTTATGTTGAAATTGCTCAGCTCATAGGCAGGGCGCATCACATCAAAGGGCAGGATGAGCGACCCCGTGCTGACCTTCGTGCTGCACGAGTCGCCAGTGAGGGCGCACAGTGCCTGTGTTTGCGCAGCAGTACGGAACAGCACCACGCCGTTTTCGCAACCCAGCCCTGCCCAGCCCTGCGTGTTGAAGTTGAGGCAGAGGAGTTGGCTGGGTAAAATGCCGGCTGGCAACTGCCATGTGACGAGGCTGCCATCAATAACCGGCGTGCAGTTGAGGCCGGGAGCACAGGTGCTGGTGCACGTACCAATTTGGTAGGTGATACCCGGTGGCAGTGTCATGATGAGGCAGGCACCGGGCGGCAACGTGTCGGATGCCGAAAGCGTGACCTCAAAACCCACGTCGTTGTTGCAGCCGAAGCCGGGCGTGGTGATTACGTTGATGTTGGTGGTAAATGCGCTGCTCACCCCGTCGATGCAAAGCGGGTCGCCCGGCTTGGCGATGGAGTTGGTCGGCGTTCCGCAATTTTGCTGTGCTTCCGCAATGAAAAGCAGGTAGGCATCGGCGATAAAATCACAAGTTGTTTCCCCCAAAAAACGGAGTGTGAGGGAGTTAAATGGTGCCTCAATAACACCGGGAAGCCCCCCTGCGATGCTGTCGAAGAGCATGGAAAGGTTCCATTCCACCACACCCGTGCTCAGCACCGTTGGGTCGCCGATGGGGTAAAACAGGCCGCTGCCCGTTGGGTATTCTACTAGGGAAGAGCCGGGGATGACGGTGAGGCCGGGCGGTACGAGCACTTTCACCCGCAAGTCGTACACGCTGCCGAGCTGGGCATTGAACACCTCTATTTCGTGGTACGGGATGGTGTCGCAAAGCTGCGAGCAACCAACGGGACTGCTCACTATCATGTCAATCTCGCCCGGCGGCGACTCGATGCTGAGTGGCTGCACCTGCTCGTAGCAGGGCGTTTGAACGATGTTTTGGTAGGGGTCGCAGTTCCAGCCATAGTGGATTTGCAGGTGTTCCAAATCGCAGGAGTTGTTCACACCGAGCAAGCTGTACGGGAATCCGCTGGCGTTTTCGGGTAGGTTCCCCAACTGCCAAACACCGTTGACGGCTGGCACGGGCAGCCCAGTCGTTTGGTTGATGAGCTGAAAATTATTGACGAGTCCGCTTTGCGAAGTGACGTACATCCAGGTGTTGAGCGCTGGGCCACTGGTTTGGCTCCCCACCAAAGTCGGTGTGTTTTTCAGCACAAAATTGAACTGCAATTGATTCGTAAAACTGGTCAGGTCGAACAGCGGGGCGTCGATGGCCAAATTGGCGATGAGGGGCCGCAGGGCGTTGGTTTGGATGGTAAAATCGAGCGGGTCAACCGGCTCAGGCAGTCCGGGTGCAAAATTGACAATGGCGCCATGCTTCATCGGCATGGAAAACTGGTTGGTGCATTCGTTTTTGAAAATATACTGGAATGTGGCCGAAAATCCCTCGTCGAGCGAAGGCGTCTGGAAGGGCAAAAGGTCATGAATATACTGGCCGTTGACTAAGTTTGGCGGGAAAACCACTTGCGTAAAAAGCTGTGCCCCATCCTGCAACCTGAGGTTGATCATTCGGGTACTACAGATTTGGATGCTCTGCGGCACCATCACGTGCAGGTCTTCCACTACCACTAAATTTCGATGCTCGAAAGGGAAAAAATTGCCCTCATGCAACTGCAACCTGACCAAGCTGGCCGTGTTGAAAATGGACGGCTGGCAAGGCGGCAACCCAAAAGTGCCGGGGGTAATGGCAAACTCATAAGCCGAAAGCAGCAGTTCCTGAAAGTCGCAATTGCAGTTCAACAAATTGTACTCCGTGGAATCGGCGTCGTACAGCACCACCCTCGGCTCAACTAATATATTGCCCAGCAACGGGTCGGAATCATTTTCAAACAAGGGGTTGTAGCCAATGCGGTAATTCCCCACAAAAACCAGCGAGTCACCTTGGTCGAGCGCAAAGCCGGGTGGCAGGCAGTTGGCGAAAATATGGTCTAGGTCATACCTGTAAAGAATTTTTCCAGTGGTCGTGTAAGCTGGGTTTTGGCAATCGAACCAAGTGCCAGTGCTACTGTCGAAAATGCGGAGCGAGACACCCGCCGGGGCAAAATGCTGGGGCGTGAACAAGGAGTCCTTGTTGAATTGGAACATCCGGTTCCCGCCATAAAAACCGAGCTGTAGTAGCCCCAGCGGAAGCGTTTTCCCCGGCTGGTCAATCACCACCATCCCTCGGAGGATGGTCTGCACGGTGTCCCCGGCGATGAAACGTTTGCGGCTTACGAGGTTCATATCAGGCAGCCCGGTGGGTGCGTCGGCGATGCGGTCGTTGTTGTTGTCGGGCAGCCCGTAGTTTTTGCGGAGCACACTGTAGCCGTACCGGAGGTAGCCGGGCGGGGCATCCACGAAGGTTTCGGTGTTGTCACAATCAATAAATTTACCAAAATCAGTACATGCTTGAATATTGCAATCAAGTGGATATGCGCCGCATTTATTGATGGTTGTTATAATTTTTCCATAGACTTCACAACCAAATCCTTGCGGACATGCATTTTGGCAACTGCTCTGCAATTCATAGTCACAGAGCAGTGGCAGGTTGCACAGTGCATCGCAATCAAAAATGACATCAAACTGCATGGCACCGGTGTCCACGGTCAGTGGCAATTGGTAAACCGCCGTTATAAAAAAATCAGTCCCAACCGCTTCCGTCTCAATACTGATGGGCGCCTGCCCGTTCAACAGCATTTCGTTGGAAGGCACCCATTCGAGGCCACATGGCAATTCGATTTGCACGGTTAGTTCATCGTTGAGCAAGGCTAGGCTGTCATAGTTTACTTCGTAAAAAACGGTGTACTGATGGTCATCCATCAAGGAGCTGTCACTGTCAATTCCGGCATCGCTAGTCATCCAAATGCCCGTTTTTCCCACAACAATGGGCGTTGGGTTTTGGATAAAAATATTGGGCGGACATTCCTTGTAGTAGCTGTAAATGTACTCCCAGCCAGCACTGGGCTGAATGCACTCCATCTGGCAATAGTACAAATCCCAGTGGACAATGACCGAAGCACCTGGCGCCAAGCTGCCAATCAGTACGCTGAAACCACCTGCCACGCCTGGCGGGCCATCGCAAGGTGCATCAAAATCAAGGTTGGTGAAAGTCTGTTTTTCAAAATCAATGGGGATGTTCATGCTGTCCACACCAATGGAAGCAGTATCCGCAAAGCCTCCCAAATAGCTGGGGGTTTGTGAAACCCTCAACCTGATATCGAGTGCCTTGCCGTTGCCCACGTTCGTGATTTTCATGCCATGCGGATGGCCGTTCGGGCCGCAGAAACATTCCGGCACGGAGATGATGGGCTCCCAGGCCAATTGCGGCGCTTTGGTGTAAAGCTTGAAAGTGACCACTGCATTCACCGACTCCTGCTGGCACTCGGCACCGTCGCAGCCCCAGGCCACGGTGATGTTCGAGACAGCCGAGTGCTCGTCCAGCCCGCAGGTCGTGATTTCGATATCCTCGTTCAGAATGATGGTTTCGTTGAACTCAAACAGCCCATCGCCGTCGCCAATGGCAATAAAATCCGAAGCATCCAGCAGCAGTTCGAAAACGCCTGGCCCGGACGGCACCACCGTACCTTGCGGCGAGGTGATGTTGATGCCCGGCTGGTAAACATCCTTGAACGTGAAGCTCGACAACGCTCCCGGCCTCGTGTTTCGGATGGTGATTTTGCGGTGCAAAACATCGCCCCGAGTACCGGTCATCACCGTGTTTGCCACGTTGGTGATGACGAGCAGTGCCCGGTCAATCACGTAGGGATTGGTCGTTACGTTGGTGCTGCCGCCGTTCCAGTTCAGGGTGATGCTGTTCACAAAAACCTCGGCGTTGTCGATGCAAGCGGCGGTCTGACAGTTGGCGCTGGCCATCAGCGAGAAGCTTTGCGTAGCACCTGCACTGAGGTCGGGCAACTGGAATTGCGGCGCCGAAAGATTGCTCAAATTGCCCTCCACTACCCCACTGGTCACAGAACCTTGCACGTATTCGATGCCACAAGGCGTGCCAAGCGTGGTCGTAAAATTGACGGTCAAAGTAACGCCTGTCAGTGCAGCCCCGGTGGTGTTTTGCACGGTGAACCCGAAGCTGGCTTGGTCGCAAGCGAAAAACTCAGGCGGGTTTTGGTAGGTGATGTTTTGCGAAGAAACTTCGTGAAAAAAGAGCAGAAAAAAACAAGCCGACAACAAAAATGGCAGTGATAGATTGGAGCGGTTCATTCGTTTAGTTTTTGTTCGTGGTGGTCTAGGTGAAAAATGAAGTGGGAAAGTTAGGAAATGTTCTCAAAAAATGAATGCCGTTATTAGACAATTCGAGATGTTATCGGCAAATGCCCCGGACATCGCCCCATTTGGGAAGGGAACCCGCACCGTCAAGTGTATCGCCTCGGTTGTCGCCCCTTGGCATTCCCGGAGGGAACCCGCACCGCCATGTGTGTCGCCCCGGTTGTCGCCCCCCTTGGCATTCCCGGAGGGAACCCGCACCGCCAAGTGTGTCGCCCCGGTTGTCGCCCCCTTGGCATTCCCGAAGGGAACCCGCAACGCCAAGTGTGTCACCCCGGTTGTCGCCCCTTTGGCATTCCCGGAGGGAACCCGCACCGCCACGAGGGACGCCCCGGTTGTCGCCCCCTTGGCATTCCCGGAGGGAACCCGCAACGCCAAGTGTGTCGCCCCGGTTGTCGCCCCCCTTGGCATTCCCGGAGGGAACCCGCACCGCCACGAGGGACGCCCCGGTTGTCGCCCCCTTGGCATTCCCGAAGGGAACCCGCACCGCCAAGTGTGTCGCCTCGGTTGTCGCCCCCTTGGCATTCCCGAAGGGAACCCGCACCGCCAAGTGTGTCGCCTCGGTTGTCGCCCCCTTGGCATTCCCGGAGGGAACCCGCACCGCCACGAGGGACATTCCTCCCGGAACTACCCCTCAACTTCTTTCCCCAACATCTCCAACAACTCATCATCCGGCGGCCATACCCCACACACATCCACATTCAGAAATCGCCATTCGGGGTTCATTTCCCGAATCAACTCCGCTTTTGCTTCTCGTGACAATCCCTTCAGGTAATTTTCCATGGTGATGGCATTGTAAACGTATTTGTGCCACTCAAACCAGACCAGGTTAAAACAAAAATACTTTCCAGCAAAGGTGTCTTGCTTGCCCCTGTTTTGGTAATGTTCCACTAATCTTCGAGCAGGGTTGTTGGTCATGCCAACATATAAAGTTGTTTTTCTTGGATTGGTGGTGATGTACACGAGGAAGTTGTAGTTTTTCATTGTTTATGTTTTGAAAAGTGACGATTTTCATGATGACGCAGAGCCTGCCCCGATTTATCGGGGTTCCCTTCGGGAATGCCAAAGGGGCGACAACCGAGCCGACACACGTGGCGTTGCAGGTTCCCTCCGGGAATGCCAAGGGGGCGACAACCGAGCCGACACACGTGGCGGTGCAGGTTCCCTTCGGGAATGCCAAGGGGGCGACAACCGAGCCGACACACGTGGCGGTGCAGGTTCCCTCCGGGAATGCCAAGGGGGCGACAACCGAGCCGACACACGTGGCGTTGCAGGTTCCCTCCGGGAATGCCAAGGGGG
>JAIPBL010000124.1 GCA_021739645.1 Saprospiraceae bacterium | reverse complement strand
TTGAAAAGCCCCCATAGGGGGCCTGCCCTCAATACGTGTTCCTAACGGCCCTCATGACTTGAAAACGTGCTATTTTTAAGGCAAAGCCGAAAGAACATAACCACCTGCAAAGCAGGTGGATTTCTAATTTGCATTAAAGGAGAAATGAAGGATTGGTTACCAAATTGTCTAGTAAACATTTCAACCGGGGTGATCAGGTGATTAAAAACAAAAACGGGCGTAGTTCAAATTGAACTAGCCCGTTTTTATATTGTAAACCTTAGTGGCTTAGCTTATTTCCCTTCCTCTGCCTCAGCAGCAGGAGCGTCATCTTGCGTTTCTTCAGTCTCAGGTGAAGCAATTTCAGCAGCATCAGCAACTACCTCTTCAGTAGTTTCAACTACATCTTCCACCACATCTTCCACTTCTTCCTCGACTACAGCAGCAGGAGCAGCAACTACAGCGGCAGGAGCTGCTGCAGCGGGCATTGCGGCGAGTGGAAGAATTCATGGACCGTGCACTAATGACCAGCGCCAACAGCTTGCAAATCGTCCACGGAAGGGGCACGGGGGTTCTGCGAAGAACCGTCAAAAACAAGATTCGGGAGTACTGGGAGGTGAAGCAATCCTATCATCCGGCCAGCGATGAAGGGGGTGACGGGGTGACGGTGGTAGAGTTGTGAGTTTCGAGCTGCGAGTTTCGAGTGGGTGCTGCTAAAACTCAAACCAGACTGCCACTCATAATAGCACACGGATTGAAACGGATGTTGCTGATTTGGACTGATTTAAATCCACTTAATCCGCAACGTCCGTTTCAATCCGCATGCTATCAAGTCCTATCATTTTCCCTTCGCAAACAAAGACTTTGGCGCCTTATAGCCTTTCACCCAAGCATCCACGGGCACTACGTTCGTGCCGATATTATAGGCCAAAACCGTCCATTTGCCATTCGCATATTGCAATAAGCCCAAAGCACGGTCGGCGAATTTACCCTTCGCAAACTCATCCTTGTACGTGGTTTTGGTGTAATCAATCGCCTTGCCATCCGCCGTTTTGGGGCGGGCATCCACGAAAGCGAAATTGCCGCTCGTCTGGTACGTGCCGACTTCCAATTGCACAGCAGTTTCCAGCTTCTTGCCTACTGATGAGCTCATGGCTTCCAGTGCCGCTTTTTTGCGCAGCCATTTTGCGCCAGCGATGGCATCGGCGATTTCCGTGCGCATTTCGGCACGGGTGCCCATGCCCGTAGTTCCAGTAGTTTTGATGGGAACATCGTCGGGAATCGCATCATACGTCAGCAGGATGGGTTGCAATTGCTTGCGCAAATCTTCGAAGGTGGCCACTTTTTTACCATCGAGGGTCATGTCGCCTTTTTCGTTCAAGGTGATGGTGGGGTAAGCGGGGGGCGCAGGTTTTGCCTTCGTCGTTTTGGGAAGGGCAGCCGGTTTGGTTTCCGTTTTCGGGCTGGCAGTACCGGTGCTTTTCTCCGCAGGCGCATTAGTTTCCGCAGGTTTTTTGCCGGTTGGCTGCATTTCGTTTTTCAGCTCCTCGTAGGTATCCCGAATAGTACCCTGCATGCCCATCATGCAGCCCTGCGTTTGGATTTCGGGCATGGCCTTGGCGCCACTTTTCAGCAAAAAAGACACAGATTTCCGCAGCGTTGACTTTAGCTCATCCATGTCTTTCACGGGAATGCCAGCGAAGGAGATTTCACCTTTTTCCGTGCAATCCACGACGAGCGGCAGCGGGGCTGTTGACTTTGAGCCGTCTGCCGGCAGGGCAAAACTGGCGACGGGCGGCAAGCTTCCGTCCGGGCTTTCCTCGATGAGGGCGCAGCCCAGGCTGTAGCGTTTTCCGCCGAACTGGCTCGCCACAGCATCCACCAGGTTGCAGGACAGTAGGTTGTCCTTCGAGGCTTTCCTCCCGGAATATACGTTTATCAGCAGCCGGATGTCCTTGTCCTTCAGTTTATCCAGTTGCTTTTTGGAAAATTTAAGACCCTCGAAACGGGCGATTCGGTTCCTGCCCGTCAGTTCAATTTCTTTGTTCAAAATGGCAAATTCGCCTATTTCATCCGCATCTTTTGGGTTGATGGGTTCGCCAGCAAATCCCGCAAAAACAATGACCGTTTCCTTCTTTTTCTGCATCGTAGCCGCTGCTTTTGCCGATTCCAGCACCTCGATTTCGAAGGTCGGAATCACCAAGCTGTCGCCATCCACTTCGTAAATATCCGAGGCATCCGTGCTGGCAGCATCCGTTGCTGGCGCAATGGGTGCTGTGATTTTCAGGTTCGTGCCCAGTTCGCTGTACGCTACGGTGAACTCCGTCGCACCGCCCAACTGGTAAATTTCGTCTGGCGAGTAATGCATCAAAAGCCCATCCGACGTCAGGCCATAGGACGCTGGCAGTGCAAACGGCGCTTCCTTGTCGAACTCAAAACCTTCGTTGAAGGCATCCGCCCTCGTTTCCTCCACTTTTGCTTGCGCAATGGGAAGGAGTGTTTTCGTATCGTTCACGAGGTCAGCCAAGGTGAGCTGTTTGCCCGTTTTCACATCAAAAGTCGCAATGGCGACCTCCTCCAAATGGTGGTTTCCACCTTGGAAGGAATAACCATCCAGCATCAAGGTCAGGTACTTGCCATCGTTCAACATTTCGCCGTTTGTGCACATGACCTTGAACTGCCCAGCCGAGGCAGCCCCTTCCGCCTCGTCGTGGATGGCATGGTAGCGTTTGATAGCAGCGTCCACGTTCGTGAGTGCCTTCGCCGGGTTCGATTCCGGGTAATCGCTGTAGATGAGCAGGTGAACCAGGAACTTGTCCACCCAAGCATCCACGCTTTTGGTGAGGGTACTTTGTGCGGCAGTGCCACCCAGTTTTGGTACCGAAAAATCAATGATGGCACAGTCGGTGCGGAGGGAATCGGGCTGTTTGTCACAATCCGTACCCTTGTTTTGTTGAATGGAACGGGTATCCAGCTTCACCGGGGCACCCACCAGAAGTTCCTGCTTTTTAGGTTGGCAGGAAACCAATGCCAGCACGAACAGGCTAGCCAAAAAGATTGAAAGATTGCTCATTGGAACATGTTGTTTTGTTGGTGACAAAGAATGTGTAAGTAGTTTGAGCGTTGACCAGTGAATTGTAAAACAGGGTTTCGGCGAACGAAAAGAACCCTTGAATCGTGGTGAGTAAGAAATTGCAAGTCAAAAATAGCAAAATCTCTTCTTTTACTTCGACCTTTTTTATTGCAATCACCGGACAGAATTCAAGTTGCCAGGGTTGTTGTCGAAAAAGATACGACCCTTCTACTTTGCCTCTTGACCACACTTTTCAAAAAGCCGTAAATGAAACGGTCAGGATGTTGGTACTGTCATTTTACGACCAACTTCTCCTGCCAAGTGCCAACGGGAGTTTGGACTTGAACGAAGTATATCCCTGCAACGAGGGAATCAAGTTCAATAGGCATTTGAAAGATTTGACCCTCGAATATTTCAATGACTTGCGCCTCTATTGTCCTGCCTGAAATATCGTTGAGCGTGACCAATGCAGTACCCGATTGCGGAGCACCCAAAGCCAAGATGACCCGGTGCGTGGCTGGGTTTGGGTAAAGCGTAACCCCTCCCCTTTCTGGCATTTTCACCGAAACGATGCGGGAGAACTCATTCCTGCCATCAGCATCCAACTGATTCAGGCGGTAATAATTTACATTAGCGGTGGGCGCTTTATCTACAAAAGCATAATTGTTCACTGCGGTGCTAGTGCCGTTGCCTTCAATAAAACCGATTAGGTTCCAGTCGTGTCCGTCAGTGCTGCACTGGATTTCGAAGCCGCTGTTGTTGGATTCGCTGGCGGTTTGCCAGACGAGGTGGACGGCCCCGCTTATCGGGCGGGCCGTGAAGGCGACAAGTTCTACGGGAAGCACCGTATATGTCAATTCGACATCCCCTGACGGGTTATTGTAGTTGAGCGACCAGCCTGACGTTAGACCCGTCACGCTCGAAAAAGTACCGGACAGGGCTGAAGCATTGATGATGATGAGGGTCACGCTCGAGCTGGGGGTGTGCGTGATGTTCAGGGCGAGGACGCCCCCGAGCGTGGCAGTGCCGGTGACAGTGAGGCGGTCGTAATCAGTGCAGGCTGTGGTGGAGCCGGCGACTTCGATTTCGAGCGTGCCCGTTCCGTTGGTATAACCTGATGAAAATGTCAGACAGCCGGGTGATGTGCCGGGTGCGACCGTGCCATTGTTGGTTAAAGCAAATGATGCGGTTCCGTTGCTGCCCTTGTATAACCCGTTGACAGTGCGTGCTAAATTCGATTGGAAAGTTCCATTGTTGGTCACGGTACTTCCGGCGTTGAAGCTCATGTCCGACGAGTGAATATTTAAGGTCTGGCCCGATAGGATATTGAACGACGAGCCGCTTTGGTTGTTCCAGGTGCCGCCCATACCCGCTACACCTTGGTTTTTGGTGAATGTGCCATAATTGGTCAGGGTAGCACCACTCGCAAAATTTAGAAACGAATTCCCCCCATATTGTTCCAGCGTGCCTCCGGCTACGATGGTGGTCATAGAGCCGTTATTCAGGTTAAAACTTTCGTGCGCAAACTTAAAGGTTCCATTGATGGTTAAGGTGCCGTTTAAATGAAATTGACCGTTCGGAGCGTCCATGATTACCCCAGAATTCACGGTAAATGCCGCCCCAGAACTTATGGTCTGGGACCAAGGATTAGCAACGCAGTTGGCGGCAATCACAATATCATTGCCGGAAGTTAGCGGGGACGGCGGGAAAGAAGGGGACCAGTTGCTTGCAGTACCCCAGTCTGTGTTGGTAGTGCCGTTGAAGGTATAAGTTGTAGCAAAAGCATGGGAAAATACCAACAGGAAAACAGCTGACAAACTGCTTTTCAAGGTCTGGTGCCTGAGGCTAAGCATAAGTTGTTTCATGACGATTATTGATTAATGGATGATTATTTGATTGAGCCCTTGCAGCTACCACGCACCCGGATTCATGCACTTTGTGATGCTGTCCTCGCCACTTGGTCATTTTATCTGCTCCAGCCGCCGGTCCAACTCCACGTTCCGGTACTCGAAATAGCGGTGAATGCCATACGCCAGCCCGGCGACAAGCAGGGCCCAAAACAGCCAGTAGCGGATGGCAGCGGCATTGAGTTTTTTATGAAAAAAAGCCATTTTCAGTGCTGTCATTACAGTTTCTGTTAGACAACACAAAGGAGGGGGAAACACAAGCAGGAAAGCAAAAAACAGCGGTGACAAAAAGGTGACAACGCAGTGGAGGGGAGATTAGTCGCCGCCGGTCTTCCGGCGCAGCCTCAGCTTCGTCTGGTTGACGGTGTTCCGATTCACCCCCAACATATTGGCCATTTCGTGGGCCCCGAGGCCCAGTTTTTCGAGTACCAACAGGCGGGTCTCGGCGGGGGTCAGGTCGGGGAACTGCGTTTTTTGTTCAGCGATGAAGCCAGGATGTACTTTCTCGAAGACTGTCCTGAATTTCGACCAGTCGTCTTCGGTGAGGATAGTGGCACTGGTGAGTTGTTCCAAGTATTCGCTGCGTTCGCCTAAACTGGAGAGTCTTTCGTTTTCGAGTCGCAGGTTTTCCACCAGTTCCGATTTTTCACGGAAGCCCTGGGTCAGGTTGGAGAGTTCCAGTTTGGCGGTTTCCAGTTCGGCTTCCTTCTGACGGCGCTTGTATTGCAGGAGGTGGAAATTTCCGATGGCCAACAATACCACCAACAACAGGATTACCAGTGAAGCGTTGCGGAGCCATTGCTGCAATTGCTTTTCGCTTTCCAGCATTTCCAGTTTTTCGGAAAATTTCTCTGCTTCATGGCGCTGCTGGGCCTGTGCCAGTTTTTGGGCATCATTGCGGTGGTCGAGGCTGTCCTGCAAGGCCTGGGCGAGGCGAGTGTAGCGCAGGGCGGCGGCGGCGTCGCCCTTCATTTCATGGTAAGTTGAAAAATGGCGGTACAGTTTCAATGGCTTGAAATAGTCGAGCTGCCCCAGTGGTTCCAGTTTTTGTTTGATAAAATTCGCCCGTCGCAGCAAACCATCGGCTTCGTCCATTTTGCCGAGTTTCAGTTTGACGGGGATAAGCACCGTCAATGCATCGTACTCCGCCTGGTAAGGCACCACGTTGGGGACAGGCTCTTCGGCTTTGCTCAGCCGGTAGCCCTCATCAGCGTAGCGCTCACTTTCCGCCACGTTTCCCTGCTCGATGAGCAGGGCTGCCATTTCGATGTTTGCAAAGCCCAGCCAAAAGCGGTTCCACCACAGGTTATCCGGGAGTTCGAAGTGACAATTTTCGTGAAACCGCAGGATTTTCTGAATGTACTCGATAGATTTTGAGTAGTCCTTTTTTTGCTTCCAGTAGGTTTGCAAATAGCTCAACACCTGTGTGTAATAATAGGCTCCTGGCTCATCTGGATGGACAAACCGCTCTGCCTCCGTCAGGTACCGGAAGCCTTTCTCAAAATCCTCCAGTTCCCACATGAACCAGGCGAGGTTGAAAAGGATGGCTTCCACTTGGTAATCCCTGAATTTGCTCAACCCGATTTCCTCCATGCGCTCAAAGGTTTTTTGAACCTCGACGTATTGCTGTTCGGTGGTCAGTTTTTTAGCATCATAGCGGTTGCTCGACAGGTAGTGGTGAGCAACCGTTGCATCCACCTCGAAACCTTCCGCCTTAGCTTCTGCCTCCATTTCAGAAAAAAGCTCGAAAACGGTTTTGCCTCCTGGCATTTCAAAACCCTGGTTTCCGGAGATTTTACAAATGTAATATTTGAGCGCCACAACGGAATGGCGGTCATCTTGCGCTTCCGCAATGGCAAGCATGCGGCGGAGTAGGTTGGATTGTTCCTTGCCGGCTCTTATATTCCAATACGGGTAATCATGGACAAAGCGATAGCGCTCCGTCGGTGGCATGGACTTGAAAGTCATTTCATCCCAGCCTTGTTGGGCGAAGGACAATTGCCAGCTGTAGCAAATTAGTAAGATGATACGGAGCGGTCCCAAATGGCTTTTGAAAATATTTGGTGCAAAAGTATTTACAATATGCAATGTGCATATTTGCAGACTTTATGAAAGTAGATATCAACCGAGGCTTCAAAGCGCAAAACCCATGCCCGACGACTTCCCCTCCTCACCCACATCTCCAAGAAATCCTTTTTTGTGAATAGGATGGGCACGTCACCACCGCCTAAGAATTGAAACTGTGAGGTACGCAATATTGGAACTAGGTATGGCACTACAGCTCTTTGTTGGAAATAGTATGCCATTACAATCTGATTTTACCATAAATGAAAACGGGCAGGTTCATAAAGAACCCGCCCGTTTTTAAATTGTAAAACCTTAGCGGTTTAGCTTATTTCTCTTCCTCTGCTTCAGCAGCAGGAGCATCATCTTGAGTTGCTTCAGTTTCAGGTGAAGCAATTTCAGCAGCATCAGCAACTACCTCTTCAGTAGTTTCAACTACATCTTCCACCACATCTTCCACTTCTTCCTGAACGACAGCAGCAGGAGCAGCAACTGCAGCGACAGGAGCAGCTGTAGCGGCGGAAGACTTAGAACCACCGCTCCTTCTGGTACGGCGCTTTTTGCCTTTGCCTTCTTCTACCTTGCTTTGACCGTTGTAGTCTGTGTTGAAATCCACCAATTCAATCATCGCCATGTCAGCGGCATCACCATGACGGTAGCCTGTGCGGATGATACGGACGTAACCACCTGGACGTTCTCCAACTGCCTCAGCAATCGGGCCGAAAAGCTCTTTCAAAGCTTCTTTGTTTTGCAGGTGGCCGAACACAATCCTTCGGTTGTGCGTGCTATTATCTTTAGCCCTGGTTACCAACGGCTCAAAATACACACGAAGTGCTTTGGCTTTCTGAAGGGTTG
>JAIPBL010000033.1 GCA_021739645.1 Saprospiraceae bacterium | reverse complement strand
CGAACTCCAATTCGGCGGGGTCACACCGCCGCGCTGGAGTTCGGCGACACGGCTATCAACCCAACTCGTATTCTTTGATTTTTCGGTACAAGGTACGTTCCGAAATACCCAAATCAGTTGCCGCTTCTTTGCGCCGGTTTTGGTGCTTTTTCAGGGCTTTTTGGATAAGTTCCTTCTCCATGTCGAACAGGTTCAGGCTGGCCTCCACGACTTCGGCTTTATGAAAGTCTTTGTCCTTTTTGTCGATGATGATGGGGCGATAGGCGTCTTCGGAGTCGTCATCGTGCGAAGAAAAAACGGAGTCGTGGTTTTCGAAATCACGACGTTGGGGATTATTTTTGTTGGGGAAATTTTGTGTTTGCAAACCACGATAGGTACTGGAGTCAGGCATGGTCAGGTCGTTCTGGCTTACCAACTCAAAAACGAGATTTTTAAGGTCGTTCAGGTCGCTTTTCATTTCGAAAAGGAACTTGTAAAGAATCTCCCGTTCATGAAATCCTTCGCCGGTTTGGCTACCGAATTCAGCAGGCACGGGTAGGTTTCGCTTCGCAATATTGGGGACAAACTGAATCAAGTCCTCTGGTGTCAGCAACTTATTTTCGGAGAGGACGGAGATTTGCTCCGCCACGTTTTTCAGTTCCCGGATATTGCCTGGCCAGCGGTAAGCTTCGAGCAGTTGCCGGGCTTGTTCGTCTAAGCGGACGGGGTCCGTGTGGTAGCGTTCGGCCATGTCCATGGCAAATTTTCGGAAGAGCAGGTTGATGTCCTCCCGACGGTCTTTCAGTGCTGGAATGCGGATGGGCACGGTGTTGAGGCGGTAGTAGAGGTCTTCCCGAAACTTGCCCTTGCGTACCCTATCTTCGAGGTCAACATTGGTGGCAGCGACCACCCGAACATCCGTTCTTTCCACTTTGGAAGAACCCACCCGGATGAACTCACCCGATTCCAGCACCCGCAGCAGGTATGCCTGCGTATCCTGCGGTAATTCAGAAACTTCATCCAAAAAAATAGTGCCTTTGTCAGCAGTTTCAAAATATCCCTTGCGCTCGTTCACCGCCCCGGTGAAGGCGCCTTTTTCATGGCCAAAAAGCTCGGAATTGATAGTGCCAGCAGGTATTGCCCCGCAGTTGACGGCGATGAACTGGTTGTGCTTTCGGGCGCTGAGGGTGTGGATGATTTTGGAAAAATTCTCTTTCCCTACCCCACTTTCTCCCGTGATGAGGACGGTAAGTTCGGAGTTGGCGACCCTAATCGCCGTGTCCAGCGCCCGGTCTAGTAGCTGCGAGGTACCAATGATGCCGAAGCGTTGTTTTATGGATTGTGTTGTGGACATAGTTGTTGTGGTGGCTGTGGAGCGGATTGATCTCAAGAAAATTTAGGTATGGCTCGGTTCCTTCTTAGTTCTTGGGGTATTTTTATTTCATACCTAGGCACGGCCTTTCGAGAATTGCTATGTTTTCTTGCAAGTTGTGAAACTTGATTCCCCGAAACCTTTGTTTCTAAAATTTTCAAATCTCTAAGAGATTCAATTAGTTGACGATAATAGTCCTCACTCACTATACCTACTTGTTCCCAAATTTCTTTGGCCGAAACCAACCTACCATTTACACCTAGTCGTATTACTGTTTTCTGTTCCTTACTTAATTCAATATTTTGAAAATTTTCAAGCCAAAGTTTTTCTTCTTTAGTGTATATGAATTTGTGAAAAAGTGTAACAATAAAGGATTTATTTGGTGATTCAATTTTGGGTTTTACTAAATCATTCTGTTCCATGAGTTCAAAAATTTTTCTAATTCCTTCTCCAAGTTCTCTAACGTAACCAAACTCCCTTAATGCCCGAGCAATATATGCGTTACGAGATTGATGCACCCCTCGAAGTTCTTCAAGGTCTTTAATTGCTATTGATGAAAGAAGTTTCCCCGGACTTAGAACCTCTAATCTGTCAGTAAATATTCTTACTTCGATACCACGCCCTTCATTACTATAGTCTCTATGAGTAATTGCATTAATCAAGGCTTCTCGACAAGCAAATTCTGGGTATACTATCTGTGTTTTAAAAAGTCCATCCTTTGAGAAACGAGTTTCTGTTAAATTAGGTCTCAATTCCTCCCAGCTTGATTCAATTAGTTTAAAAATGTTGCCTGTTGCAGTTCCTAGTTCGTCAACATTGAACTCTACTCCGGTTTTTTCTTCAACTCCCCGAACTCTTAGCACTCTCACTTGCATCCTAGGATGCCATTTTATGGGATTCTTTGCAAAAAGTAATAATGCTGCTCTTCGCAGTTTAAGCCGGGTACCATCAAATTCAGCTAAATCTAAAAATTGGAGAAACTTCTCAGGTGACATTGATTTGGAGATATTACCTGCGACAATAGATACTAATGCAATATCCAAGTCTAACACCTCTGCATTATCTATAAATTGCCTATCGTACTCTCTTGAAATTCTTTCTTCTCTTTCAAATTGAATGCTTTCTGCTGCGGTTGGAACACTGTATTTATCTTTTCTTTGAAAACACTCTCCCTTCGAGGTTAAGTGAACAAATTTTGAACCTTTATCTACAGAATAATAAGCTACTTTACTTCCGTTATACTCAATGATTGTAGATTTTTTTAATGGTAGAGGTGTTTGCTTGAGTACGTGAGTTTCTGGGGCATTGAATATCAAATCAAGTTTCTCTTGGGATGCTGGTATTCCTGTTATACTATTATCATCCTCGATTCCAACAAATAACTCCCCCCCATCAGCGTTAGCAAAGGCAACTAAAGTTTTTGCAATGTCTGCACATATTTCCTTCGTATCTCTAATTGTCTTATTATTAGGAGGGCCTTGTAGAGCACTCTTGAATTCCCTATAATGGCTTTCTCCTAATTCAACTGCTATCTCAATACGCTCCTTTAGCCTGAGTAGATCTTCCATTTTATTCAAAATTAAGACTTTAATAAATCCACTTGCACTTTCTCTACGGAAAGCTAACCTCTCCCATCAGCGTAGCACTCGTGGCCTCCGTCACTTTCACCCAAGCATAATCGCCCGGTTTCAAGCTGTCTATTTTGGGGAAGACAATCATCTTGTTCTGCGAGTTACGGCCTTTGAAATCTTGGTCGGATTTCTTTGAATCACCCTCAATGAGCACCTTGTAAGTCTTTCCAACGTCCGCCTTGTTGTGGCGAAGTGAGACCTCGCTCTGCTTATCTACAATTTCCTGCAAGCGCCGTTTTTTCACCTCATGTGGCACGTCGTCTGGGTATTTTCTGGCAGCCAAGGTGCCGGGCCTTTCTGAGTAAAAAAACATGTAGCTCATGCTGTAATTCGCCCATTCAACCATGCTCACAGTCTCTTGGTGCTCGTGCTCCTGCTCGCCACAGAAACCAGCGATGATGTCTGAGCTAATGGCGCACTCTGGGATGATTCGGTAAATGGCCTGCACACGCTCCATGTACCACTCCCGGTCGTAGGTTCGGTTCATGCGCTCCAAAACGGTCGAATTACCGCTCTGAACGGGCAAGTGGATGTATTTGCAGATGTTTTCGTAGCTGGCGATTGTGTGAAGCACCTCGTCGGTGATATCCTTTGGGTGCGAAGTGGAGAAGCGCACCCGAAGGTTGGGATGCACTTGCGCCACCATTTCAAGTAGCTGCGCAAAGTTTACAACCTGCTCATTCTCAGGGTTTTGCCATTTGTAGCTGTCCACGTTTTGGCCAAGGAGTGTTACCTCCCGGTAGCCCCGGTCGTAGAGGTCTTTCGCCTCTGACACGATGCTGAAACAGTCCCGGCTGCGCTCCCGCCCACGAGTAAATGGCACGACGCAGAACGAGCACATATTGTCGCAGCCCCGCATGATGGAGATGAAGCCAGCTACCCCGTTGCTGTCCAAGCGCATGGGACTGATGTCAGCGTAGGTTTCTTCTCTTGAAAGCAGGACATTGACACCCCGCTCGCCTTCTTCCGCTCCAGCTACCAGGTTGGGCAGGTCACGGTAGGCATCCGGGCCGATGACCATGTCCACCAGTTTTTCTTCCTCAAGGAACTTGCTTTTCAACCGCTCGGCCATACAGCCGAGTACCCCAACTAACGTCCCTGGGCGCTTCCGCTTCATTTTGGCAAAAACGTTCAGACGTTGACGCACGGTCTCCTCCGCCTTCTCCCGAATAGAGCACGTGTTCACCAAAATCAGGTCAGCCTCTTCCAACTGACGGGTAGGCCGGAAACCCACCTCGTAAAGGATGCTCGCCACGATTTCTGAATCGCTGAAGTTCATCGCACAGCCGTAGCTCTCAATGTAAAAATGCTTGCCGTTGCTGGGTTGATTGCCTTCGGCAATAGGTTTTTCATCATAAAAAACCTGACCCTGCTTTGCCTCGTCTATTTCTTTTTTGATGCCCGTGAGGGTTGGATTGTTGTCGTACATAAGCCCCTTTTTATTTTGAGGTGACAAAGATAAAAAGAAAGTGGGGAAGTGTGACAAAATGTCAGGGATAGTTGGACTAAGCTGCCTTGTCTTTATGACAACATTCCAAATCCAATTCCTACATTTGCCACTTTGGTTGTTTTCAATAAATTTAATGGCAAATTTTCGCAAGAACCATACGAAGTCAAGCAAAGCCGAAAGCAGCGGTCTTATCACCAAGGTTGGCATGTTTGCCGTGTTGATGGGGATTATTTTTTGGGGATTCCAAAAATTCATGGGAGGCGACGCCAACCAACAACAGGGCGAAGCTTTAAAAGCGGATGTTGAAAACTTGGAGGAAACCAGCAAGGACAGCATTTTTTACCTGCCAACCAACCCGACCGGCGCCATTGTTCAGCATAAATACTACGCACTTTCCTACGTGGAAAAATATGAGCTGCCAGAATGGTGCGCTTACGAGTTGACTGCTGACCGTTTGAACAAAAAATGGGTGCAACGGACCAACGATTTCCGGCCAGACCCCAAAGTAGAAACTGGAAGCGCTACCCTCGACGACTATCGCCGCAGCCGCTACGACCGTGGTCACATCGTTCCGGCAGCAGACATGGCTTTCTCGGAGGAGGCGATGTCGGAAACCTTTTTTATGAGCAATATTTCGCCCCAAGAATCCGGGTTCAACAAGGGGGTTTGGCGGGAATTGGAAGAATTGACCCGTGACTGGGCGAAACGTTTCAAGCATTTGTACGTCGTAACTGGTCCGGTGCTTTCTCAGCCAATCAAATTTTGGATTGGTGAAAGCCAAGTGGCCGTCGCTCCCTCCTATTATAAGGTGCTACTCGACCTCAGCGAGCCGGAGCTAAAAGCCATTGGATTCATCATTCCAAATCAGACTAGCACTGAACCGCTTAGTGGTTACGCTGTTTCGGTGGACGAGGTGGAGGCGCTTACTGGCATCGATTTTTTCCAAAACCTCATGGAACCAAATCTCGAAAAAAAACTGGAAGCAAATTTTGACGTAAAACTGTGGCCCACCAATGAGAAGAAGTTCCAGCGGCGGGTGCAGGAGTGGAATTTTCAATAAAAATTGTTTGATGGTTGAATTGTTTGATGGTAGTCGAAGCAATGTCAATAACTCAATAACTCAATATCATATTCAAATGTCCAATAAAGAAAAATTCATCGCCGACATTACGGCAGGTTACACATTTAAAGGCGAGTCCATTGTATTGGGGGGCGCCATGATTGACAAAGAAGCCATCCCGGGCTTACAGGTGAAAATACCGCTGCGCATGATGAACCGCCACGGCCTCATCGCTGGAGCGACTGGCGCTGGGAAGACGAAAACGCTGCAAATTATTGCGGAGCAACTCTCTTCAAACGGTGTTCCCTCGCTGCTGATGGACATCAAAGGCGACCTGAGCGGGGTTGCCGTGCCAGGGCAAAACAACCCAAAAATTGAAGACCGCCACCAAAAAATTGGCGTACCGTTTCAATCATCCGGCAGTCCGGTCGAGTTTTTGACCCTGTCCAATGAGAAAGGCGCAAGGTTGCGGGCCACCGTGACGGAATTCGGCCCGGTGCTTTTCTCCAAAATCCTTGGCTTGAACGACACGCAAGGTGGCGTAGTAGCGGTTGTTTATAAATATTGCGACGACAATGGCCTGGCCTTGCTTGACCT
Organism: Saprospiraceae bacterium; assembly: GCA_021739645.1. GTDB lineage: Bacteria > Bacteroidota > Bacteroidia > Chitinophagales > Saprospiraceae > UBA6168. The sequence goes on along the minus strand of JAIPBL010000033.1, from coordinate 54,984 downwards.
GAAGGATTTGAAAAAAGCCCTTCAATACGTCGGTGACGAAGGAAAAGAAGATTTCCAAAAACAATACGGCATGGTTTCTACTTCCACCGTTGGCTCCATCATGCGAAAAATCGTGGAGTTGGAGCAGCAAGGTGCCGACGTGTTTTTCGGGGAGCGCTCGTTCGATGTAGGCGACCTTTGCCGTTTGGATGAAAATGGCAAGGGAATGATTTCCATCGTCCGTTTGACGGATATTCAGGACAGGCCGAAGCTTTTCTCCACTTTTATGCTGCAAATGCTGGCGGAGATTTACGCTACTTTCCCAGAGGAAGGTGACCTCGACCAACCTAAGTTGGTGATATTCATTGACGAAGCGCACTTGGTTTTTGAGGAGGCTTCTTCCGCTTTGCTGGACCAAATTGAGGCCATAGTGAAACTCATCCGTTCAAAAGGCGTGGGCTTGTTCTTCGTAACACAAAACCCAGCGGACATCCCGAACGATGTGCTCGGACAATTGGGCCTAAAAGTGCAACATGCGCTCCGTGCCTTCACCGCCAAAGACCGCCAAGCCATCAAATTGGCTGCTCAGAACTACCCGCTTACGGACTACTACGATGTGGAAAATCTGCTTACTGAACTAGGTATCGGTGAAGCGTTCGTCACCACCCTGAACGAAAAGGGCATCCCCACCCCACTGGTTCACACCTTGCTGCGGGCACCTCAATCGAGGATGGACGTGCTCACACCTGACGAAATTGAGGGCATTTTGCGCAAGTCCACCATCATCAAAAAATACAATGAAGTCATCGACCGGGAGAGCGCCTACGAGATTTTGAATGGCAAAATTGAAGAGGCGCAAACGGAGGAACACCAGGCAGAACTCCAAAAACAACGGGAAGCTGCGAAAAAAACAAGTTCACGCCGACCTGAAAAGTCCATGATTGAAAAAATGGTGTCCAGCCCCACTACCCGCCAAATTGGTACGACCATCGCACGGGAACTCACCCGTGGTTTGTTGGGCGCTTTTGGCATAAAGACCAGTACTTCTCGCCGCTCTGCCAAGCGAACGGGATGGTTTTGACATGAAAATATTGAAAGCCGTTGGCAAATGTTAAAAGATGGCTAACTGTCACCGGCTACCCACAAAAAGCAAAATTGGCATGAAGATAGTATGAAATAAAATGCTAATTAGTCGAACAAGCTATCCTACCCTATTTAAGTTTTCAGATTACCCTGTAACTGTTTTTGGGTAGTTTGATAACTTTCTTGCATAAATTATTAAAATTTTGCTGTGAAACGGTGAGCTAAAGGTTTTTTCCCTACCTTTGAGCCACCAAAATTTACATTTCCCATGAGCAGATTACAAACGTATCTGGTATGCCTATTTGTGGGCATTGCCGGACAATCCTTTTCTCAACAACTTTCCCTTTTTTCCCAATATCGGGAGAATCAAACCATCATCAATCCGGCAGCACCTGGCAGTAGCTTTTTAGCCTACGGTCAGAACATGACGTTCGGTGCATCGTACCGGGTGCAATGGCAAGGATTTGAAGGTGCACCCACCACTGCCAACCTCCGAGGCGACTTCCTCTACACGGAGGGTAGCCCGGTGAGCATTATGGGCGGCGGCTACCTCATCAACGACCAGACTGGCCCCACTGGATTCACGGGTCTCTATGGCCGAATCGGCGGGGTACTTTCAGATGACCCCTACTATAGTGGTTTATGCGCTGGCCTGTCCTTTGGGATGGTGCAGTACCGAGTCAATTCCTCGGAAATACGGCTCCGACAATCGAACGACATCCTCTCAGGGGATGACCAGAACAAAATCTTCCCCGATGTTGGACTCGGCGTTTTCGCCTATAAAAAAATGGACGGCGGCGCTTTCGAAGACGACTACGTTTACGGCGGCGTCTCAGTGCCACAGGTCATGGGCCTCGACCTCCAGTTCGAAGATTCTGAGGGCAAATTCCACACGACCCGTGTGCAGCATATTTATGGGATGCTGGGATTTATCAAGTTCCTACGCAACGATGGCTTTTTGGAGCCTTCCATTTGGGTAAAATCAGCCCCTCATGTGCCAATGAACATTGACTTCAACCTTCGCTATCAGATGGCGCAGAACTTTTGGATTGGGGCTGGGGGCGCAACCTCTAAGGCTGCACACATTGAGGCTGGGTTCCTGCTGGGTGAAAACCTCGGATTTGACAACACCATCCGCATCGGTTACGGCTTTGATTATTCGTTCAGCAGTTTCGGCCCCTACACGGGCGGCTCTCATGAAATCAACATCTCTTATGCCTTGGAACGGTAAGGCCTTTTCGCGCTCATTTACACATCCAATTATTTTCCCAAATTCGAGTTACTCATGAAAAAAATAATTTGCCTACTAGCTTTCTTTTCGTTTTTGCTCTCGCAAAAAGCATTTGCCCAACCAACCTACTGTTTTTCACCACAACAAGTAGAGGTTAATCAAAACGATATCGTAAACCTTGACTTGACCGTGAAGAATTTTACGGACATCATCAGTTCGCAGTTTACCATCACATTTGACCCCAATGTCTTGCAATTTCAAAGCATAACCAACCTCAACGCTCAGGTGACCGGGTTGGATATGCTTGATTTTGGAACAGCAACCGGTGGCCTTGGCTACATAACCTTTATTTGGGACGATGGCCAACCTTGTCAGGCAGCAACAAATGGTGTCACTATTGCCGACGGGCAAGTGCTTTTCCGAATCCGCTTCACAGCGATAGGTGATTATGGTTTTCACACACCAGTACAAATCACGGATTCGCCGATAGACCGGATTACCCGAAGGGCAACAGCAGCCTGTTTTGATATTGGTGAGCTTATTTGCAACAGTTTTGTATCCATCGGCACTAGCCCTCTGAAAATCAATATCTCATCCGCCGATGGTCAAATTGGCGACGTGGTTTGCATTGATTTCAAAGTTGAGGATTTCAACGACCTGATTTCTGCGCAGTATTTTATTTTCTGGGACACCAGCATATTAGAATACTACAGCGCTATGACGCAGACACTGGGGAATACTGGAGACGTTTACCAAATAAACTATTCGCCTGCTTATGGGATGTTGGCTTCTGTTTGGTACAACAACAGTGTGAATTCAGGTGTCACCCTAGCCGATGGTACCCAGATACTGCAAATGTGCTTTAAAATAAAAGGCAACTGCGGTCAAAGTTCCCCGATTTATATCAGCCAAAACTTCAACAGCTCCCCGCCAGAACCCATCGAAATCATTGATGCGGTGACGGCAATTAGCCCAAGCGGCGTAAATATCGGCTTGTTGCAAACGGAAGGCACCGTCACCGTGAATTGCAACAACAACCCGAACGGCATCGGCATCAACTTGGATGATAAAAATGTGTGCCCCGGCGAAACTTTTACCGTGGATGTGAAAATTGAGGATTTCAGCCAAATCGTGAAAATGATGTTCGATTTGAAATGGAATCCTGCGGTGATTCAATTTCAGGGAGTTACTTATCCCACACAATCAGGCGGCCCTGCCTGTTTGCCCTTTTCAACAGGCGTAGGCACGGCGGATGTGACCACAGGCCGTCTGCACATGGACTGGGAAACCCAAGGCCAAGGATGCAACAAGCCCAACGGTTACATTGTGATGCGGTTAGAATTCAAGGCAGTTGGGCCTGGAGGCTCCAATTCAACTATTTCTGTAGTCAACCCAATCTTTGTGGACAAATTTGGGGGCCTTCCGGATAATGTCGGCATCAACGTCAACAATAGTCTGGTGACCCTTTGCGATACGAATAAACCCACGATTGTCGTCGAATCTATCAATGGCACACCCGGCGAAACGGTTTGTGTTGACCTCAATGTTCAAGATTTCAACAATATCACCAGCATGGATTTTGCTTTGTCGTGGAATGAAAGCATTCTCCAATTAACCGGGATACAGGGACTCAACCTGAACAATTTGACGATGTCAAATTTTGACCAAACCCCAGCAAATTTTGGCCTCTTAGGTTTAGATTGGTCAGCACCGACCGCTGTCACATTACCAGATGGCACCTCGATTTTTACCCTTTGCTTCAAAATATTGGGAGACCCAGGAGAATGCTCAACCATTGAGTTTGACAATACGCTGGGCCCAATTGTTGTTGAAAACAACAACCCTGATGCCGGTAACGTTGGCCTGAACGGGCAGCCCGGGACCATTTGCGCATTGGACCCGTTCATCCTTCACCTTTCCCTGCCCGATGTTTTTGCGGCGCCTTTCTCCGTTGTTTGCGTTGACTTGACCGCCGAGAACTTCAACCAACTCACCAAGACGCAATACACCATTTTTTGGAAGCCAAACATGCTTCAATTCGACACGATTATTTCTGCTGGAACACTTGGGAATTTTGGCCCAAGCAGTTATGATTTGAGCAATACAAACAATGGCTATTTGAACATAAATTGGACAGCTAGTAACCAAATTTTGGGCACATCGGTAGCTGATGGCAGCAGCCTTTTCAAGATTTGTTTCAAAACACTTTCACCCCCAGATAGCTGTTCTAACTTGACGATAGGTGCGTTTCCAGCATCCTCCCCAGTCATCAAAAGTGCCACGACTGGTAGTGCCAACCTTAACTTGGCTACAACTTCAGGAAGTGTTTGCGTACGAGGCACCATCAACCTCGTGAACTACAATGTAACGGAAGTTACTTGCGGAGCAAACCCTGACGGTGCAATTGCATTGACCGTCAACGGAGGTTCTGGCCAATACAATTATCAATGGACTGGTTCTGGCGTGAATCCGACTGCTGCGAATCAAATCAATTTGAATATCGGCTACTACACGGTGACCATCACGGATGCACAGAACCCGCTGCTGCAAATCATCCAACCTTTCACTGTTGCTTACGCAATGGATGCCACCTTCGCAAATGCCGGCCAAGACACGACACGTGCCTGCAACGCACCTGACCTCATCCTCAACGGCACGGCTTCATCTTCAGGGCCAAACACTACCTACGCTTGGCAAACGCTCGGCTTTGGCTTGGTCACTGCCAATGCAAATTCCCTAACGCCAACCGTCGTTGGAACTGGCTCATTTATCCTGACAGTGACCGGACCTGGTTGCATTGACAAGGACACGGTAATGGTTGGGGGAACGGTAACTCCTGTCCCGCATATTGATACCGCTGAAATGATTTCTTGTAAACAAGATACCGTGGTGCTAAATGGCACGATGTCCCCGTTTGGTTACCAAGCATTGTGGACTGGCCCGGCTGTGGTGGCAAGCACTGAAACAAGTTTAACCGCTAAAGTCACTGCACCTGGTTGGTATTTCTTGACCTTGGGTAATCCTGGCACCACTTGCCCCGGTATCGACAGTATCGAAGTTTTTGATGACATGGTACCGCCTTTCGCCGATGCTGGTCTTGACACCGTGCTAGGCTGTAGTACGCCATTTGTGCCAATTGGTGGTTCATCGAGCACCGGCCCAAGCATCATGTACGATTGGGTGCCTGTCGGCAATAGCCAATTATGTGGCAACCCACAAGCTGCCACTTTGAACGCTTGCTCGCCTGGCATCTTCCAGCTTACCGTTTTGGACACTTTAAACGGTTGCTCCGCAATGGATGAAATAGTCGTAACAGCGGACACGCTGAAGCCCATCTCTAATTCAGGAGCAGATAAAATCTTGGATTGTTCCATCGACAGTGTCACCCTGGATGGCTCGGCGTCCTCCACCATCGGCAATTACAGCTATTCTTGGACTTTGCTGGGAAGTGCTATTTCACAAGGTAACCTGACGATAAATGTTTCTGCCCCAGGCATTTATGAACTAGTAGTAATTGACAATGACAATAATTGCAGCGCAGTATCGGAGGTTGAAGTAATCGACCAAAGGATTCCGCCAGCGGCGATGGCCAGCCACACCAATGATATTTCGTGTCTGATAACCACGGATACACTCAGTGCACTTGGTTCTGCCACTGGCCCAAATATTAGCTACGAATGGTTTGATGGCTCGGGTATTTCAGCTGGCACTGGCATGGTGGTTACCATAAGCACACCAGGAATCTATGATTTGGTAGTCACAAACGCCACCAACCATTGTACAAGTACTGGTACGGTAGATGTGGGCGACCTAACCACACCACTTCCCGCCGCTAATGCTGGAGCAGATACTTCCATTACTTGCTTTAACGGTGGACTTGTCGTTTTGCAAGGTAACTACGATGTGTCAAATCCAAATCTTCAAATCCAATGGACGCATCCAACACAAGGTTGTCTTCAAAATGGCAACACCGCTACCCCAACCATCAGCTGCCCCGGAACATACGTCATGCAGGTTTACAACAACCTGACAGGTTGTGTTGGACTTGACACTGTTTTAGTGAACAGCAACAATACCGCACCCACCGTTAACGCTGGTCCGAATATGATACTCCCCTGCCCCGGCAGCAGTGTGGTTCTGGAGGGAAGCACGAATATTTCCAACTTCACAGTGAACTGGGGTTCTGTGCCAAATGGCCTCCCAATTGTTGACCCAACGACGCTTAACCCGACTGTAACGCAGCCAGGGACCTATTCGCTAACCGTTCAATCGACTGACAACGGCTGTACTTCTTCCGCTGATTTGGTCATTGTCACACTTGGCAATCCAAATTTGGTGGCAGATGCTGGCACTTACTCGGCCACCAATTGCCAAGACACAACGGTTACTTTAAATGGAAGCAACTCCACCCATAATGGCAACATGGTGACTTGGCAATTGCTGGATGGCACTTTCGTTTCTGACCAAATCATGGTTCCCAACATGCCTGCTGGCATTTATGAATTGATTATTAGCACTTCTGCTGGTTGCGAGGCAAGAGACACAGCCGTCGTGAATAACAATTCGGAGACATTCACTGCCACAGCCACGTCAAGCAGCGACTTATCCTGTGATATTACAACGGTGGACTTGAATGGCAGTAGCACGTCTTCCGGCACCACACTTAATTATGTTTGGACAAATGAATCAGGCATGATTGTCGGCAGTGGGCAGACCATCCCAGTGTCTGATACAGGCACTTACACCTTGACAGTCACAAATGGCGACAACGGCTGTTCAGCTACAACGTCCACTCAGTTAATGACTAGCAATCCAAATCTTGAAATGGCGGCTGCGCAGACTGACCATGGCGATTGTGAACCAGATGCGATGCTGATGGGTAACCTTCCAGCCGGAACGACAGGGGTTTGGACTTCTCCAACAGGTGCTGTCATTGAAAACCCATCGGCTGCAACCACCACTTCTTCCGACTTTATTGCTGGTGGAAATATCTTCATTTGGACTTTGTCCTTGGGTGATTGTCTGAATTATGATTCCGATACTGTTTCATTCACCGTGAATCAAGCTACACCTAATGCCGTCAACGACAACACGACGCTGCTGCCTGGAACGGGCGGTCAAATCAGCTTCAATGTGCTTGAAAACGATGAAATTTTTGGTGGTGTCAACTTCACGCTGTTACCAAACTCCGTATTTGGCAATGTGGTGGCTAATGACTCCGGCATCATTGTTTACACAAAAGAAAAATGTGTAGCGGGGAAGGTGGAAATCCCATATCAGATTTGCGACCAGTCCTGCCCTGACCTCTGTGACCAGGCAACGCTGTTGATTGACGTGATTCCCGACCCCAATGAAGCTTGCGGTGAAACCCCCAACGGCATAACGCCCAATGGCGATGGCATCAACGATGAATTGGTGTTTGATGAATTATTGAACACTTCAGAGGTTTACCCTGACAATGAAATTGTCATTTTCAACCGTTGGGGTGACGTGGTTTTCCAAGCCAAACCCTATTTGAACAATTGGGGCGGCACCAACAAGGGCGGAGATGAATTGCCTCATGCCACGTACTATTATATTCTTCGCCTGAATATTGCGAATGGTCAAATTTTGCGAGGTGATGTGACTATTTTAAAATAATTGATGCTTGATTCGGTAGATTCAAAAATACAAAACCCAACCTTCCGACTTAACTGGAAGGTTGGGTTTTTCAATAAAAAAAGCCGAACCTGGAGGGGACTGGTTCGACTTCTCTAAACACTAAAAAGTATATAAACGCCTATTAGGCGAAATTTTCCTTTAGGTCAAAACCTTTGATGTATTGCTCCCTAGAATATTCGTTGGTGAAGAGTTCGAGGTCAAGGGTCACTTTTTCGAATTGCAGTGCCAATGTTTTGCGTTCAATCCCTGCACCAATTTTAGTGCTTACCGTTTCTTCACAACCTTTAAACGAACCAGTCTCGTCCAGAAACTGGCTCATAGAATCTTGGACAGAATCGATGGAGGTGAATGACCTTGGCATGTTCATCAAATCAACAGTGAGGGCTAATTTCAATTCCCGGATGTTCATAATTTTCGGTATTTTTAGTTCGGTTTCTTTGCCTTAGAGACACTTCTAAAACTCAAGCGGGTTGGTAAGTGTTGTAAAACACGGCTTAATAATCTGTTAAGAAAATGACGCACACTGTAAAGTCTAAGTGACATTCATTTGGGTGCAATAAACAAATGGAAGAATTTTTGCTACCTGAGGTGAACATTCAACGAAATTCCGACTTTCTTGAAAATAACAGCTTTATTTTATTCCTTTGCTAATCCTTTCTAAATCAACACTTTAAAAAACAAGCTAACGATGTTACGAAATATTTTTCCGTTGATTTTCAGCCTGTGCGTTGCCACTAGTCTCGCCGCTCAACCCATTTACCTCAAAATGGACGTAAGCTGCATGGATCGTTTTGAATACAATTCAAGCAACTCCACCAATCCGTATGTATCCTACTCGTTTAAAATTGGGAGCATGCAATTCGCATCTTTCGATGTAGGACTAGAGTCTTCAAATTGGGTGAAAGACCTTCCAGGTAAGGTAACTTATTGCAATACCCTCAAAATTGACAAGGACTTCGTGAACAAGGTGAATGATGGAACGACAAGACTTTACATCGTCCGTGAAACGCCCAGCAGTTACCATATTGCAGATGTAGATAAGGCATCCCTACTGGAAACCAAGGGCGGCAATATGGAGTTTTCTACTGCTGACGGTGCATTTTCACTCAACTTAAACAGCCCGCTATCTGGAGTAAACCTAGCGCTGCCGGGTTCGAAAACTGCTTTTTACTTAGATGGCATCATTAACTACCAGTGTTTGAAGGGTTATATCCTTCAAAAAAAGGAATCTAGTGATAGCCGTTCTTTCAAAGAGTACGTTATCATACCAGACATTGGAATTGTTGAACGTGCCTCGGTCGCCAAAACTGGATTTGTAAATGACCTACTACGTGACAATGAGTTCAAACTGACCAAGGTGGACGAAGTGCCTTTCAGTTCAGTTGTATCAATCGTATGCGACCATGTGCAGTCCATTTTCTATGATGGTGTTGCTGGCACCAATCCTACACAAACAGGCGGCAATGATGTGGTAACTTCTAAAGGTGGAAGTGACACACCTACAGGCTACGGCAACACAGACCCATGCGCACCTACCACTGAGCCAGGTGTCCATATCGTCCAAAAAGGTGAGACCCTGTACAGTCTTTCAAAAAGATATGGCGTACAAGTTGACCAATTGCAAAATTGGAACAACTTGGCCAACTCCAACATTATCAGCATTTGCCAGCGGCTTTGGGTGAAGCTGCCTAACAGCACTTCAACTACCAACACGGGTACACAAACCACGGAGAAAGCAGGAAGTACAACTACCGCTTCATCAGGTTATTGGACAAAGTCGGAAGGCGACCACCAGGTGAGGTATGGTGAATCAGTTGCTAGCCTTGCCAAAATGTATGGTTTCACCGAAGAGCGCTTTCGGAAGATGAATGGCTTATCGGCAACGGAGAATGTGCTACCTGGCCAGCGGCTACGTACCAACGATTGCAACTGCCCCACTTTGGAAACATCCACCAGCGGCACACCGCTTCCTTATGACAAAGAAACCGATGTAGTGACCAACAAAGATGGCACTGCCGATTCAAAAGTCGTAAACAATCAAGATGTGTATTACCGTCCAATTAGTGTCCACGTAGTGAAAGGCAGCGATACCGTTTACAGCATTGCAAAACAGTACAATACAACGATAGAGCGGATTTTGGAGCTGAACGGCATGACCAAGGACGACAAATTGACGACAGACCAGCGCATTTATGTGCAATAAAAACAGCAGAAACAATCTGGCCTTGACCAGCATCCCAAAAAATTCCGGCCTTCCAGCCGGAATTTTTTTTTGGTAACAAACACCAATCAATGACAATGGAACTCGACCAAACCTACTGGCAGCACCGATACCTCGAATCGAATACCCCTTGGGATATTGGTTATGCCTCCCCGCCGCTAAAAGATTTCATTGACACCTTGAAAGACCAAAATATGCAAATTTTGGTCCCGGGAGCAGGCCGTGCATACGAGGCTATTTACCTTCACCGAAAGGGGTTTCAGCAAGTATTTGTTTGTGATTGGGCGGACAAAGCATTTGACTTTCTGAGGGTTGAAGCACCTGATTTTCCTGAACAAAACCTTATCTGTAGAGATTTTTTTGAACTAAACGGCGTGTTTGACCTAATCTTGGAGCAAACTTTTTTTTGCGCCATAAGCCCTTCATTGCGAGGGCAGTATGTATCGAAAGCTGCAAGTTTACTCCGACAGGGAGGTAGTTTGGCAGGATTACTGTTTGCCAACCCCTTCGAAACAGAAGGGCCACCTTTTGGTGGCACTGAAAATGAGTACCGAAAGCTTTTCACCCCCACTTTTGAGGTTTTTTGTTTGGAGATGGCAAAAAATTCTATTCTGCCAAGGAGTCAAAATGAGTTGTTTTTCCAATTATTCAAAAAGTAATTTTCGCCCAAACTAATCATTAGTATTGAATTTTGAGTTAGTGCAATCTTTTCATACTTCAAATTATACCAGAAAGGAATGTAACTCTATATTTGCCCCCGCTTAGATATTAGGAGAAAAGCGAGAAAGAAAACTACCGACCCACCGTATCCAACAAATTTATACCCCAACTATTATTTGAGAGGCTCATTTTTTTTAAAATTCCCTGCTTACTGGAAGCTACGAAACAAACCTTATTTTTCATGCAAGTGAAAAATCTAGGGACTTATTTTCAATCATCGTAGCATCATTTTTTTAAACTAAAAAAGTTCAAAGTGGAGTACAAGAAATCGGGTAGTAAGATGAAGTATGGTATTTTGGGTTTGCGAAATAAGAAAAAAAGTCTAGTAAAACTCGGAACAGCAATCGGCCTAGCTGCCGCCATATTTTACCCAACAGTAAACGACAACAACAATTCAATAGGTGCCTCAATGGTTCCTTTGGATGTTCGGATGGAGGGAGAAATTGGCTCATTTCCAATTATCGTTCCCACCATTAAATACGGCTTTGCCGTTGACACTTTTCAAATAGAAGAAGGTAAAATCCAGAAAAACCAGACTTTGGGCACTTTGCTCTCTGGCATGGGCATGGATATGCATTCCATTGAATCCTTGGTCAAAAACTCAAAGGATGTCTTCAACATCAACCGCAACTTCCGCACTGGAAAAGATTATACGATTCTTCTCGACCGCAATACGGGTCAGCCCTTGCACCTAATCCTTGAACCCAGCGTGTTTGAGTATATTGTGTTCAACCTTCATGGCGAACTCAATGTGCAAAAGGTTGAGCGGGAAGTGGACACCCAATTGAAAGCGGTAAAAGGCGAAATAGCCAGTACACTTTGGGCCGCACTGTCTGACAGCAATGTGGATTCAGAAGCCGCCGCTAATATGGAGGATGCCCTTGAGTGCTATGTTGATTTCAGTCATACCAAAGAAGGCGATAAATTCAAATTGCTTTTCGAAGAGCGGAAAATCAATGGCAAATCGGTTGGTTCGGGACAGCTTTACGCAGTAAATTATCAAAGAGAAGGCAAGGATTACTATGCCTTTTGGTTTGACGATGGCGCAACCAAGGGATTCTTCGATGTGGAAGGTACTTCTGCCAAAAAAGGCTTTCTTAAGTCACCGCTAAAGTATTCTCGAATTTCCTCCAAGTTCAATCCAAGGCGTTTTCACCCAATATTAAAGACTGTCAGGCCGCACCTTGGAACTGATTATGCCGCTCCGACAGGCACACCAATTTATTCTGTTGGTGAAGGTGTTGTGGAAGAAGTAGCCTATACAAAAGGAAATGGGAAGTACGTCAAAATCAGGCATGATAAAAAGTACCAAACCCAGTATCTGCACATGTCACGTTACGCCAAGGGTATCCGTCGTGGCACGAAAGTGGCCCAAGGGCAAGTGATTGGTTATGTAGGTAGCACCGGTCTGGCTACCGGTCCGCACGTTTGTTTTCGCTTTTGGAAAAATGGAAAACAGGTCAACCACTTGCGTGAAAAATTGCCGCAGTCAAAAAAGATGCCGCAGGACAAACTTGAAGGGTTTTATAAACAACGGGACAATTACCTGATGATGATGGAAAAGGAAGGTGTGATTAACGATAACAAGTTCCAACACAATCCTTTGAATTCAAATGAAGAAATAGGCGGCGCTGCGCCATAAGATAATTCAATCTAGCAAGCGAAAGACTACTTTTAATGCACCTAGGCCGCAGTAACCCTGCGGCCTTTTTTTGTCACCATTTTAGGTCTTTCATAATTTCATCTACCCGCTTGGTCACCACTTCGTCCGGCACCAGTTCCGGGGCATGGTGTGGTTTCTTTCGAGCATCCAAGGCCAATCCGCCACGGCAGCCCCAGTGCTTTTTTTCAACAAAGGAATCAATGCCGTGCACGTCATGCGATGGGTTCGCCCTCGTAAAAGCCACCCAAAGGAAATTATTGAGTGTGGCAGCCGTGAACTTAGCATCATCTACCAACAAAATCAGTGGGATATGCTGTTCGAAATAGTCCCCAAAACACGCCATCTCTTTTGTAAATAGCTGAATATCAGTCTCCCCCGAATCTGCTTCAAACTTTGGGGATTGCACCGCCAAAATACCAGCCTGCACGAAAACAGGATTTGAAAACCCAGTTGGCAAAATGAAATCGGGAGGCAGTTCTGAACGCAGCTCCCTTCTTTTTGCTCCGCAACAAGCGATAACCAGCTTGCTGCCTTCGTTCCACCCAGAACCAGAATAGTCAAGTGTGTCAATGGTCGTTTTAGTCTGAAAATGAAGATCACGCCCTAAGTCAATCCGCTCCAGTACATGCTGGAAAAAATGGGGAATATCATGCGTGTCCAACTTTGGGTCATCGTCGCCATTTGCTATGATGAGAAATTTAGCCAGCGTAGTTTGTCCTTTGCCTAACAGGTGGTTTGCTTGCGTCAATATCTCCTCCGGCTTTGGTTCTCGGAAGGGCATGTATCGCTCGCTACCGATAGCCAACAACAGCGGATGAACACCCGAAGCATCCACCGCATGCACCTCCCGGATACCTGGAAACTCGCCAGCAGTAAGCGGCTCCACGATTTGGTGGATCAGCCAGCCAAAGGACGAATCCTCCTGCGGCGGCCTTCCGACAACTGTAAAATGCCAGATTGCATCCTTCCGGTGGTAAACGTTTTCGACTTCCATCACCGGAAAATCATGGGTCAGCGAGTAATACCCAAGGTGATCACCAAAAGGGCCTTCCGGCTTTTTCAAATCTTTGCGAATTGTGCCAGTAATGACAAAATCTGCGTCGGCTGAAATCACATGCCCATTCGCCCATTTGTAACGAAAGCGTCTCCCTCCGAGTAATCCTGCAAAAGTCAACTCACTCAAACCCTCTGGCATCGGCATGATAGCGGCAAATGCATGCGATGGTGGCCCCCCCACAAAAATTGCGCAGCGAAACGGCTCATCGCTTTGGTTGTACTGGGTGTGGTGAATGCCAATACCACGGTGCAGCTGGTAGTGCAGGCCGATTTCTTTGTTGGTAATATACTCATTCCCAGACAGTTGGATACGATACATCCCAATATTAGTATGCATGATATTCGTATCGTTGGGCGGCAAGGTGAGTACCTGCGGCAAGGTGATAAATGCTCCTCCGTCCATTGGCCAGGACTTAATTTGGGGCAGCTGGTCAATGGTCGTTTTACCGAACATCACTGGCGCCGACCTCCCGATAGCTATCGGGATTTTCGGCAAGGCAGTCAATGCGGTGAACGGCGCACCGAGGTATCGCATTGGCTGTTTCAACGCCCTCATCGGGTCAGCCTTTAGTTCCATCACCCGACGCACTTTATCGAGTGTTTTTCGAAAAATGAAGGCGGTGCGTTCCGTTGTTCCGTACAAATTGGAGACCGCCTGAAAAGGGCTTCCTTTCACTTTTTCAAACAAAATGGCCGGCCCCTGGGCATCGTACACCCGGCGGTGGATTTCGGCCATTTCGAGATTCGGGTCTGTTTCAAATTTGATTCGGAGCAAGTGACCGTGTTTTTCAAGGTCGTTGACGCATTCTCGTAAGCTTTTGTATGACATTTGGAAGGCAGTTTAATTGTTGCGAAGGTAGAAATCGAAAACAGAACTAACGAGTTTCGGTTCAGTTGAACTAATTTTCGGGCAAGGCAGTTTGGCAGAATATATCACGGAAATTCTATCCGCAGTAAATTCTTCTCGGAAAAAAATTCCGAATTTCATCATGGCAAAAATCAAAATTTCAGGAAAAGAACTCATCAAACTCGGCTACCCAGAGGGGCGAGCCATCGGCATGGCCATCAATGTTGTGCACCAGCATTTCAAAAAAGAAAAAAAGGAGAAGGTAATGGCCATGCTTCTGGCCGTGTTGGAGAACCCTGAAGGCTATGCCGACGATGAGGTGCTGGGGCGAATCGTGTTTGAACTCGTTGAGCAAACCTCGACTCAAATCGCCGAAATCCCCTTGAACACCAGCCCTAAAAACTACAAAACCTACGGCCTCGAAGGGATTGAAAAAGGGGCTGTTGACCAAATGGACGTGGCTGTGCGGCTTCCCATCACGGTTGAAGCAGCACTGATGCCGGATGCGCACCAAGGCTACGGCCTGCCCATCGGCGGGGTTTTGGCGACGGAAAATACCGTTATCCCCTACGGTGTAGGAATGGATATCGGTTGCCGGATGTGCTTGACTTTTTACGACCTCCGGCCAGAATTTTTGGAAAAAAACCGTTCAAAGCTCGGCCTAATCTTGAACGAAAACACAGCCTTCGGCTACCAAGAATTGAAAAAGCCGATGGACGATGCCATCTTCGAGCGACCAGAATTTCATGCAATCTCCATCGTAAAACCCTTGAAGGACAAGGCTTTCAGGCAGGTCGGCTCATCAGGCTCGGGCAACCACTTCGTGGAATTTGGCATCGTGGAAATCACAGACGAGCAGAACGAGTTTGGTGTAAATACTGGGCAATACCTCGCCGTGCTTTCGCATTCCGGTTCGAGGGGCCTGGGCGCCACCATTGCGAAGCACTACACGGACCTCGCCATGAAAACCACGCCATTGCCGAAGGAAGCCAAACACCTCGCATGGCTTGACCTCGACTCGGAGGCAGGTCAGGAATATTGGCTAGCCATGACGCTTGCTGGCGATTACGCCTCGGTTTGCCACCACCACATACACGCACGGATGGCCAAGGCGCTCGGTGAGCAGCCGCTTTTTATGGTCGAAAACCACCACAATTTTGCTTGGAAAGAGAAGCTTGCAGACGGGCGGGAGGTCATCGTTCACCGGAAGGGTGCAACTCCAGCAGGCAAGGGGGTACTGGGCATCATCCCCGGCTCGATGGTGCATCCGGGTTATATTGTACGAGGCAAAGGCAGCCCACTTTCCATTAACTCGGCCTCGCACGGCGCTGGTCGGTTATTTTCCCGGACGAAAGCAAAAAACTCATTTACTGTTCACGAATTGAAAAAAGTGCTAAAAGCTAACGGCGTAGAACTGTACGGGGGTGGCTTGGACGAAGCGCCAATGGCTTACAAAGACATAAAAAAAGTGATGGATTTTCAAAAGGACTTGGTGGAGGTGATTGGGACTTTTACGCCGAAAATAGTGCGGATGGATGCGTAAGCGGTTTTCAGGAAATTAGGCAAAAAAAAGGCGGCTACTTCGATGAAATAGCCGCGACGTCATTTACTCTCACTAATTGTATGAAACTTAATTCTTAGGTTCTTTTGGTTAACGCTTACTCGTTTTGTAATGTTTGATTCTGACTCATCCTTTTTAAAAAAACGTGCCAAAAATTCCTTCTTTATCAATTAGTTAGGTAAAAACTCAGTCCAATAGACGCAGTCTTGGATAGTTTGGTTGGTTGCTTTGAAAAATTATCTCGGTTCTTTTTTGCCTGAAAGAATCAGCTCCACAGATTTTTGGAGCCGATTTTGTCGGGTTTCTGGCCGCTTTGCACCGGTAATCCAATTGACGTATTCCTTTCGGCAGGTGTAAGAAAAATTCTCAAAAATGGGTTTCATCAAAGGGTTCTCTTCCATAACCTGCTGAAAATCAGGAGGGACGATTACTACCCGTTCTTCGGTGTCTTCTTGAACGGTGATGTGGATGGAGTCGCCTGGTTTCTTCCCCAATTGCTCCCGAATGTCCTTCCGAACCAGGCACCAAACACAATCTCCGCCCATACTTTTCAGTAATCCACGGTATTCGATACCGTCATAGGTGATTTTAACTTTGACCGATTTTTTGCCAAAAGTCTCCTTGAGGTCAAAAGGAAAAACCACCGTCCCATTATTTGGAAGACCTTCCACCGCATCCATCACCCCAGTAAATTCAATGATTTTTGACATTGTTTGCGTTTTAGGCGAATTTACAAACCAAGAGCAAAACCAACCCGCTAAGCATCACCATTTTTGATAAAAAACTAACCCTAGAAAAATCTGCCTTGGTGGTGGCTTTTTTCAAAATAATCAAGGTGTAGCAAATCAGCGAAGTAACGACAAGCAAGCTGAAAATCGCACTCAAAAACTCCTGCCGTTGCCAAAGCCAGAACACAAACACAAGAAGCGATAGCAGCAGTCCTACCCCTACGAGGATGCCCATTTTTTTTGCCATGTTTTCGCCAAATCGTAGTGGTAAGGTTTGAAGCCCAAGCCGAGCATCGCCTTCCATATCTTCGATGTCCTTGACGATTTCCCGCAAAAGTGTGGAGAGAAAAGCGAACCACAAATACCCACCAAAAAGCACTGTCACTACCCCACCCTCGTCGGCCATTTGGGCAAAGTTTTGACGCTCTGCAAACAGTACCACTCCCGCTACGAAGGCACAGAAAAGTGCTACTGTGACATTGCCCCAAAGCGGTATTTTTTTCAGCTTTTTAGAATAAAAGTAAAGTAGCAAGAAAGCAGCAGGATAAAGTTGGACAAGCACCAATTTTTTAACATAAACCGCTAAATGCCAAGCGATTGCGAAGCCTACCAAAAAGATGGTGTAATAAAAAGCTTCCACCATTTTTTTAGGAAAAACCCGGTTCACGAACACACTATCTGGCTTGTTAATCAGGTCACTTTCGTAATCCAACAAGTCGTTGATGAGATAGCCACCTGCGGCAATCAAAACAGTGGTGAGCACCAACAAAAAGAAATGAAAAGCATCCAAAATCGGCGTCAGGCCAGCCTCCCGAAGGGCGGGCACGAGCACGAGGTATTGCAACAAATATTGCGTGAGCGCAACAATGACTAGATTAGGAAAACGCACCAACTTGAAAAAGGAAAGTATCTTCATCAAAACGCCGAAATTACAGCAGTAAATGCCCCATCTTACATTAGACCTTCCACACGCCATTCAGCTTCATCACCTTTTCAATCACGTCACGAACACAGCCTTCGCCGCCTTTGAGCGGGGAAATATAATGGCAAATTTCCCGGATTTCCGGGACGGCATCGTTGGGGCAGGTAGGAAGTCCCACTCGGCGCATCACCTCATAGTCTGGGAGGTCATC
Source organism: Saprospiraceae bacterium (assembly GCA_021739645.1). Taxonomy (GTDB): domain Bacteria; phylum Bacteroidota; class Bacteroidia; order Chitinophagales; family Saprospiraceae; genus UBA6168. Next base: position 37,101 of record JAIPBL010000033.1, on the reverse strand, counting down.
GCCCATATAAAGGATGCCCTCTTCGTCCAGGTCGTAGGCATCGAGAAATTCCTCGTAAGCTTTCAGTTTTTTAGGCAAATTGGTAATAATGTCCTGAATACCCAACTCCCGAAGGCGACTGGTGACGCCCGCTGATTTGCCCTTCGTCAAGATTAAAATCCGAAAACCCTCGTCCACCGCCATGCGAAGTGCTTGGCCATCCCGAACGGACATGGAACGCAGCAGTTCGCCACTTTCAGTCACCAGCACATTGCCGTTGGTGAGCACCCCGTCCACGTCAAAAATAAAGGTATGGATGTCTTTGAACCGGCTCAGGACGTTGCCGGCAAGGTGGAATCGTTCGTTGCTGTCAGGAGTATTCATTTAGTGGGCAGTTTGTCAGTGGGCAGTTGGCAGTCGAGTCCCTAGTTTAAAGCCAATTCTCAGCTAGTCCAAGATTGCAGCCCCTGACTGCAAACTGCCAACTGACGAACTGACGAACTACTATTTATTATTGTCCCGCCACTCGTACACCCATTTTGCCTGGATCTGTTCGAGGTGGCCTTCGCTACAATCTTCTCGTGTCCCGGCGAAGTTAGGGATTTCCAGCACCCATTCAATCAGCTCCGTGAAACGAATGCGGTATATTTTACCTTCGCTGAATTCTTCTCCAAATTTTTCATACAACCGCATGGCCACGTCCTCGTGGTCATTCCAGTAAATTGGGAGGTCTTCTATGTCTTTGAATGCCATAATTATTAATGATAAGTGGTTAGAGCGTCCATTGCACTTTGGACTGCAAACTGACTCAGTGCTCGTGCCCGATGATGCGTTTCTGGTCTGGTATTTCGACTTCAATCACGGCATTTTTATCCAAAATAACGCACTGACAGCCAAGCCTAGACTCCAAACGGGGGTTGATGGCCCTATCCACAAAGTCCTCTTCTTTGTCGGTGATTTCTTCCAGAAAGTCGTCACCGCTGTTCACGTAAACATGACAAGTGCTGCAGGCGCAAACCCCACCGCAATTATGGTTCAGGTGAATATCGTGCTCTTCCGTGACTTCCAGAATGGACATGTCAGTCGGGACGTCATTGACCGTGACAGGCGCAATGGTTTTATCTTCGAATGTAAATTTGATGGTAGCCATAATTTCAAAAAGTCCGCAAATGTAGATTTTGTCTAAACAACAAGGCGGATTTAAATAAGTTTTTTTCAAAGCTCATTCAAACTGGTGGTTGATTATACATGCCCCCAAACAACAGCAACTTCATCTCGTCAGGCGTCATAGCAAAGGTGTTGGTGTAGCCCGTCCGAAGGTCAACTTGGGTGTCTTTCCCATCGTAAATCCGGATAACGAGCGGTGGCGATGGCAACTGTATCCCATCTTTTTCCAGTGAAAGCCGAATCGGCACCGGCGTACCGTTATTGATATAAAACAAGTGCAAGCCAGCTTCTCCAGCCAGCAGTGTTCCAAGACTGTGCTCCTCCGCTTCGATGCTTCGTAGGTCAGTTAGAATATCGTGGGCAATGTCCATCGCAGAAAGCAGCAGGCTGTATTGATTCAATAGAAACTCCATTTCAGCCACCCCAGCATTTGTCACAGCGGAAGACAGGCGCAGGACGACCTTCTCTGTCTTCTGATTCAAAAACCCTTTCAACATGCTTTCCAGAAACGTGAGGTCAAAGTAGCTGACCAAATATTCCGTCTCAAAACTGTCGAACTCCGGGCTTTGGTGGCGGTATTCCTCCCGAAGCGTTTTCATGGCTTCTTCTTGAAAATGCTTGTCACGAAGTGCCTCTTTTCGGGCCTTTCCCGTCTCATCAAATTCATTGAGATAAACCCGTTTGAGGCGCAGAGGCACAGCAGGGGTCATGGTCAATCGGCGCTCCCGCAGCCGCAACGCCTTAAACTGAAGGCTCTCTTTAAGGCTGGCTACCTTGTTCTTAAAATCGTAGTGCTTCCAGTCGGCGTCCTGTCCAGCCACATTATAAAGCCGGCCCTGCCGCTCCTGCCGCCGCTCGAAACTGGCCACTTCTTTTTCCACTTTTTCCAAGCGGTGCAGCAGTTTGTTGAAAAAACGAACGGCGGTGTGCTCCTCGGGTATTTCAGGTAGCCACGGGCCAGTAAGTGGAGCAGCCAAATCGATGGGCGTTATTTGAGGTACTAGCTGCTCATTTTCAAACAAAATATCCAGGATGACGGGCGTTTCTGACGTTGACTTGATAAGCTGCTCGGCAGAAAGCAACGTCAGGTCTCGCTCGATTTGCCGCTTGAGCGCCCGCCCGCCCATTTTGGCATCGAAGCCACGCCGGGCCACCCAATCCAGTGCCTCCTCCGAAACATTGACAATGGTGGTGCGGCGCACAAAACCATCTCGTTGCAACAGTTCCCGAATTTGTAGCTGCGCAATTTTTTGTATCTCCTTGAATTCCAAGGGGTTGAACACGACAATCTGCTCAATGCGGTTGACCAATTCTGGCCGGAAAGCCTGCTCGACGGCCTTGCGGTAAACAGCACTTGCGTCCTTGCTCTTGCTCGCATAGCCAATTTGCGAATCAGCCTCCCGTGCGCCAAGGTTGGAGGTCATAACGATGATGGTATTGGAAAAATCTACCGTCCGACCCAAGCTATCCGTCAGTCGGGCATCGTCGAGCACCTGGAGCAACAGGTCGTGGATGCTGGGGTGCGCCTTTTCGATTTCATCCAGCAGCAGCACTCCGAAAGGCTGGTAGCGGACCTTGCCAGTCAGTTGCCCTTCGGGGTTTTGGCTGTCGCCAATGAGCCGGTGCAGCGCCCCACCGTCGATGTACTCGTTCATATCGAAGCGCATCAGCTTCGTATCGCTGCCGAGAATGGTCTTGCTGAGGAGCTTGGCAGCATGGGTTTTTCCGACGCCCGTCGGGCCAATGAAAAGGAAAGAGGCCAGCGGCCGGTTACGGTCGGTGAGGCGGGCTTTTATAAGGTGAACAACCCCAGACAACGCATCCACGGCACTTGATTGACCCACCAATTCCTGTTGCAGCATTCGCCGCAGTTCATCTTTTTCGATGGGCGATTGCTCTTCGAAAATCTGCTCCTGCATCCCGCTGAACGACTTGAACTCCTCCCGTACCTGCGGCGCATCAATTACCGTGTGGCTGTATTTTGTGGTTAATTGCGTCAGCAACCGCATCACCGAACCGGGCAATGCCTTGTTTTTCAGGTAGTTGCGTTGAATTGAAAACAACTGCGTGATGGCAGGCACTGTGATGGAGCTAGCGGTTTGAAGTTCCAGCAGGCTGCGGTTTTGCAATACAATTTTAATAGCAGTAGGCACGTCCGGCTCAGGCATCCGAAGGACCTGAAACAGGTCGGCAAAGCTGCGGTCGCCCTCCTGCACGATTTTCCACTCCTCTGGCGTGGCCAATAGCACAAGTTGGATTTTTCTTTTTTCCAAAAACGGTTTTAGCACCGTGGCAAGGCACAAGTCGCTCCCTTTGGATTTTCCGATGCGCAACAACGCCACGGGATTGTCCACCAGCAGTTTGTCTGGGAAATATTCTCGTCGGGGCGGCGACTGCACGTACTGCAAAATGGCCTCGAAGCGCTTTTCCCAATGCCCCACAATGCTCATTCCAGCAATAACCCGACTGGGGTTCAGGTGCCAAAAATATTGCCGCTGCCAATCGTCGTCCGTGTTTTTTGTGACACTGGCCATGTAGCGATAAACCACTTCATGGATTACCGTGTGCTTGCCCACACCTTCCGGCCCAACGAGAACCAACGGATTATTGGCCCCCATCCTACCAGTGGCCGGGTGGCTTTGAGTCACCCGGTCACTTTCCCCTAGCCATTTATTGCTAAAAATCAGCTGGTACAACTGTTCCACAAGCGGCTCTTGCTGCCAAGCCCGGTTCAGTTCCTCTGGATAATGGGCGCCTAGGTCAGTGGCCACTTTCTCGATTTCCTCACCTCCATCAAATTGTTCCTGCAACCTAAAAGCAGCCATGATGCCATCCATCCCGCTCTTTTCAAAACTGAAATTTGTCTCAAGGAATTTTGCCTCCACCTGCACCGTCGTCACGAACTCCTTTTTTTCAGCGTAATAGGCTTCGGCATCAAACTCGCTGCCATCTATTTGTTTTCTGCTGCGCAAAAGTTCACGCACCACTCGTTCCGTCTCCACTTTCAGGTCTGCTTTGCCTTTTTCATTGTGTTTTACGATAAACATAAATGAGTCAAAGTTCGGAAGACTGGCATAAGTCAATCCTTGCCACTCAAAGCTGGCTACACTAAAACGCCCTTTGATAAAGTGGCTGCCAATGCTGAATTCCAGCATGTACTGGCTCAGCTTCACCTCTGGCCCAAACTTGTACCAAAGCAATTGTTCTGCTCCAGGTCGAGTGAAGGTGTAGCCCGTGTAACGGCGTTTTACTTGCTTTTTGAAAAGGGACAATGCCTCGCTGTACCTGCGATGTACCCCCACCGGTGCAGAGAAGAACACAGGCCGCACCTGAAAGGCCGCCTGGCCATCGAGTTTGGTCGGCAATACTAAGATGGGTATGTTGAGGGTGGTGGTTGGCATTTTTATCGGTCGAGCGAGTGAGAGAGGTGAGCGGGTGAGCAATTCACTCCCGCTCACCCTGCTCACTCGCACACACTATTTTATGGGGCAAAGAAAGGGAATTGCAATTGGAGATTGTAGGTAATTAGAGGATTTAATGGCATAGGCAGAAATTGTTTACATACAACGGCAAGGAGGCCACAACAGGCTAGGTTACAAGCCGGATATCAGAAAATGAAGGGCATTTGAATTAGAAAGCTTTGCGCCTATAAGATTATTTGACTTATTTTAACTCACTGTTTTTCCATGATTAAACTACAATTAGAGTCTTGTGGGATTGGTTTAGGCATATCAGTAGAAATAGGTCTAAGTAATATTCTATTGTTTGGAAGTGGTATTAATTCAAAGGCAACGAGTTCGTTAAGGTGTTTTAAATCAGCTACAGAATTAGTATAGACTCTGTTTTCAAATAAAACGTACTTATTGTCCTGTATCTTAATGTCACCGGCACCCTCTACTTTAGTGACATTTATAGTGCCGTTATCAACTCTTGTAACCTTTAAGATATTAGTATGTTTTAAGTGAAAATGATCATTTACTTTGGTAATTTCATAAGGAGTGTTAATTTGTTCCGCAAACATGTTAGAACCAGCAATGGTAATCTTTTTGGAATTATGCCCTGTTTTGGAATTGAAAATCTCATTAGCACTTTTTTGGTAATTGCAGTTTTCAAATCCATAAAAACTGTATGTCCCAGAAATATCACGTCGCTCCGTTTTGTCACCTGTTGCCGTCCCTTTTTCCGCTGTTACAGCTTCAGGTTCCGGCTCTAACTTTGTTTTTTCAGCGTTCTTTAAAATATTTTCACTGGCAAATATCTTTGCGTTTTCTGTCTCGGCTGAATCGCTTATAATATCAGCTTTATTATGCATTATTGCAGCCTGCTCAACGATTGGTGTGTTTTGTTTAGGCTGTTTAATTATAGGCACATTTTCATGCTTGGCCTTATTGGTTGTACCTAATTCTGATCTAATTAGCGTAGTCATTGGTTCATTTGGATGGCTTGGTTTGACATTCACAGGGGTCATGTTGGGTTCTTCAATTGCTGAATTTTCTTTTTGGGGCAATGAGGCAGCGAATTCATCCGTAGGGATGTCATTGGACATAACTCCAAATCCTAAACCCAAGTCTTTAAAATTTTTCTTATTTATGATGCTATATATCATATCCGCTTCTTTTGCCAGGCTTGATAGGTCACCATCTGGGCCAAAAACAAGTGTAAGCCATTTGGCATCTGACAAGGCTTTCTTTTTATTTGATCGCAAAAAGTGAAGGCTCAAAGCAACTGCTTCTAACCCCGATGAACGCTGGCTACAAGCAACAACTCCATTTCTGGAGGCGGCAAAAGCGGAAAAATTCTTTAACCGTTCGTTCGGAATGACCCTTCCATAGTTGAACCGCCTGTCTGCTATGGAATACCCTGCATTCGATTGAACAATAAGTATTGTCTGAAAAACCGGTTTGCTTAAATTGTACAAGGATACTTTAGCTTCGATTTCAGGAAATTCTGTTAGAAATACATTTATTCGTTCCTCGGTTACCGATACGGAGGGGTTGGGACAGAAAAAATGCTGGCAAAAACAGAAATCTGAAAGAAAAAGAAAAACGAGGAGGGTAAGTGTTCTATTCATGGCCTTCAATTTTTAAAGAAGTTGTCAATCATTCTGCGAAACTCACTATAAAACTACGTTAATTACAAACTCTGAAACTATTTTTTAAGCGCCTGCCTGCTAATTTGACACATTTTTCTTACACACCAAATTTTCTGAAGTTTATTTCGTGTTTCTAATAATAACGTTCAATTGAAAGTCTTTTGAGCTAAGCCTACACCTCACAACCAAAGCGGTCATTCGAAAAAGAAGGGGCAGGCAAAACGCAGCAAGTGCCGCCTCGCTGAACACTTGCTCAAACTACCACTGTATTTTAAGAAATGGTAGTTGTGTTTTTCCTATCGGGCTGTGGAATACTTGTGCGACTACTGGGTTTCAAACGGTGGCCTAGTACCCATTCTTTGCCATTGCGACGGCGAAAAGTGCCACGGAACTGACTATTTCTCATCGGTAGCGATAAACACGAGTTTGGTCAATTTTTCATAAATTGCACGACATCAAAATTGTCATTGCGGCTAACTTTAAGCAGATAACTACCTTTTGGAAACTGTGCCATTTCAAATTCAACTTGCTGGTTGTTTAATTTTGATTGAATAGCCGGCATCAAAACCCCGTCCATGGTGCAGATTTGAAAACTGGCCGTTTGAAATCCATCAATCTGCCCAGTTGTTACAGTCAAAGTCTGAGAAGTGGGATTGGGGAAAACCTTCAACTGAAAATCTACCAATTCCGCCCCTACAAAGCTAGGCGGTTCCTCTCCGAAAAAGGCAAAACTCACCGTATTGTCGCCACTATTGGGCACAGCAAGGGTGTCTGTTTTCAGGTTGTAGTAAATATCAGCGGGCTTGTTTAACCCTGACATGACCATTTCGGGTGCTTCCGTGAAAGTCAGCTCGAAGCGGTGGACAGCATTCGCACCCCAGGAGGCAACGTAATAATTGCCAGCCCCGTCCATTGCTACCCCGTCGATATTGCTCAGGTTGGTAGTGACGAGCGTCGTCAATGAAGCATCCGTCAAAGAAACCGCCACAATTTTGGCACTGCTGCCCCAGCTTACGAATACCAATCGGTCGTTGGCCAAATCATAAACAATACCATTGGGCGTACTGATGGTCTGTGCGACGAAGACCTCAGACGCCTGCATGGCAATGTCAATTTTGTAAATTTTCTTGCCTGAAAAATCGGTGGCATAAAGGAAGTCACTGCCAACATGCGTGATGCCGTTTAGGAAGCTGGCGTCAGTTTGCACCGAGAAAACCTGCGAGCCATCTGCCAAAGAAAAACCACGCACTTCTCCGCCGTTGCAGGCATAAAGCACCCCATCCACGAGTTCGAGGCCGTACGGGCCGTTTGAAATCCCAGTTGCAAATGTTTCCAAATCACCACTGGGCAAGCGGCGCAGAATTTGTTCTGAACCTGTGTTGCCTACATAGTAATTGCCCGTCAAGGTGTCACCTTCCACGCTTTCGGGTCCACTGTAGTTTTGGGAAAAGGCAAGACTGGGGAGCGCGAATAGCAGGGCGAAAAGCTGGAATCTCATTTTAATAATTTAGGTGAAAAGGCCGCAAGATAAACGCTAAACCCTAGACTTGAACGATTTGTCAGTGGGGCTACATTTACGTACTTCAAAACCACCTGTCATTTGAAAAACGCCTCCTAACCAGTCTGAGCAATCCCTATGGGGCTAACCGCCTGACGTATGCTTCCATGTAACGCTGATACTGGACTCGAAAGAGCAGTTGCTTTTTTGATTCTAATGTACTTGGAACAGTGGATGGCAAAATTGAACAACCTCAATCTTCCTTCCCCTCATAAATCTGCAACTTGTTGTGAACTGCATTCAACTCTGCTTGAAGTCTATCTATCTTTTGCAACAAGTGCAGCACCGAAGCGATTCCTTCCATATTGATATCCAAATCCCGCTGCAATCGAAGGATCTTTTCAAGGTCACAAATCCTGTCATGGTGAATGAAACGAGCTTGCTCAATGGTACTGATTTCAATTAAACCATATTCGCATAAGTCGTCGATAAATGACGTTTCGATTTCATAATGTAGGCACAATTGACTGATTTCGATATAGTTTTCCGCTGCGCTCATAATGACCTTAAATTTGAAAGTTCAGTAAATAGTTCTTTTTCTTTTTCGGTGAGGTCGGTGGGTATTTTTAGCTGAAAAGTGATGTATAAATCACCGAATTCGCCCTCTTTTTTATAAACGGGGAAGCCCTTTCCTTTGAGTTTTAACTTGGTGCCATTCTGTGTTTCGGGCCTTACTTTGAATTTCACCATGCCATCGAAAGTATCCACTGTTATTTCTCCGCCTAATATGGCGGTATATAAATCCAAATCGACCGTAGCATATAAATTGTTATTGTCCAACTTAAAATTCGTGTTGTTTTCAATAATGAAACTTATGAGTAAATCACCGTTCGGCCCACCATTTATACCAGCACCACCTTGGCCTTTTATACGGATAATCTTGCCATCCTGAATGCCCGCAGGTATCGTGATTCGGATGTTCTTTCCATCCACATTCAGGGTACGTTTATGTGTGGTAAATGCTTCTTTTATATCAAGGCGTAATTCAGCATTATAGTCCTGGCCTCGGAATTTCACACTTCTTCCACGTCCCCTGGAAGCACCGCCACCAAACATGGACTGAAAGAAATCGGAAAAATCCTCACCACCCGAAAAACCCTCAGAAGAGTATTGGCTTTGTTGCCGCTGGCCTCGTTGTTGGTTGGCCTGCTCAAATGCCTCAGCATGTTGCCAGTCCTTGCCATACTTGTCGTATTTCTTGCGGTTTTCGGCATTGGATAACACCTCGTTTGCCTCGTTTGCTTCCTTGAATTTTTGTTCCGCAGCTTTGTCATTTGGGTTTAAATCTGGGTGATATTTCCGGGCCATTTTCCGGTAGGCCTTTTTTATTTCACCCTCAGAAGCGTTTTTTTCAACCCCCAGTATTTTATAATAGTCAATAAATGCCATGTTGATTTGATACTTTTTGCTTTGAATTTCTCCAGAAATGTTAAAAGTATCGGCTTCACTTGTAGTGACGCCGACACGATGTGCAAAAGCAAGCTGGCTTTTTTTTAATAGTTACTCAACCGACTCAGCGTTTTATCAAGTAACGATTTCAATTTTTCAATTGCACCCTCTACCGCTTGGTCACGAGTATTAGCAAGGTTCGTAACGACGATTGGGGCCAATCCTTCGAGCCGAGCTTCCAGCATGCAGCGTTTGTCTTTCTCACCTTCTTTTTTGCCGTTTTCATCCGAAAGATGCACCTCTATCCTTGTAATCTGGTGACTGAACCGGCTAAGTTCTTCAGAAATCAGGGCAATAAAAGGTGCGGTTACAGCCTCATTTCCGTTCACATTCCGGTCTGTGTTGAATTGAATTGTCATTTTTACCAAGTTTTAAACTGAATTATTTAGTGTACCATAGTAAACGATTTACTGGCCGATTGTTCAAATCAGCCTCATGACTTTTGCCAGCTACACGGGAGACTGAGGCAAACGCTGCCTTGGCAAAATACCGGGAGGTTTGGGACGAGGCGGATGTGGAATTAAAGTCGTCGAGGTTTTAGTGTCACTTTGCAAAACCAATCATTCATGCTTTGATTTTGCCTCAAGACTTGAGAGAGCAGTAAAAAAAACAGGGCTGTGCAGAAATACCGCACAGCCCTGTTTTTTTTAGCAGAAACCTATCTTACGATTCATACTGCATTTCATAATAACCTTGATATGCCCCTGAAGTTACATGTTCCAACCAGTCCTCATTTTCGAGGTACCATTTTGCCGTTAGGCGGAGGCCTTCTTCTGGTTGAATAGTGGGCTGCCAGCCGAGTTCGTCTTTGAGTTTGGTGGCATCAATGGCGTACCGACGGTCGTGGCCGGGGCGGTCTTTCACGTAGGTAATGAGGCCACGGCTGGTGCCAGGCACACGTCCCAATAACTCGTCCATGATATCACAAAGTGTGGTCACCAACTCGATATTTTTCCGCTCGTTGTTGCCTCCGATATTATAAGTTTCGCCATTTTTTCCTTTGTGAAAAATCACGTCAATCGCTTCGGCATGGTCAATCACCCAGAGCCAGTCACGGGTGTATTTTCCGTCGCCGTAAATCGGCAGCGGCTTGCTTTGCTTGATATTGTTGATGACCAGTGGAATCAGCTTCTCCGGAAAGTGGTTTGGGCCGTAGTTGTTGGAGCAATTGGAAATCAGCACAGGCAGTCCGTAGGTATGGTGATATGCTCGCACCAAGTGGTCGCTACTTGCTTTGGAAGCAGAGTAAGGTGAGCGGGGGTCGTAGGGCGTTGTTTCTACAAAAAAGCCCTCATCGCCAAGCGAACCATACACTTCGTCGGTGGAAACATGGTAAAAAACCCGGCCTTCTTCCCTGCCCTTCCAGGCCGTTTTTGCAGCATTCAACAGGTTCATCGTGCCCATGACGTTGGTCTCGATGAACTCCAATGGGTTGGTGATGGAACGGTCCACATGCGACTCGGCAGCGAGGTGAATGACGCCATCGAAATCATATTTTTGGAACAAATCCAGCATGGCAGGTACGTCCGTTATATCGCCTTTAACAAAGGTATAATTGGGTTTCGATTCGACGTCTTTCAGGTTTTCCAGATTACCTGCATAAGTCAATTTATCGAGGTTGACTATTTGGTAATCAGGATATTTATTGACGAATAAACGAACGACGTGAGAGCCAATAAATCCAGCGCCGCCGGTGATTAATATGCTTTTCATTGCTTATAACTGCTTTATAAGGTATGAGGTATTGTGGCATGAGGTATGCAGCACATTCGTACATTTATTACGTAACATATAACACCTCATGCCTCTATATCCCATATCTATTTTACCGCTTTTTTGAAATACTCATAAGTAATCTTCAGCCCTTCCTCCCGGTTGAACTTTGGTGCCCAACCGAGTATGTTGGTGGCCTTTGTGATGTCCGGTTTGCGCTGCTTTGGGTCGTCCGTTGGCAGCGGTTTGTGGATGATATGTGCTTTTGGATTCTTGACCAAGTCGAGAATCTCATGCGCAAACTGCATCATCGTTATTTCTTGTGGATTGCCAATGTTCATTGGCTGGTCGTAGTCGCTGAGGAGTAGTCGGTAGATGCCGTCCACAAGGTCGTCCACATAACAGAAACTGCGTGTTTGCAACCCATCCCCAAATACCGTCAAACCCTCACCACGAATGGCTTGGGAGAAAAACGCCGGGAGCACCCGCCCATCTTCGACTCGCATACGTGGGCCGTAGGTGTTGAAAATGCGGACGATGCGGGTTTCTACTTTATGAAAAGTGTGATAGCCCATCGTGATAGCCTCCAGGAAGCGCTTCGCCTCGTCATATACCCCACGTGGGCCGACTGGGTTCACATTGCCCCAATATTCTTCCACCTGAGGGTGGACGAGTGGGTCGCCGTACACTTCCGATGTGGAAGCAACGAGGATTCGAGCACCTTTTGCCTTCGCAACGCCGAGCATGTTGTGCGTACCAAGCGCACCAACCTTTAGTGTCTGGATGGGCATTTGGAGGTAATCAATCGGACTAGCGGGACTGGCGAAGTGCAGGATGTAGTCAACCTCACCGGGCACATGCACGAACTTGGTGATGTCGTGGTGGTAAAACTCGAAATCCTCCCGTGGGAACAGGTGTTCGATGTTTTTCAAACTGCCCGTGAGCAGGTTGTCCATGCCGATGACGTGGTGGCCTTCCGCCAACATTCGGTCGCAGAGATGCGAGCCAATGAACCCGGCTGCGCCGGTAATGAGAACTCTTTTTTTCAAAATCTTAAGTTTTAATGGATTGGGCGGGAAGTTGGCAAAAGGGACAGCTCCACGCACCTTTGGGTCAATAATTTGTCAAAAAAGGGAAAGGAAATAAGCGCCGCAAAGTTACTCCCTTTTTACAAAAATCGAAATTTTTACAAAAAGAGGGCCGCCAAAAATGGCGGCCCGCCAATTATTGATAACTATGTATTGAAAAAACTATGGAGATTGTTGGTCTATCGCCGAATGGTTAAAAAGCTGTATCTCTGTTAAGGTAAAAAACAATCCAACAATTTAGCAATCCAACAATCCTTTTTTTATTCTGATTTTACAACTTTTACCACCTGCTCCCGAACGTTCTCCGAGGTGATACGAACCCAGTACAAACCAAGCGGAAGTTGGCTCAAATCAAGTTCGGTTTTCTCGGTCATTTCCGGCACTTGCGACTCAAATATCACTCGCCCGAAGGCATCGTTCACCTGGATGGTCGAGGAATTGGAGGACAGTTTGACGAACTCCACCGTCACCAAGCCTGAGGTTGGGTTAGGATAAAGTTGGATAGGAAGTACTCCAGCTGGCTTGTTGAAAATATTTGTGGTATTGGACAAGCCTTGGCTTGCGTTCTCGCCAGACTGGCGATATTCGATGCGGTAAAAATTTTCACCCAATTTCGGCCTGCTATCTATGAAGTGGAAAATGCCGTCTGCGTCGCAGTCTGTACCAGCCATGGCATTCAGGTTTTCATAATCATTCCCATTCTCTGAGCGCTGCACCCTGAAAACAGTGTTGTTTGGTTCAAAACCTGTTGCATGCCAGCGCAGGTTTACCGCTGCGCCATTCAATTCAGCAAAAACATCGTCAAAAATAATTATTATCGGACTGCCGCAGGTGTTTACGGCAACGGTAACAGTCACGGTAACAGAACAGCCGAAACGGGTCACCGTGAGTGAAACGGTCTTGATACCTTCCGTTGACCAGGACACCGGATTAACAACCCTCGAAGCGGCGGTGGCAGGCGTTGCGTCAGCACCAAAATCCCAAGCATAAGTAGCACCTCCACCTGCAATTGCAGCTTCGAAACGCCCCCCAACATCCTTGCAAATGACATTCGGATGGTCGATGATTTGCGCAAGCGGATTTGGTGTGATGGTTTTAGAAACAATGTTACTCTCTCCAGGGTAATCGGGGCAACCTGCCCGGCGAGCGCACCGGATGTAATAAGTTGTCTGGAAAATTGGGCCTGGGTTATAATTTGCGCTGTTTGAGTTTTGAATCATCATCCAGTTCGGATCACCAGGGCCGTTGTAAACAGGCATGGTACTCTTCAACCACAAGTATTCCAACACGCCGAAGCCGCCAGATGGAGAGGTCAAATTGACGATTTCGGCTGGGTCTGCGCCATTGCCACAGAGGTTTTCGTTGTATCCAACCAAGCCGCCATCGGTTATGTTGTCACATTCTTTGAACACCCCGGCATCAATGGTTAGGTTGTCCACCGTATATGGAAAAACCTGGAAAGTAGCCGTCCGGCCCGTTGCAGGGTCAGGGTCACTGTCAATATTGTCGTTAGAGCCTTGGTTCGGTGGCGAATAAACGCTGCCGTTCGGCAAATTGCCCAATACGAACTCTATTTGGTACAAACCGGGGTAAACATCCGTGAAGAGGTATTTGCCAATCGCATTGGTTGTTCTGGTCGCCAACAACGTGTTGGAGGGCATACTGTACAAGCGAACGGTGTAGTTTGCAATACCCTGCTCTTGAATATCCTGAATACCATCGTGGTCGGCATCTTGCCAAACAAAGTCTCCGATGTTTATTTTCTCATCGAGTTCAATCAGTCCGACATCCCAAAAATTGTCATAGTGGTTTACAGCGAGGTTGAACACCGCCGTTGAACTGTCAGCCTGGTTGATATCGCTGTCCGTGAAATCGCTACCAACGTTCATCGGCGAGAAAACATGGATAGCTGGCAAGTCCACTTTTACTTGGTAAACGCCAGCGGCAAGGCCATCAAAAGCATAGAAACCAGTCGAGTCGGAGTAGGTGGTCAAATGGATTTGAACGCCCGTACTGGTTGCACCTATCAAGTGCAACTTCACGCTGTCCAAACCTGGCTCGCCCGTTTCTTGGATGCCGTTTTGATTCAGGTCGTGCCAAACATAGTCGCCTACTTTCGAGGGGTTGACCAGTGTAATCGTTGATGAAACCGTGCAGTTGTGGGCATCCGTTGTGGTCACGGAGTAGGTACCTGCGGTAAGGCCCGTGACCGTCGTAGCCGAGCTAGCATTGTTCCAAAGCACGGTGTACGGAGCTGTGCCGCCACCCGGCGTTACTTTTATCGAACCGTTGCTGCCTCCGTAGGTAGTTACAGCCGAAACCAAACTGGCAGGCCCAGTTAATTGAGGTGGTGAAGCCACGATGGCATCCTTGCTGAGAACGCAGCCATCTGCATCTGAGACGGTCACTGAATAATTTCCAGCATAAATACCAGCGTTCGAGGCAGTAGTCGCACCATTGCTCCACAAATAGGTGATAGGCGCTGTGCCGCCTGTCGCGATAGCGGTTGCTGTGCCGTCATTGCTGTTAAAGCAGTTGGCTGGAACTGTTGTGGTGGACAGGTTCAAAGTAGTTGTGGAAATGATTTGAACGGTTCCAGCCACTTGGCAGAAATGGTTGTCAATGACCGTTACTTGGTAAAAACCAGTGGCAAGGTTTGAAATATTTGCGGTGGTTTGTCCACCCGCCCAGAGGTAGGCGTATGGCGCTGTGCCACCAGCTGGAATCGCAATCGCAGAGCCGTTTGTTGCATCCACGCAAATCACATCATTTTTTTGGAAAGAAACCGTCAGGGTTGCTGGCTCGGTGACAGTGCCAGATGCTGTGGCTGTGCATCCAACTGCGTCCGTCACAGTAACCCCGTAATTCCCAGGGGAAAGGCCACTGATGGATGTACCCGATGGGGCACCGGGGCTGTTCCATGCGAAAGTGTAGGGGCCAACTCCGCCGCCAGCCACAACGCTCATTTGGCCATCGTTCAAGCCGTTGCAAGTGACATTTGCTACTATCAAATTTGCTGTGAGCACTGGCGGTGCGCCAATAGTCGATGTCCCAATTGCTGAACAACCGTTGTCATCGGTCACCGTCACCGAGTACGTGCCAGCGGGCGCATTGTTCAACACTGGCGCATTTGGGCTAGCCGGTAAGCTCCAAGCGTAATCATACCCAGGTGTTCCTCCACCAGCGGTCACCGTTGCCGAACCATCGCTGCCGTTGCCGCAAGTGGCGTCAGTTGAGGCCATTGAAATGACCAATTGGGTTGGCTGGGTTATCGAAACGGATGCTGTCACAAGACAACCGTTGTTGTCCGTTACTGTCACCCCATAAGTGCCTGCTGAAAGCCCAGAAACCGAGGCCGTATTTGAGGAATTGGGGTCATTCCAAGTGTAATTGTAATTGGCAGGACTACCATTTGTCACCGAAACTGAAACAACACCATCCAATCCATTGAAGCAACTTACGTTGCTGCCACTTGTGGTAATTTCGGCAGAGATGGGTGCTTCCACTGTCGCTGTGGAAGATGTTGTGCATCCACTCGCATCGGTAATGGTTACATGGTAAATGCCCGCTGCGAGTGCATCAGCAGTTGCTGTTGTTTGCGCAGCAACATCATCCCATAAATAAGAATAAGGTGAAACGCCGCCAGAAACCGTTACCGTCGCCGAACCGTCCGTGGTGTAATTGCAGGTAGCATTGGTGTGGGATGGGTTCACGAAGATTTGCGGGCCGTCGGCAATAATTGCTGTGGCAGAACCTGCGCAACCCTGGTCGTCGGTCACTGTTACTGTATAGTTTCCAGCAAACAGGTTCGCAATGGATTGGCTGGTTTGCGAAGCAGCGTCATTCCATAGATAAGTATATGACCCAGAACCATTTGCAACGGCATCAACCATTGCGGAGCCTTGATTTTTTCCAAAACAAATAACATTGGTGGAAAAAAGTGTAATTGCAAGTGCTGGCCCAGCATTCACCGTGGCCGATGCCGTGGCCGTGCATCCCTGCGCATCCGTGACCGTGACCGTGTAGGTTGCTGGCGCAAGGTCAATAATCTGCGAGGCTGTCTGTGCAGGTGTCGTGCTCCAAACCATTGAATAAGGCGCCTGTCCGCCAGTTGTACTGGTCAATGTTGCCGTTCCATTTTCGGCACCATCACAAATTTCATGGGTAGCACTAGCTGTCAATGTGATTTGGTCGCCATCTCCTACCGTTGCAGAAGTCGTGGTTGCACAGCCGTTGGCATCCGTCACCGTGACCGAGTAGTTGCCTGGGATGACGTTCTGCGGGTCCGCAGAAGAACCGAGGCCACCAGACCAAGCATACGTGTATGGCGTCGTACCACCCGTAGGAGTTAGGTCGATTGAGCCGTCATTTCCCCCGAAACAAGTCACGCTGTCAGCGACTGCTGTGGCGGCGAGGTTATCAGAAATAGCAACGGTTATCATATTGGATACGCCGTCGTAAACTAAACAACCATGCCTTCGAGCCAGACGGATATAATAGGTCGTCTGTGAAATGATGGCAGGGTCAAATGTCTCGCTGTTTGCGCCAGCAATAAAAACCCAATCCGGATTGGTTGGGGTGTATGGTGTGCCCGTTGAGCTGATAACCCACTGATATTCAAGGACATTTGAGCCTCCAGATGGCGAGGTGATACTGGTCAGAAGTGCTGGGTCATAAGGTGCGAGACATGCAACTTGGCTTATTCCGATAGTACCTCCGTCCGTTACATTGTCGCAGCAAAGGGCCTCTTTCGTGACGATATTAGTTTCACCGACGTAATCCGAACAGCCAGACCTCCTTGCACATCGGCGATAGTGAGTTGTTATGGAAATCGGGCCAGGGTCGTAGTTCGGGCTGTTGGTACCCGGAATTGGCGTCCATTGACTCAGCGGCAAGGTGGGGTCATTGGTAGTGAAAATCCAAAGGAACTCCAAATTGCCAGAACCGCCGGTGGGCAGTGTTACGCTGGTAATAAGCGAAGGGTCCCATGTTGGATTTGGGCAACCGAATTCATCCGATTGAATGGTACCACCGTTTACAACGTTGTCACAAGCAAGACAGGTCTTGTCCGTTGGATTGGTAGCATTGGAGTTCACTAGCGGCAACATCAGGATTGCCAGCAGCAAAGATTTGATGGAAATGGATTTCGCTCTTTTGGATTCAAAGAATGAAAAACAGGTGTAGCATACTAAATCACACCACGATTGGAAGTGAAGCACTTTCATAGTCATCTTTTTCAATACATAAAACAATGATAATCACGGCAAATATACGTCGAGACCATCATTCATAAGAATGATTTTAATCAGGAAAGCAGGAGGGGAAAATTCAATCTTAAGTGCTTGTTTTCCGGTGGGAAACTATAGGAAATGGCTGAACCGGCGTATTGTATTTGTTTTGCCAGCCTTAAGATATTGGCTGGTATTTAGGCTTTGGTCAAAAACTGTACCATTTAAGAAAAATGATTATGTGTTTTCTAAAAAAATATTTAGTTGAAAGCTTATGAACTCGCCAAGTATGCCTCCACCAGTTGTTTATGTATGAGTAAAACCTGTGGAATTAACATTTTTTTGCCATCGTTAATTATCACAAAATCAGCAAGTTGCACCTTTTTTTCGTCATCCATCTGCTTATCCATTCGAGCGATGACTGCATCTCTCGTTGAACCATCCCGCAGTATCGTTCTTTTCAAACGGATTTCCTTTGGGGCAAACACAACTATTGTTTTATCGTAAAAAATCTGGCTGCCGATTTCGAAAAGTAAAGCGGACTCCTTGATGGTGTAAGGCGTGTTTCGTTGTTTGGCGTGCCATTTTTCACCATCACTGAACACGGCGGGGTGGACAATTGCATTCAGTTGTTCCAATTTTTTTGCATCTTGAAAAACGATGCTGCCAATCCACTTTCGGTTGAGGCCACCCTGCGGTAGGTATGCCGCTTCACCAAACAACTTTTTCACCTTGGCAATCAAGCCTCGGTTTGCGACCATGAGTGCTTTTGCCCGCTCGTCGGCATAGTAAACGGGGATGCCCAACTGCTCAAATATCTTGCAAACGGTGGTCTTCCCGCTTCCAATCCCACCGGTGACACCCACTTGTAATGGTATCTTTGCCTTCGGTAATGTTTGGCTGATTTGCGACATAATTTTTATCAATATTTTCAAAACCCGGGAAGCCACCCTAACTTGGGTGCAATTTCGACGAAAAAACCTTTTTATGAAACTCGTTTACACAAGCTCTTTTCAGTTTTCAGTGGCCATTGTCCTTTTGATTAGCACCCTGACGGCAAATGCTCAGGACATCCATTTTTCCCAATTCAACAATTCGCCAGCCAACCTGAACCCAGCATTGACGGGGGTTTTCGGTGGCGACCTTCGCTTTGTTGCCAACTATCGCAGCCAATGGAGTTCCGTGCCTGTGGACTATCGCACCCTTTCGGGAGCATTTGATTCCAAGCTTTACCACAAGGCATTTGCTAAAAATGGCTACCTCGGCTATGGCCTTGTTTTCAACAACGATGTGGCTGGCGATGCCCAAATCGGCATTTCCCAAGTTGGGGCAAATTTATCTTTTACCCGGCAATTAAGCGACGCGTTATTTGCCAGTATTGGCACCCAGATTGCCGTTGGGCAGCGTTCGGTCAGTCCAGAAAAATTGAGTTACGAAGAGCAGTGGAACGGCGACATTTATGACCCAAACCTATCGAACGGTGAGTCGTTCAGTGGTACCAGCAAGGGCATCGGCAGCATCTCGACCGGACTGAACCTGCACTATCAAGTGGATGGGACTCGCACCAAAGTTGACCTTGGCAGTGGAATTTTTCACCTTAACCAGCCCAATACCAGTTTTGATAATGACGAAAAAACCAATTTGCCCATCAAATTCTCACCTTATTTGATGACAACTATTCAACTCACCCAAACGCTTGACCTACGTGCAAATGGGCTTTTTTCAAAACAACTCAGCTATCAAGAGGCAGTAGCAGGAGCAGCCATCCGCTATCATTTCAGTACGGTAAAAGATGCCGAATTGAACGTACAAGCTGGCATAGCCATGCGATTTGGCGATGCTTTGGTGCCTTCTGTTGAAGTTCAATACAGGAATTGGACTGCAGGTTTTAGCTACGACCAAAACTTCTCTCCTTTCAACATCGCTACCTACCGAAGAGGTGGGCCTGAATTTTTTCTGCAGTACATTTTGTGGAAGGTGCATCCGCCAAAGGAATTCAAGGCTTGCCCAATATTTTAAGCTGTATTTAATATTTTTCAAAAAATTGCCATGCCAAAAATCGTTCGCTGTTAAAGCGGATTGGCTTAGTATTTGTTTTTCCCAGTGCATTCCTCCCTTGTAAAATTCCTCCCATATTTTATTTCACTTTCATTTTGGCCTCCCAGCAAAAACTAACACATGAAGAAAGACATGAGGATGGTGCGGCCCATGCCACAAGAAGGCGGCTGCAGCCAGAAGAAAATCACCGTTCCGCATTTTTGGGAAGGTGGCGCAAGTGGATTAGAGCATGACTGGATGGAACCGATGAACTGGTTCAATAGGCACGTACCAGAGTGGTTTGACAAAGTGGTGATACCAAGCGACCCCGAAGGCCGGTGTTTTTACCCGATTATTGATTTTTTCGTGAACGATATAGCTCAATTGGTCATCGAACCAGATGCACGGCTGGTAATTAGTCAACACGGAAAACTGACAATTGATGGCCTTTCAAAAAAAGGAATTGGTATTCTGAATTTCGGCGAATTGATAGTAAAGGGTGAGTTAACAATCAACAGGACCAACTACTCCAATGTGCGCAACAATGGGTTGATACACAACGCAGGCTCCATTGCCTTCGACCAACCAATGAAAAAAGGCTTGATTCAGCGTGCAGGCAGTAGGTTTGAAAATTTTGGCGAAACTCTATTCTTTTGATTATCAATAAGTTATCGTTTTTTTTAGTAAAAATGACGCCAGTTTTAAACTGTCCTTGCGTTTAAAGTTTTGGTTTGTTACTTTTGCGCCAAATTCAAAAAATATTAATGAAAGTGAATTTTTTGAATTTCTACATCTTATTAGTGCGCAAAAGCACTTTTTATTAAACTAAACTTGTTCACAAAATGTACTGGACCCTTGAACTCGCTATGCATTTGGAAGACGCTCCTTTTCCTGCTACCCGCGATGAATTAATTGATTATGCAATTCGCTCTGGAGCGCCCTTGGAAGTTATCGAAAACTTACAGGAAATGGAGGAGGAAGGTGAGCTCTTCGACAGTATTGAAGATATTTGGCCGGACTATCCTCGGAAAGACGACTTCTTGTTTAACGAAGACGAATACTAATTCGTTGACAATCAGTTAATTGCTTAGGATAGGCAATAAAACAGGTTCTGCTCAATTGGGTAAAACCTGTTTTTTTTTTGCAATGCCCCTACCCTGCTATGCTTGAAATCATCTTTCATGATGAACACTTGGTGGCCATCAACAAGCCGCACGGATTGTTGGTGCACCGATCCCCCATTGCCGCCGATGCCTCGGAGTTTGCGGTTCAAATACTTCGTGACCAACTGGGCCAACGGGTCTATCCAGCACATCGGTTAGACCGGAAAACAGGCGGGGTACTTTTATTTGCCCTTAGTCCTGAGATGAATAGTCTCATGCAATCTAAATTCGAAAATCGACAAGTAGGCAAATCTTACCTTGCTATCGTTCGTGGATACCTACCCGAAATTGATGAAATCAACTACCCGCTCACGAATGAAAACGGCCTCACCCAAGATGCCGTCACCCACTACGAGCGACTCGCCACGTCAGAGCTGCCCGTTGCCTTCGGTAAACATCCAACTTCCCGCTATTCCCTCGTGAAACTGCTGCCGGAGACAGGTCGCCAACACCAATTGCGCAAGCACATGGCACATATTTTCCATCCCATCATCGGTGATAGGCCGCACGGTTGCAACAAGCAAAACAAGCTTTGGCTGGAAAAATGGCAGATGAACTCGATGCTGCTCCATGCTGAATCGCTAAGGTTTGAGCACCCATTTACGAAGGAAAAAATTGAAATCGAGGCGGGGCTGCAGGGGGAGTTCTTGCGGGTGAAAAAGATTTTGGGGTGGGCGAATTAGATTTCCCAAAAAGAATGCCTAAAGCGTCAATCCAAGACAACCACCGTCACCGCTTTGTGCTCATCCACATCTACCTCCAAGGCTTTATTTTCCACCGTCGGATTTTCCAACAGCCACTTCGCAATGCTTTTCACGAGCACATCTTCCACAGCCCGTTGCAACGGCCTGGCCCCATATTTTTCATGAAAACCGACTTGCGCAATATGCTCAACAACCCGCTCAGTGAAGGTGATTTTTAGGTTTCGCTTTGCAAAACCCTCCCTCGACTTCACCTCCTCCAGTTCCTTTTGGGCAATGAGGCGAATACTTTCCTGTCCCAGCGGCTGAAATACCACCACGTGGTCTATCCGATTTACAAACTCAGGCCGGAAAAAAGCCCCAATGGCCGAGCGGTAAGTCTCGTCATCAGGCATACGATTGCCGTAACCGATGGAGGCACGGTTGCTGGCACCGAGATTGGTGGTCAAAATGATGATGCAGTTGCGGAAGTTCGTGATGCGCCCAAAGGCATCCACCAGCATGCCCTCGTCCAAAACGGTGAGGAAGGCATCGAAAATAGCTGGTGTGGCCTTCTCTGCTTCATCGAGGAGGAGGACAGCAAAAGGGCGCTCCCGCACTTGCTGTATCAATTTTCCGGGTTCTTTGCCCGTGCCAAGGAACCTGGTAATCTGCGACGGGTGTTGGTACTCGCTCATGTCAATGCGGATGAGCGGCGAGGTTTTTTGCCCAAGTCCGAAAAAATATTGTGCAAGTGCCTGAGCGGCAGCCGTCTTGCCTACCCCGGTAGGGCCAGCAAAAACCAACGTGGTTATTGGTTTGTGCGGGTTGTTCAACCCCGCCTTGAAAACCTTGATGACATCCGTCAACTTCTCGTTGGCAGCAGATTGCCCAATGATTTTTTCGTTGAAAAATTTGCGGAGTGCCACTTGGTCGAGTAGCATGTCATCTCGAAGGAACAACTCAGGCAGGCCCGTTCTTCTGATAAATTGCGCCAGCACATCGGCCTTGCTGACATCCGTTTTTTTCTGAAAAATGGCTTCGCTGACACACTCGCCCAGGAATCGGATGCTCTTTCCTGGGAAGCTTTCGTATGGGTAAAAACGTCGAAGCAACCTCGTGGAGGTGGCCAACGCATCGCTGCTGATATTGATTTTATGGGCTTGCAGCACGTGCCCATTGAACTTGTCGAGCACCACAGAAAGGCTTCGCTCTGGCAACTCCGGCAGTTCCACGATTTGAAGGCTCTCCACAAATCCAGGCAGTAGCCGCCTCATGCTTTCGAGTTCCTGCGGGGTGACTTCCCCGGTAATGTGCAACTTGCCTTGCTGCATGAACGGCAGCAAGTAAGCCGCTACACTATCTTCGACGCCCTTGCCACCTTCTCGAAGCAGTCGTGCAATGTTCTCCACCCAGAGGATACCGTTCATCACCCGGAGCTCCCAGACCAGTTCCTCGGCTGTTTCCTGCCATTCACCAAGGTATTTGCTCGTGGAAGTGAACCGCTGCGCCTGCATTCGCCAAAAGGTTTGTGCAGTTTCGTTTTTCTTTGAAAAACTGCCGAGCTTTCTGAAAGCCTGCCTCAGCACTGCACTTTTACCTACTCCGTGGTCGCCCACCACCAACACGCTGGCTCGTTGGTGCATCAGTTTTTCAACCACCTGCGCCACGTATTCATCCAGTTCCCAAGCGGCATCGGGAGCAGCGGCAAGATTCCTTTGCACGGCCTTCGGGTACGGGTAAAGCTCGGCCAACCGCTCCAGTACCTTGGGCGATTTGGTCTCGTTCCAAGTGTAAGTAAAATAGTCGTCCTCTTTAATTTTAAGGGTGACAATCTCCAGCGAGGGCTGAGGGTAGTTGGCCAAGCGATAAACTTCCTCCGGGCTTTTTTCGTCGAGGGTGTTGCTGATAAAATGTCGAGCCAAGCTGTCCATTTGCCCAAATTCATAACAGTAAAAACTTTCGTCGAGCAAGGGCAGGAAACACTCGTAAACGCCGGGTTCTGCTTCGCCATATACGAGTGGCATAGCGATTTTCACTTTGCTGGAAAGGGGGAATGCGCTGTGACCAAAGCGATAGGTAGGCCGCAAGCTGGTCTCCAACATTCGCAAAGTTGGCCCTTCCAGTTCGAGCAGTGGGTAGTCGCCCTCTTTTTTGTAAACTTTGGTGAGATGGTCGGTCAAAACCGATTTCACCTTAGCCTGCGTGGCCTCCACAATTTGATGGGAAGTGCCTACCAAAATACCGAGAACGGCATTTTCATTGAGCTTAAAACAAAGCAGCGGGAAGGTGAGCTTTTCCATGCCCAAAAGTAAAACAATGTTTTGCGTATCGGAGCGAATAGCGAACTTTGCGACCAATTTTTAATGGATGCAAACAAAATTCCATTTTAAATTTGTCGGGAACCATCCATTATCTTGTCCTTTCTATTTTTAAACACCATGCGCCGAACTATTTTTCTTCTAGCCCTCAGTACCCTTTGGCTAGTAGCATGCAAAAACGACCCGCCCGCTGCTACCGAACCCATGCCCACTGAACTGCCTCCGCTTGATTCTGTGGTGGAAATTACCACCCCCGACCCCTATTTTTTGAAAAAATACAGCGGCAAGATTGACAACTACACTGTCGAAATGGTTCTCGTGAACTGGGGTGACGGATTTCTGAGTGGGCGCTATTGGTACACCTCCAAGAACAAACCAATCGAATTGAGTGGTGAATTGAAAGCCGAAGACAACAGTTACGAAATCGTCGAATTTTCAAATGGGAAGGAAGGTGCAAAATTCGTTGGGAGCCTGGCCAATAATGACACCCTCACTGGCACTTGGACGTCAAAGGACGGCAAGCGCAACCTGCCATTTTCACTGATTTATTCGCCACCAGCGGAGTCGGTGAGCGGTTGGAAGGGGAACTGGCACCTGAACCAAGTTTGGGACAATGGCTACTTGCTTATTGGCAACGTGACTAAAGACTCCTTTGATTTCGCTTTATCCATCGTCCGGAGCAGCCACGTCGGAACGCTCGAAGGCCATGCGAGCCATCAAGGTTCAAAGGCGCTCTTTATGCAAAAAACCTATGAAGAAAAACCTTGCGAACTCCGATTTGAACGCTTCGACGACTATATTTTGGTAGAACAACCCAGTAGCAACCTTGCCTGTGGCTTCGGCGCACGGGCTTATGCAGCCGGGCGTTTTGAACAAAAAAAATACCTCCACAAATCAACGTTGACCGTTGGGACAAGTGACGGTGACACTTTTTTTACGCAGGCTACCCACGATGAATTCCGACGGTTGGTTGGGGACAAAAATTATGAGCAGTTTGCTTTTAACATGGAGGTGAAGGAGCGTTCGACCAATCCAAAAGGCCAAACCGTGGTACGGGGAGCCGTACCTGGTCTTTTCACCACCAACGAAGCCATCATCATTTATGATGCTTCAAACAAAATCTGGGCTGCCACACTTGACTTCAAAGAAGGAACCGATGAGCTGTTCGTTCATGTATTTACCAACGACCCTGGTTTCAATGGCAAAATCCATTCGGACATCGAATCATGGCGAGAGGGGTTCAAAGGATACAAAATAGTCTTTTGAGTAACCCAGTTAGCTAATTCCGGTATCAATTAGGTAAAACATTGTGTTTAAAACTCTATGAAGTCGTAACGGTTTGAAAAAACTGGCAGCCACGGTGAGGATACGTTTTTTCGACCTACCTTCGTTATGGCATCCTACTAAACTATTGATTCTACTAACCAAATTTGATTTGATGCAAACTTTTAGCAAAATGAACCTTCTTAAAATCTCATGTCTTGCAGCAGTGCTCCTTTTTGCCAACTCGTCAGTGAACGCCCAAGCCTCCCTAAAACGGGCGAACAAACAATACGAACTCGGCACTTTCAATCTTGCGGCTCAGTCTTACAAAGATTACTTGGCAAAAAATCCGGACAATGCGGAAGCAAATGCGAAGATTGGCGACTGCTACCGGCACCTCAACCAACAAGACAAAGCACTTCCACACTATCAAGCTGCCGTGGCTTCCAGTGACGTACAAGACATCTATATTTTTCAATACGGACTGACCTTGCAGGAGCTGGGAAGGTACGACCTTGCAAAAGCCGTCTTCAATTCTTTGGGGGAGAAATCACCGGAATTCAAGGTGCGCTGCAAGCAATTTTCAGATGCCTGTACCTTTGCCGCAGCCGCAACTGACCCACCATCTTATAAGGTCACCAACGAATACGCCAACACAGCATCCTTTGACTTTGGCCCTACTTTTTTTGGCGACCAAGTGGTTTATTCATCTGGTCGCTCCGACATCCGGGGAAGAGACAGCCGCAATTCACCCACTTCGAGCGGGGCAGAAGGAACGAACCGACTTTTCATCACCCAGCGTGATAAAAACGGCTTTTTGGATGTGCCAATTTCGCTTCATTCCGGCTTCGGGGTTGGGGTAAACGAAGGGCCAGTCGCTTATTCCACGGATGGCAAATTGGTTGCCTTTACTCGCAACAACTTCATTGACGGTACTCGCATGATGCCATCGAGCGGCATGGAACTGAACCTTTTCATTGCGCAAGCAAAATCCGATGGCGACTGGGAAACTCCGCTCGCTTTCCCACATAATGGCGTTGGTTTTTCTACAGGCTACCCCTGCTTTTCGCCTGACGGCAAGGCACTCTACTTTTCAAGTGACCGACCCGGTGGTTACGGCGGATTCGATATTTACGTTTCCTACCGAGTGGGCAACAACTGGTCGGCACCGGAGAACGTGGGTAATGCGGTCAACACCATTGGCAACGAAATTACACCGTTCAATGACGGTTCTACCCTGTTTTTTGCCAGCGATTACCAGAAGGGGTTCGGTGGCTTTGACGTGTTTCGAGCAGAGGCCAGCAATGGCCGTTGGGCGACCGTTTATCATGGTGGTGCCGCCCTGAATACCTCAACCGACGACTACGGATATGTGTTTGATTCGGCCAGGAACATTGGCTACCTCGTATCAAACCGCCCCGGCGGCAAGGGTTCGGAGGACATTTACCGCCTTGTGAAGGAATCGGAGAGCGTGGTCATCAAAGTGACCGATGCGTTGACAGGAGCCGCTGTTGCAGGCGCTACGATTGACTTCTCTGATTGCGGAGTACCCACCCAGTACACAAACGTGAACGGGCTTTTCACCTTCTCCCTCACGGACAACTTAGACTGCACCGCAGCAGTAAGCAAAGAAGGATTCTCTGGCAAAAATGTCAAAATAACCACCCTCGGCCTGCGCCAAAGCCGTACCGTGGAGGTTGCCCTGACCAACGACGCCAATTCTTACAACGGAAAAGTGGTGAACGGGACGAACAACAAGCCAATTGAGGATGCCAAAATCATCGCCACCAATACTGAAAACAACGAGGAAACGACCACCCGTACCGATGCCAGCGGCACGTTCAGCATCGCCATGAAGCCCAAAACGAAGTACCAAATAAGGTACTCAAAGCAGGGGTTCAAGGATTTGACTGCTGATTTTTTGGCAACTACCTCCAATCAGAAAAACCTAGAAGTCACGACCATCTACCCAGTTGGCACAAGCACATCTGGAAGCAGCGTTTCAAAAGAAATAAATTCTAAAGAAACGCCCCCAAGCAGCTTTGAGAATCCAATTACTTCACCCTCAGCCGATTTGGTTGATGGATTTGCGGTGCAATTGGCGGCTGGTACGGCGGCCAATCCCAACTTGAAACCCTACCAGGAAAAACTTGGAGATGTGGGCAATGTCTTCACCGTCAACGAAGGTGGAATGACGAAAGTACGACTCGGTGTTTTCAGTTCCAATGAATCAGCGGCCTCCGCACAAGCCAGCGCAAGGGCGGCAGGGTACACGGGCGCTTTCATCGTTCCGCAAAAGGGCAAGGCTGCCAACTCCAACCCTGCACAAAAATCGACTCCCGCACCTAAGAATGTGGAGACCAAGCCAACACCGGTGGAGGCCAAGCCTGCCACAACCGTAGCTTCGAATGAAATGGATGGATATTTGGTGAAAATTGCGGCTTACCGAGATTTGAACAACTTTAAGCAAAGCTCGATTGAAGACGTTGGATTGGTGCATTTTGTAAAAAAAGGCGACTTCACTATCGTGCTGTTGGGTGGATACGATTCAAAATCTTCTGCACAAGTCGGGTTGGAAAAGGCGCAAAAGCGGGGATTTCCCGGTGCGCTCTTGGTGACAATGGACGGCGGCGATTTGAAAAGGGTGAATTGAGCAACCGAGGATAAAAAATATTGCCCAAAATCAAAAGGGCCTGATTCACGTCAGGCCCTTTTGATTTTTTATTTCGACGCTCTCGCTATCACGACCTTTTTACCCCCAAAATCATTGCTCTTTTCATAGTCCACCGTCAAATTCTCGTCATCAAAATGGCAGGTAAAAGTCTCCGAATGCGGACTTTCGACGTAACGGAGTTTGAGTTGAAGTGTATGGTCGTCCACCCAGCCGAAGCTACCTGCCACCATGGAAGGTGGCAGCCCGACAAACTGATTTTTGATGCCATCCACGAGGTAAGGTCCAAGGCGCTTGGTCGTACCTTCGACCCAGCGGTTTGCCCCAAATTTAATTGGGTATTTCTTGCCCTCATCAGTCATGAAAGTGACGGTGTATATTTCGTTTTTAATACCAAAACCCATTCGCTTGAGGTGAAGTTCATTGGGTTGGAACTTGTAGCATTTTTTGCCGAGTTGCTTGGCCATTGTCGAGTTGGCCTTCCCTTTCGCCTTGCGCAATTCTAACTTTTGAATACGGTTGGCCAATACCTTGCTGTCTGCGCTTTCCGGCAATGAAGCATCCTTGAAAGCGGGTAATAAATATTCCCAAATCAGGTCAATTTCAGCTTGCATGTCAGCTACCTCCGCAGTTACAGCAATGACGGCATCCTGTTCTGGCAACACGAGCATGTACTGCCCATACGCTCCATCTCCCCGATAGCTGTTGTATCGACTGCGCCACATCTGATAGCAGTAGCCTTGCGCCCAATCGTCCTTGTCACGAGCCTCATTTGAGATGTCCGGTTTTTGCAAAATCTTTTTGGTGGATGCCTCCTCCACCCAGCCCTCGGGCAGCACTTGTTGGCCGTTCCAATTGCCTTTTTGCAAAAAAAGCTGGGCAAACTTTGCCATGTCTTCCGTCTTGAGGCGCAGTCCCCAGCCACCAGTATTGTAACCAAGCAGTTCGGTTTCCCAGTCCATACCTTCAATACCAAGCGGGTCAAACAAGCGTGGTTTAAGGTATTCCACCAGTGTCTGCCTCGTCACTTTTTGCACGATGGCGCCAGCCACGTAGCTGCCGAGTGAATTGTAGAGGAATTTGGTGCCCGGTTGGTTGGGGATGGGTGTTTCAAAAAAGCCTTTTATCCAATTGGCGTGCGTGACAGCAAGGGTGAAACTGGGGTCGGGGTCCATGCCGACGGTCATGGTTAGCAGGTCTTTGATGGTCAATTCACCGAGGTAGGAACTGACTTCTTTTGGAGCATATTCTGGAAAAAACGAGATGACTTTGTCCGTGAGATGCAGCTTGCCCTCGCTCACCGCAAAACCGACCGCTGTGGCGGTGAAGCTTTTGCTGCACGAGTACAAGGTATGTTTCAAATCGGGGCGATAGGGCGCCCACCAAGCCTCTGCCACTACCTTTCCGTGCCGAAGCACCATGACGCTGTGGAACTCGAACTTGCCACTGTATTTTGCGGCAGCATCTAAGAAATTGATAAGGTCGGTGGAGGAAACACCTTCAGCCTCAGGTACGCTGCGGGGAAGGGCTGTTACTGGCTGTGCCCAAACCCCTATGCTCAATACGAAACTGAGTAGGAAACTTGCGAAGTGTGGCATTGCGTTTTTCATTGAGTATTTGTTTGACGACAAAGGTGGAATACAGAACTAGTAAAGCCTTTTTTTAACGAATTTGGTTAGATTGAGCCAACTGGAAATAGCATTTATTAAGGGATGGCGATATTGGGTCTAAGTATCCAAACTAGATAACTACTGTCCATTTTTCTTCCGCCAAGCAGCTACAAGCATCACCACCCGATCGTAGTTCTTCATGCCTTCGGCAATGCCCTGCGAGTGCAGGTAGGTGTTGTAGGCAGCATCACGGAGTTCAGGCAAAATATCGGGATACTTGTCCATTTCTGCTTGAATGGCCCGCACGTCTGCCCGGATACCGGCAGGTAGCGCCTTACGGAACTGCTCGTAAGCATCGGGGGCCATGGCTCGGTACTCGCTGGCTACGTAGCGCCAATAGTAGAGGTAACCGATGTATTTTATATAGGGGTCTTCAGAATGAATACAAGACAGGTAGGCCAAGAAATTGCAGGTACCCTCATCGCCATGACCGTAAGCGTGGCTCATCTCGTGCGCCAGTACGAATGGCAATTGCAGGTGGTGAAGTCCAGCATCAACATGCCCCTCCCCCGTAAACGGCAAATAGACCCCTGCCGTACTGAATCGGAGCAAGATGCCTTTTGGAAGTAACGTTCGACCTCGCACCTCCTCAGGTCGGGGGTAGTTGTACTTTTTCAGCACTGCCCTGAGTTCCTGCCGCATGAGTGCTTCGGGATTGGGTCCTATTTTTTGCTCCGCAATGACCGTGTCCGATCCTTCTTGAAGGCTGTGCCGATAGCGGACAACCTCTGTGGTGGTCATCAGCAATTCGTCCCGGAGTTCGTCCACGGTCAGCGGCCTTGGCTCGATGCCCATTTGCCGCTCCAGCGGTACCCGTCCATAGTTGAAACCCCACAGCCATTGGAACAAAAAAACGACCACCCCAACAAAACTTAGCAGCCCGTGGAGCGCCCCACCGAGGCGCTGCCGCCGATTTAGTTCACTTTTTTTGAACAACCGCCTCACGCCCCAGCCCAGCCAAATCAGCACCACCAGCAATAAAACATAAACGCCAGCAAATGGCAACCAGCCGTCCAATACCCGGAAAAGCCACCGGACACCAAGGAAGAGCCCTCGACTGTAAAAACGCTCCACGAAGGGAACAGGCATGAGCCAACCGAGCAGCAGCGTGAGCAGCCCGAGTGCAATTCCAATGTTCTTGGGACTTGAGAGAAATTTACGATAGTTCAAATTAGGATGGGTTGTGGATGAAAACTTTTGCAAATTTGCGCCAAATCAAAGACACCACGTTCAAAAATCCATTATGAAAATCCGCTTTGCAATTTTTAGCCAAATAACAGCCTTGCTTTTTGCGCTTGTTTTCCTCGCTGCCTGCGGCAATGACCAATCCCAGTCCGCTGCCAACGAGGCCGCTCTGCCCCACAACATGGAGCAGTCCGGCAACATGACCGAAGCCGAATCGAGCGAGCTGGCAGCCGCTAAGGGCAAGGAAGCCACACTGGTAGATGCCGCCACGCTGGTGTCCACCATCAAGACCGACACAAGTGCCCTTATCGTCGTGAGTTTCTGGAAGATCAACTGCCTCAAATGCATCGAGCTGCAACAAGCATTGCAAGTATTGCAGAACGAGAGCGGTGAAAGGAAACTGCGGCTCCTTTCCGTCAACCTCGACGATGAATCCATGACCAACGGCGTTAACCTTGTGCTGCGGAAAGCAGGCATCGCAGCCGACGTGGTTCAGGTAAAAACCAACGACGGCCAGTGGCGCAACGAAATTTCTGGCGGCTGGAAGGGCAATCTTCCTGCCCTATTCATCAAAACCAAAGACGGCATCAAGCAATTCCACACCCGTGACCTGACAAAGGAGGAACTTGGGGCGATGCTGGAACCGCTGCTTTTATAAAGTTTCGAGTTTTGAGTTTTGGGTTTCGAGTAGGGGCCCAAACTCAAAACTCGAAACCCAAAACTCAAAACTATGAAGTACCGCACCCTCGGCCGCACAGGCTTCAAAATCTCAGAAATTGGCTACGGCATGTGGGGCTTGGCCGGTTGGAAGGACACCGACCCGCAGGAAGTCCAGCACTCCCTCGACCGGGCGGTGGAGCTGGGCCTCAATTTCTTCGACACCGCATGGGCCTATGGCGATGGACTGAGTGAGCGAATCCTCGGTGATTTGGTGAAAAAGCACAGCGATAAGCGGCTCTACCTCGCTTCTAAGATTCCCCCGAAGAACCGCAAGTGGCCCTCGCAGCCGGAGTTCACGATGGACGAGGTTTTTCCTTCGGAATACATCACGGAGTACGTGGAGCACAGCTTGCAGAACCTCGGCGTTGAGCAGCTCGACCTCATGCAATTCCACGTCTGGGAAGATGCTTGGCACGACCGTGACGAGTGGAAGGAGACCATTGCGAAGCTGACCAAAGAAGGCAAAGTAGCCCGCTGGGGCATCAGCATCAACCGCTGGGAACCGGACAATAGCCTTCAAACCCTTCGCACTGAGCTGATTGACACCGTACAGGTCATCTACAACATCTTTGACCAAAACCCAGAGGACAACCTCTTCCCGCTTTGCCGGGAGTTGAACATCGGCGTCATCGCCCGTGTCCCCTTCGACGAGGGCACGCTGACTGGCCTTTTGTCCAAAGACATGATATTCCCCCCCGATGATTGGCGTTCGACTTACTTCGTAAAAGCAAACCTGGATGCTAGTGTGGACCATGCCGAAGCATTGCGGCCTATCATTCCTCCAAAGATGACGATGGCAGAAATGGCCATCCGTTTCATTCTCAGCAACCAAGACGTGGCCACCACGATACCAGGCATGCGGAAACTGCGCCACGTGGAGGCGAACATTGCTTGCAGCGATGGGATTGGGTTGAAATACGATACCTTGTTTGAGTTGAAAAAACACCGGTGGGACAGGGTGCCGACGAGTTGGTCTCAGTGAGGCATGATAGGACACAGATTGAACTGATTTGACTGATACACGCTGATATTATCTGCGAAAATCAGTTTAATCTGTTCAATCCGTGTGCTATCGAGTCATACAACTCTAAAAACTACTCAACATACCCCACTCAAAAGTCCACTCCGGCGTAACCAATTCATCTCCAAAATCTGCACTATACCAAGGACTCATGACCAAATCATTCGGGTTTTTCAAAACATGAATCTCCTGTGCTGGCATATAACTTTGCGCCAGCATAAAAACCTTTTCGCCCGTACTCGATTTCAACGCCACATCCACCACAATGACCGCATGGCCAGGGCTGCCACCTTGGATGAATACGTCCCCGATTTCAAGGTTTTTCAATTGTTTAGGCTTCAATTCTTTGGACAAAGAAAGCGTTCCAGCATACATGAAAACCAAGTCGAGGTATTTTCGAAAAGACTCGTAACTCGTTGAAGGCGAGTTGGTTGCGTACCATGTCGTTCGGTTGCCTTCAATTTTTACCCGCTGGCCTTGCCGCCATTTTGCATATTCGGCATTGAACCCATTGGTGAAGTTGAAATGCAGTTGGTCGTATTGTTTTTGGGCAAAAAGGTACTCCGCCCTGAGTCGCATGATCGCATCAGCGCATTGTTGAAGGTTACGGTCGCCGGTGTCCATGTCCACCACGGCGGCATGGGCGGATTGGCGGGATTTCAGACTTCCGTCGTAAAGATGGACTTGGGCGTTGGCGGGTTTTAGTGGCAGGTTGCGAAGGTAATTGCTGAATGAATTGGCAGGAGCTTCTTTCCTGAGATAGCCATCGAGTGGCTGGAAACGCTCGGCGATAGTTTTACCTTCTTGGTTATCAATGGATTGTGAGACAAACTGAACCGCCTGCTGCGGCTGGCTTTGAGGAGACTGGCAGCCGACGAGGACTTGCAGGAAGGGGATAGTGAAAGTGAAGGTTGTTTTCATCATGCTCATTCAACGTTTTGAAGAATGAGCAAATTATATGGAGGATAGCACACAGATTGAACAGATTAAACTGAATTTCACAGATAAAATCAGTGTGAATCAATCTAATCAGTTCAATCTGCGTTCCATCAAGTCACGTCAACTTCGCCAGCCCCTCCTCCAAAATCCGCATCTTTTCCTGCCCATCCGCCAGCTTCTTCCGCTCGGCGTCAATCACAGCAGCAGGTGCCCCGCCCACGAATTTTTCATTGGAAAGCTTTTTCTCCACACTGGCAACGAAGCCCCGGTAGTAGTCCAGTTCTTTCGTGATGCGCTCCCGTTCAGCAGCCACATCAATCTGGATGTTCATTTCAAGGAAATACTTCTCCGTGCCGGAAAGCAGCGAAACCGTGCCCGCTGGCTCCTCGTCCGTGAAGTTCAACTCGCTGAGATTACCCATTTTTTGAACCAATCCAGCGAGGCCGTTCAGGGCAAACATGGCCTTCGTGCTCGGCAAATTTTGGGCAAAAAGGCGCAGGCTTTCCTTCGGCGAAAGGCCCTTGGAACTGCGTGCCTCCCTGATTTTTGAAATCAAATCCTTCGCCTTGTCCACTTGCTGAATCATACTTTTGTTCACCGCCCCCGGTTTCGGGTAGGTAGCCACCACACAGTCGTTTCCAGCTTTTCGGTCACGCAGCTGGTGCCAAATTTCCTCCGTCACGAACGGCATGAACGGATGCAGAGCGGCCATCATTTTTTCAAAAATGTTGACAGTCGCCTCATAGGTTTGGTGGTCAATTGGCTCGCTCGTTCCGTCCTCGTTGAAGGTCGGTTTGATGATTTCGAGGTAAAACGAGCAGAAGTCGTCCCAGATAGTTTGGTACAATCCCATCAGCACATCACCGAGGCGGTAGGTTGTGAAATTGGCCTCCACTTCGGCCAGCGTCTGGTCAAATTTGTCCTTTATCCAAGCCACGGCAAGGGCGTTAACCTCTGACTGTTCCGTATCCGATTTGTCCCAGCCCTTGATGAGGCGTAAGGCGTTCCACATTTTGTTGCAGAAATTTCGGCCCTGTTCGCAGAGCTTGCTTTCGTTCAGCACCGACTTGGTCACTGGGTCAATCGGCGCATCGAAAATGATGTCGTTGCCCGCAGAACCGGAGAGCAACATGCCGAAACGGACACCGTCAGCCCCGTAATTCTCGATGAGTTCCAGTGCATCCGGCGAGTTGCCGAGCGACTTCGACATCTTGCGGCGCTTGCTGTCCCGAACCATTCCGGTGAAATACACTTCATGGAACGGCATTTTGCCCTTGATATCTTTGCCCAAAAGCTCATCCGACCACTCGTATCCAGCCATAATCATCCGAGCAACCCAGAAGAACATGATGTCCCAGCCCGTCACGAGCACATTGGTTGGGTAGTAATATTTCAGTTCCTCCTGATGCTCGAAACCATCGAAAACCGCAATCGGCCAAAGCCACGAGCTGAACCAGGTGTCCACTACGTCTTCATCCTGTTCCAAATCGTTGAGGGTCAGCGAGTTGTTGCCAGTTTTCATTTTGGCTTGCGCCAATGCCTCATCAGCCGATTCAGCAACAATTACGACATCCTCTCCATTTTGCATCCAACGACTTGATTCTGAAAACTGCTGTGCCTCGACTGCCAACTGCCCACTGCCAACTGCCGACTTCAAAATGTACCACGCTGGAATCCGCTGCCCCCACCACAATTGGCGGCTGATGCACCAATCCCGTACGTTGTCCTCCTGCAACCACTGGTAGTACATGTTCCACATGCTTTCGGGGTAAAATTTCACGTCGCCGCTCTTCACCGCTTCGAGGGCCGTTTTGGCGAAGCCACCCATTTTCAAAAACCATTGGTTGGTCAAACGAGGCTCGACCACAGCGTCCGTGCGCTCCGAGTGGCCGATGCTGGTGCGGTAATCCTCCACTTTCACGAGGTTGCCAGCATCTTCCAGCAGTTTTCGGATTTTCTTTCGTGCCGCAAAACGGTCCTCACCCACAAGGATTTGCGCCTCGGCGTTCAGCTTTCCGTCCTCGGTCAGGATGTCCACCACGGGGAGCCCGTGTCGTTCACCAACTTGCAAGTCGTTTTGGTCATGTGCAGGCGTTATTTTCAAAGCCCCTGAGCCGAACTCACGGTCCACGTAACTATCGGCAATGATAGGTATTGCCTTGTTAATCAATGGGATAAGCACCATTTTACCAACGAGATGCTTGTATTTTTCTTCTTCTGGGTGTACGGCGATTGCCACGTCCGCCATGATGGTTTCCGGGCGTTGCGTAGCGATGATGATACCATCATTGACGTCACCGACGAGGTTGTATTTGATATGAAAAAGCTGCGAGTTTTCCTCCCGGTGGATGACCTCCTCGTTGCTCAAAACCGTCTTCGCCTCTGGGTCCCAATTGGTCATGCGCAGGCCCCGATAGAGTTTGCCTTTTTTGTGCAAATCCACGAAAACATGAATGACGGCCTTGCTCAGGCTATCCTCCATCGTGAAACGGGTGCGCTGCCAGTCGCAACTTGCACCCAGTTTTTTCAATTGGTCGAGGATGATGCCGCCGTATTTTTCCTTCCAATCGAAGGCGTGTTTTAGGAACTCCTCCCGTGGGATATCGCCTTTTTTGATGCCCTGTTTGCGCAGCAACTGCACCACTTTCGCCTCGGTGGCGATGCTGGCGTGGTCGGTGCCGGGCACCCAGCAGGCGTTCTTGCCCTGCATCCTCGCCCGGCGGATGAGCACGTCCTGGATGGTGTTGTTGAGCATGTGGCCCATGTGCAGCACGCCCGTCACGTTCGGCGGTGGAATGACGATGGTGAACGGCTCCCGCTCGTCTGGCTCTGAGTGGAAATAGTTTTTCGCCTCCCAATGGGCGTACCAACGTTCTTCGGTTTCTTTGGGGGAGTAACGGGTGGATAAGGACATAACAAGTTTCGAGTTTTGAGTTTTGAGTTTCGAGTTGGGGTGGAAGGTAAACGGCCATTTTTTTGCCTTTGTTCCAAAATGGAGTGCAAAGAAAAGCGGTTGGGGGCGAATTTGGTAGCGACTCCAATCGAAAATCGTCATTCCCAAATCGTAAATCCGTTTACTTTTGCCCACGCATGAAAATCTCCGCCTCCATTTACAGCAACAAACACCAGACACTTTCGGACACAGTCCGAGAACTGGACGAGCATTTCATTGACTTTTTCCATTTGGACTGCAACGACGACCCCAGGGTTTTCGATGACATTGAGGCCATTCATCGCCGCAGTTCGACGCCGGTGGA
This sequence comes from Saprospiraceae bacterium, assembly GCA_021739645.1. GTDB lineage: Bacteria > Bacteroidota > Bacteroidia > Chitinophagales > Saprospiraceae > UBA6168. The sequence goes on along the minus strand of JAIPBL010000033.1, from coordinate 900 downwards.
CTTGCACATCATCTCCTCCACCCCGGCGCAGTATTTTGAGCTGCTTCGCAAAACGCCAGTGAGTCGGGTTTCCTTTCAGTTGGAGCCATTTGGGAAAATAGTGCAGTTTCCCGCCGACCTCCCCGGCCAAATTGGCCTTGCGCTGATGAACGATACACCCGTGGATGCCTTCGTCCCCTATGCCGAGCGGTGCAGCTTTGTGCTGCTGATGACCACTACGCCGGGGCATAGCGGCGGTATATTTAACAAAGATACCTTTCAGAAAATAAGGCAGTTCCGCAAGCTGTTTCCCACCCATCAAATCCAGGTGGATGGCGGAGTGAATGCAGAGGTGAGCTTTATCCTCCGCAATTTAGGCGTGGAGAGCGCCGTCGTAGGGTCATTTTTGTTCCAAAACAAGTCAGTCGGCCCTGCACTGCTACACCTGAAGCGAGAGGTGGTCAGCTCCCATTATTTAATCAAGGATTTTATGATTGAAACGCCGGAACTTCCCATCTTGGATGTGCGAGATTTAACTTTTAAAAATGCACTTTTGACCATTGAAAAATATGAAATGGCATTTGTATTAATTACCGATAATGGCAAATTAAAAGGCATTATCAGTAATGCGGATGTGCGTAAAGGATTGATAAAAAATTTCGGAAATCTCAATAATACCAATGCTTTTGACCTGATTAATTCAAACCCAATTGTTATCGAAGAGAATAAAACGATTGATGAATTATTGGGGATTATACGAGGCGTAAAGTTTCCGTTGCAATATATTCCAGTTGTTAATTCCGACGGGGATTTAACGGGGGCATTGACGTTCACTCAGATGATAAAAGCTGAGACGTAGCCTCTTGTGGCCGCCCAATTTATTGGGCTGGCCGTTATCTAACAAACGGCCAGCCCAATAAA
>JAIPBL010000032.1 GCA_021739645.1 Saprospiraceae bacterium | reverse complement strand
CCCCTTCCGCTACAGCTGGAGTGGCGGCTCCACCTCAGCGTCGGTCAATTCCCTCGGGGCTGGCAGCTACACCGTGACCATCACCGATGCAACCGGAGCGACCAGCAGCGCCACAAAACAGCTAGCTGAACCCGCCGTGCTCAAAGCCGAAGTGGCGAGAATCCGGCCAGCTACCACCGACAAAACTAACAACGGCAAGGCAAGTCTTGAAGCTACAGGCGGCACTGGCAAGCACCAAATCGCATGGGACAACGGGGAGGCGGAAGCCAATGCGACGGCATTGCCCGCAGGGCAGCACACGGTCACCGTGACCGACGAAAACGGTTGCTCGGCCATCACCTCGTTTGAAACGAAAACCCGTATCATTCCTGAACTTTCGGGCAATAATATCCGCAGTGGTGAGACCATAAAATTGGAGAAAATCTACTTCGAGCAAGACAGCACGAACATGGATGAATCCTCCCGCCCAACGTTGGACGAGTTGTACGAGTTTTTACAGGAAAACCCTGCCGTCACGATCGAAGTGGGCGGCCACACGAACGGCATTCCGTCACACGAATTTTGCGACAACCTCTCCAGTCTCAGAGCCAAATCTGTGGCGCAGTACCTTGTTGACCTGGGCTTGCCCACTAGCCGAATCACCTACAAGGGCTATGGCAAGCGGAATCCCGTTGCCAGCAACTCAACGCCAGAAGGTCGAGCGAAAAACCAGCGGGTGGAAATTAAGATTGTGCGGACGGAGTGAAAAGGTATGAGGTATCGAGGTATGGTATGGCTCCCAACATACCTCATACCTCAATACCTCATACCTCTAGAGTTTCCCATTCCGAGCGCCGAATACGATACACCGCCACAGCCAACTCCCGCCAAGTCGTCCGCTTCCACTCCGTCATGCCGTTGCGTTTGGCGACGGCCTTCGAGCGCAGGTTGTCTGGGTGGATGAGTGAAATGAGCGTCTCAGCCATTTCATTTTCAAAGCAAAAATCACGGCAGGCTTGGGCAGCCTCGGTAGCGTAGCCCTTGCCCCAGTGTTCCCGGAAGAAATGGTAGCCAACTTCCCATTTTGGAACATGGTCCACCCATTGATAAAGCAGACCAGCTTGGCCGATTAGCTCGCCAGTTTCGAGCAGCTCTACGGCGTGGAGCCCGCCCTGGTCGTTAGCGTAGCGGCCTAATTGGTGGCGCAACCACATGTCGGCGTATTCGGAAATGTCCGTTTTGATGAAGTGGAATTCAGTGGCCACGGGGTCTTCAAAAAAGCCCATCAGCCGGGGCTTGTCGGCAAGTGCGAGCGGCCTGAACCGCAGGCGGTCGGTGGTGAGGTTGTCTAACAGCATGGGATGTGTTTGAAACGGATGTTTGAAAATTTCTGCAAAAAACGGAATACGCCCCGAACTTGCCCATTCTTTTTACTTTAAAATCATGTCGCCCCCTGTTTTTTGATAAAAAACTTGCAACAATGCCATTAATTTGAAACCAAATTTGACAAATACCTGTCTTCAAAATTATGCAATTCAAATCCGACCGACTTTCCTTCCGTCTTGTCAACGATGCCGATTTTCCATACATCTACCTTTTGCAAACCGACCCCGTGACCATGCGTTTCATTCGCCCAGTGGTGACGGAGGAGGCACCTGTGCGGGAGCGCATGGCAACCTGGGAAAAATACACAGCCGAAAACCCTGGATTCGGGGTCTTAATCATAAAAACCGTTGATAATCAGGAGAATATCGGTTATGCCGTGTTTCGCCACCTGCATTTCCAGCCGGGCAACGAGGTGGAAATCGGGTACTCCATCGGGAAGGAGCACACCGGAAAAGGACTGGCCACTGAGGCCGCCAAACGCTTGATGCAGTACGGTCGAGAAGCAAAGGGAATCACCCAATTCATCGCCTACACCAACCAACTGAACTTGGCTTCCAATCGGGTACTCGAAAAATGCGGGTTCACTGCTGTCGGCGAAGAAGTGGTCAATGAACTGGATTGTTTTCGGTGGGAGATAGCGTTTTAGACAACTCATTCGAGCGAGTAAGCCACCATGCTCGCCCCATTCCCTACCACGACCATCGGCTTTCCATCTCCGAGTAGGTCAACGATTGAAAAAGCCGTCGTGCCAGCCAGCGGGAACTGTGGCAGCAATTTTCCCTGCCCATCCAGTAGGCTGATTTGGCTTTTTGCTTCGCAAACCGTGCCGGTGAAAGCTTTTCGCTTCGCCCATGCTACCGGAAAAACGGCGTCCTGCGGTTGCGAAAATTGGTATTTGAATGCCTTTTTGAAATTTTTCCCTTCGTAAAAATACACCGCCAAGTCACCGCCGCTGAACGCCAGATAGTCCTTCCGTTGGTCGCCCACCACATCGGCGAAGGCAAATTTGACGGCCTGTTTTTTTCCCACGTCCAGTGCCAATTTGAAGTCACCGCCTTCGAGGTTAGCCACGCTGACCCGTCCGTGATCGTCGCAAACCACGATGCGGTAATTTTCTCCATCTGACTGAAAATCAGGGCTTTGTAAAAAATTTGACGCCAAATCTTTTTTCGGAAAACGGTACTCGCCGTTTTTTTGGAACACTTGCAGGACGCCCGCCGTGTCCAGTAGCATCAGGAAATCCTTGCCCTTTGCCTGAAAATGGACCAGTGGATGGCGCACCGTACCAATGCCAGTTTTGGGCCGCCAACCCTCCACAGGACTTCCTTTTTCGTTGAAGCCATAAGCCGAGCCGTTCTCGCAGGTAATAAAAAACTCGTATTCATGGCTTTTGAAAAAATCCACGACCGTCACGCCGTTGGAAGCTGGGGTTTGCAGCCGGAGCGGAAAGCCAGCAACATTTTGACCTGTCTGGTCAATGGCGAAAATGCCGCTGTCCGTACTGAAGGCAAACTGTTCCTCTTTGTCGTTGTTCAGGTCGAGTTGCCAAATTTTGGAACGGATAGGCTCACCCAATTGCCGACGCCAAAGTATTCGCCCGGCCTTTGAAATCAAGTAGATCGTGTGGCTGGCGTCCTGCACAAAAATCTCCGGCTCGCCCGTTTCAGGGTTGACGAAAACAGTGGGCGGGGTGGTAGCCCGGTTGCCGAGCGGTGTTTTCCAGAGGATATTGGCCGGGGCAGCCTGCTCGGTTGATGCTCTCATCGGCGTGGCAAATTGGAGTTCACAAACTTTGCCCTTTCGGGAAAACGTGGCTGCCAATTGGCTGAAATTCAGCGGGTTGCGACCAATTTTTCCCAACAGCCCCTCCTCAAAAAATTGCGAAGCCAAAGGCCAAGCCCTGTCGCTCTCGAAAAACAGCAGGCCGTTGGCTGTCTTCGGTAAATTGCGAAGCACCTGCAAAAAGTCCACGTTTTTCGAGCAAGTTTGCCCAGCCAGGTACTTGCCCAGCCAGCGTTCCAGCCCAGTTTTTGAGTTGGAAAAAAGCACATATTCGCCCAGTACCGTGGCGTAGGGGTCATGCATGCTGCTGCCCAATGATAGCATCTTATCCAGTGGCAGCCCCTTGAACCGCCTTATTTTGAACATTTGGAAATCAATATTTTCCGGGCTTTCGAGGCGCTTTGCGAGTGCCGCAAGCTTGGCTTCCGCCCCATTTGAGTCCTTGGTTTTTAGGAGGAGAAACTGCTCGGTAGCGCTATTTTCAAGCGGTTCGCCGACCGCTAAAGCCACCTCGTTGGATGCCCAAGAGGCAAAATAAGTCCGCCAGAGTCCAGTCTCTGCCGCAGTAACGATACGGTCGCAGGACAGCCAAGCGAAGGCAGTGAGGTTGTCCGGCAAAGCACTCAGCACCTGCTTGAACGGTTGGGATTTCCCCTTTGCATTTGCGTCCATAATTGGGTGGCCTTCGGCCAAGCTAAAGCTGCCGCTCCAGTCCGTATTTTTTTTATTCAGGGGCAAATCAAGGCGTAGCCAGTGGGCCGTGTTGGCAAGTCCTTCAAGGTCGTGGAGGCGGGATGGGTCGAGCATTGGGCTGAACTGCGGCCCGAGTTCGCTGAGGTTGAGTAGCACGGGAAGGCTTTTTTCGGTTGCGTCACCCGCCTTTGCTACGCCCGAAAAACCGCTGTCCCGGCACAGGGTATTGGCGGGATTTTCAAGCTGGCTGAGGGCATTTTCGACGAGGTAGGCATGCCGAGCGAACAGCAACAGGTTGCGGAAACGTGCCATTGCGAATGTTTCTTTTTCCAGATGAACCGTGTACACGTCGTTGTCTTTAAAAATGGACTTTCGCATCCGCCAAGCTGGGTTTTCACCCAAAATGGCTTTCAGGTCATTGCCCCTCATCCCGTCAAAAATGAAAAGGGCGTCCATGCCACTGCTGCGGGTGGGCTGAAGTGCTATGATGGATTCGGCTTGCTTTTTTTGGATAAAGAGTTTCCTGAAATTTAGGTCAAAAACGGCCAAATCGGTCAAAAGGTCGGATGGTACGGCAATGTTAGCAAGACTTTTTTTGCCCTCATCCGACTGTAGTTGCTGGAAATCCTTTACCCCAAGCGGCAAGACGACTGCCGTGTGCCGGGGTATTGCCGCATGTGGGTGCACGCCCAGGATTGGCAGCCGGACGAACTGTCCGAGGATGGCCAAAATTGCCACAATGGTCAATGCAAATAGGAGGGGCTTCTTGAATTTTTTCATTTAAAGATTGGTATGTGGCAAATTGCACGGCAATATTAAGGAATGGTAGAAACTTTTACCTTTGGCGGGTCATCAAGGATAGAAGGATTGAATGATTGAAGGTGAAAAAGGTGTTTCGGCATACTTGCTACGCTTCAATCCATCAATCCTTCTCGCCTTCAATCCTTTCGAAATGTCAGTCACAAAAGAAGTCAAGCGCATCACCGTCCACGTCCTGCAAGCCATGAAAGCCCGGGGCGAAAAAATCACCATGCTCACTGGCTACGATTACTCCATGGCCCGCATCCTCGACGAGGGTGGGGTGGACGTCATCCTCGTCGGCGATTCGGCCTCAAATGTGATGGCGGGGCACGAGACCACGTTGCCCATCACATTGGACCAGATGATTTACCACGCTGCATCCGTGGTTCGTGGGGTAAAAAAAGCACTGGTGGTGGTGGACCTGCCGTTTGGGTGCTACCAAGGCAATTCCAGGGTTGCGCTCGAAAGCTCCATTCGAATCATGAAGGAATCTGGTGCACATGCCGTGAAAATGGAAGGAGGCGCTGAGATTGCAGAAAGTGTAAAGCGCATTCTGTCTGCGGGTATCCCAGTGATGGGACACTTGGGCCTTACACCACAGAGCATCTACAAATTCGGGACCTACCAGGTGCGGGCCAAAGAAGAAGAGGAAGCTGAAAAACTCAAGGAAGACTCCAAACTGCTGGAAGAAATCGGCTGTTTCGCCATCGTATTGGAAAAAATTCCGGCTATGCTGACGAAAGAGGTGAGCGAGAGCCTGCACATCCCGACCATTGGCATCGGAGCGGGAATGTACGCCGATGGACAAGTGCTGGTGACCCACGACATGCTGGGCATTACGCACGAGTTTCAGCCCCGGTTTTTACGCCGTTACGCAGAACTTTTCGAGGGAATAAAAGGAGCGGTGGAAGCATACTGTGCCGATGTGAAGGGGAAGGATTTTCCGAATGAGCATGAGCAGTATTGAGAAGGAAAAAGGAAAAAGTACAAAGGAAAAGGTGAGCGGGCAGAGGAGCTATCTCATCTTTTTTTAATCAAAATTATGAGACAAATCAAACATCTTACAACATTGGCAGCAATGCTGCTCGCCCTTTGCGCAAGCGCACAAACCACCTACCTCCATTGCGGGAAACTGATTGATTGCGTGAGCAACAATGCCCAATCCGAAATGACCATCGTCGTGGAGGGCAACCGAATCAAAGAAGTGCAAAAAGGTTATGCCAAGGCTCCGATGGGTGTGGCAGTCATTGATTTGCGGAGCAAAACCGTCATGCCTGGCCTGATGGACATGCACGTGCACCTCGAAGGCGAGAGCAACCCAAAATCTTACGAAGAAAAATTCCGGCTGAACCCCACCGACGTGGCCTACCAAGCCGAGGTTTTTGGCAAAAAAACGCTGATGGCGGGCTTCACCACTGTGCGTGACCTCGGCGGCAGTGGCGTGAACGTTTCGCTGCGCAATGCCATCAATGCTGGGCTGGTGGACGGCCCCCGCATTTTCACCGTAGAAAAAAGCATCGCCACCACGGGTGGTCATGCCGACCCGACCAACGGCGTCCGCAAGGACATGATGGGCGACCCCGGCCCCGAAGATGGCGTCATCAACAGTGTGGACGATGCATGGAAGGCCGTGCGCCAACGCTACAAAAACGGCGCTGACCTCATCAAAATCACGGCGACGGGCGGTGTGCTGAGCATGGCGGCCAATGGCCAAAACCCGCAGTTTAGACTGGAAGAAATCGAGGCCATTGTTGCGGCGGCAAAGGACTACGGCATGACCGTGGCGGCTCATTGCCACGGGGCGGACGGCATGTTGCGGGCGGTGCAGGGAGGTGTAACGAGCATCGAGCATGGCACTTTCATGACAGATGAAATCATGGATTTGATGATAAAAAAAGGCACTTACTACGTGCCGACCATCAGCGCCGGGCGCTTCGTGGCGGAGAAGGCGAAACAAGAGGGCTACTTTCCAGCAATGGTGGCGGCGAAGGCGGCGGTCGTTGGGCCGCAGATTCAGGCGACGTTTGCGAAAGCGTACAAAGCTGGCGTGAAAATCGCTTTCGGCACGGACGCCGGGGTGAGCCAACACGGCCTGAACGCTTGGGAGTTTGTGTTCATGAACGAAGGTGGGATGCCAGCGATGGAAGCTATAAAGTCGAGCACAGTGACGGCGGCGGCATTGGTCGGCAAAAGCGCAGATTTGGGCACCATCGAGAAAGGAAAAATCGCCGACATCGTGGCGGTGGACGGCAACCCGCTGGCAGACATGAAAGCCATGCTAAACATGCGTTTTGTGATGAAAGAAGGGAAGGTTTATCGGAACGAATAGTTAGGCAGTTGGCAGTCATTCTGTGCTTCCACTTTCTATTTTTTCATTTCCCAATACGAGCGTGCAACTATCAAAATTAAAAGGAGTTTTTTCCAATTCACTCATTCTTAAACACATCATCCACTCATTAAAATGGAGCAACAGCCAATCGAACCTACCCCAAAGCGCCCCATCTTCAAAGTCATTGGCATCCTCGCCCTGCTGGTCATCGGCGTGGGTGGGTACTTTGCATGGAGTATGTTTTTCAAGCCAAACGTACCAGCCACACTGACCAACAAATACCTGCTGGTGCCGTCTGGCTCTTCGCTTGACCAAGTGCTAGATTCGCTGAATGCTGGGCATTTCATTTTGGATGAAAAATCCTTCCGCATGATGGCCGAACGCCTGAGTTACAATGGTAGGGGAGGGCGATTTGAAATTGCGCCGGGTATGAGCAGCTTCAACCTTGTGAAGCATTTGCGGAGCGGAAAACAAGCGCCCGTGAAGGTGGTGCTGGTGAACGAGCGGCTGCCGGAGCACATCGCCGCCAAGGTGGCCAGGTTCATCGAGCCGGACTCGCTGGCGCTGGTCACGCTGCTGAACGACACGACCTACCTCGACAGCATCGGCATGACGCCGCAGACGTTGCTTTCGATGTTTATCCCCAATACTTATGAGTTTTTCTGGAACACGTCGCCCCGCAAGTTCATGGAGCGGATGAAAAAGGAGCACGACCGCTTCTGGGCCGCCGAAGGCCGGGATTCTTTGGCGAGGTCACTTGGTCTGAGCCGGGAGGAAGTTTACACCGTCGCCAGTATCGTGGAGCGGGAAACCAACGCCAACAGCGAAAAAAAACGCATGGCCGGCGTGTACCTCAATCGGGTGGAGCAGGGCTGGCCGCTGCAAGCCGACCCGACGCTGGTCTTCGCCAGCCGTGACTGGGAGGCCCGTGACCTGGCCAAGTATAAGGACTTAGACTCGCCCTACAACACTTACAAATACCCCGGCCTGCCGCCCGGCCCCATCAGCATGGCCAGCATTCCCAGCCTCGATGCAGTGCTGAACCGGGAGCCGCACAAGTACATGTTCTTTGTGGCAAAAGGCGACGGCTCTGGTACGCACATGTTCGCCGAAACGTATGATGCGCACAAGGTGAATATTGAAGTTTACAAGAGAAATTTGATTGGACGAGGATTAGGGCTGTGATGGGATTCGAATAATTCCAATGATTTGCACGATGCAAACTCGAAAAATTACTGCCATTTTGTTGGGTATTTTGGCTTGGCAATTCCTGCTGGCCCAACCATCCCACGCTTCTTTTTTGCACTACACTACCGATAACGGCCTCAGCAATGACAATATCACCGCCATCGTCAAAGACAAACTGGGTTTTCTTTGGGTTGGCACGGTGAACGGTTTGAATCGCTTCGATGGCCGCAACTTCAAGGTATTCCGGCATGACCCTAAAAACGACAATACCATTCCCAATAATTATATCCTTGGTGTTGCACTTGCTCCTGACGGTTGGATATGGGTAAGCACGGACAGTGGGCTGTGTAAGCTTGACCCGCTTTGGCTCGACATCGAACATATTCCGATGCGAGAAAATGCGGACACTTTGAAGAATGATGCTGTAACTCCAGTGGTCTTCGACTCAAAGGGCATGGCTTGGACGACTGGTCAATTTGGCATCTATCAGATCAATCCCAAGACTGATGAAGAGTCGTTTTTTTTCAAGACAGCGCAAAACGTAATCGGATATTTCAGTACGATAATTGACGAAGCTGACCAGCTTTGGTTGGTGAATTCTGGGCTGCGTCGCTTCGATACAGTCACTAAAACGCTCAAAGAATTCAAGGGTGTCAATCCTCGTGAGCCTTTTCAAGAAGCAGCCTCTATTAGTGTCACACAGGATTTTTTGGGGCAAATCTGGTCGGGAACTTGGTTTTCTGGGGTGTGGAGGTTCGTTCCTGAACTGGACGAATTTGTAAAAGTGCCAATCTCCTCTACCCTGGCAAAGGAGTTGTTACCCGATACCTTGCCCTCTGGCCGACCGTTTTTTTGGGTAGGCGGAGGGGCTTATGGTTTGGCGTGCTTTTATCCTGATACAAAGGAATTTGTTGAATTCAGCCCCGACTACCGTGACCCACACCGGCATAATAACTACTTAGTAAATCGGTTTTTCAAAGACCCAACCAGCGATAACTTATGGATTGGGACTGAGATTGGGTTGGAGCAGTACGCCCCAGCCTCCGTTCGTTTTGGGCGGGCGATGATACCAATGACGACAGATATGGGCCTGTTCAGTTTGGTTTGTGGGGCGGTACAGGACAATACAGACCCTACTGGCCAACGGTTCTTTGTGGGGGTTTGGGGCACGGGGCTTTTTGAATGGAACAAGGCCACAGGGACGATTGTCCGCATGAACTCAGGGGCATCCAAGTTTTCGAGAGATGGTCTTTTTGGCTTGTTTCAAGATAGCCGGGGCGATGTATGGGGGTGCTTGAAAGGAATTATTGGGCGCTACAATCCCCGCACGGGCAAGTGGCGGGATTATTCCTCTTTTTTTAAGGACAATGATAAAAACAACGTGGTGTGGAGCGGGTTGGAAGACCGCAAAGGCAACCTTTGGTTCGTGACGAGCAAGGAGGGGCTGTACCGCTACAATGCCAAGACTGACCAGATGGAGCAGGCATTTTTTAGCGAAGCATACCTCAACGAAGCCAAGGTGCTGAACATCGTACAACTGTCGGAAGACTCGCAAGGGCGACTTTGGCTCGCTGCCTATCGGAGTAGCCTGATTCGGTACAACCCAGCCACAGGGGAGGCAAAGCGATTCACATATCCCGGCCAAAAAACACCCGCTGCATGTGGGGCTGTGGTAGCTGCAAAGAGCGGTCGTGTCTATGCTGCATTTCACGAAACCTTTTTGGAACTGGATTCGGATGGGAAACTCCTGCGCCGGTTCACGATGGACAATGGACTAAAAACCAGTCGTGTCAGCTACATCGTGGAGGATAAAAAGGGCAAAATCTGGTTCAATTCTGAATACCTCCTGCACTGTTTTGACCCGGCGAACGGCAAATTCAGCTATTATGGCAAGTCCGACGGCCTCTTCAGTAATACAATGACCGATGCGCTGAGTATCACTCCTGCGGGTGAGATATTTGTGGGATTTCAGAATGCCTTCAACTTTTTTTCTCCAGACCGCCTGCTGTTAAATAAACAACCGCCGCCAGTAGCCGTAACGGCCATCAGGGTGATGAATAAGGAGCGGGAACTGCGTACTCGTACCGTCATGAACCTCAATTTTGGGCTGAATTCCTCCTTATTTAAAGGGCTAGAGCGGGATACTTTCCTCACGCTGAACCCCGGCGAGGATTTTTTTGAAGTGGAATTTGCGGCACTCAACTTCAACCAACCGGAGCGAAACCAGTACGCCTACATGCTCGAAAGCTTCAACAAAGAGGGTGTACACCGACCGGCCAGTTGCCACGTTTACCAACCTCAACGGCGGTAGGTACACACTGCGCATGAAAGCTGCCAACAACGATGGCGTCTGGAACGAGCAAGGAACCAGCCTCGAAATTCGGGTAACTCCGCCTGTGTATAAACGATGGTGGTTTCGGATTTTGATGGTACTGACCTTGGGCGGCATCGTGCTGGCTGTTTTTTGGCTGCGCAATCAGCAGCGTCTCCGTCTTGAAAAATTCCGGGAGGGACTCGCCCGTGACCTACATGACGAGATGGGCAGTACCCTGAGCAGTATTCGGTTTTTTAGCGAGTTTGCGAAGCAACAAATTGGCCAAGAAAAGCCAACGGTGACGCCTGTGCTGCACCGAATCAGCGAAAGCGCTAGTTCGCTCTCGGAAAGTATGCAGGACATTATCTGGGCGATGAAATCCAAAAATGACCAACTGGAAGACCTCGCCGCCCGCATGACGGAGTTCGGCCTGCGCCTGCTGGAGGCTCGAAACGTGCAGTTCAAGACCTATTTTAGTGAAGATTTTGCGAAGCAAAACCTGCGGCCAGAAGTTCGCCGAAACATCTACCTCATCTTCAAGGAGGCAGTGAACAACAGCGCCAAATACGCCGACCCTACTGAGGTGGAATTGCACATCGCCCTGAAAAAAGGATTGCTTTTGATGAAAATTACGGACAACGGAAAGGGCTTCGAAATGGGAAACCAATCGGCCAGCGGCGGTGGCAACGGCCTGCAAAACATGCGTCAGCGAGCCGCAGACATTGGCGGCAAATTGGAGATTTTTTCCAACTCCACCACAGGCACTCGGATTGAGGTGCGGGTTAGCGTGTGAGAGATGCCGACTCTCACTCGCTCACTCCGCTAATTTTTCACCCCTTTATGCGATTTCGCAGTCCAAATTCATGAACCATTTTTGCAACATGGAAAAAACAATACGCATCGTACTTTACGAAGACAACCGTGACCTGCGGGAGGGAATGACATTCCTGCTGCAAGCCACGCCGGGCATACAGCTAATCGGTGCCTTCCCTGACACCAGCAATCTTGAGATGCAGGTACCGGGACTCAAGCCTGACGTGGTGCTGATGGACATTGACATGCCCGGCAGGTCAGGCATTGATGCCACGCCTGTGGCCAAGGCGCTGCGCCCAGAAACGCAGGTGCTGATGCTCACCGTTTTCGAAGAAGAAGACAAGATTTTTCAGGCGATCCGCAATGGCGCTTCGGGCTACTTGCTAAAGCGCACATCGCCAACGGAGATTATTGCGGCCATTCATGATGTGCACCGGGGTGGCTCACCCATGACTTCGAGCATTGCTCGGCGGGTGCTGCACTTCTTCCAGCAGGAGCAGCCTGTCACCAAAACGAAGGATTACGACCTCTCGCCACGGGAGAACGATATTTTGAAAAGTCTGGTGAAGGGCTACTCCTACAAACTCATCGCCGAGGAGCATTTCATCAGCATTGATACGGTGCGCTCGCATATTCGGCACATCTACGAGAAGCTGCAAGTGAACTCGAAAACGGAAGCGGTGCTGAAAGCATTGAAAGAAAAGATTGTGTAGGATTTTTTTTGAACAGTATTAAAAATTGCCGCAAGTGGTTAGCCGCTTGCGGCAATTTTGTTTTTGGTTCGTGCTAGAACTTTTTTTTTGGAAATAAATGAATCGACCCAACTGTAACATCCCAGATTGCTGTCTCGTCCCTACGTTCGAGCATCACAAACATGATTCAAAATCTCCAAGAGCACAGCTAGCCATGAAAACAACATTGAAAAAACAAACCATCCTTCTGGCTCTTGGCAGCTTCCTGCTGCTGAGTAGCATCCAAGTCAACAACGTTAAACTCATCATGGATAGCCAAGCGTTGCTTGGCTTTGAACTGGATTTTTCTGAAATGGAATTGTCGTTCTCTATCCCTTCATCTGAGCCGTCACCAGCCACCAGCCGTCCCTAAATCCGTTGATTCTCATCCATTTGGGTGATGGTTCCTTCCCTTTTTTCGAAGCTTTCACATCTATGTGCTATTTCGTGGCACTGCGCTTGACGTCATCTTTGCATCATCAATTAAGCAATAAATCCCCCGACTTTTTAAAACCATTTGAAAACAATTTTTCCAATGAAAACGCAACGTGAAAAAATCATCCTGAATTATTTCGCTCCGCACAAGGCGATGGACGTAATTGACCTATACACTTGGCTGGCTCCTGATATTACCATTGTGGAGCCGGAACAATTGCCCTGGGGGGGCAGCTACCACGGCATTCAGGGTGTTGGGGCCTACATGACCAACGTGACAAGTAACATCATTTCAGAAATTAGGCTGGACGATGTGTACTCTTGCGGCGATACGGTGATAGCTATCGGCTGGTCGAATGGAAGGACTATAAAGACCGGTAAGCAATTCCAAATCAGGGTTACCCAGCTTTATACATTCAATCAAGACGGCAAGATATGTCGCGTAGAATTTTTTTCTGACATGGCCACTTTTCTTGAATTATTGGAAATGAGCCAAGCATCGCCATGAGCTAAATGTGGGCATCCGAACCCTGTTATGTTCCCCGATAAGACACGCTGTATCTGTGCGAGAAGGCGTGGATTGCCGGGGCAACTGGCAGTACGAGGCTCTATGTATACTTTTATTCTACACGCCTTGAAAGCATCATCACCCTTTTTCTAATTCTAAAAATTATTCAACAATGAAAGTCAAACTATTGTGTGCCATTGGCGCTCTGCTATTCTATACTCCTTCTTTTGGTCAGAATCCGGTGCCAAATTCAAGTTTTGAAAACTGGACTAACGGCGAACCCGATGCCTGGTTTACCTCCAACCTACCCGATGGGGAAGGCAGTAACATTACTCGCACCTCCCCTGGTTACATCGGCGAATTTGCCCTAAAAGGCAGCGTGAGTCCCTACCTCGGTTCACCCGAATTTCCATATATCCCGCTGCTGGAAAGTAATACCAGTGATTTTGGGTTCCCGGTTACCGAGGCCTATCCTTATTTGTCACTTTATTACAAATTTCAACCTGCTGATACTTCAGATGTAGTGTCCATTTTTGTGGGCATGATGGATAATGAGGGAACCGTATTCGGGGGAGGCTTTTCAGAAATTTCTTCACCATCTGATACATTCAGGCTACTCCAAGTTCCAATGACCTATGGTGCTGGACAACCCTACCGTGCTTTTATTTCAATGACAATCAACAGCTATGGGGTGTCAGGATTGCCCACTATCGGCGGCTTTTTTGTGGTGGATGATATTTCGATGGGAACTGGTCTGTCGCCCACGGACGAAATAGCTAATCAGGCCGTCGGACAATTTGCCACGTACCCAAACCCCGCCACTTCGACAATAACTATCGCTTTTTCACTATTTAAAGACAGCTTTGTTTCTGTTGATATTTATGACCTTTTAGGGAACAACGTTTCCGATGTATTTGCAGGGGAACTCCACGATGGCAATTATTCGCTACCTGCCAATTTGGGAAGCTTGGACAGTGGCATGTACATGTGCCGAGTTACAACGGCAGGAAGTACGCTGACGCAGAAAGTCTGGGTGGTGCGTAGTTGAAGTTTGTTCATTTTCCTGGCAGTATTCCTACTGCTCACTGTTTGAAAATTAATTTATACCAACCCATAATTTTTTAAATCACTCGACAATGAAAGCAATCTCCTTCAAGGCCCTCGTGGTCCTGTTCGGCCTGTTGGCCATCAACTTAATGAGCTGTAAAGACGACGATGCGAAGCCCGACAAAACCAAAGTGCTGACGGGCGGCAACTGGAAACTTACAGCGCTGACCTCTGACCCGGCGTTCGAATGGTTCGGCACCCCCGTGACGAATATCTACGCCCAACTACCTGCCTGCATCAAGGACGACCTCACCATTTTCAAAACAAATGGCTCAGTCAACTTTGACGAAGGCGCCAGCAAATGCGACCCGAATGATCCGCAGACCACCTCCGGTACTTGGACATTCAACACGGACCAGACCATCCTCAGCGTGACCACCGACGGCGAGACCGAAAGCTGGAACGTCGAGGAGCTGAAGAACAACACCTTCAAGGCACATTACGAAATTACCGAAGAAGGTGTGACCTACACGTTTACCGTGACTTTTCAGAAGAATTAATGGTGAAATGAATCGGCACAGGCGGAGCCAATATGCGTTCCGCCTGGCTTTTCACATTTTTTATCAACTTATTAAAATCTTCTTCAAATAATGAAAATAATATCCATTGTCACTATTTTTATGCTGCTAGGCTTTATTCTGTTCAGTTGCTCAGAAAAAGAAGCAGATATGCCGACTGCAATCATAACGCCTGAGATGAAGGTGAAACGGGGCGAATACCTCGTAAACGTCATCGGCTGCGACGACTGCCACTCCCCAAAAATCATGGGGCCAAACGGGCCAGAAATTGACCCCAAACGCCGCCTCTCCGGACACCCTGCCGACCAAACACTAGCCCCGGTAACCGACAAAAGCGTGTTGAAAGATTACGTGCTGTTCGGCATGGGGCTGACACATGCGACGGGGCCATGGGGCACCAGCTTTGCCGCCAATATTACGCCTGATGGCAGTGGTATCGGCAATTGGTCGGAGGAGCAGTTCTTCAAGGCCATGCGGGAGGGCAAATACAAAGGGTTGGATGGGAGCAGGCCGCTTTTGCCGCCGATGCCCTGGACTGTTTACAATAACCTGACTGACGAGGATTTGTCGTCCATTTTCGCCTACCTGAAATCAGTGCCTGCGGTCAACAACATCGTGCCAGCACCAGTGCCGCCTTCGACGATGTAGTAGGGCTTCCGCCCTAAAGACCAATAGTCATCAAAAATTCAATCAACATTTTTAAATCAAATCATATGAACCGTTATCAAGTATTCGATGTGCCACATAAGGCATTGCGCCTCGCTTTCAGTAATTTGCTGAACCTTGCAGGCAAAACAGATTTCGCTATTCCGCAAGATATAGTAGCATTGAAAAAACTTATGGAAGAGGTATTTAGCCTCGTTTACTCACATTCACACCATGAGGACGATATATGTTTTCTTGAACTCGATAAATATGTGCCCAATGCCACTGCGCACGACCGGGCAGAACATATCAAACTCCATGCGACGCTTGATAAATTAATGGAACAAATATCGACTATATCTCAAGCCGTTAATAATGGACAAGATGGCTCCATTGCTGGCAGAGCATTGTACACAGACCTCTGCATATTGCACGCTAATATGCTGAATCACTTCATGGAGGAAGAAACTGATACCCAGTCCCTTTGCTGGCAATATATGACCGATGATGAATTGAAGGCTTTTGAGCCTCGCATTATGGCAGCCATGACACCCGAAATGTCCATGTTGTGGCTGAAATATATCCTGCCAACTAAATCAGAAAAAGAACTGGTGGAAATGCTGACTGGTATGCAGCAAACAGCACCACGGCCCGTTTTTGACGCCACGATGAATTTGGCAGAAAGGGTTTTGGCGCCTGCGGAATATGAGAAACTGCAAACGGTTTTCGGGCTTGTTGAAATGGCTTAATTTTCCGCCTAATTAGTCGAATTATAAATTGATAATTAAAGCAGGGCAAGTGTCGGCGTGACTCAAAGTCTAATGTCGTCAACTTAAAGGATTTTTTCTTCGTTCCAGCGGAACGACATCTTTGTAGAAAAGGGTAACAGCGCCCCTCCGTTCCATCGGAACGGTATCTTCCCATCGCTTTTAGATGCCGTTCCGATGGAACGGTGTCATGGAATTTATTCATTGCTACAAAGATGCCGTTCCGATGGAACGCTAAGTTGACGACATTAGACTCAAAGTCACGCCGACACTATAGTGGCCTGAAAATCAATTTTCAATACGACAACTATATTTTGCTCAATTCAAATAGCTTAATTTTCGACTTAATTTGCTTGAACCATGAAAATCACCATCATCGGCGCAGGCATTGCAGGATTGACAGTGGCCATTTCGCTCCGCAAATTCCGACCAGACCTTGAATTGGAAATCTACGAGGGCAGCCCCGAACTCCGGGCGGCGGGAGCCGGCTTGGCACTCGGCGCAAATGCTATCCTTGGCTTCGACCATATCGGCGTAAAAACGGAGGTACTGGCGGCGAGCAACGTGCTCGAATGCTTCAAAATTCTTGACCCGAAAGGCAGGGTGATTACCCAGAGCGATAACCTCGTCATCAATCGCAACTTACAGACAATCAGCAACTTCGCAGTGCATCGGGCGGATTTGCAGCAGGTTTTGCTGGCGCAACTTCCCGGCGTTGCGATTAACCTCTGCAAGCGTGTTTGGGATTTTCGTCAAGTTGAAAATGAAGTTCAAATCTGTTTTGCCGACGGCTCCTCCACCCGCTCCGATTATGTGGTCGCCACCGATGGCATCCACTCCATTTTTCGGAAAAAACTGCTGCCGGAAAGCAAAATCCGGTTCGCGGGTTACACCTGCTGGCGTGGCGTGGTGGGTGGCGGTGAAGACCTTCCAAGTTTTAAAAACTTGAGAGGTCTCAACCCCGCCACTGCTTCCGAAACCTGGGGTTTGGGAAAACGCTTCGGCATTGTCCCGCTCCCCAACGACCGGATTTACTGGTTCGCCTGTCTCAATTCACCGAAAGCCAAGGAAGAACGTTTTGCCGCTTTCGGTAAACAGGAACTGCTCGAAAACTTTGGTGAATTGCATGCGCCTATTCCCGAAATCATCCAATTGACCGATCCATCGAAGATTTTGTGGAACGACATTCTTGACTTTTCGCCCGTGAAAAACTTTGCTTTTGACCGGGTGCTTTTGCTCGGCGATGCAGCCCATGCCACCACGCCAAACATGGGCCAGGGCGCTTGTCAAGCCATTGAAGGAGCGGTTATTTTAGGCAAAACACTGGCGAAAATTGCAGACCCTCAAGCGGCCTTCCAAGCCTTTGAGCAAGTGCGGCTGAAGCGGACGGCGCTCATCGTGAACCGCTCATGGCAGTTGGGCAAGCTGGCCCAGTTGGCGAATCCCGTGCTGGCCGCTTTGCGAAATGGCGTCTTCCGGCTAGTGCCTGACCAAATGAACGAGCGACAGGTAAAGGAGTTGCTGGATGTCGAATTTTGAGGATGAAAAGTTTTTTGTAACCAATAAAAACAATCCCGCCAGAAGTCAACGGGCACTAGTGGCGCTGTGGAGAATTTCTTGCCCGATTTTATGCTTTGGAGCGCCAGGTTTTGTCCATTTTAAATTGCTTTTGGCTTTTGGCCAAAAGCAAATAGCCAAAAGTCAAATGCCAGAAGTATAAACCATATTGCCATGATTAATCAAAAAAATTATCAGCTGCTCCTGACGACCGCTTGGTGCGTTATCATCATGGCTTTAGCCACCATTATTTTGTCGCTTTTGGCATGAGCGTTCCGTCTTTTCTGCCACATATCAGCAACCAAAATATTCAAAACCGACATCTTTTGATTTTGGAATTTTGAAATAAAATATACCCTGGACAAGTCGCTTTTGCATGGCCGAAGGCCAACTGCGGCGTCAAATTAGGCCGCTCGCTAGACGTCGCAGGTGGCCTTCGGCCATGCCAAAAGCAACTTACAAAAGCGACAAAGCCGGAGTGTTATAAAGCCGAATTTTCAAAATACTAAAAGTGTATGGTTTTGAAACCAAAACAAGAATACCATACCATTTTGTCTTAGACACTCGCAGGCCGAAACTATCATTTCGGCCTGCTTTTATTTTATGCAGTAGGCAATTTTTTTAGTACTGGAAAAAATTAAAAAAAGCATTTTTAATTTCATGAAGCGGAGGATAATGATTTATTTTGCCATTAATCAACATTAATAACAAAACAATCTACAAATGAAAAAAGTACTAAAAATTGTCGGCTGGGCACTGGCTGTCGTGGCCATCTTGTTGGCTATTGCCGCTGCCGCTATCCACTTTGGCGGAATTCCGAGTTACGAGGTAAAAGCACCAGACCTCCAGGTTCAGGGTGACAGCGCCATGGTGGCCGAAGGAAAGCGGCACGCCAGCATGGTCTGCAACCAATGCCACATGGCTGAGAATGGGAAATTGGAAGGCCAGTACATGAAAGACCTCCCAGAAATGTTCGGGAAAGTCTGGACGGCTAACATTACCAAAGACCCGGAGTACGGCGCTGGACGCTACAGCGATGGAGAGATAGCGTTC
Source organism: Saprospiraceae bacterium (assembly GCA_021739645.1). GTDB lineage: Bacteria > Bacteroidota > Bacteroidia > Chitinophagales > Saprospiraceae > UBA6168. Next base: position 43,170 of record JAIPBL010000032.1, on the reverse strand, counting down.
TTGCTTCGAACGGGCATAAAGCGGGATGGCAGGTACGCACCACCTTGGATGCCAAAATTCCCGCACCTTTCCGACCATGACCTGCATTCAGTGATTGCTTACTTGCGCTCAAATGAGCCTGAAACGGAGGCTTCGCAAAAGGTCCATCCGGCATCGCAACCTAGTTTTTTTACCAAATTCCTTTGTCGGGTGGCGTTCAAGCCACTCCCGTTCCCTTCGGCACCGATTGTTGCCCCGCCCATCACGGACAAGGTGGCCTACGGTAAATATCTTTCAACGGCCAAAGTGGACTGCTATGGCTGCCACAGCACGAGCTTTGAGACGATGAATATGATGGAGCCAGATAAAACGCCCGGCTATTTCAGCGGAGGAAACCCAATGCCGGATTTGGACGGCAACATCGTCTTCACCCGAAACCTGACACCTGACAAAGAAACCGGCATCGGAAACTGGACGGAGGAGCAATTCGTCAAGGCGGTGAAGTTTGGGCAGCGGCCAAATGGGCAGATTATCCGCTATCCGATGGTGCCGCACGGGGCACTTTCCGACGAAGAGGTTTCAACTATTTGGGCTTATCTGCAAACAATACCTGCCATCAAAAACGATGTGGATAAACTGTATGCGACTGCGAGTAAATAGTGGGTTTTGTCGTGTCCTGAAATGAGGTTTCAAGATTAGGGACAGAAAAAAAACTTCATCATTTAGCGGAACCCAAGTCAGGCGGTAACTTGAAGTTACCGCCTGACTTACGCTAAAGTTCCTTTCTAAATCCAACCCGGCAGTGGATGCATTGTTCTCGGCTGCTTTTTTTCTTTCTTTTATTCTTCGACAATAAACCCAAAGTAGGTTGGATATTTTTCTTTCTCATCTTGGAACAACAAGTCAATCTGGTTATATTCACTTTCCTTCCAGATTAATTTTGCTCCAAATGTTTCTGTATCTCCTTCCATGCAAACTCCATCTCCTAAGTTCGAATCGCTTGTATAAATTTTCCAGAACTCTATCCTTGCCCAATAGCTGCCAGGCTTCTTTGCGACATATTTAGTTTCTATCTCCCAATAATCGCCTATCAGTTCACATTCATGCATGTATGCATTAACGGTATCCCCCTTAATCAACATCATGTCAAAGTACTTGTCAAAAACTTTAAAAATAGTTGTGTCAATTGCAAAAAAGTCATTGTTTGTTGTGTCGCTCAAATTTGAACTGGTTGTTATTTTGTTAAATACTTGTACGCCTTCGTCTATGTTCATTTCTTGGTTAGCGGTATCAATTAAATTTTTAGCCAAACTAAATCTAAAAATAAATGTATCTCCAACTTTCAGAATTGGCTTTTGGGTTATCAATTCAGCTTCAATTTCTCCGATATGCCATTTTTGAGGGAGGAACGTATCGCAGTCATCTCCTAAAATAAAACACCCACTAAAAATTAAAGCAGCAATTACCAGCAAGGATGTTATTTCTCTTTTCATTTTATTTTTGATGGAAGCTAACGTCGGTGTATCTGTTTGTGCCGACCGGATGGGAGGTATAAACAGATACACATTGTTAGTCACAGTATTTTTATCTCATTTTCCAGCATTTAATGGAATCCAAAGCAAATTGATTTTGCCTATCATTTATTGACTCTTTATTCCATACTGTGTTTGAAGAAATTTCTTTTGTTATAATAAATTCTGATTCCGAAAAAACTGGAATCTTCTCATTATAGCTTTTATTGCCTATTCGAGAGTTTTTACGTGAGTTTAGAATCGTCATGTTCCCCAATCGTTTGAAATATAATCTGTGCTCATCTTCATCAAAATCTGGCCATTGTTCATTCAATTTCTTTGGAAGAATATGCTCTAGATTTACAATAGTTTCATCATTATTTGGTATTAAATCTGAACCTTGGTCGTTTCTCCGATAGTTTTCAATTGTCGACAAGAGATATTTTGCAATAGATGAGTTGGAAATCGTAAATGTTTGAAAAGCTTCTTTAAATCTTTCATCGCTCGGTGTAAGTGTTTTCAAACTTTCCAAAAGTTCATTTCGATTTTTAATTTCTCCATTTCTAATTTTCATAGCAGTTATTGAGAACTGCCTTTCGAATATTCCACTACTTAATGTTCCTGACACTATTAATCTTACAATTAGAGAAACAATTGACTCAAGGGACTTCTCAGTTTCTTTTTTATCAAACTTCGGCAACATGGACAATAACAAAGGTCTAATCTGAACCATTCCCAGTTCATTTATGGTACGAATATTTCGTCTTGTCGCTGTGCTATATTCTGACCAATAGTAATGGTCTGAATAAAGTAGGGCCGTATAAAGATTTGAGTTGTCCGAGAGCTGATTCGAGAATTCAAGAGCTTTTGTTTTTGTTTTGACCGTGTCTTTTATTTTAGTGTAAAGTTCCTTCTCTCTTACGTTTCCATAATATGAAGCCCATAAGTATTTGATGTATGGAACAACTGTTGAATTACTATCGGCAGACTCTAAGACACTTACCATCGTTAGCCAATTTTGCTGTGCTTGTTTTATAGCACTTGCTGATTTGTGAAAAAGGTAATTCTTAAGTAAATCAGATATTGCCAAGTCTATACCTCGGTCGTTAAGTGTTTCAAATATTGTGAAGGCATTTGCGTAATCAGGAACCTCTACCCATATTACTTTAACATTCGATTCGATGTATTCGACCCAATCAATCAATACATCAGAATTTTGATTGTTCGCAGCTAGAATTTGAGACAATTTAATTTCGATCGCTTCTTTAGCATCAAGCAATTTTTGATGACTCACTCGAACTTCTTTTTTTGTGCTCAAGTTTGGCTTGTTATTTAAAACGTGTGAGAAGAAAAAGTCGTGATCATTTTCGTTTAAAATCAACCTTGGCACGTCTTCCTCTGTTCTCAATTCATGAGTCATAAGAAAGTCGTTAGATATTTGAAAAGCTTTTCTTTCATTTCCTTCTCTTTCAAATATCGACTTAATGCAATTGATAATAATCGTTATTGTTGCTAGTCGTTGCTGTCCATCCACAACTTCAGTTCTATCATTTTCATTGTTTTTGACAACAATTGAACCTATAAAATATTCTTTCTCCTCATTTTGTAGTGCATTCGCTATGTCAAGTAAAAGATCATTTACATGCTTTTCGTCCCAAGCATAATCCCTTTGATATTTAGGTACCATAAGTCTCTTTAATTTCAAATATTGACCTATTCCTTTTAGAGATATGCTAATCTTATCTAATTGACTCATTTTTGCTTTTTTTATTGTGACTAACTAACGTATACATGCAACTCCGCACATACCCACGATTGCGTGTATTTCCACTTTGTACCCACCCACCCAACCCGACAAACTAGTAGGCATAAAATGTCAAACCGCTAATTTGCCAAGCTGTACAAGCAACAAAGCCCCGACAAAAATACTTTCAAAAACTAAGATTTCAAATCACCTATTGCTTCTGATAGCTCACCGGGTCAAGCACTGTCGGCGTCCAAGCCTTCAGCATCCCTTCCACCTTTTTCCGGTCATAGCCATCGCCGCTTTCTAGCAGGCCGGAGTCCTGGGTGTGGATGCGGTTGCCCTTGCCATCGAGGATGATGAGCACGGGGAACCCGAAGCGCTGCGCAAAACCGTACTGCGCAAAAGTCGCCTCGTTCGTACTTTCCTTGCTGTAGTTGAGGTGGTAGAGGACGTAGTTGTCATCCAGCAGTTTTTTTAGCTCGGCATCCTTTTCGATGAAGTCATGGAATTTGTAGCACCAACCGCACCAGTTGCCGCCGCCCTGCACGATGACGTACTTGCCCTCGGCTGCGGCTTTTTCGATGGCTTTTGCAATGTCTTCCGTGGCGTTGGCTTCGGGATGGTAGAGGTTGCCGTAGGTTTTTTGCGCCAGCAAACCAGATGTTGAAAACAACAGTAGGCTCAGGGTGAAAAGGATGGACAAGACAGTTTTCATGAAAAAAGGTTTTGTTTTAAACAATGGACAGATGAAGTGATTTCAAAGATTCAGGGCCTCGGACTCCGCTTCCAGTTTTCCTTTTGAAGCCAGCAGGCGTTTTGGCCCCCGCTCCAGTGCAACATTGAACTGGTCGAGCGCTTCTTTGGGCTTATTGTTCTGCAATAACCACTCACCGTACATTTCAAAAGAAGATTTCAGGATGGACGGCGGACCGGAATCATAATCGAGGCTGCCTTCGAGCTGGGTGGCAGTGCGCAACCATTTTTCTGCCTCCGTATTTTTGCCTTGCAGTTGACTTTCGAGGGAACGAAGTTGCATGGCCATCACATTGGCCCGGTCGATGTCCAGTTGGTCGGGAGCGCTGGCAATGCTGGGGCCGCTGCACATGGCCAGCCCTTTTGTGGTGACCAGGTTGGCGGCTTTTTTGCGCTCCTCCTCCATGTTGGCAAGGATGGTTTTCAGCCCCGCCGCATCTTTTTTCAAAAAGGCTTTCATCCCTTCGGTAAAGGCGTACTGCGACTTCGATACGATGCCGAGGTCGTCCGTTTTTATGTCATAATTGGCAATATCGCTGTTCCAATCAGCGGTGTGGGTGAGGTAAGCACCTTTCATGCTGACGAAATAACTGCGGCCAGGTTTGGCGGGTGATTCGTCCATGTACTTTTTCATTTCGGCCACCATCCGGCTAGCCTCCTTGAAATTTTCTTTTTGCAAATAACCGTACATCAGCCAAGCAAAAGCATGGTAACTCTGGGCATCGACGGTCAGTTTTTTGTCCCGCATCCGCTGCTGGCTGGCCTTCCAGGAGGCAATGTTCCGCTCGATGACCTCGTCCCACATGCCTTCTGCCAAAAAAATATGCGACGGCATGTGCAGGGCATGTGCAGCATCGGCAGCGACGGTAGAATAGCTGTGTGCAGCTTCCAAGGCCAAGTCCGCATGGTGGGGGTCGTCGTAGCTGTGGATGAGGTAGTGCAGTGCGCCGGGGTGGTTCGGGTTCTCTTCGATAATGCCCTTGACGATGGCGGCACTCCTTTCATACGCCGCAACGTCCCGACCGACCGGAACCGCCCCGAGGATGCTCAGGGCATAAAAAGCGGCGACTTCTTCGTTGCCAGGGTGGGCGGCGTACATTTTCCCAAGGTGCTGGGAATAGGCAGAGTCCCGCTCGTTTTTAGTGCCCTCACCGTACAGGATTTCCAGTGATTGGAGGAAGTCTTTTTCCAGTTGCGTTTTGGCTTTCGCCTGCCGTTCCCCAGCAGTAGGGGAGAGCCGATTCAGGGCTTCCAGCGCCTTTTCTTTGTCAACTTGTGCCCAAAGTGGGTGGTTGTAGGTCATGGCCTCTCCCCAGTAAGCCATCGCAAAAGTCGAGTCTATTTTTTGCGCCTCCTGAAAGGCCGTGGCAGCATCTTCGAACTCGAAATTGTGCAACAACTTCAGCCCTTTTGTGAAAAGGGGCATGGCTTCGGTAGCACCTGTGTAGCTGAAGCGGAGGTCGCCGAGGTGGTCGTCAACTGGTGCTGGCGCTGGCTGCTGGCAGGCGTTGAACAAGGCAACAAACATTGTGGCTGCCAGAAGAAAGGTACTGTTTTTCATGTGTCTAAATTTTTTTTGGAAAGATAGACAATGGCAAAGGCATGGCCAAACTTTGACCATGCCTTTGCTTGCAAAACAGCGCTTCCGGCTATTTGACCAAAACCACCTTACTACATCATGCCATCGCCATCACCGATTTGAGTTCGGCAGGAAGCACGGCGATAATGTCGTGGATTTCACCTTCCGAAACATGGTTTTTCAGTACTCGGAAAACCGCTTGGATGGCTTCTTTCACTTCGTAATCGGTGACGAAATCGTAGTTGTTTTCAATGCCATCGTTCTCTCGGACAGCTTCGATGAAGTCGTTCAGGTGGCGTATCCGATTGGTTTCGTGCTTGATTTTCCAACCATCCACGTAAATGGCCTTGATGAGCATCGGCAATTGTGAAATCAGTTGCAGCGACTCAACCGGCGTTACCCTGTCCCGAAAGGCATGGAGTACCGCACGCATGATTCTGGCTGCCCTGACTTTATCATCTGGGTCGCCAATTTCGAAAGCAACATCATTGATGAATGCCTCCGCTTTTTGGACGTATTTATTGAAATTCAGTGCCATGGTATTTGAATTTAAAGGTTTGAAAATGAGATGCTTCCATGTTTGCAAACTTCAGGGACTTACGCATTTCAAGCACTGATTTAGCTCATGTGGGCTTTTGATGTTTGTCATTTTTGAGGAGGTGAACAATGGGCAACGTGTTCTCATATCAGCCCACCCCAATATTTGCGCAGCAAATCCCAATAACCACGCAGGGCAGCAATCGTTTCCGCCGTCGAATGGTTGCCCAACAGCGTCACTTTCAGGCGCACATTGGCTCGGTAAGCCTTGAAAAAAAGGAACAATGCCTCGTCTTCCGGCGAGGTGATGCAGGCATGTTCTAGTTGGTAAAAATGGAACAGCGCCTCGCCAAGGTCGGGGCGGCCAAAAAAGTCGAAATCCATGCAGAGGAAGGCCAGTTCGTTCAGCACGTCGAGGTGGCGCAGGTGCGGGTCGAACTCGATGCAGTCAAACACGATGGGCGGGTCGGTGAGGAAAATATTGCGGGAGTGCAGGTCGCCGTGGCCGTCCACCCAAAAGCCTCCATTGGCACGTGCAAGCAGGCGCCCCGAATGCCGCTCAATGAAACGAGGCAATTCCTCCCGCATCTCAGCAAGTACTGGCGCCGTCGATTCACCCAGTGCGGCCACCAGTTTTTTTTCATGGTGAAACAGGTCGGCAAAGTCTTCCACCAGCGAGTTCGGGTCGAAATCCGGGTGGGGCAGGGTTTGTTTTTTGTGAAAAACGGCCAGTTGGTGCGCCAGTTTTTGAAGGTCGTTGGGCACAACTTCGCCCGCCCGCAGCAGTCGGTCAAGTTGGTGGGAGTCGTCCTCCCGGCGCATCCAAACGGCGTAATCAAGCGGTTCGGCCAGTTCCCCGCCGATTTGCCACTCCCCATTTTTCAACCCAACTGGCAACACGCCGAGGTAGGTGTCGGGCGCGAGGCGGCGGTTGAGTTGCACTTCTGCTTCGCAAAACTTTTTGCGGAGCGGCAGGGTGCTGAAATCGAGAAAGTCAAAACGGACGGGCTTTTTGATTTTGAAAGCAAAATCGGGCGTCAAAATCACCCACGAAATATGCGTTTCGACAAGCCTAGCATCCTTTCCGCTGCCGGGAAAAGCATGTCGTTCCACGATGTCGAGCACCTGTTTTTTATCCATGACCGATGTAGTTGTGGATGGCATCGGCGATTGCTTCAGGCGATGATTTTGAGGTGTCAACCGTGAAGTGTGGCTGCTCCAACGGCTCGAATTCCGCCTCAATTTTTTTCAGCACGGCTTCGTTCGCCTCGCTGTCGGGGCGGGGTGCAGTTACCCGTTGGAGCAATGTTTCGTTCGGAGCAATTGCCAGAATCCACTTTAATTTAACACCTTGATTTTCAGCAAGTTCAGCAAAATTTTTCCTCAACTCGGCCCGATAAAAAGTGCTGTCCACCACCACGGTCTTGCCAGTTCCAAGTGCCTCCTTTGTTCGGGCGAACAGCTCCTCGTACACCCTGGTTTTGTCCTCGGAGCGGTAGCTGCCCCACAGTCCCAACTCCCGGCGCAGGTGGTCGGAGTTGAAATGAACCGCGCCATATTTTTTGGCAAAAGCCTTGGCGATGGTCGTTTTTCCGGTGCCCGGTAGCCCGGCGATGAGGATTAGCATGGTGCTGAATTGGATGATATTTTCATTTCATCGGATTTGAAAACCGACTGCAATTTTTCTAAAAATCGAGAGAAAGCGGAATTGCAGTGATGGGTATTGTCAGGGTGGTGGGGTGATATATGTCAGTTGAACTGAACTTAACCCCATTTACAAAAAAAGTAAAAATGGATATTGTTTGGCGTTATCCAAATCATTTTTCTTCATTTTTCACAAACTAAGCGGTCACTAAATTTCTGAAAACCCCTTTTTGGTGTACAAGCTATTTCAAGGTCTAATTTATTGATTTTCAATAATTTGCAATTTGAAAGTCCTGCCTACTAGCTCCATTTTTTATAAAATAAGTGTTAAAAATACCCGAAAATCGTACTTGAACCCCGCCTGCTTCCTGGCTTAAACTTGTAGCATGTTTTGCGCAAAACCCGGTCGAACCATTTTTTCAAATCATTTAAAATTCAAGCCATGAAGTCCATTATCAAAATCACCACCATGTTGCTAGCCGGAATGCTGCTACTATTAGCCGTCCCCGCATTTTCACAAAAATCAACTGCTGAAAAAGCAGCAAAAGAAGCTGCCGACGCAGCCAAAACAGCCACGGACGAAGCTGCCAAACCAGCAGACGAAAGGGATTGCAACAAAATTGCAAGGGAAGTCAACAAGGCCAAAGCTGCCGCCGAAAAGGCCAAAGCTGCCGCTGAAAACGCACAGGACGCCTCCGACAAGTCGCCGAAAGACAAGTCCAAAAAGGAGGACGCCAAAGACGCCAAGGACGCTGCCGATGCAGCCAAAAAGTCGCTCGACGATGCCTACAAGGCCGCCCCCGGCATGAAAACCGCCGAGGACATCAAAAAGAAGGTGGACGGAACGACGGAGACGGACAATTCGCAGGGCAAAAAAATCAAGCAGGAACTTAAGGACGCCGCCGACAAGGCAGGTGCCGACAACCCCTGCGACCCCGACGCCGTGAAACGGGCCGTGGAGAAAAAACTCGAAGACATCGAAAAGCGGGTGCAGAAAAACCAAGAGTTGAAAACTTGGTTCGAACGCAATTTTCCGGAGAAGGACGGCAAGCGCCTGAACATCAGCTTTGGTGGCAATGTCAACGACCTATTCGCCAAGGCTACTGGCACGGGCAACACGACCGGCCACATCGCCACCCTGACGCTGACCAACTCGACTGGCCAGCCTATCACTGCCCCGATTGGGAACTTTTACATCCCTTCCTGCGGACAGTACCAGCCGTATGTCGTGCCTTCGATTCGACCAATTACCATCGCACCGAATGCCACGGTCGAGGTGCCGCTGCAGGGCTACTGCGCCGATGTTTTTACAAAGCCAGTACCCAACGGAACTACCATGCCCGCTTTTGAAAACTGGACAAATCCCAACACGGGCAATTTGTCGGATTTCATACCAACTACTGGCTCTGGCTGGGTTCCAGCGCAACCGGGAGGCAGTGGCTTCGTGCCGACCATACCTGGCACCGACCGCCCAATTGGTCACACCATTGACCCGAACCGATACCCTACGGAGGCCGCCCCCATCTTGTCCAGCGCCCTTGATGCCATCACCGATGCCGTTGACAGGCTGGTGCAGGCTGGTGAAATCACCACCCCGTTCTCTGGCAATCCAGAGAAGGAGCGGGAAGCCATTATCCAGCAAACGTTCTGGATATTTTCTTCGGCACTGGCAGGCAAGGATTATTCCCAGGAGGATTTCAAGGAGAACACCATCCGGCAGTACGAGACGAGCACGGGCAGGAGTTTTGCGAAGCAGAACGAGGAAACTCGGCAAAGCGTGGAGGACGGTGTCAACCAATTCTGGAACACGTTCGAGGCAGTTGGCGTGGAGGCGAAAGTGCTAAAATCAAACCCAACCGCACCTACCGAAAAATGGGGAGACATCGTGGAAGGCTACTACCAAAAGTATGCGGTTGCACGTATGAGAGGCAGAAGTCATGACGACGCCATGAGAGATGCCATCAACAGTCCCGACCTCCGGAGGGAATGGAGCGGGCCATTCAGGAAGCGGTACGGCAAGTGAGTTTCATCCTGCCTTCCAACAAAAAACCATGCGCCCCGGACGGGGTTCGGGGCGCTCTTTTTCTTTTCACTTTTAAATTCCATTGTCATGAAATCGAATATCATTTCCGTTTGCTGTTTTTTCTTTTCGCTGGCGCAAATTATGGCGCAAAGCTCCCAGGCGACCCGCTTGGTTTTCCAGCCAATGACCCTCACTGGGGGAAATGCGAAAATTATCCCCGCAGGATTCCGCCCCTACTTTCAGTTGGAGCTGACTGGCGGTGTGTTTCTGAACAACCCAACCGACGCCAACCAGCAAGCGGCCAACGGCATGGGCCAGCTTCAAAACACGGTATTCTCCTCACCGGAATTGTTCGAGCAGCTTTTTCAAAAGCTCGGCGGCGAGTTTTTTATCGGGAACTTCTCCGACCCCAGCCAGCCGGGCAAGGTTTTCAAAAACCAAAGTCCCTCGCTCGGATTGAACATCGGCCTGCGGCTTCTGCCCCACCTGAAAATCGAAGCTGGCGCATCCCGCTCAAGCAGCGAGTTTGGTGCAGCTTTTCCGGTCGTCGTTTTTGGTCAGCAAAACGGTCAACCACAAACCTTGCAAGGCAACTTGCGCACGGAACAGCAACACCTGCTGGCGCAATTTGGCGGAGCCTGGTTTTTGGGAAAATCCACCTTCCAGCCCTTCCTCGGCGCAGGGGTTCAGTATGCCAGAACGGCAGCTTCGACGATGCAGGCGGAACTGGCAGACACCCGTTTTCCTGTGGCAAAAAATTCGGCGGGATGTTCGTTCGGCGCTTATGGCACGGCGGGCGTGGAGGTGCATCCGTCGTTTCCGCTGTATTGCAGGGCGGCGGTGAATGTTAGGACGGAAAAATTGCCTCCGACAGGTGAAGAAGTTGGTGGCGATATAACACTTCGGCCCAGTGTTTTGGCGGGTATTGGGTGGCGATTTTGATGGGTGGGCAGCTGCATTCTGAATTAACGTCAGCATGGAAATTAGGTGTAAAAGCCTGTCAAAATTTGCGACATTGTGAGTCAGGATGGTAGCAACTCCGTGGATAAGCATGGTAGCAACGATGTTAGCATCGTGAACCTAATTTTCCGGAAGTATTAGTTTCCGCTAAAAGGCGCAGCACCTGATGCGTGACAGATTGGTCATCTTCCGCCACCATAAAATCCGGTTCCAAACGAAGTATCGTTGATTCGAATAGCATACGATGAAAGAATAACTTCACCCCTTAATCAACGCCAACAACTCCTCCGCATTCAGCTTCCCGCTCATCTCCGTTCCATCCAGCAAGCTATCAGCAAGGTCACGTTTGTCGGCGTGCAGCTTCACGATTTACTTTTCGATGGGTTAGTGGATACTTGGTATTATTTGAGCGAAAGCGCCTTCGGGTTTCGCTTCTGATGCCAAATCCGGGCGATAACGACTTCCTTTTTTTGCTTTCTGATGGTGTAGAAAATATTGAAAGGAAATCGGTGCATAACCTTTTTGCGAACTTTTGCGAATGCTATCGGGCAGGCATTGGGATGCTCACGCAACAAGTCCACGATGGCGATAAATTCCCGAAGGAACGATTGGGTTACTTCGGCAGCCTCGTGGTCGTAGTAATCTATTATCTCTCGAAGGTCGTCGTTGGCTCGGTTGGTGAAGGTGATGCTAAAGGGCATGGTTGGTAGTAAGTTCGGCTTTTAGGTTTTCCCATTTCACGCCCGTTTCGGGCTTGGCATCGTACTCAGCTAATGCGTCCAAAATCTCCTGTTTTTCAGTTTCGGAAAGCTCGTTGCCCTGTTTGAAACCAAGCTCATAACCTTGAACGAGTCTGTCCAAGAACTCTCCTACGATGCCCATAAGGTTGTCGGGCATTTGATTGATTTTGCGGATGACCAATGCTTTTTCCATAGCGAAACTTATTTTTCCACAAATCTAAGACCCCTACCAAACATTTCCTACTCAAATTTTGCCCAAGCCAGTCACCCCCAATCCGCAATCCCGCAATCCCCAATCCCCTCACCCCTTTATCAACGCCAACAACTCCTCCGCATTCAGCTTCCCGCTCATCTCCGTACCGTCCAGCAGGCTGTCGGCGAGGTCCCGTTTGTCGGCGTGGAGCTTCACGATTTTCTCCTCGATGGTGTCTTCAGAAACAAGCCGATAAATGGTCACCGGGCGAAGCTGCCCGATGCGGTGCGCCCGGTCGCTGGCCTGGTCCTCCACGGCGGGGTTCCACCACGGGTCGAGGTGGATGACGTAGTCGGCGGCGGTGAGGTTGAGGCCGAAGCCGCCAGCCTTGAGGCTGATGAGGAACAGGTCACCCTCGCCCGCTTGGAAGGCCCGGATGGCCTTGTCACGCTGCGGCAGCGGGGTACTGCCGTCGAGGTACTGGTAAGTGACGCCCTGCTTCTTCGCCCACTCCTCGATGAGTTTCAGGTGTTTCACAAACTGGCTGAATACCAGCGCCTTGTGTCCGCCTTCCAGCAGTTCCTCCACCGTTTCGGCGAAGAGGTTGAGCTTGCTGCTGGGCAGCTCGCTCGTTGGCGAAACGAGCCGTGGGTGGCAAGCCGCCTGCCGCAACCGCATCAGTTCCGCCAGGATTTTAAAACGCTTGTCGCCAGCCTCGCCGCCGCCACTCTCGATGTTCTCGATGGCCTTGCGGCGCAGTGCTTCGTAAAACGCACGTTCCTCTTGCGATAGCTCCACGGTCAGCGTGATTTCTGTTTTTTCTGGCAGTTCTTCCAGCACGTCGTTTTTCCGTCTTCGTAAAATGAACGGCTGGATGTGGCGTCGGAGTTGGTTGCGCTTTTCCCGGTCTTGCAGTTTTTCGATGGGGATGGCGTAGGTTTCGTTGAAGCGGTCGAGGGAGCCGAGTAGGCCGGGGTTGAGGAAGTTGAACAGGTTCCAAAGCTCGCCGAGGTGGTTCTCCACGGGCGTACCCGTGGTGATGACCTTGAAATCGCCTTGCAGCAGCATGGCCGTTTGCGAGCGCTTCGTCGCCCGGTTCTTGATGGCCTGCGCCTCGTCCAGCACGATGGTGGTAAAATGTTTTTCGGTCAAAACCTCTGCCTCCTGCTGCATCAGGCCGTAGCTGCACAGCAGCAAGTCGAATGGCTGCAAATTGTCCAGCATCTCCTGTCGGTCGCCCTCGCCGAACACCAGCGGGTTCAGCGTCGGGGTGAACTTCACGGCCTCGTGGAACCAGTTTCGCACCACGGATGCAGGGGCGCAGACGAGCGCCGGGCCTTGCTTCGCCCGGTCGAGGAGCAGGGCGAGTGCCTGCACGGTTTTACCCAAGCCCATGTCGTCGGCGAGGCAGGCGCCAACGCCCCAGTACGCCAATTGCGACAGCCAGCGATAGCCGTCCTCTTGGTACGGGCGCAGTTCGGCCTTGAAGGTGGACGGCACTTTCGGGTTCACTTCACGGGACTCCGCCAGCCTTGAAAGCTGTTTTTTCCAGGCGGCGTCCAGCGTCACGTCGTGGAGCAGTCCGGTGAAATCTTCGAGCGAATGCACGGCGAGCGGGTGGAAGCGCAGGTCGTTTTTTGTCTTCGTAAAAATGTTGTTCAATTCCTCCAGCTTGCGCTGCAACTGGCTGGTGATGGCCAGAAACTGCCCATCGCTTAGTTCTACAAAACCGCCCTTGGCATTTTGCGAGAGGTCGAGCAGTTGGCGGAAGTCCATGACGAGGTTCTCGTTCACCTGCACCTTGCCTTCCAGGCTGAACCAGTCCCGCTCCTTTTTGATGCCGATAGAAAGCTGGTCGAAGCCAACTTGCCCGGCAATACGCAGTTTTTCGCCCTTGGGGTGCTCGATGATGGCCTCAGCTGCCGAGCGCAGCGGCTCCAGTTCCATCAGCACGTTGAGGCAATCCTCGGCGTTGTCGAAGAGCCACTCCCGGTTTTCGCTGTCGGTGCGGAGCAGGGTGGGGCAGGCGTTTTCCACTCGCTTGGCATTGTCTTTTTCCGCTTTCAAATCACGGGTGGCCTTGGTCGGCTGTCCGCCTACCTCGGCGATGATGCGCTCCCGGCCTTCTCCCGGCTTGAAATAGGGCGGGTCTGTGGTAAAAGGTTTTACGAAGAACTCAATCTTGAAGCCGTCGCCGACTGGCAGCAGGTGGATGACGGTAACGGCGTTGCCCTCGATGGTCGGCATGTTGACGGCCTCGCCGCCCACCTCCGACTGCACGGTGACGATGCTGCTGAGGTTGCCCACCGCCTCGATGAGCTGTTGTTTGCCCTTGGGCGGTATGCGCAGTTTGCCGTGTTCGAGCAGGCGGTTGATTTCGGTGTGCTGCTCGCTTATTTTCATCAAAAGGTAGCGGGTCGGCGTCTCCCGCATCAATTGAACACCGGGGTCATTGAACTCATGGGAGAACCGCAGCACGAAGTCCTCGCCCTTTTGCTCCACCAGCAGTTGGGGGTGCTGCTCCACCACTTCGACGGAGATGCTCGGGTTGTCAATGAGGAATAACAGCGGATGCCCAACGAGCGCCTGGTAGAGTTTTTCCATTTCAAAAACATACTCCACACCGCCGTAGTAGCCGTGGTTGTTCATTTTGATGGAACGGGCGGCGGCTTTGTCCTGGTCGCTCATGTTCTCCACCTGCATCTCTTTGAGGCGTTTGAGCGCCACGTTCCGGCCCTTTGACCAGCCGGTTTTGCCCAGGGTCTGCTCCACGGGCTGTACTTGATGTTTGCCAAAATTGACCCACCAGACGAGGCGGGTTTGTTTCTCCCCGGCAGCGGCAGCCGACTTTTTCCCTTTCTTGGCTTGAATGTGCAGCAACGCCTCCAGCGATCGCTCCCATGCCTCAGTGCGGGGGAACAGGTGCAGGATGCTTTGGCAATTGAGCGTTTTTTCCAGCCGGGCTGCATCCTTGGCAAATTCCTCGGCCAGGCTTTTGTCTTTTTCAAAAACAGATAGCACGGCGGCCACCTCCATTTCCACCCATTGGTAGCCGTTTTTGGTGGCGTTGTGGAGGTGCTGTTTCAAAATGGGCGGCACATGGGCGGGCAGCTTCATGCTGTTCCAGTAATGGGCAGCGGTGAAAAAAATCCATTCCAATGGTGTATTTGGAACTTCATCGAGCAAGTCCTGGGCATCAATAAAACTGTTGAGCTGGAACTGGATGCCCGATTGGAGGTATTCAAAGAGGTTGCCGTAAGGGTTGGCGGGGGTGTCGATGGCGAGTTTTTGGGCGGTTTTGAGGTATTCTTTTTCTTTTTCCCGAAGGATGGCGAGGATATGAACCACACCGTAAAAAGCTGGAAATGTGCCTTTGCGCAAGCCAACATCCTTGCGGAACGATTTCAGCCCTTCTTCGAAATAACCGAGCGCCAACTTGTTTTGCCCCAAAAAGAACAACGAAGTGCCAATACGCAGCAACCTGCCAAAACTGGTCTCTTCTTTTTCGGCCAGCTTGAGCGCCTCTTGGAAACGGCCCTGTCGGTGCATCAGGCTCGTTAGGATGACCGTTCCGGTCTTCTTTTTTTCCTTGTCGGTCAGCCAGCCGTTTTTTTCGAGAAAGGCCACATAATCATCCGCCGGGGTGAGGTCAACCAATGATTGGGTGACAAGCTGCCCGATGGCCATGCCTTGAATCACCTCTGGGAAGGTGGATACCCATTCGGGGTCAAACGGAGAGAAGAAGTTTTTGAAAAAATCGGAGCCAGCCCAGTCCTCTGGGTGGAATCGCTCGATGTCGCCTATGACCTCCTCCACCCGTTTTTGGTTGCCTTCGTAAAGGGCGATGCGCAGCTCCCGGATGCACACCTCGTAATTGCGGGGCCCCCACATCCACTCCCGGTAGGGCAGCACTTTTTGGATGTGCCGGACGTAGCTTTTGAACGCAGTATCCACCACGGCCATGCGCATCACCAGCTCCCGAACCTTTTCTGCTACCTGCATCTCCAGCTTGAGGCCGAGGTGCAGCCAGCCGCCCGCATCGAGCAGTTCCCGGTACTCTTTTACCTGTGGGCTGTGCACGTAGTTTCCTCGGTCGTTGCGCACGTCGCATTCGTGCAGGAGCGAGACCATCATGCTCTGGTTGATGGGCTCGTAGGCGATGGAAAGTAGTTTCAGAATGGTGCGCTCTACTTCGTCAAGTTCCTTGAAGCGCTGTCGAAATGTGTTTAGGTCCATATTTGTTGTCCCGGTTTGAAAATGGGCGGACAAAGGTAGCTGAAAGGTGGGGGAGTATTTTAGGTTTTAAGAAAATGATTGGTATTGATTTATGCAATAAATAGGTTTGGACTGGCTGGAGAACCGCTGACAGGTTGAACTAAACTACGGATACGAATACGGAAAAAGAAAGAACGGGGTTTGATTGGATGGTCTCAGGTTGGCGTGATTGTGCGGTGGTTTGCTGTTGTGATTTGAGTCTGGGAAAAGATGACCCGGGCATTTGGTAATCAGTAGTTTGATTGGAGCATCCCCTCAAAGCTCATCCTCCATGATGTGCCTAACTTTTTCCTCCAACACAGCACGGTCAGGCAAGTACAGTTGGTATTTGGATACAAAAATCTGGTTGGTCAGTCCACCGAGTGCGAATTCCACCAAAATATCATCCTTAGGGCCGTTAGTATAATGCCGACTGGTTCGTTGTCGTCAGGCAATGGCCAGCAACTCGCAATAATGCGACCAACTCAATTGTTCAGACACTGTCTGAACAATTGAGTAATAAAGGTATAACTTCCTGATATACACCACATTAGTCCGGCTAAATCCTTTTCCGTGAGCCAAAGTAAGGTCTTTTGCCAGACGGTCCAAGAGGTAAGTGCCGTACTCCGCTTTTTCGTTTCCTTGCTGCTCGTACTCCACGATATGGCGACCGATTTTCCAGCGGGTTTTCACGCCAATTTGTGAGGCAACCCGATAGGCATGCACCCGCCCGACTAGAAGGGTTTCTCCAATTTGTTCGATGAGTTGTTTTTAGGTGGGGTCAATGGTAGGCGGCTCGGTATTTTTGCTGGTTTTTTCATCGTCGTTTTTGTTTGCTCAAAAATAGGATGATTTTTGGTGTTTGGGGTGGGGGTTCATCCTAAAAAACAACCCGCCGCACCTCGTTCAAATCCTTCGAAAAAACCTGCAAAAAGTAAACGCCGTCTGGAATTCCCGGCAGTTCCCAACTAGAGTCCAAATGATTTCCCACCGTTTCCGCCACCGTGCGGCCTGTCACATCCAGTAGGCGGAAGGTTGCTTGGTCGCTCGGGCAATTGCCGCAGGCGATATGCAACACCCCACCCTGCACTGGGTTCGGATATACTTTTAGACGCTTTTTATTTTGGGTAAAATCAGTCCCGCTCACGCAATTCACCGACGGGCTGTTCCCGTTTGCAGCGATGATAGGCGCAAAGAACCCGCTCAAGTTCACGCAGCGCAGCGGGATATTGTCAATGCTGTGGCCGGGCGGGTCATCGAGGCAATCGTCGCCATCGGCGGGGCCGTAACCAGTGAGGATGTCGTTGAAAAAAGGCGGAGCTGCACTGCCCATGCTCTCCAACTTGGCCTTGATACTTGCACTGCCATGAATCATCGGGCGGACGGACAGCGGCTGGCAGAGGTTGATGGGGTTGAGGCAGTAGGGATAGAGCAAGAAGAGGCGCTCGGTATTGCTCGGCACCACCAGGTCGTCGGTGCGGTGGTAGAGATAGATGGCTGGGGTGTCGGGGCCAGCGAGCAGGCCGAGGTCGAATAGGCCGCCCATGAAGTCGGCCACGCCCTTCACGGAGGAGTCGTGACTGTTGAGGTTTTGGTCGCCCTCCGTGCCACCGAGGTCTGGTCGGGAGCGGTTGGCGGGAGCAGGCACGCACGAAGCCACGTCGGAGTCTGGCACGGGCGCATCGGCGAGGGCGGTGGTGAACGGCAGTTTTTCCGAAGGCAAATCCATGAATGCCGTGTTCAATGCCGTGATGGCCCCGGCGCTGGAGCCGCCCACGAACACGTTGCCCACATCGGTGGAGTCGAGGGAATGTCGGCCTTTCAGGAAGCGGATGGCGCCCTTCATGTCCTGCGATGCCCGGTACAGCGCCCTTGGCATTTCCATCGAGTCGGCCATGTAGATGCACTTGCTGATGCCGATGGGGTTGAGCCAGTCGTTGCAGAATGCGTAGGGTTCGTAATAGCTGGTGGGGTTCATGCCCAAGCGATAGTGGATGGAGGCAGTGACGTAGCCACGGGCGGCCATTTCCTCACAGATTTGCACCACGTCGTAATTGTCCTTCGTGCCGCCGATGAAGCCGCCGCCATGCGCCATCACGAGCAGCGGCCTTCGGCAATTGTCGTCGCCAACGGGCTTGTAAAGGTCGAGCTCGAGGTTTTCGGTGCCGCCGGCAGAGGTGGTCGCCGTGCCGTAGGGGATGTCTTTTTCGATGGAAACGGGGTAGAGCTTTTGGGTGTATGGCAGTTGTGCCACCAGAAAATGCTGGCACAGCACCGTGAGGATAAAAGAAAGCGCAAATTTGTTTTTCATGGAGAGGATTTAAGGGTAAATCTAGCACAAGTCCACCTAATCCAGCTTAAGACGGAGTTTTGTCGTTTTCCCTAAATCGGTCCGGAGGTAGAGCGTTCGCTCCAATTTACCCTCCACTACAACGATTTGCAAGGTGTTCGACTTGAATTTGCCATCGGAAACTGCACTGATTTGCAGCAAATTTTCGCCATCGGGAATGGCAGTGACCTCGAAGCATTGAAGCTTTTTGGTGAGTTCGATTTGCTCCGCAAGGAAGGCGCCATTGAAACTGACGTTCACAACGTCGCCGTCCGGGCTGCCGCCGTCTCGCAGGCAGATGGACAGCTTCGCTTGTTGGATGTGGACGACCGCTGGAGGGAGTTCCTCATCTTGCTGGTTGTTCTTTAAGGAATCTGGCTGCACAGGCTCCAAGGCAGGTTCGAGGGTGACACTGGGTATGGCAGACTTTTCCGGCTTTTCTTCAATCCAAGGGCTGCCCACTATGCCAACGTTGAATTTCAACGTACCAAATAATTCACTATTTACTTTTCTGAAATTTTGGGTACTCTTGCTGGATTCATCACCAACATTTACGCCTCCTATTTGCAAGTAGAATTTTAGATATTTATAGCCAGCGGCAGCTGTAATGGTGGGCTCAACCGTTACAAACCCAAAACTTGAGTCTTCTACCAGGGTTCCACTTGAGAATTGTTTGAAGCTGGTGAAACGAATGCCTGAAATTCTGTAGGCGAAGGATAAGTCAATGATGCTGGTACGCAGGCCTATGGCAGGCTGGATGAAATTTCGGCGGTAATTACCCGTGTAATGGTAGTTCCCATTTCCATTTTCGTCTTCGCTGGTGTCTTCTGCCCAACCTACCCCTGAGCCAGCGAAGATTTCTGCCCGACCAAGTTCCATTCCGTTCTTGGTTTTTCCGAACGTCATATAACCGCCGATGCCACCTTCAAGAAGGTGGTGTGCGTTGATGCCTCCGGTATTGTCATAGCTGCTTGACCCTTTCATCGCAGAGAAATTGCCCATGACCGCTATATGGTCATGAAACGCATAGGCGCCTTGCAAGTCCACATTTGCCTCTGGAGCATAGCCCATCATGCCGATGGACGCCCTGAAGTCTTTTTTTTCGGCCAGCAAGGGTGTGTTGATGGTATTGGGAACGTAAAGCGTAGGTCCACATCCAGCGAGAATAATGGCCAGCGTGGTAATTGTCAGTAGGTTTTTCATACTTTGAAATTTTAGTGGTAAAGAAAGATGGCCAAGGTATTAAGTATTAAATAAAACACAGAGCAATGCCATGATTCTCGGAAGCCCAAACGCCACATAACTGTCCCCGTTCGCCGTCCCCATTTTCCCGCCGCCACAGGCAATCACGAGGTGCATTTTCAGAATGGCTAATAGCGACAAAAAAAATCATTCCGGCCATTCAATCTCTTCCTCTTCTTCCAGGATTTCTTTGACCCGGCCCACCTCGCCAGAGTCCAAGCGCACTTTGATGCCATGCGGGTGCTGCGGTGCATTGGTGAGGATGTCCCGGACGATGCCCTCCGTGAGCTCGCCGGAGCGCTGGTCTTCTTTGAGCACGATTCGGACGGCGAGACCGGTGCGGATATTTTTACGGTAGTTGCCTTGCATGTGAGTTGGATTTTGGCAAAGGTTTGATAAATTTTCGGGATTTGTTGGTGGCCTAGTAGGTTTTTGTGAAATAGCCATTAGCCATTGGCTTTTGGTAGTTGGCCAACAGCTAATAGCCAATAGCCAACATCATTTGCCTAAACCTTCATGGCACAGCGTATAGTTTCACGCATTTTGCACCAACAATTTCCGGGTGCCAATAACGACCAAACCCCATAAGCTATAAAAGGCAAAAAATGGCAGGATATATTCCGCAAGGTTTAAAAGTAAAAATATGGCAATAATGGCATATTGAAAGCCCAGCAATAGGGAAGAAGAAAGGGATAGAAACCAGTTTGGGAATTCTTTTAATTTAATGGCATTCTTATCAAGCCGTAAAACGGCAAAATCGAAAGGACTATAAAACACCATAAAAAGGCTGTGCAAAAGATTGACAACCGTTTGGCTTTCGTATGGAAAGGCGGTCGGTTTTTTAAACTCTACAATCCGGCTGGTCATATCGCCATCCACCCGATTTCGCTGAATGACGTAATAGTAATTGCAAATAGCGCATTGAAATTGAAGCCCCAAAAAGGCAGCGACGAGAACCAGGAGTGAGCTGTCGGTCACCAAATAAAGCGCATAGCAAATGCCGAGATTAATGACAAAATCAAAAATAGAATCCAAGTATCTTCCAGTGTAGGAAGGCCGACTCCTTTGTCTCGCCATCTCGCCATCGGCTGCATCCAGGATGTTTTTGACCATCAGGAAAAAAGCAGCAAATGCAAATTGGTGGACGAGGATGCACCCTATCGCAATCAGGCCAGCCACCAAAAAAGCAAACGTGAGGTGATTGGACGTAAAGGGGGTGTTTATCAAACGTTGAACTAAAGCTTGGGCAAAAGGTCTCCCGTAATCAGAAACATCTATAAAACGCTTATTATAAGGGAGTTTTGACATGATTTGATTTGAAACTATCTCGTACCAATATAGCTATTTTTTCCTTCCAACAAACCGGATGACAGCGCCTGCCCCGTTGTGGTACAGTCCTTCCTGCAAGGTGACTTCCTGCTCCATTAATTCAATGATTTCGAAGTCATTGAAATAGGTTTTGATTTCTTCGATGGAATACAGCATATCCAAATCTTTTGGCCCTCCAGCTTTTTCATTGACGCTGTTGTAGGCAATGTGTTTTTTGCTGAATGCCTCGAAAATAACCACGCCATGCTTCCGCAAATAGGTGTTCAAGATACGGAAAAAAGCGGGCTTCATCGCCGTCGGAAAATGCGCATAAATCAGAGCGATGGCGTCAAATTGTTCGGGTAAATACGGCAAGGATTCGAAACCGCTCACTTGGTAATCCAACGCAACCTGTCGTTTGCTGGCCAGTTGTTGCGCCTTTTTCTGGCCTTCCTCGCTGATGTCAAATGCCGAAACCTCCCAACCCAAACTGGCAGCATACACCGCATTTCGGCCTTCCCCCTCCGCCGGAAACAAAATGCTGCCCACTGTAAACTTGGGCAGTTGCGTCTTTAAATATTCGTTGGGCAGCTCACCATAAGCGTAGTCGGGTTGGCGGTATCTTTCGTTGTAAAATGCTTTCATAAGTAGCGTTGATTTGACTGGTCATTCGCAAGCTCGTTTTGAGATTGCCCCAACGTGGGAATGCCTGCTTGGTGGCCTACCCTGTCGATTTTAGGGGCGAAAGATAGCCTTTAATGCTGGTGCCAAGGGTAAATGAAATAAATCAGCTCATCACTGGTTCAGTCAAAAGGCTTGAAATGGATGTCGTCACCCCAACCAAGGTCGGGGTCGCCGCTTTTGGCATCCCGAGCAGCGGGACCCGTCCACGAATTGCGTGCAAACGTGACGTGAAGCGAGGCGATGACGGTTTGCTTCGCAATGACAAAAGCGGCGCACAGCAGGGTGAACACTGCACCATTGGGAAGGTGGCGAGGAGGGCAAGAGAGAAGATTTTTTCAGTGTACTCAGCACGAGTGGGTGAAACTTTCTTCCCTGTTTTTACCAATGATTCTATATTTTCGCTCCTACAATAGGACTTTGAGAAATGCCGGCAGCACCTAACTACTAGAGAAATAAGAACGTGCTCGTTGCGATGATAAACAATGTGCACGATTATGCTCGTATGCAAAATGAGTGGTGGTATCGCATTCCCATTGACACTGCCCCACCCATCATACAAAGAAAAGAGGCCAAAATCATCGCCTTCTATTCTACAGCACTCGTCAAAGAACATAAATGGCAAATCTGGCATTACGGCATCATCAAACAAATAACGGAGGTGAGTCGACAAGAACTATTTCCAGAAGAATCACCCTATAGCCGCAAAGCCGACAAGTGCTATTACAAAATTGAACTAGAAAAACTGGAGGAATTGCCGCAACCCATCGTGAGCAGACGAGGCCATCGCAATGTTTTCATTCCTACCACAGAACAGCGGTTCTTCGGTTCTACCGACATTAATTACCTGTTCAGTGGTTCTTCTTTGAAAGAAAAATTCACGCTGAGACTCAAAGACGCCAGCATACCTTTTGAGCGGGAATGGCGGGTGACCATGAATAGCATGACTTACTTTCTCGACTTTGCCATCTTTTGCAAAACCAGACCTATTGATGTAGAATGTGATGGAAATCATTGGCATGATTACCCCGCTATAGTCCATTACGACAAGCACCGAAACAATGAATTAGCCAGCAAAGGCTGGTCGGTGCTGCGCTTCACGGAGGACGACATCAAAAGGGATATGGACAAATCGGTTTCCTTGCTGTATGATACCATTGACCGCTGTGGTGGGTATGAGGTTTTGAATGAGCCGGATACGTTTAGTTATGTGAAAAGGGTGACACAGTTGCGGTTGGATTTTTGAAAAGGGGGAACTAAAACCTGAAAATTTTAAGTCTGGCACCAGCCAACTCCTTTGGTTTCAAGCAGTTTTTCCAAGATGCAGGTAGGTAAGCAATCGATAAATCGTGTGTGGCATCAATACGCCTGCGAAAAACGACGAGAAGTTGGAATCGCAAAATTTTGGATAGGAAAAGTTGGGGTGATAAAAAGCACTCGAAGTTAAACTATCCAATCCCAATAGTAGCTTTTTTTGCCTTCAAAAAACCATCCGAGCATCCATCAAAAAACTAATACAAGCCCGTAACGGCTAAACTCACCGTCCGCCCCTCACCCGTCTGCCTTCGTCACCACTAACCTTCGGGTATAGGTTTTGCCATTGTGTACTACACTCACGGCGTAAATACCAGGGTTCATAACATCAAGTTCAATGCGGAAAATGCCATCATCCACACTGAAGATGTGTTGTTCGTAAACCTGCTCGCCGATGCCGTCTAAGATAACAATTTCAACCGTTTCGCCCTTGAATTTCTTTAAAAGCAGGTTCACTTGGCGGCCAGTAGGGTTTGGGTAAATTTCGAAGGCGGCTATTTCCTTGAAGTAAATTTTGCAGCGTTCGCTGAACACTTGCTCGCCGTCGGCCAATGTAACTCGGATGCGGTAAAAATTTTCGCCTTTCATGGGGTCGGGGTCTTGCTCCCGAAAAGTTTGGATATCGCCAGCCGCCACGAAATAGGGGTTGTAGCGGATGATGTCTTCGTAATTAATGCCGTTGGAAGAACGCTGTATGGCGAAGTCGATGAGGTCTTTGTCGAAGCTGGCGTTCCAGGTCAGTTCAGCAGACCAGCCAGTGGATTCGACAGTAAGGGAAATGAAGTTTTGCTGTTGATGAAGCGCCGTGCGGCACTCGGAAGCAAAGCAGGATACAGACGGGGATGCTGTCAAAAATAACAGCCAAAGCATTGGGAATAGAGTTCGTTTCATGGTGATTATAAAATATGTCCTTTGAGTACTTAGGAGTATTCTACAGCGGTGGGACCATAATTCTTGGCAAATCTAAGGCATTTTCATGAAAAATATTTGGATTTGTTAAAATTGTTTGCCTTTTGGGCATACAAAACTTGCCTACTTTTGCAAAAATATTAACCTATGGAATTTTTTCTTGCTACCTTGTTTTCGCTTTTTTCCATCGTTGACCCGCCCGGTGCGGTGCCTGTTTATATCTCCCTCACAAGTGGCATGGAGGCCAAACAGCGCAATCGGTTGGCACTCTATTCCAGCTTTTATTTCCTGCTTATCTTGGTGGGTTTTTTCCTCGCAGGAACCTATATCCTCAGCTTTTTTGGGCTTACTGTCCACTCCATGCGGATAGCAGGAGGCATGGTGCTGCTAAGCACTGGCTTTAGCCTCATGGGCGGCAACTTCGCCAAGAAGCGGGGCTACAACGACGCAGTGGCTGCCGACTCGGCAAGCCGCTCCGAAATCGCTTTCACGCCCATGGCCATGCCGCTGCTATCGGGGCCTGGCTCCATTTCATACCTGATTACCATGTTCAAGCAGCACCCCAATTGGGACGAACGGGTGTGGATTCTGGCGGCCATTCTGGCAATGGGCGTCATGGTTTACCTGACACTGCGGGCAGCGCCAATGCTCTTCAAACTCCTCGGACATGGCGGATTGAATGCCATCGCCCGTATCATGGGATTCCTCGTGGTAGCCATCGGCGTGCAGTTCATCGTGGATGGGCTGGTGCACCTGATAGGGGAGATGGGGTAATTCTTGCCGGGTTATTAGTTTTTTTGGGTTGATAATTAGCCACTTTCCCACATATCAACCTGCATCGACTTTTCAACCAAAAAAAAACATGAAAAAAGTAATCACCTTCGGTGAAATTATGCTCCGGCTCACACCGCCGGGCTACCAGCGATTTTCACAGACTGCCTCCTTTGACGTGGTGTACGGTGGCGGCGAAAGCAACGTAGCCGTCTCATTGGCGAACTACGGAATTCCGGTAGAATTTGTCACTCGCCTTCCGGCAAACGACCTCGGCGACTGCGCCCTGATGGAAATGCGCAAGCGGGGCGTCGGCACCAACCACATCGTCCGTGGCGGAGAGCGGCTCGGTATTTATTTTTTGGAAATGGGTGCCGTGAGCCGGGGTAGCAAGGTCATCTACGACCGGGCGCACTCGGCCATCTGCACCATTCAGCCCGGCATGATTGACTGGGACGAGGTGTTCAAAGATGCCGCATGGTTCCACTGGACGGGCATCACGCCCGCCATTTCGCAAAGCGCTGCCGACGTGTGTCTGGAGGCTATCAAAGCAGCCAATCGCCTCGGCGTTACCGTCTCCACCGAC
Organism: Saprospiraceae bacterium; assembly: GCA_021739645.1. GTDB lineage: Bacteria > Bacteroidota > Bacteroidia > Chitinophagales > Saprospiraceae > UBA6168. The sequence goes on along the minus strand of JAIPBL010000032.1, from coordinate 18,110 downwards.
CTGAACTACCGTAAAAATTTGTGGAAATACGGCAAGCAACCGGGCGACATCATGCCCGCTCTCGTCGAGGGTTGCGACGTTATTTTGGGCAACGAGGAAGACGCTGAAAAACATTTCGGCCTCCACCCCGAAGGCGTGGACGTGACCTCCGGCCATACCGTGGATGCAAAATCCTATCTTTCTGTTTTGAAACAATTGATGCAAATGTTCCCCCGTGCGAAAAAGGTCATCACGACCCTGCGGGGCAGCATCAGCGCCTCGCACAACACTTGGTCGGGCGTTTTGTACGATGGCAAAAAACTATACAAAGCTCCTACCTACGACATCACGCACATCGTTGACCGGGTCGGCGGCGGCGACAGTTTCATGGGCGGCCTGATTTACGGCCTGATGACCTGGCCGGACAATAATCAAAAAGCACTCAACTTCGCCGTAGCAGCCTCTTGCCTCAAGCACACCATTTATGGCGACGCCAATTTGGCGACGATTCAGGAAGTGGAGCAGTTGATGAAGGGGGATGCGAGTGGGAGAGTGAGCAGGTAATTTTAGTAAACTGGTGAATTGGTGAATTGGTGAATTGGGCCGTGCATCGGGCCCAATTTACCAATTCACCAATTCACTAATTCACCAACCAATGGCAAAATATACAAGAATCGAAGTCGCCCAAAAAATGGGCGAGCAGGGGATGGTTCCGCTTTTTTACCATGCCGATGTGGAAGTGGCTAAACAAGTCCTGACCGCTTGCTACACCGGCGGCGCAAGGCTGTTGGAATTCACCAACCGGGGCGATTTTGCGCACGAGGTCTTTGGCGAACTGAACAAGTTTTGCCTCAAAGAACTCCCCGGCATGATGCTCGGCGTCGGCTCGGTGACCGATGCTGGGACGGCCTCGCTGTACCTGCAGTTGGGTGCTAATTTCGTCGTGACGCCCGTGCTGCGAGAGGACATCGCCATTGTTTGCAACCGCAAAAAAGTCCTCTGGTCGCCCGGCTGCGGCAGCCTGACGGAGATTGCGAGGGCAGAGGAGTTGGGCTGTGAAATTGTCAAGCTTTTCCCCGGCGACACCTATGGTCCTGGCTTCGTCAAGGCCGTCAAAGGCCCGCAGCCCTGGACGAGCATTATGCCAACGGGTGGCGTTTCGCCGGATGAGCAGAACCTTCGAGGCTGGTTCGGGGCGGGTGTGACCTGCGTGGGCATGGGCTCCAATTTGATTTCCGGCGAATTAATCAAGGAAGGGAATTTTGAAAAACTGGCCGAAAAGTGTCGGGAGGTGCTGGCGCTGATTCAACGGATAAAAGGGGTTTAACCAATAAGCAGTTCTCTATTTTTTTCAGCCAAGGCTGTCAAATATACTTCCCCATTGGCCATCGCATCTTCCAAATCCCTCGCTTTTTCAGTAATGGAAAATACTTGGTGAGCGCCCAAGCTGTGCAGTTTTTTTTCGTCCAAGTCATTTGCACCGACAAACAAAACCAGCGGCTTCCCATGCTTTTTACAGAGCCCAGCCACCCCGCTCACCACTTTGCCCTGAAGAGATTGTTGGTCGAGTTTTCCCTCCCCGCTGATGACGAGGTCGGTGGATTGGATTTGTTTTTCCAATCCCGTTAGTTCTGAAATGACACCAAATCCGCCTGCCATTTCTGCTCTAAAAAGGGCGCTCAAGCTGGCCCCGATGCCGCCAGCAGCGCCGCTCCCTGGTAGGTTGCCCACGTCTGTCCCCGAGTGCTTTTGCAGAATGCCGCTGAAATGGCGCAGCCCATGGTCGAGGTACTCCACTTGCTCCTCTGTCGCCCCTTTTTGCCGGGCATAAACGTGGGCCGCCCCGTTCGGGCCGAAGAGCGGGTTGGTCACGTCGCAGAGCAGGGTCATTTTTATTTTTTGGAAATCAAAAAGTTGACTGGATTTGATGGATTGCACCTTCGGTAAATTCCCGCCAATGGGTTCGAGTGGCTGGCCGTTTTCATCCAAAAACTGGCAGCCGAGGGCAGCGGCGATGCCCATGCCCGCATCGTTGGTGGCGCTACCGCCAAGGAAGAGGTAGATATTTTGAAAGCCTTTGGCCAATGCATCCGCCATCAGTGTTCCGGTGCCGAAAGTGGAGGTGAGGAGCGGATTTCGCTCTTCATTTTTTAATAAAACAAGGCCGCTGGCGCTGGCTACCTCGATGAATGCAGCATCGGCGGAGGTGAAGTACCGGGCGGTTATTTCCCTGCCGAGCGGGTCGGTCGTCACCACGTTTTGCGGCTGTAAGTTCAGGTGGGCGGAGAGGATTTCGAGTGAGCCGTCGCCGCCGTCGGCCATGGGATGGAAGGTGGTTTCGGCTTGTGGCTGGCTTTTTTTCAACCCAAAATCAATCGCCCGACAGACCTCCTGTGCAGAAAGCGAGCCTTTGAATTTGTCGGGACAGAGGAGGATTTTCATAAGGGGGCAAAATCGCACTTTTTACCATAAATCCAAAGAAGCCATGGTGAGAGAAATGACCTGTATCAGCACAAAAAAGCCAATCAACCTTCAGCACCCGTTATCCCACGCTAAAGCTTTTGCTGCCCTGACCCATAAGATTTTAAAATCCATGTCGCTGTCCTAAATCAAGCCACAATTGGTGCAATCCACACAGTCAAACTTCTACACCCGGGGCTGTTTCCAGCCAAGAATCTTGAGTTGTGTCTCCGCCTCCTTCACTCCTGAATCGTCTTCAAATAAGCCGTGATGTGGTCAATCTTGGCTTGAAGGACTTTTTCGTCGGTAATCCCCTCCGCTTTTTTGAAGGCATCCCACCACGCTGGCATCACGTTGGTGCTGTGGCCGGGAACGTTTTCGACCCCTGCGATGATTTTGGAGATTTCCGCATCAGGGAACACGCCGTTGCGCCGCTTGGCAATCTGGCGGAGGTTCTTAGGCGGTGTTTCCATCGTGTAACCAATCTGGCTTTGGCCATCGCCATTCTCACCGTGGCAAGGCGTACAATAGGACTTGAACCATTCTTCGCCCTCTGCGGTGGCTGCTTTTTTGGATTCACTGGCGCAACTGAAAGCAAATACCACCAGTGCGGAAATGAATAAAAATGCAGGGAACCAATTGCCCCATGCGATACTTTTTTTGTGGCTGCTTTTCATTGTCTGTTGAATTTAAAAGGAGTGATAAGGTACTTTTTATGGCATGAAACCGCCACTGAAGCATTTACAAGAGTACCGAGAAAACAGGAGCGGCAGGGTGATTTTTGTCATTGGTTCGATTGTATTTTGGCAGTGGTGCCGCCATTTGGGATATGGCTGATTTTTTTCCTTACTTCGCCGATTCTTTACAATCCTATTTTATGAAGCATCTTCTACGCTTTGGCTTGGCCATTTTTCCCTTCATTGCGCTTGCGCAAAACGAAACCCTGCCCCAAAAGCTCGCCCAACTCCCTGATTACCAATTCTTCACCCCTGCCGATACGGAAAAGGACTGGCTCACCCACCCAATCGCTACCCCCACCACCGTGCTGCGGGACGGTGAAAAAAGCATCGTCCTCACCAACGGCCTGCTCCTCCGTCGCTGGCGAATTGCACCGGATGTGGCTACCACCCATCTCACCCTTTTGACCAACGGCGACAACTACGTGCGAGGCGTAAAACCCGAAGCCGAACTCGTCATGGATGGTGACACGGTGCGCATCGGCGGGCTGCTTGGTCAGCCGGAGTATGGCTATCTTCTGCCAGAATGGCTTGACACACTAAGTACCGATTCAACGGCTTTTCACTGTGTGGATTTTGAGGTGGGAGAAATAGAACCGCTGCTCGATTGGAAGCAGAACCGCTGGTCGGGCGAGAAAAACTACCCGCCTCGTGGCAAGCGGCTCTCGTTTTTTTACCAAAATGAAAATGAAAAATGGCACGGCGTCACGGTGGTTGTGCATTACGAAATGTACGATGGTATCCCGCTACTCAGCAAATGGCTTTCGGTGAAAATCGAGGGGCATAAAGAACTGAAAATCAACCGATTCACCTCCGAAATACTGGCCGTTCGAGAAGAGGAAAGCAGCGTGGACCACGGCCCCGGCCTGATGACCCCGAACCTCCTCGTGCAGACGGACTACGCCTTCCACGACATGAGCAGCCGCTTCTCGAACCAATGCGTGCGCTGGCTGCCCGACCCCGATTACAGCTCACAAGTGAACTACCAGCGCCTGACGCCCAATCTGCTCAGTGTCGGCCCGCCGCTCGGTCCCGGTGTCACCCTCTCGCCCGGCGATGAGTGGGAGAGCTTCCGCACCTGGGAGCTGTCTTTCGACAGCCACGACCGGGAGCGCAAGGGCCTCGCCGAGCGCCGTCTGTACCGTACCATTGCCCCGTGGGCGACCGAGAACCCCATCTTCATGCACCTGACCAGCACCGACTCCGAGGTGGTCAAGACGGCCATTGACCAATGCGTCGAGGTGGGCTTCGAAATGGTCATCCTCAGTTTTGGCAGCGGCCTGAGCATGGAAGATGCCAACCCAGCCAACATCCAGAAGTTCAGGGAACTGGTGGGTTATGCGCACTCGAAGGGCATCCAACTTGGCGGCTATTCGCTCTTCTCCAGCCGCCGCATTGACGACGAAAACGATGTGATAAACCCAGCCACTGGGCGGCCTGGCGGCGCTATTTTTGGCAATGCTCCCTGCCTGTGCAGCCAGTGGGGCATCCGCTACCTTGACAACTTGCGCAAGTTCATTACCGCCACGGGCTTCGACTTGTTGGAGCACGATGGGCCGTACCCCGGTGATGTTTGCGCCAGCAAAAACCACCCCGGCCACGATGGGTTGGACGACTCACAATGGCAGCAGTGGGACTCGTCCGTGGAGTTTTACAAATGGCTTCGTGAAACGGGTGTCTATCTCAACGCCCCCGACTGGTACTTTCTGAACGGGGGGAGCAAGACGGGCATCGGCTACCGGGAAGTGAACTGGTCGCTGCCACGGGACCGCCAAATCATGCTCGGTCGGCAGAACATTTACGACGGTACATGGACGAAACTACCCTCGATGGGCTGGACTTTCACGCCGCTCACCGAGTACCAGGGTGGGGGTGCAATCGCCACTTTGGAGCCGTTGGACGAGCATCGCAAGGAGTACAGGGCGCACCTCTGGCAAAATTTCGGCAGCGGGGTCCAGAGCTGCTACCGTGGGCCCCGCCTTTTCGATACAGAAGAGACTAAATGGGTGGTGCAGGCCGCCGTGAACTGGTACAAAAACTACCGCCAAATCCTCAACAGCGACATCGTCCACCTGCGCCGCCCAGATGGGCAAGACTGGGACGGCATCCTGCATGTGAACCCGAACCTGAAAGAGAAAGGCTTGGCGATGCTCTACAACCCATTGAAGGTCAATATTTTACGAAAAATAAAACTCCCGCTTTACTACACGGGACTGACCGATGTTGCACAGGTGAGGATGGGCAGCAGTGCTGGCAGTAGCACTGTGGAAAGTGTTCCGAAATCTTATTCACTGAACCGTTTTTTTGAAATTGAGGTGGAAGTGGAGATTCCGGCTGGAGGGTACGTTTGGGTAGTAATTGAGTGAAAATTAAAATACAACCCAACCATTTTGACCAATGCTGTTGTCTTGCAAGGAAATCTAAACACCTAATCAATGAAAAAGACAACCTCTTTACTTTCGGCAATTCTCCTGATGTTTTTCCTTTTTGGCTGCCAAAAAGATGATACCGCTGGCCCTTCTGGTAGCAGCGATGAACTTTTAAATAGCGGGTTAACATCTGGTTCGTCATTTGATTCTTCAAGTGGTTCATCGGGCAGTTCATCATCAGGCAGTTCCTCTTCGGGTAGTGGTTCCACACCTGCTGGACAAATGACCGCTGGTGAGTGGAACGACCTCGACAATTGGGACTTCTGGAATGGCCTTCTTGCCAACGATACCATCGCCGGATACCAAGATTATTGGAATTTCCACCCCACCCAACGCTACACGGTCAAGGTGGTTGACAACCTGGGAAAGCCCGTTTCCGATAGCCAGGTGCGGCTCATGGCCAACAGCAACGACCCGATTTGGGAAGCCCGCACCGACAATTTTGGGAAGGCGGAACTTTGGGCAAATTTGTACAGCGGCAATGACCAAGTCACGCAATTGTTTGTGGAAAGCACGGTGGTCTCCAACCCAAATCCAGTTGGTGTAAACGAAGTGGTACTCACGGGTGGGCTGCCACAGTATTCCTCCGTGGACGTGGCTTTCGTGGTGGATGCCACGGGCAGCATGGGCGATGAAATCGAATACCTGAAAGTCGAATTGACGGACGTACTGAACCGGATTCAAAATGCTGGCGCCGGGCTGAACCTGCGGGCAGCATCTGTTTTTTACCGGGATGAAGGCGACGAGTACGTGACCAAAGTATCTCCATTTTCCACGAATTTCAATTTGACGCAATCCTTCGTCAACAACAACCATGCTGGTGGCGGTGGCGACTTTCCGGAGGCCGTTGACCAAGCGATGGACAAGGCCATCAACAACCTCGAATGGTCGGACCATGCCCGCACCCGCATTGCGTTCCTGATACTAGACGCACCGCCGCACCACGAGGACCAAGCCATTGCAACTCTCCAGCGCAGCATTGAAGCCGCTGCCCAAAAAGGCGTAAAAGTCATCCCCATCGTTGCCAGTGGCATTGACAAGGAGACGGAATTTTTGATGCGGTACTGCGCTATGGCCACGAATGGCACTTATGTATTCATCACCGATGACAGCGGTATCGGTAACCCGCATTTACAGGCCACGGTTGGTGATTACGAGGTAGAGTTTTTGAATGACCTGATGGTTCGATTGGTGAAAAAATATAGCCAGCAGCAATAGGATTAAATCCACCTTGAGTTGTTCCAAAAAAAAATCCCGCTCCGAAGATGGGGCGGGATTTTTTTTGGCTACTTGTTTTGTCTTCTTAGTTTCATTCGCAATCCATATCCCTTCGTGACTGCGGGTCATTGTTTGGGAAGCACTTACCAGACATGGTGGTGGCAGGTGCGTAGCGGGTAATATCGGCGTCATAAAGGCCATTTTCGAGGAACTCCGTCAAGTCATCCACTTCCTTTTTGCTTAGGCCCAATGGGTGAAATTTGCTGGAAATCTGGCTACCAGGCACATCTGGATTTTCTGGAATGCCAGCGTTGAAGTATTCGACTACCTGGCGAAGTGTCGTCTTGCTGGCGCCGTGGAAGTAGAAGCCGACATGCTTGAGGTTGTAAAGCTGAGGTATTTTGAATTTGTACATGTCTTCGTCCCGTTGGGTGAAGCCACCCCTGCCGAGGTTTCGCTTATCGGAAACGCTGGTTGCAAAAACATCGTAATTGCTCTGAAACAGGTTATTTACCCCAACCGCCTCAAACCGCATGGCGTTGAGGGAAGGGCTGGTGTGGCAGTTCTTACAGCCGGCTTTGTCAAAAAACAAAATGGCGCCCCGCTTTTGTTGCTCCGTCATGGCCTTTGCGTCACCTTTCAACCAACGCTGGAAAGGCGCACGGTTGGTTAAGATAGTGCGGAAGTAGGCTGCAATGGCATTGGCTCCGGTTTGCAAAGTGTACCGTTCGCTCTCCGGGATGTCTGGAAATGCAGCGTCAAACATGGGCGTGTAGCCGAGCGTGTCGGTCACTTGCTTGTTGATGACCTGTCGGTGTACGATGAGCGCCCGGTGGTTGTTGGCTTCGAGGCCCTGCAAGCCCTTGTTGTTGATGGAAACTAGGGTGTCCTGGCCCCAGACGGATTCGGTGCCCACATTTACCCCAAAAGAACCGAAACTGCCCGCCCAGAGGGCGTTGGTAACGTAGGTGAGGTTGATTACCGGAAGCGGGCGAGCGCCTTGTGCATCCACCTCCGAGCCACCGTACTGGTTATTTTTCACCCTTGCCTCGCCGTGGTCGCCAAAGCCTACACCGCCATCGGCGATGCCCTGGAAGCGCCCGGCCGTGAACGACAGGGACGGAACATGGCAACTGCCGCAAGAATAGGTCTGCTTAGAAACTTCGTATTTTGGATTGAGGCCTAGGCCCGTTTCAAAGAACAGCATCTTACCAAGCTCGACCTTGGCGGAAGTTACGGGGTTGGTAGCATCTTGATTGGGAAGATTGGCGTAATCATCGCTCTCCGGCATGATGTAATTGTCCTTTGAGCCGGAGGGAGAAGCAGCTTGGAGTGCTTCCGTCAATTCTTGGTCGTAGTTGGTGGATACCTTATCCTTTGTGCATGCAGCAAAAAGGGCAACAGCTACCACCATTGATAGCAGTAATTTTTTTTTCATGAGATTATAATTCAAAAAACAACACGCTTTTAAAGCGAGAAAGCCCAGTAACTTGAAGATTCGGGAAAGGAACAGCGATTCGAATGCGTCCATAGCTGAAAAAAGTAGGCCAAAAATAGCACAACAACTTGGTTTATGCAAACGACAATTGTCAATAGGGTCAGAAATAGGCAGTTTCTAACCCGAAAATCACATTCTTTCTGGCATTTCGATTCCAAGCAAACCCATACCTGTTCTCAGCGCATTTGCCACAGCCCCACAAAGTTGTAGTCGAAAAGCCTTAGCTACCTCCGTATCCGCTTTCAGGATGCTGAGGTCGGTGAAAAACTTGTGAAACGCCTTTGCTAAATCGTAACAATAGTTAGCCACCTCTGAGGGATCGTAATTTGCTGCTGCGGTCTCCACTGTTGCGGGTAAGCGGTAGAGCTGCGCAATCAGCTCCCGCTCCTGCGGTTCGATTGCGGATTGTCCCGACATTCTGTCGGGACGGATTGCGGAAGGCTCCAATCCCAAATCAGCTGCTTTTCTGAGCACAGATTTTATCCGGACGTACGCATACTGAATATGCGGCCCCGTTTGTCCTTGCAAGTCCACGCTTTCCTTTGGGTCAAAGACCATGCGTTTTTGCGGACCTACCTTGATGATGTGGAACTTGAGCGCCGCCAACCCTATTTTGCGCAAAATATCATCTTGGTTTTCCTTCGACAATTCGGCAAGCTCGCCCCGTTCTTTCGAGGCTTCTTTTGCTTCCGCAATGACCTCGGCGATGAGGTCGTCGGCGTCCACGACGGTGCCTTCCCGGCTTTTCATTTTCCCCGAAGGCAAATCAACCATGCCGTAGCTGAGGTGGTGCAGCCCAGCGGCGTAAGGTTCACCGAGCCGTTTCAGGATTTCAAAAAGCACCTGAAAATGGTAGTTCTGTTCGTCGGCTACCACGTACACCATTTTCTCCGTGCCAAAATCCTTGTACCTCATCTGCGCCGTGCCGAGGTCTTGTGTGATGTAAACTGATGTACCATCGCTGCGCATCACCACCTTGTGGTCGAGCTTGGCATCGGTGAGGTCGGCCCAGACGCTGCCGTCTTCTTTTTTGTAAAAAACGCCGGAGGCAAGCCCCTGTTCCACGATGTCCTTGCCGAGGAGGTAAGTTTCGCTTTCGTAATAAAACCTGTCAAAGCTCACGCCCAGCGCCTCGTAGGTGGCGCCAAATCCGTCGTACACCCACTGGTTCATCTGCTGCCAGAGCGCCTTGGTGTCGGGGTCGCCAGCTTCCCAGCGGAGTAGCATCTCCCGGGCTTCACCGCCCAGATTGCTGTGCTCGTTGAAGTAGCTGTTTTTGAAATCCTTGAAAAACTGCTCGTCAGATTGTTCCGGCTTCCGTTTTTCACCCAAAACCCGCTGCCCGGCGGCACTCGCCTGCCAGGCTCGGTATTCCTCCTGGAATTTTTGCTCAAAAAGCACGTACCAGTCGCCCACGAAATGGTCGCTTTTGATGCCCGTGCTTTCGGGGGTTGCGCCTTCGGCAAATTTCTGCCAAGCCAACATGCTCTTGCAAATGGCGATGCCCCGGTCGTTGACGACCTGCACTTTTTTTACTTCATATCCGGCTGCTTCGCAAATTTGGGAGCAGGACCAACCAAGCAAGATGTTCCGCACGTGGCCGAGGTGCAGCGGCTTGTTGGTGTTGGGGGAGCAGAACTCAATCATGACCTTCTGTCCGTTTTTGGGCAGTCGTCCAAAGTGCTCATTGCCAGCGATTTGCGCTAGGAAATCCGTCCAAAAGCTGTCCGCTACGACGAGGTTCAAAAAGCCCTGAACGACATTGAAGCGGTCGAGCTGCGGCACGTTTTTCACTAAATGAGCGCCCAATTCGGCTGCGATTTCACCCGGTTTTTTCTTTGCAAAACGGGTGAACGGGAAGGTCACAATGGTAAAATCGCCCTCGAACTCCTTTCGGGTGACGGCGGGTGCTGCCTGTTCGGATGAGATGGTTTCGCCGTAGAGTTCTTTGATGGCGGCGATGACGGCGGTCTGGATGATTTCGTTGATGGTCATTTGCTGAAAGGAAAAAGGAAAAAGTTTAAAGTAAAAAGTAGGCTGATGCCATAACTACCCTAAGCCAAAGGATAGTTCAAAGGGAGCAGAAATTTTAAGCGGGCAAAAATAGTGAAATTATGGCTTGGCGGATGCGGCGGGCATTTCTTCTTGGAGCAATCGTTGTTTCAGGGATTTGACAAGCAACTCCATTTCGCTGAGGGTTTTTAGCATTTCGGCCTTTGATGAATCTGATATTTCACTTGGTTGAATTTCAAGCTTGATTGATTTTAGTTCTTCCAAAAAGGCTTTAGGTGACATTGGTTTATTTGAATTTTCCATGTTCCCAATTTGTGCTCAATTCAAATTGTTGAGCTGGTTATTAATCTCGTTGATTTCGTCCAAGACCTCGTCCAACCATGCCTGCACACCATATTTTCCAAGTGGTTTAAGGAATTCTTCTGGGTAGCGGGTGTACATTTCAAGTTGTTTGAACAACACTGCGAGGCGCTGGCGAAGTTCCTTTTCCTTCTGGGTCATTTCGGTTTGTTTTGTGTCGTTGTCGGCCTTGCAAATATAACAGTTTCTTGAAAAAATGGAACTGCCTACCTTTGCCCCATGCGCCAATTCGCCATCTCCGACATCCACGGCTGCAACATCAGCTTCAACGCCCTGCTCGATAAAATCGGCCTCACCACCACTGACGAGCTGTACCTGCTCGGCGACTATATTGACCGTGGGCCAGACTCAAAGGGTGTGTTGGATACGATAATACGCTTACAATCAACGGGTTACAAGATGCGGTGTTTGGTTGGGAACCACGATGAGGCAATTTTGAAGGCGAGACAAGACCGGAAGTTTTACCTCAACTGGGTGGATGGATGGGGCGGGGAACAAACTTTGGAAAGTTTCAGCGCATTCCAATGGGACGATATTACCCCCGCCTACTGGGCGTTTTTCAAATCTTTGGAGGATTTCATAGTAGTGGATGGGTATATCCTTGTACACGCAGGGCTGGACTTCAAACTGGCCGACCCGCTCATTGTTACCGAAGAAATGCGGTTCATTCGTGACTGGTACGGCGATATTGACTATGATTGGCTCGGTAGCCGCTGCATCGTTCACGGGCACACACCAGTGACTGTCCAACAAGCCGAAACACTACTGGAAAACATTGAGAATCATCAAGTTATTGACATTGACACTGGCTGCTTTGCTGACAATCGAATCCCCGGAAAGGGCTATCTCTGCGCCTTCGACATGACCAACCGCCAGCTTTTTTTTCAAAATAACATGGATGATGTGAGCGGATTTTGGGCGGGCAGGAGCTGACCCACCAGTTCCAGATTTAAGGCTAACGCCAACAGGTGATTTTACCAAATATTTTGGCGTAAAAGATTCAAAGGGACCTTGACGATGCAACGCTGAATTCTTACAATGTCCTTATAGCTTGGACTATGTACGAATTTTGGGGTTAGCGTGAAAAAGTGGTGAGATTTTGCCAGAAGTCAGCATCCAGACCATGCCTATTTTTTCTGGCTATGGAATTTGCTTTTGTGTCTAGCATTTCGGAGCAAAAGTTTTAAAATTGTTACCTTACAGTCAACGCTCCCATAAATGACAATTTTTAGACAAAAGTAATAATGGAAGGCCCTGATAAGGGTTTATTAGAAAAAATAGCCCAAAATTAGCACCAGAATATTTTTTCAACCTAACAGGCTTTTACCAGGGGTGTCTCCATCCAAGTTACTGGAATTTGGAATGGAGATACCACTTTTTGGCAGCTTGAGGTTGACAATGGTGAAAAGCCCTGCTACTTAAGCCCAATAGCTGCTTTTTAGCTTCAAGAAAATTGAAAGCCTTTTAGAGGCAGACAAAAGACCAATCGGAAGTTTCTCCGTTCGCAGTGTAATACCAACCGCTGCACCATGAGCTTTTGGCGAGCGTTCAGCTAAGCCATATTCTAAATACCCTGTTTGAGTTGGAAATAATTTAATTAAGTTGTTGATTTTCAGTCTGTTCGGAAAGAATGAACAGATGAATAGGCAATCAATTTTAACAGAGCCGAATTCCAATTTAATCGGGACAACCTATCTTCGAGCGTACGTTTTTCCATATCCAAACACCGAAAGTGACGGTGGCACGAGGCAAGGTAATCCTACGCTAACACCATATCTTCTATGAAAAAAGCGGTATTCCCATTGTTGTTTTGCATCCTGTCGATTGGGGCAATGACAAAAAATATTTTGCCCGACCCTGATTGCAACCAAGTGTCCATTTTTGGTGATATTAACATAAATAGCCCAGCAAACAATGCATCCTTCGGCATTCCTGCGATTTCGTTCCATCCGTCTTTTGCCAGCGATTGTCCAAACTACAATTTCCCCATTGCACCAGCCGATTCCTGTACCGCCGCACCCCCATTTTGCGCCAGCTACCTCAACGGCTACTGCTCCTCGAACAGCGGCTATTTGCCCGACACGGCAGGCAACCTCAACTCCGTCATCCCCTGCACCATCGAGAACAACCAATGGCTCAAGTTGGTGGCCTGTGAAGACACCGTACAGTTGGTGCTGGGTGTGGACAGTTGCACTACCGCAACAGGCTTGGAGTTTTTTATTTTACAAACCACTGATTGCCAATTATTTACAGTAAAATCGGCCTGTTTTGAAATTGCCGACGGCAACAACGATACACTGACCGTAATCGGCCTGCTGCCCGGCGAAACCTATTACCTGATGGTGGACGGCATCGACGGCGACGTTTGCAACTGGGAGGTGCTCTCGACCCTCGGGGTGAGCAACGGCAGCGTTTACCAAGAAGACAACACGCCCGGCCAAGTGACCGGCCCAACCGCCGTTTGCGCTGGCGGCTCGGCGAGTTACACGTTTACCTCGCCTATCTGTGATTTACTGCCGATTGGCGGATGCCCGATTGCATTCCAGCAAACCTGTATTCCACAACTCGACACGTGCATATTATTGGCGTACGACACCATCTGGCACGTGACGCCAGCAGGTACCGTCTTTGTGAACAACGACAGCATGGGGCTGACCATCACCGTCGTTTTTCCCGATACGCTACCCATTTTACCTGGGGGCAGCATGGATTTCGAGGTGTCCGTGGAATTGATTCCAGTCCCAGTGGACACGTTGCCCTGCTGGGACGACTGCTTGGCCGAGTGCCTCGAAATCATCCCTGACACAGAAATATGTGGCATTTTGCCATTGACAGTGACGGTGTGCATGCCCAACAACACGAACGAACAACTGGAGGCTTGCCCCGGCGAGTGTGTTGATTTTTATGGGGAAACATTTTGTCAGCCCGGCACTTACACCGTCACCACCAACGACCAGTGTGGTTGCACCAGCACCCATGAACTCGTTTTCGATTGGATTCAGGAACCAATTCCATTCATCGCCAACTTGGCGGAAACCTGTGACCCCACTGGGGCGGAGTACACTGTCAGTTTTGACGTGATTTCGTTCGGCTTCTTTGTTACGGTGAACGGGCAGCCGCTGAACGGCAATAATTTCACTTCTTCCCCCATCCAATCGGGGCAACCTTACAGCTTCCTCGTGGAGATGTTTGGGCAATGTGAAATTTACTTTGAGGATGTCAGCGGTGCATTCACCTGTCCGCCGTGTGTTGGCGAAACCTTCAACCTCGGTACGATTCCGCTCTGCCCCGGCGAGAGTTTCCCGCTGCTCGGCAACACCTACAGCGCCCCCGGCAATTACAACGCTACGTTGCTGAACCCTGCCACGGGCTGCCTTGAGACTTATATTTTTACCATTCAGCAAATCGTTGAACCTCAATTGGTTATTGGGGCTGCTGCCGAAATTTGCGACGCTTCTGATTTGTACTACACTGTTGAGTTCAACATAAACAGCGGAACTCCGCCTTACCTCGTGAACGGTAACCTGGTGAGCGGTAATTCCTTCCAATCGGGATTGATTCCCTCAGGCCAGCCTTACGACTTCACGGTCACCGATGCGGCCACCTGCAACCCACAGCCAGTCAATCTCAGTGGCAGCTTCACCTGCCCTTGCGTCAACAGCCCAGGCACAGTCAGTCTAGCACTGATCAACCAGTGCGAGAGCGAAATGGCCGCTGCCAGTTTCAACAACGACGCTATTGTTGGCCCCAACGACCTCCACGTTTTCATCCTCCATACCAGCCCCAGCACCACGCTCGGTACGGTCATTGGCAACACCACCACGGGCAGTTTTGGCTACGTGTCCGGCCTGATGATCTTTGGGGAGACCTACTTCATCTCACCAGCCGTTGGCCCCGACTTAGGTGGTACGGTGGATTTCAACAGTGCTTGTTTTAGTCTTTCGGCCGGCCAGCCGGTTGTTTTTTATGAAAACCCAAGTGTGGAAATCTTGCCACCAGGCATGTTGGATTGCAACATTGATTCTTTGGTGCTTGTGGGCTTGCCAATTGGTGGCAGCGGTGATTTTAGTTTCGAATGGACTGGCCCGAACGGCTTCACCGCTACTTCCGCCAACCCGGTCATCAGCGAACCAGGGGCGTATCTGCTCACCCTCACCGATAACTTGACGGCTTGTCAAAGTCAATCCGGAACGGCGGTAGGTAGCGATATAACACCGCCAGTTTTCACGGTCACAAGTGGTGAAATCAACTGCGAGGAGCCTACTGCCATTTTGGTAGCTGCTTCGTCAATGCCTGGTGTGACTTATACTTGGACCTACCCGAATGGGGATGTGGTGATGGGGGATACCATTTTTACGAACATCCCCGGCGATTTCACCGTCACTGCCCTCGGCCCGAACGGCTGTACCGCCGATGCGGCTACTTTCGTGACGGACAACGGCGTTCCGCCGAGCGTTGCCGCTACTGGCGGTTCCATCAATTGCAGCCAGCAGACGACTGAACTCATCGCTACCTCGAACGAGCCATCGGCGACTTTCACTTGGACGCTGCCCGATACCACGACCAGCACTGGCCCGACGCTGACCGCTAGCCAAGTTGGCAGCTACACCGTCACGGTGGCGGCGCCAAACGGTTGCACTGCCGAGGCTACTGCCGATGTCGTGCAAGGCCCCGACCCCGACTTGGAGACCGAAGTGGAGTTGGGAGACCCAACCTGTTTTGGCTACTCAGATGGCTACATTAAAGTGATTGGGACAACGGGCGGCACCGCTCCATACGAGTACACGCTGAACGATACGTTGATGGGCGATTTCTTCCAAGACCTGCCTGCTGGTGACTACGTGCTGACTACCACGGATTCCAGTGGATGCATGGGTGTAGATACGATTCAACTGGTTGACCCACCTGAGGTTTTGGTGCAAATTGGCGATGATCAGTTTGTAAATCCCGGCCAGTCGGTCACACTGACCATGCAGGCCAGCATCACGCCAGACAGCATTGTTTGGTATGGCCCCAATGGCCAGGTTTGGCCGGATGTGAACTCCCTTTCTATTTCTCCGACCGAAAACGGCCGCTACACCATCGTCATTTCCGATGTAACCCTCTGCCGTTCATCCGACACGACCTTTATCTACGTGAATGGGCAGGGCAAGGTGTTTGTCCCCAACGTTTTTTCTCCGAACGGCGATGGGAAGAACGACGTGATGATGATATTCGCTGGAGGCGATGTGGAGCGTGTCATCGAGATGCAGATATTCGACCGCTGGGGTGAAATGGTTTTTGAAGCTTATAATTTCCAACCAAGCGACCCAGCCTACGGCTGGGATGGCCGCCACGATGGCCGCCCGATGGATACTGCCGTGTTTGTGGTAAAGGCCATGGTGGAGTTCAAGGATGGCACAAAAAAGATGGTTGCAGGCGATGTGGTGTTGATGCGATAGGTATATTTCAGGGTAAAAAACAAAATTGGCAAATCAGCTTAATTTTGTTTTTTATCCTAAAATTGAAATAAAAAAGAGTGAACTCTTTCGTATTTGGAAGGCGATTTTTTAGTTTCGCTTTTCACGTATTTTGTTCACCGCTTAAAAATATCAACTATGTTCAAACAACTACTTGTAACTTTCCTTTTTACGCTTGTCTTTGCAATAGTTGGCTTCGCCCAACCAGCCAATGACAATTGTGCGGATGCCGAGGTACTTACTGGCATCGGCACTTACAATTTCACAACGATTGACGCCACCACCGATGGACCAGACCACCCAAATAACTGCTCATCCAGTGGTGGGACTGTTATTTCCGTTTATAACGATGTCTGGTACTCCTTCACCCCGAACTGGACGGGCTATGCAATTTGGAGCCTTTGCAGCACCGCCGATTTTGACACCAAAATAATGGTGTACAATGCTGGCACAGCTTGCCCAGTGATGGATGGCCAAGTGTTGGCCTGCAATGAGGATGGTTCTGGCTGTGCGGGTTATACCTCAGAAGTAGTGTTCCCTGTAACATCAGGCGAGACCTACCTGCTCCGTCTCGGCGGCTGGGGCGATGCGCCTCCAGGCGAATCTGGCAGTGGTACTTTTTTTATAGATGAGTACCTCTTCAACGGCCCACCAAACGATGACTGTGTCAATGCCATCGAACTTTTCATGGACTCCGATGACTCTATCACGGTTGCTTTTACAAACGTAGATGCCACAACAGATGGCCCGCTTGGGCTTCAAGGCCACGGTTGTTTTGGTACCAATGGCGAAGACAGCGACTACAGCAATGTCTGGTACAAATGGACGGCAACTTACACGGGGGGGCTGGACGTGTCAACTTGCGGAACAGTGAGCTTCGATAGCCGTTTTTCGGTGTATGGCCCTGGTGCTACGTGCATCCCCTCGATTGACCTTTTGGTGGGGTGCTCGGATGATGGGCTCGGCGAGGATTTTTTACCCTGCCCCGATTATACATCGCATGATAGGTTTTGGGTGGAACAAGGCGGCACTTACTTGATTTCAATTGGCGGTTGGTCAGCTGCCGACGTTGGCAATGGCTATTTTACTTTCAAAAAAGCAACTATCTACACCCCGCCCGCCAACGACTACTGCGCCGATGCGGAGAGCGTTTTCATCATGACCCCGCTGCAGGCCGACCAGTTTGATTTTCTTTTTAGTGGAAACAACCAAACGGCCAGCTACACCGACTCCGTGCCTCAGCCAACCTGTCGGCCTACCGGCGAATTTTGGGACGTGTGGTACTCCTTCAACTCTGGTTTTAATGACAGCATAGAACTGCGTTTCAAAATCAACGACCCTGCACTGGAAAGCGACTACATCATTGACCTGTTCAGTGATTGCGGAACGCCAGATACTTCGCCTGCCACTTTCTGTATCCGGACTGACCAAGGCACTGGCGACTTCCAAACTTATCAATTGGACAGCTTCCCCGGTGTGCCAACGCAGTACCTGATGCGGGTTTCCAGTCGGATTTTGTCGAACCTGCCCGGCGACTTCTTCTTCCAATTGGTGGGCCAGCCTTACTTGAACAGTGTGGGCGAGCCAGCACTGACCAGCTTCCGCCTCTTCCCGAACCCGGCCCAGGATAGAATCAACGTTGATTTTGGGCTGCCGACTTCGGCCTGGGGCAGTTGGGAAGTCCAGAACTTACTGGGCCAGTCTATTTTCCACAGCGGCGAAAGGCAGTTTGCCGCAGGGCAGACCAACCTCGATTACCCAGTTGGGAAACTCGCTGCTGGCGTGTATTTTTTCCAACTGAACATTGATGGCAAGCAGAAAACTGCCCGCTTTGTGAAGCAGTGATTTTGGGTTTTGGTTAAAAAAAGAAGGGCTGATGGCATTGACCGTCAGCCCCTTTTTCGTGCCGCCGAACTCCAGTTCGGCGGAGGTATGACCGCCGAACTGGAGTTCGGCG
>JAIPBL010000031.1 GCA_021739645.1 Saprospiraceae bacterium | reverse complement strand
GTTGCGCAACCCCAATTGAAGAAGATCGAGGCAGAACTGGTAGCTTTTTTTTGATTTTTCATACCATCAAATTGCAACCAGTCTGTCTTTTTTCAAAGAACTTTTTGTCGGGCAGCTAAAAATTGTCCAAAGTCTAAAAACCTTGCTCATTGATGATTTCAAGACAGGTGAACTATCATTATCTGAAACATCGGTTGTTGACAATGTCAATAAATCTGTCCGATTTCAATCGGGCACATCTATTCTTGGAGGCGTTCGGAGAGTTATTTACTACAATAGTTCCAATCCTTATGGCCAAAAGGTGTCCGTTACGATATTGACAAAGCCTGGCATATTCGTCGTTAGTAGCGGCTATAAGGCCTCGAATGGCATTGAGCTTTTTTACGGACTTGATACTAAAGGAAATTCAAAGCCTTTAAACTTAGACTTAACTAAATATAAACGAATGAATATTGAGTTTGATGGTGCTAACAAACCATTGAACCTTAGTGTGGTCGTTTATGGGCAGCAAGGTCGCAATAGTTATGCGGAAAACTTGACTGCGGTTGATATTCCATACACGCTCACCATCCCTTTGGAATCGTTAATAAATGGAGGCGTGGATTCATTTACACCAAAAAATGTTAAAGGTGTCCATATTGGAATCCAGCCGCTCGGGGTGGCTTATGCCGAATCTTTTGGTATCAAAAGGATATGGTTCGATTAACGCTTGTTTCAGACCATCTTATACCCTTGTAATAAAATCATCTCAAAATAAATCGATGAAAAAATACTTTTTCCCCCTCTTGTTACTCTTTGCTTCTCAAGTAGTGCAGGCCCAGCCCAAAGCCTATCTCCTCGGCCACTCCCTCGTCAATTTCGATATGCCCGCCATGATAGAAGGCCTGAGCGTGGCGTCGGGAAAGGCTTATGATTACGACCTGCAAGTGGGTATCGGCGCCAACCTCGGCTGGCAATGGACGAACCCCAATACCGCACAGGGCGACATCTGGGACACCACGCTGCCCAATGGCGGCTACACCCATTTTATCTTTACGGAAGCCGTGCCTTTGGTCAACCACCTCACATGGTCGGACACCTACGGCTTTGCCAATAAATTCTACAATTATGCCGCACTGCACAATTCCGGCATCCGCACATACATCTATGAAACCTGGCATTGTGTCAACTCCGGCACGCCCGCTGGCTGCGATTTTGACGACCACGACGACGTGCCGTGGCGGACCCGTCTGATGCAGGATTTGCCGCTTTGGGAAAGCATCGCCGACTCGCTGCTTGCTTTGCATCCGGGCGAAAACATTTTTCTTGCCCCAGCCGGACAAGCGCTGGCCATGCTTTTCGACAGCATTGCCGTCGGGAATGCGGCGGGTGCTGCCGACATCCACGACTTTTTCTTTGACGACATCCACCTGAACGACAAGGGCAATTATCTCGTCGCTTGCGTGATGTTCGCCGTCATTCATGGTGAATCCCCGGAAGGTTTGCCCCACCAGCTTTATGATAGTTTCGGAGGGCCTTTCGATGCGCCTTCGCCCGCATTGGCGGCGATGCTTCAACGCATTGCTTGGCGGACGGTGTGCCAATATCCACGGGACGGCGTTGCTTGCGGGGTGGCTGCAAACGGGGAACGGGAGGTGTTGCCGATTTCCATTTTTCCCAATCCTGCGAGCGATTTTTTGACGGTGGAAAACAGCGCTGGCGGTTCGTTGCAGTTGCGGTTATATGATGGTTTGGGACGTGCAGTTCGGTCATTCCAAGTGGAAGGAGAGCGGGCGGTTTTGTCTTTGAATGGATTGCCTACTGGCTGGTATTTTCTGAACCCAGGCGGCGTTGTTGGGCTGAAATTTTGGAAGCGATAGCAAAAGGGGGAATGATTTAATGGAGACAGGGCCGCTGTCAGCGAATTTTACCCCAATCCATCAGCATCAACAACTGTTTCGCTCAACCTTGCAGCAAAAGCGGACGGCGAGTTGCGAATTCAATTTTCAGACCTCAATGGACGGTGCACTGGATTGAAACCCGCCTCGTCACCAAAGGCAACAACTTGCTGAACTTTGATGTGGCAAGTCTGGCTTCGGGGGTTTACTCCGTAAAAATGGGAAATGACATGGAGGAAATCTTTCGGAAACTGGTTATCGAATAATACCGGTACGAACCCAAAAACAAGATGTTAAACATAAAAAAAGCAATTGATTTATGCTAAGGCGCAACCGGGGCAACCCAGTTGCGCCTTTTGTTTTCGCTCCGCAACGATTTTTCAAAACAAGCCTTACCTTTGCCCACCAAAATGTTTTAAAAACTTGTTGGTGACTGGTGCTTGGTGATTAGTGATTGGGCCGTCCAATCCAATCACCAATCACCAATCACTAATCACCGAGCAATGATAAAGCGCCTTTCCGTCCGCAACTACGCCATCATCGAGGAACTCGAAATCAACTTCCCCGGGGGCCTGACCATCATCACCGGGGAGACCGGGGCTGGCAAGTCCATCCTGTTGGGTGCGCTCGGCCTCATCATGGGCGAGCGGGCGGACTCCAAATCATTGTACAACGAAGCCGAGAAATGCGTCATCGAGGGCATTTTCGACGTGTCGCCGTATGATTTGAAGGATTTTTTCGAAGAAAACGATATTGATTTTGAAAAGGAGTGCGTGGTACGGCGGGAGCTGACCCCGGCGGGCAAGTCCCGTGCCTTCGTCAACGACACGCCCGTCACGCTCGACGTGCTGCGCCAATTGACTGGGGCACTTGTTGACCTCCACCTCCAGTTCGACACGCTGGACATTCACAATGTTTCATTTCAGTTTCGCATGGTGGATGCCCTGGCGGGCAATAAGCAGTTGCTCAACGAGTACCAAGCCGCCTACCGCATTTTTACCCAAAACAAAAAAAAGCTGGCGCAAATGCGGGAGCAAAGCGCCCGCACCGCACAGGACCTCGAATTTCTCAATTTCCAAATTTCCGAATTTGAAAAAGCGGAGCTTAAGGAAGGTGAGCAGGAGCGCCTTGAAGCAGAGCGGGACAGCCTGACCCACGCCGAGGAAATCAAGCGGACGCTGTCGGCGGCGTTCCATCACCTGACCGATGGCGAAATGCCCCTCACAGGACAATTGAACGACCTGCTCCGCAACGTGGGCGAGGTGAAAAAATTCCACCCGACCATCCCCGAACTGTACCGCCGATTGGAGAGCTTGTCGGTGGAACTGGACGACCTGGCCGGGGAATTCGAGCGGGTGGCAGAAAGCACCGAAGCCAACCCGGAGCGGCTGATGGAAGTGGAACAGCGCCTCGATGTGATTTACCGGCTACAAAGCAAGCACCGGGTGGGAAGCGTGAAGGAACTGCTTGATATTGAGGCGGTTATGCAGACGAAGCTGGACGAGATTGGCGACCTTTCAGGAGAGATTGAGAAATTGGAAATTGAGATATTGGGACAGGAAAAGCAGCTTAAGGAGCTTGCCTCGAAACTCTCAGAGCGCCGCAAAAAGACTGCCCCAGGCTTTACCAAAAAAATACTCGAACTCTTGGCGCAACTCTCCATGCCGCACACCCGTTTCGAGGTGGACTTCAAGGAAGCTGCCAACCTGATGCTCACTGGCACCGACGACGTGAACTTCCTCTTCGCTGCCAACCCCGGCAGCCGGATGCAGCTCATCAAAGACGTGGCCAGTGGCGGTGAATTGAGCCGTTTGACGTTGGTGACAAAGTCGCTGGTGGCCAGTGCCATCCCGTTGCCCACCCTGATTTTCGATGAAATTGACGCCGGGGTCTCCGGCGATGTGTCCCTGAAAATGGGCAATATCCTCCGCCAACTTTCCAACCACCACCAGGTGGTCGTCATTACCCACTCGCCGCAGGTGTCGGCCAAGGCCGATGCGCACTACTTTGTTTACAAAAAAGTGGACGGCAACTCGACCGAGACCAAGGTAAAACTGCTCACCCCTGATGAGCGGGTGCGCTCCATCGCTGTCATGCTGAGCCAAAACCCACCGAGCGAGGCTGCGCTGACGAATGCGAGGGAGCTGATGGGGGTTTGATGGGAGGCATTTTATTTTGTAGTTTTGTAAAAATTGCTGCTCAGGGAATCATCACTTGGATTTTAAATCTCAATTTTTCGAAGAAAACCCCCCGGCTGCGCTCGCCTGTTTTTCCCAATGGGAACGACCTGCTCAATTGCGTGTTGATGAGCGACTTGGCATAGTCCAACATGGCGGGGTCGTCCGATTTGATGAAGTTGGGGTTGTCCATCACGGCGTAAAATGACTCTCCGTCCGCCGTTTTCACGACGAGCAGGATGTTGTTCCGCATGATTTCGTTGAAGTGCAGGTGCCACGACGCTGCAGTTGGGCTGGGGCTGCCACCCACGGGGAAGCGTCGCTCCTGCCCGGCCATCTGTTCAAGGTGGTCAACGAGCTGGTGCAGTTTCTCAAGGATGAGCGAGAGGTCGCCGGGGTCTTCAAACAGGTTGCTTTCCTTGGCGTACACCAACTGGTGCAGGTAGCTGTCGAGGATGTGTTCGTTCCATATCTCGGTGGCAGGGATGCTGGCGTAGAGGTGTACGAGCCGTTTTGTGACCGGGAGCAAGTCCTGCCTACCGTTTTGCTGAAGGTTGAATTTCTTGCCTTGCCAATCGGCGTTTCCCCAAGTTATGCGCTCCCAAAAGTAGAGCTGGAAGTGTGCCAGTTCCTCAAAATGGAAGAGGTGGAAGTCGGGCAGGCCCACGGTGAGAAACCATATTTCGGGCATATTGTCACGCTGGAGCGCCATCAATTCCTGTTCCAACAGCAGGAGATATTGCTTACAAGAACCCTGTGTGCTGAAACCCGAAAACTGAATCGTCAGCAAGTTATCTTCAGGGCGAAAGATGCGATGCCAAGGCAATTGATAGTATTCCAAAATCCTTGCAAGGTCTTCTATGGTCAGTGCGGTTTTTCCTTCAATCCGTTTGTACACGGCGTTGATGCCGAGGCCAAGTACTCCGGCCAATTCACGAGCTATGCTTTTTTCTTTCGGAATCTGTTCTCGGATACATTCAATGATGGAGTTTTGGATGTTCTGTCCATTCATGTGTAGAAGTTTGGGAATTTTTTGCTAAAGTAGCAAAAACTATTACCCTTGTTGTAGAAACAAGAAAAAACACAAGCGAAGTAGTGCTTGAAAAGGAGTTCAGTGTACGTCATTTTTGCATTGTCAAGAAAAAGACCGGGTTTTGGTTCTTGCACCGAAGTTTCTTATTCACTAACAACTAAACTATTTCACCATGAATGCGAACATTCGACCCGCATGGCTCGTGTGGGGTTTGCTCCTTTGTTCAACCTTTGGAGTTGCACAGCAGCCCTGCTTTGAGTCAGTTGAATATGACCTTGAGGTCATTAGCTTTACTAGCATACCTGACGAGGAAGAAAAAGCGAACCTGACAGAATTGGAGAAATTACAGTTTCAGCTTCACCGCTCAGAACGCCTTGTAAAAAAATGTCTGACGGTAAGCGGAGAGGTCTTGATGGAGATACAGTTGCTAAACCCCGAGGAGATATTCCCTGAATGGGTTCAAGACAAACCCACTACCGCAATTTTGAGCAGGGATAGCCTCAAGTGGCTGAACGCAAATGATGTGGTAATATTGAGAACAGCCCGCGGGCTAACTTCAAAATCCTACTACAACACCTTTGCTGGCTTCGAAATGCAATACGGGCTGGAAACTCCATCAAGTTTCAACGCCGTGTCCTTAAAAGAAATGGAAAAATTTGAGGATGAAGGTTTTTCCTTTAGCCCGGAAGCTACTGGTGGTTTCATCGGCACAAAACCCAACGAAACGGTAACTATCAGCCCTACATCCCTTTCGATTACGCACCTTGTGATGGAGGATGGTGCCATGTAGAACCGAACGGAAACGCGGTACAAATCCACTCCAAACTTTGCGCCGGAGTTTAGTGTCTTCGAGGCAACAAGAACCCTTCCGTACTGTGGTGTCTGCGTGAAGGATACCAAAATCAAGCGATATTCGAACTACACCCGAACAACAGGAGGAATGTGGCTGAGGGATGGTGGGGATACTGGCCATGCGAGCAATACGCTCAACAAGGCTTTGCTGGCAACTCCCAATCCTGCAACCGACAAGGTTTTTGTTCAAATGCCTCAGTCCAATGTTGATGCCTTTGCGACGGTGAAGGTCATGACCATTTATGGTAAACTAAAAGCTGTGCATGAGCATGTTGAAACGGGGAGCATTTTTGCCTTGGATGTTAGTCAGCTAACCGCAGGCACCTACTTGCTAGTAACGGAGGTAGAAGGTTATGCCCACACCTCGAAGTTTGTTAAGGTGTAGGATAGCAAGTTGCTTCCAACGCATTCACCCAAAACGTTCAACTCAAAATTAAAATAAAATGAAACGTATACTTCCTATACTCGCTTTGGCAATGACTTGCCAGTTCCTGCAGGCCCAACCGCAGGTCTGCCCGCCCTCCCAATACCCAATCATCAATGGAGGCCCCATCAAACTGCCTCCAACGCTGCCTCCTACCGTAGTGCCACCTCCCACTACCCCGCCTCCCGAAGAAGACCGAATCGTCTTTTGGGTGCATGGGCTGGGGGGCGAGCCTGTGGGCTGGGAGCCTGTGTCCAACTTTTACGGAAATGAGCGGAAAATGATATCCATGCGGCCTGACTACACGGAAGCCTCACTTGAAGGCGCTGCAATCGAGCTTTTCCAATACATGGACCTTTGGGGCGATGAAGAATGTGAAGAGCATGACATAGAACCTGCACAGAATTTTGTGATTGGACACAGCCAGGGTGGCATGGCCAGCAGGTCGCTCGATATGCTGCATGTGCAGGGCAACAACAACGTGGAAGGCAGCGACGGCTACCGGATTGGCGGCATCGTCACTTATGGCAGCCCGAACCAAGGGGCGCAGATTTTGAACAACGTGAACCCGCTTGGTGCAAACATGGCCGTCAACCTTGCCGTTGACGGTTGCGAGGCCTTGCTGGCGGGACCAAAAGAAGTGCTTGAAGATGAACTACAGGTAAATCTTCACGACGAGGTGCCATTTTTCGTCAAATTCGTGAGTTTTGTTGCGAGCCCATTTGCAGCCGCTATTGGCCACCCATTGTATGAATTGGTTATACCTGAAAATATTCAAATCCCACTTCCAAACGGTGTGGTTGAGTTTGCATGTGAGGCAACGCTCCCGAAGGCAATACCCATTTTCTTTGAACCATACCTTGCTGGGGCAACGCAGGATTACGCAGTTGGCTCCCCATTTTTGAATTCGCTGAACAGTTACAGTTCTTCCTTGAGGAAAGTTGCCATCTATGCCGAAGAAGATGAAGACCCCGTGGTTTGGCACACGATGTCTTCCTTCTTTGCCGACAACCCAACCAATGCTGATGTGTTTGAAGCGGATGATGAAACCTTACCCGCCAAGGCCGAAGAACTCGCAAATACGTACTTGTTGAAGGCAATGGCATACGAGGAGGAAGGCAACGATGATGCAAGTTACGGGTACATGAAGGGTTACAATTGGTTGAACAGCGTTGACCTTTCTTGGAAAGTAATCATCGGAGCGGCAACAGTTTTTGAAGGTGAAACTTGTACTTGCTATGTGTACAATTCAAATGGCACTTTTCAGTACACTTTTCCTGCCAATGGAGGCCCAACAGGATGCTTGGATGTTCCCAATTTGCCTCCCTTCACAAGTTGCATGACGAATGGGACTTTCTACTACGTTATTGAGACACCCAGCGACGGCATCGTGACAGTGGAATCTGCTTCCAACCTCCCGGGGGCTACGGGCAATCCGATTAAGATGGAGCACTCCAATCACTTGGAAATGCGGAATAACCCTCAAACGAAAGATGCTTTAGATTTCCTTTTCGGTGGCGGTTCAGACCCGTGGTTTATAACTGAAAACCACTAGTTTTCGTTGATTGGAGTTCGAGGATGTTTGGAGATGTTCCAAACATCCTCTTCAAAACTTTTCGAAATGAAAAAGATGACTGCTATATTAATTTCCTGTTGCCTATTAATTGGCTCATGCACCAAAGATGACGATTTGCCGACCACGCCGAATCCGCCTGAACCGGATCCCTGTCTATGGGGCGGGTGTGACTCATCGCGGGTGACTGTACTCTGGCAAGTGCCCTTACACGAGGACAGTCTTAATTGTATCTCTGTCCGACCAATTATCTTCGGAAATAAAGTGCTTTTCTCTCAACGATTCTGCCTTGATAAAGAGGTACTTGTAATGCTGGATACGGGCTCCAAGGAATGGATATGGACCTGGAGCCAACAAAATAATGGTAGAAGCGCCGAACCACTGGGGTTACACCACTGGAATGAAACCATTTTGTTCGACAGTTGGCATGATGTCTATGCCATCAACGCAGGTACTGGCAGCACAAATTGGCAATACCTTGCCTCTCCAAACTGTGGTTCGCCGCGTTCAGTCCAGATTGGCAGCTATCTTTACGATATGTATGAAACCTGCGGCAATGTTAACGACTTCTCAACTCTTGCAAAGATAGACATCAATACAGGCATGGTCGAAGACATTTGTACCTTGCACAAGGAGGACGGCTATTCGCCCACGATAGAATCCGTAGCGCTTTGGGTCAATCCACAGGGCGACAGCATTCTCGTTTTCCAGAACCGGTCGTTGAACTGGGATACGGTTGATGTAAGGATAGACCTCCACGCCTACAACATGACCCGTGACACAATGGAGTGGGAAATCCCGAACATTGACGCCGACGGCAACTCCAGCGTCTGGACGCCCTTGATTTGGGACAACAAGATTTATTTTAAAGGAGCAAGAACCGTTTACTGTATTGACGCCGTCACGCACCATATCCTCTGGTCGAAGCGACTGCCACATGATTGCCTCTTTACCAACTTACTGATGGCAGAGGGTAAATTAATAGTCAAACCTGACAACGACCTCATCATGGCCTTGGACCCTCACACGGGGGCAGAAATCTGGTGGCACAAAAACAGTGGAGAAACCTGTAATCCTATGGTTTACCACGATGGTCTGTTATATTATAC
The DNA here is from genome assembly GCA_021739645.1 of Saprospiraceae bacterium. Lineage (GTDB taxonomy): Bacteria > Bacteroidota > Bacteroidia > Chitinophagales > Saprospiraceae > UBA6168. Next base: position 52,933 of record JAIPBL010000031.1, on the reverse strand, counting down.
TTCAAAGGGCAACGGCAAAATATACGCCATTCGGGCCAGCAATGGCGAGCAGATATGGGCAGACGAACCACCCAACCACTACATCGACTCCGATGCAGGCTTCTATGGAGGGATTGCCATTGATACGGTCAAAAACGTGCTTTACACGACCGATAGTTTCTTTGCATTGTGCATCAAGTTGCCCGAGCATTGATGAAGTTGGTCACTTACTATTGTGTGGGTTCCTATTGAATACTGCCTCTATAATCGGATTTTCAAACTTCCATAAACTTCGATTTTATATGAAGTACCCAATCTTGATTTTATTGTTGTTCCAATCTTGCCCCGCCTTTACTCAAAAGTTTGCGGTTGGGCTTAAAACCGGTTATTCGTCCTCGGAATTATCGGTAAAATTCAAACTACCCGTATCCAATGAATCTAGAAATGCTACCATGACACCCGTGCATAGCATTTTTATGGAGTGGCGGGCAAGCAAGTATTTATCAGTTGAAACGGACTTAGGATATAAGACCAAGCAGTCTTATATTAATTTGACATGGATAAAACCTCCTGGCCCCTCTTGGCCCCCCCTTTTGATAGATGAAATTGGTGAGTTAAAGATGCACCAGTTCTTCATTGGCCTTTCGCCACGGTTAAGAACGGATATAGGGAAACGGTATTTCGGATATGTGCAAGCTGGTATCGTCTGGAGCCGCACTGTTTATGAGGCTTACCCATGTTGTATAGATAATAGGCTTGATATTGGAGAAAACCTGACTACCATTGAGAAATCATTTGGCGGAGGGATTGGGCTAAGATTTCAAGGTTCCATGGCCTTCGCTTTGGAATTCCAACATTTGAGTTCGGATTCAGGAAGCAATGAATCTTATTCAATTAGGCCAAAAGTTGCTTTTGCCAAAGACTTGCTTTTCTTGGCAAAATTTAACTTCCTTGTCAAATAATATTTTCCAACCCAAAACTTGGTATATGCCGGGATGCGGGAACTGAACGCCACCGGCTTCATGCACAACCGGGTGCGCATGGTCACTGCCAGCTTTTTGACCAAGCACCTGCTAATAGACTGGCGCTGGGGTGAGGCATATTTTGCCACCAAACTGCTCGACTTCGAACTGGCCAGCAACAACGGCAACTGGCAGTGGGCGGCGGGTACGGGCTGTGATGCAGCGCCGTATTTCCGCATCTTCAACCCGGCCAGTCAGGCCAAAAAATTTGACCCAGCTGGAGTTTATGTTCGAAAATGGGTGCCGGAATTGGATACTCCAGATTATCCACAGCCCATAGTGGACCACCAGTTTGCGAGGGAACGAGCACTCAAAACCTATAAATTTGCATTGTCTAACAACTGAATTTAAAAATAGAACGCATGATACTTCAATCCATCCTCATCGCCCTTTTCACCGCCCTTTGCATGGAAGGCGTTGCGTGGTTCACCCACAAATACGTCATGCACGGCCTATTATGGATTTTCCATCGAGACCACCATCACCGGGACAACGAAGGTTTTTTTGAAAAAAACGACTTCTTCTTCCTGATTTTCGCCGTACCCGGAATACTCTTGATGTACCTCGGCTCCCAGGAAGGCTGGGCGGATCCCAAGCTTTGGATAGGGGCGGGCATCACGCTGTATGGCTTCGCCTACTTTTTCGTTCATGACATTTTCATCCACCAGCGGTTCAAGATTTTCCGCCGGACAGAGCATCCGTATTTCAAAGCCATACGCAGGGCGCACAAAATGCACCACAAGCATTTGGGAAAGGAAGATGGTGAGTGTTTCGGAATGCTGTGGGTGCCGTGGAAATATTTTCGGGAAGCCGCTAAAAACTAAATTTTTCAATCATTTCAATGCCTGACGCTTACACCTATTTGATGGTCAATTTGGGAGTCCTTTCGCTCCCGTTGCTCTTCAGTTTTCATCCAAAACTGCGGTTTGACAAGACCTGGAGGGCTTTCTTCCCTACCTGTATTTTGGTGGGGGCGGGGTTTGTTCTCTGGGATATTTGGTTCACGGATATGGGCGTTTGGGGCTTTACGGAACGGTACCTGACAGGCGCCTATTTGTTCAACCTACCACTGGAGGAAGTCTTGTTTTTTGGGTGCATACCTTATGCTTGCACCTTTACTTATCACTGTTTGAAGGTGTTGGTGAAAAAGGATTTGCTTCGGGATTTTGCTCCAACCGCCTCCGTTTTATTGGCCATCGTGCTTGTGGTTGTTGCCGTTTTTAACTTTGGTAAATGGTACACTTCGCTGACCTTCCTGCTCACCGCTACCGTTCTTCTGTGGCATGTATTTGTGCTGAAAAGCTGGTATTTGGGCTATTATTTCCTGACTTATCTTCTGGTGACTCCTTTTTTTCTGCTCACAAACGGCATCCTGACTGGCTCATGGATTGAGGAACAGGTGGTCTGGTACAACAATGCTGAAAACCTTGGCATCCGGGTTGGCACTATCCCATTTGAGGATTTTGTTTACGGCTTTTTGCTACTGCTGTTGGTGGTGACGGCGTATGAGTGGCGCCTCAAAAGCATCAAAGATTAATGACAATGGAAGTGTCCGAGCCTACCCGGAAAGTGCATTTTTCAAAACGGGGCGGCCCAAAATAGGCATTGGGGTTGTTGGAGAATCCGTAGTCCTCCGTCGGTATGCCGAATATTCCACCTTTGGTGAGTTCCCCGTTTTTGTCTTCGTCGTGAAACACTGCTACGGCGCATTCCCCGGCGGGAATATTTTTGAAACCTGCAGAGACTATGGTGTTATTGGCAGGTATATCCTTTGAGCTAAAGCAGTCTTTTAGGAAATCTGATTTCTTGTTTGCCAGGCAAACCCTGATATTTCCCACCTTCTTTTCTATGTTCTTCACCGTTACCTTTAACTCATGCCCGTCTTGGGCAAAACTTGCAACGCTAAAAATGAAACTCAATAAATAGAGCAATACTCCTTTCATAATTGTACAGTTGATTTCTGATTTTGGAAGTATGCAAAAATACTCAACTTCTACTTTCACCCCAACTCAAGGTTGGTGCATGGAAGTTGCGCTGACGAACGCGGGGGAATTGATGGGGGTTTGATGTTGTAAGAAGTTTTTTACCTTTGCCGCCCACCTCTCAATTGCAGAAAATCCTGTTTTGTTAATTCTGTTAATTGAACTTAAATGAACATCAAGATTGCTGACATCATGCACAAAAGCGTGGTGACTACTGTCCCGCATAAGTCGCTCGGCCATGTGCGGGATATCATGGCCAACAACCATATCAGTTCCGTTCCCGTTGTCAACAGCGAAAATGAAGTGGTGGGAATCATCACCATTTCCGACCTTGTAAAAGGTCACGACGATGGGACGCCGGTCAGCAAAATCATGCCTACCCAAGTTTTTTCAGTACCTGCCTACAGCGATGTCCATGTCGCCGCCCGCATCATGCGCAATCACCACATCCATCATTTGGTCGTCACGCACGAGAATGAAATCGTGGGAGTGCTGAGTTCTTTTGACCTGCTTCAATTGGTAGAAGACCATCGGTTTGTGTACAAAAATCCGCCATCTGATGATAAACGGGGGAACAAGCGCGGGTAACTGAGGCATTATCAAGTAGCATTTCCCCATGAAATAACTGCAAAACGATGTTGTCCATCACTTACTTTATTGTCTTAAAAAATCAGAAATGGCATTTTGAGTGCCATCCCTGATTTCTGTCTTCAATTTCATATTTATCTCTCCCCAAAATATTGGGAAACAGTTATGTCAAAATAGAATGGCAAGGTCGGGTTGTCCTTGAAATTCTGCCCGTAGGCTTTCCCCACTTTCAAAAAAATGCTGGTGCTGCGAAATGAATAATTGGCCGCCAGGCCGAACTTTATCGTTCCACCAGTAGCGTCGTACCAGCCGTCTTTTATTCCTGGGTAATATTCCTTCAGCAGGTCGTGCTTCAAATGGGTGGCGAGGCTGCGGTCGTAGGTGGATTCGGCGGCGACGCCCCATTTCGAACGCAAATAGCCCACAGTTGCGGTCGCTTCCGCACTGATGTTGTAGAATCTGGCAATGGGTGACTCAAACCGCCGCATGACAATTCCCGGTTTCAAGCCAAAGGAAAACTGCTCGTTGTGCCAAAGTTCGCCTTGGGCGGTGAGGTTTAGTTTCCAGTCATCCAACAAGGTTTTGCCAAAGGGCACTGTGAATCCTGCACCTACAACGATGGGCAGACGGCTCGTTATTTTTTGCCCGTATGCCAAGCTTGCCACAGTGTTGAAATCAGCCCCTATCCCTGCATTTGCAAAATGCCGATGATGGTCCTGAACCGCCCGCCAGTTGATGTCCTGAGCGGCAGTGTGGTTAATTACAAACCAAATAAGATAGCCGATGGTCAATGTTAATTTCTTCATTTCAATTCATTTAAATAGGTGAGTGCCTTTGGATACATGTCGTCCCAGCCGAACCAGAGCATTTCGTGGCCGGTGTTTTTCACGATTTCAAGCTGTGGGTTCGGGAATGGTGCGGAAACTTTTTCCGCCCAACTTTTGCCGTAAGCCTTGTTCAACTCACTGTACATGAACAGCACTTTTGGCTGGAAGCCGGACAGGTTGGCGGTGAAGTCAATGCCGTATTTTTCTCCAACATTAAACAATGCGTCGAAAGCCACCGCTCCGTTTCGCCAGAACGGGTAAGGTCCGGCGTTGCCGATGTTGTTGCCTGGCGCATTTTCGATGGCAGCGAAATAGGCGGCTTTGTAGTCCAGGACTTCATGCTCCCCCCTCCCCGAAAAGATTTGGTCGGGGAAAATGGCGTCGTTTAATTCCTCCTCAAACAGGTGGATTTTGTTGGAACGGCTGAGGTAGTCCGTCACCTGCGGCCAGGTAAATCCGCCCGGTTCGGCCAGCACGGCCCCGCTGATTTGGCCGGGATGCTGGTTGATGTAAGCCGTGGCAAGCATTGCACCCCACGAATGCCCAAAGAGGAAAACCTTCTGCGTGTCCTGCATCTGGTAGTACTGGATGATGGCGTCAAGGTCGTCAATCATCAGTTGAACAGCTTCCTTTCCTTCGAACTGGCTTCTGTCCACCCGCTCGGACAACCCCGTGCCCCGCTGGTCGTAAAAGACGACGTAAAATCCATCCGCCACCAAATCTTTGGCTTTCAGCAAAGAACGATAGTCGCCGCCTGGGCCGCCGTGGATGAGTACCACCATCGGGTCAGCGGGCGAACCAAATGTCTCGGAATGCAGACGTGTGCCATTGACTTCAATGGAGGGTAGGGTAGGGTCTTCTGCCACCGTGAGGGGCACCAGCAGACCGGGTGTGGTTGGGTCTTCCTTTTTACAGGAAAAAAGGCTCAATATCAGCGCCACAAAAATGAGTTGCTTCATGTTTTAAAATTTTTTCTGCAAAGGAAAGCCAAGCGCAAAGGGGAAGCGCCCCTGCTTGCAAGGAAGGACTGAACATGGGTACGTGCTTACAAGGATGAAATTTAAGTCACTGAAAATCAGTCTTTTAGAAAATCAAAATACTCGGAAGGAGTTTTGCCGGTCACGGTGCGGAAATACTTGTTGAAGGTTGATTTTGAGTTGAAACCACAATCGTAGGCAAGGGAAAGCAGGGTGTATTTTTGGTTTTCGGGCAGGGAAGCCAAGCGGATGAACTCCTCCACCCGCAGCGTATTGATGTAGTTGTAGAAATTCTTCCCCTCCTTTTCGTTGACCACCTGCGACAGGTAGTTGGAATGGATGCCGAGCGATTTGGCAAGGTCGGCGAGGGTGAGTTCGTTGTTTTTGAAGGGTGCTTCGGTCTGCATAAGGGAGGTCAGGCGTTGGTACAAAAGGTGGGCATCGTCTTCTTTTAAACCCGATTTGGCATAGCGGACGGACTCCTGTTCCGGCTGCTCGTTTTCTGCAAAATCCACCAGCGGCAAAGGCTGGGAATCCCTCGCCGCCACTTTGCCGGATTGAAAGATGGGCAACTGGTTGATGCCGAAAAAACCAATGAACAGCACGAGTGCCGCAGCACCCGTGAAGATGATTTTATCGTCGAAAAAAAGTACCAGCAGCCATATCAAGCCTAACCCTATCGAGAGGTATTGCAGCCATTGGAGTTCTTTTTTATCGGTATTGGAAAAAATATCCTGCACTTTCCTTCGGTGCTTCCGAATCAGCCAAAGCGACCAGGCCGTGTAGCCCAATCCCGACGCCATAATGAACACCGCCTGCACCGCCTGAACCCATTCAAAGCCCGCCCCCTGGTTTTCAAAAACCCTGATTTTTTCCGCACCGGAAAGCCGGTAGAAAGGGATTGCCAGCAAATACAACCCCAAAAACGGAATGAAATGCAGCAGGGTTGTCTTCCTTCTCATGAGCCGCCCTTTCGTCAGTGCCGACACATAGAAAAACAACAGTACACCATGCAACAACGGGAACGGGATGGCCACGCCCAACAAGTGTGGGCATTGAAGTAAAACGCCAGAAAAATCGAGGTAAAACAGGAGCTGGTGTACCCCCATCACCGCCATCCAGACCGTCAGAATGGTATCGGCGGCGGACTTTCCTTTTTTCAACAATAACAGCGAAAAAAGGAAAAACGAGAGGATAATTCCTGATAGGTATTGCACGGGGGAATCAATTTTTTTGGCAAAAGTATCTTCTTTGGGGTATTCAACTGCAAGAAGTATTTTTTGCCTTAAATTTCAAAAAGGCTGCCATTCCGCAAAGTTCTGGCCCTGTACTATTGTGGTATGCGAAAAATCCTACTGAGTATGCTTCGTTGGAAGCCCACCTCTAATTTTAAATCCTTCTCGGGGTGGGACTTTGTTTTTTTTTAAAAAGGAACAAGATGGGTGTAACCTTTTAGCATCTCCTTAACAACTCGACCCCAACGCAGCGGGTTGTATTTACTGTCTATCTTGACAAATCACCACTTAAATCTATTGCCATGAAAAATTTCATTTTTGCTTTTGTCGCTGTCGCAACACTGCTTTTTGCTTGCAAAAAAGACGACAACTCGAACACCAAGACCGTTCAACTCAAAGAAGTTTTCTCACTGAAGGTCAACCAAACCGCCGAGCTTTCCTCGGAGGACTGGAAGATCACCCTGCTTGAAATCACCGAGGACAGCCGCTGCCCCAGCAATGCCGATTGTTTTTGGGCAGGAAGGGTCATCGCAGAGTTCAAGGTGGAAAAAGCTGGAGAGTCCTTGATTAAGACCCTCACTGACAACCCCGAGAACGACCCGACGCTTTCAACTTCTTTCACGGCATTTGGCCATTTGGTCAAGTTAAACGAAGTGACACCCTACCCTGATGGCAGCCCTATCGCCCAGAAGGATTATGTGGTTGAAATTGAGATTGAGTAGCAGGTTTTCATCGAAACTAAAAACGCCACGGCGCTGCTGCGCCGTGGCGTTTTTTTATACTAGAAATCTTTAGGGCTATCAATAAACCACCAACCTCACCGCCTGTCCAACGCCGTTTTCGTCAGCGATTTTCAAGAAGTAAAGCCCAGCTCCCAAGGAAGTTGGAGCAGTGAATTGGGAAGTGCCAGCAGCCGTTTCTTGCGCCCAATTGCGAAGCAACCTACCACTCGTATCGAAGATTTGGAGTGAAAGCTGACGTGCTGTTTCCGTCATCGTTTCGATGAAAATAGGCGCACCGGACTGGACCGGATTGGGCAATATTTTTACTGAAACACCATTTTTGTCCAAGTCAAAAACGCCAGAAGGGTTTTCGATTGGCCCCAGGTCGTGGGTAGCAAAATCTAATGCAACTTCTTGTCCCTCAGTCAATTGAAACCCAGAAACGGTTTCGCAAACTTCCCAAAGATGACCATCAGCAGGGAACAAAACCGAGGCTTCGCAATAGCCCGCTGGGCATTCAATATCGAAGTTGCCGTTTGAGTCCGTAGCGGCGTAGTACGGTAATTTGTTCACCACAAATTTTATCTCCCAACCTTCGAGGTTCAGGTCGCCGCCGTCATTGGTGCAGTTGGTATTGTCGTCTCGGAAGAGCTTGCCAGATACCCTGCCGAGGTCAGCGCAACCGAGGTTTTGGGTGATGTCTAAAAATTCAATATTGTTGTTCATAATTTCAGTCGGTGTGGGAAAACTCACAAAAGTTAGGGGTGGAATTTGACCATTAACAGTGTTAAAGGTTATTCTAAAAATAGAACTACAATCAGATACCGTAATGCCACCCATTGCGTCTGGGTCAATCCATGAAAAAGTCAGCACATCATCACCGCCGACCGTATTTGGGGGAGTTCCAAAACTAGACATCGCCAATTCTGGCAAGTTAAAGTCACTGACAGATACGAATTAGAGTTCGTTCGGATCCCATTGTATGGTGAATTGCATGGAAAGAATGTCCGTGAAATTGTAAACCAACACGTCCGCCGTTACTTGGCTACCGTTTTGGTTCATTTGGAAGGTGACGCCCAAATCAGCCTTTGCAAAAAATGGAAGGCAGATGGCAAAAAAGAGTGGAAGCACATGGCGGCGCATGGCCGTTTGGAAAGTTGGTGTTCTCGACATAGGAAATAGGATTGAAGGATTATAAAATAGTAGGCTTTGCAAATATGCAAACGATTTTCGGGGGAAGCAAGCCATACGACCTTCCAAGCAAGGAAAACTTGGAAGGTCTGGCTCCAATGCTCAATAAACGACCAATCGCATGGCTTGACTTTGGCCGTTCTCGTCCTTGATTTTCAATAGGTACAGGCCCTTCTCCAGGGATGGTTGTAAGTTGAAACGGGTAGTGCCTGTCGGCGCTTCCCGCTCCCAATTGCGGAGCAGCTTACCATTCACATCAAACACCTGCAGCGTGAGCGAACGGGGTAGCTTGGTTGTTGTTTCGATGAAAATGGGCTGGCCGGACTTGACCGGATTCGGTGCTATTTTTACCAAAAAATTAGCGGTTTCCAGTTCCGTTGTCGAGCTGACTTCTTCAATGGTGATGGTGGTGTTTTCCATCGTAGCTCCGGCCAGCTTGCAGTCCTCCACGACGACTTGGAAGGGTAGCAATGTTTCGTCGAGCGTGAGCAGTGTGCTGGTTCCAATGGGGGCAAGGGCATCGAAGACCAAGGTGAAAAGGGTGGTGCTGTCGGGTAGCGTTTTGAGTGCTTCAGATTGAACCAATACCAGCAGTTGCAGTTTGCCAACTGCACTCGAATTGCTATTGACCACAGAAAATGCCCCGGCTTCAAAATCTGAAAACGCCAAGATATTTTCGTCCCAGTTTAAACCGTACTGAAAGCCATTCACCTCAACAAAACCATTGGCCTTTACTGCTACTTTAATCTTTCCATTCGACACCGGGTGGGTCAAAAAATAAAACTGCGGATTTATGTCAGAAGAATCCACGAGGTGCTCGTCCAGTACATCACCGGGTTTGATGGCAATGAAATTTGCGGTATCCACGTTCTCGGTCAAATTATCGAAAGTGAAGAACGAGCTTAGGGTCGCAGGTAGTGGGGCATTGTAATCGCCGGCTATAAACAGCCATTGTTCAGCCTGCCCTGGCAGGGTTTCTCCGAGTGCCATTTTTGCTTGCAGTACCATGTCAAATGTGCTGATGGAGTTGCTTTTATTGACGTCCGCAGCCAACATTTGGTAGGGCGATGCAATCAGTGTTTCAAAAAGAATATGTTGCCTTATTGCACATAAATCCAATACCGTCACCCCTACCTGCTTATTCGAGTTTGGCTTGCTCGCAATCAGCGTATAATCCGCCGTATCCAACTGCAAAAACTCAAAGTACCCGTTCGCATCCGTGTAAACCGGACAGGTCGGCACCAGCGTCACTTCCACGTCTTCCGTAGGTTCACCGTACCAAGTATGCACGAATCCTGTCACGCTTAGGTCGCCATCCGAGCCAGCCGACTGCACGAAGTCGTTGGCCACCGTGTGCGTGTAGGTATTGGTCAAAACAGGAGCATTGAAGTCGAAATAGATGGCCGCCTGGTTCTGCACCAGTGTACCATTGGCGTTGGTGCTGGCCTGCCCTACCGTGAAGTTCACGAAGCCGTGCGAGGCCATTTCGTTCACGTTGCTGTCAGGTAGCATGATGTCGGGAAAGGTAAACTGTACGACGCCATTTCCCAGCAATTCAAAATCGTAAGCATGGCTGGAAGCGCCCGGCTGCACCGTGGCGGGGTCAAGCGAGAGCGGGAGCGTGTCCCGCACGACTACCGTGAAGGTGGTGTCGGTGCCGGTGTTCTGAAAGCGGATTCGATATTCGATGTCCTGGCCCGACTCGATGAAATGGGCCGCACAAAAGCCGTTGGGATAGCCTGTCTTGTCGTTGGGGTCGTAGCTGCCGACGTTCGGCTGGCAGTCCACGTCGGTGAAAGGGCTGGGGTCGCCCTGAGGGAACTGCGTCACAAAGCCGAGGCTGAAACTGCCGCTGCCATTGACGCCGCAGCCCTCCACGCTCACGCTGGCGCTGCCGCTGAACGGGTTGGTCGGCGCATTTTCCACCTGCACCCGCCATGTAGCGCCATTGGCCGGAACGGCCACCACAAAACTCCCGCCCGCATCGAGCTGGATGGGGCTGCCGGAGAAGTTCACCATATCGTCCTCGATGACGATGAACGGGACGGGCGAGTCCATGTCGTCGCCGATATTGGTGATGGTGAAACGGACGGAATCGCCGTCGCAACTGCCCGTCACATCGAGGATGGAGCCATCCCAGAGCGGGTTCACGGGCTGGCAGATTTCATCCGGGAAAATATGCGCCTCGGTGCAATGCGTCTGCCCGAGCACGGCGTCGCAGTTCACCAGCACCGTCACCGAGAAGCTGCCGCACTGGCCCACCGCCACGTCGCCGATGGGGAAAGTGTAGGTCTGCCCATTCACCGTCGTCCACGGGATGCTGCTACTCACCGCCGTGAGGAAGGGGTCGAGCGTCACCTCCACGTAGGCGTTTTCGGCAGGGATGGTGCCTTGGTTGCAGTAGTGGACGTTGTAGGTGGAATTGAAACAGCGGCGGAGGAAGGGGGCGGCGATGTCCACTTGCATTTGGGGACAGTCAAAGAGGGCTTGCGCCGCAAAATCCAGTGTAACCGGCTGATTGTCAGGAATGTTAATGGTTTGCGTGGTTTGGCAGGCCGTCCAGAGGTTATTTTGGGGTAAAATCAGCGTGACATCGTAATCGCCGGGCAGGGCGAAGAAACTGTAGTCGCCATTGGCATTGGTGCTGCTGTAAAAGGTGTTGCCGTTTTGTTCGAATTTTAGTTTCCAGTCTTGGAGGCCGGGTTCACCATTGTCCTTGAGGCAGTTGTTGGAGGTGTCGTTGAAGATATTGCCAGAGATGAGGGCTGCATCTGCGCAGAATGGGGTTTGGGTTAGGCCAATTTGTTGACCACTACCATTGTAAACTTCGATGGAGGTAATAGCTCCATTTATTAAAATTGGAGGAATTTGCCCGTTGACGGATTGAAACACGATGGAAAAAATCCGGCTACAATCGCCAATAGTTTGCCCCTCTGCTAGCGGGTCTACCCAACTTAATGATAGCGCCCCATTACTTACTTGGGTAGTACCAAAATTGCCGGCTCCGAGGCCAGTTAGGTTTTGATTGGCTACATATCCATATTCCAGTTCTGTATTTAACCATTGAACTGTGAATTGCATGGACGATATTTCTTCAAAATTGTAAACCAAGAAATCCGCCGTCACCTCGTCCCCAACTTGGGTGGTGACAACAGTAATGCCCAAGTCAGCCTTCGCCAAAAAGGGAAGGCAAATGGCGAAAGAGACAGCGAGCGCAAACTTTTGTAAAGCGGTTTTAAAATTGGATAAACTCATCATGGGAAAAGGGTTTTGTTGTGAATATAACTTCATGCTACAAAAATGCGAGCAGGCATTTAAGTGTGCAAGTACAAAAAAAGGCGTTTGTAAAATAGAATTTTAGAAGAAGACGAATGAAGTAGTTATTTTTAAAGGATTTTTGGAATAATTTTGTCTAGAAAAACTAAAACCAATTAGTCTGATTTTCTAAAAAAAGCTGCTGCCAAGTTTTTGTGGTTGATTGACAAGCTGTAAATATTCCGCAATTCGCCCTGCTGTGCGCCGCTTTTGTCATTGCGCAGCAATCCGTCCATGCCATCCGAGCCACCATGATTGCCCGAATGGCGTAGACAGGTTCCCTTCGGGAATGACAAAAGCGGCGCACAGCGGGACGAGCACCTAAACTTGAACGGCTTGCACAACGAACTCGCCCCTGACCCTTAAAAGGGAACCTAAAATGGAAAATTCTCAGCCATTCTGTTCATCAGTTTTTGAAGTTCCGAAGTAAGAATTTTTCAGGTTCCCCTTCAGGGGTCAGGGGCTACACCATGCAAGACTCCCGACTCATCGCCCTCCTCCGCACCCTCTCCCGCACCGAACAGCGGGAGCTGCGCAAGGTGGCCACTTCGCCGTTTTTCAACCAGCGGCAGGATGTGCCCGACCTTCTGAACCTGCTGCTCAACTGCATCAACGAGGAAAAACCGCTGCCCGACAAAGCCGAGGCGCACCTCCAACTCTACGGCCCAGATGTTGAATTCGACGACCATCGGGTGCGCATGGCCATGAGTTTTTTGTTGAAAATTGCGGAGCAATACCTCGTGCACACGGCGTTTTTTGCCGACGAGGTGAAGGTGAAAACCAAGCTCGCCGAGGTATATCGCCGCCGCAACCTGACCAAACATTTCGACCGGACGATGCGGGAAGCACAGGAAATGCAAGCTCAAGCACCCCACCGAAACGCCGAATTTTTCAGGGACGACTACCATGTGCAGATGGAGCAGTACCGCTTCGCCGCATCGGGCAGCCGCACGGCGGCGCACAATCTCCAGGCCATCACCGACAACCTCGACACGGCCTATTTTGCGCAAAAACTGCGGCAGGCTTGCCTACTGCTCTCGCACCAGGCCGTCTATAAAACCGACTACCAGTTCGGGATGCTGGACGAGGTGCTGGTGCATGTGGAAAACCAGCAATTGCTGAGTATTCCGGCCATTGCGGTCTATTATTTTTGCTACCGGGCACTCACGCAGCCGGAGCAGCCCGAGCATTTTCACCAACTGAAAAAACTGCTGGTGGAGGAGTGCGAGAAGTTCCCGCCCCACGAAATCGCCGACCTCTACCTCCTCGCCATCAACTACTGCATCCGGCACTACAACCTCGGCAATCCGGCATACGTGGCTGATGAGTTCGACCTGTACCGGGAGGGGCTGAAGCGCTCCTATTTCCTGAACAACGGCACCCTCAGCCGTTTCACCTACCGCAATGTAGTGACGGTGGGACTCAAGTTGAAAGCCTTCGATTGGGTGGAAAATTTCGTGAACGAGTTCAAGGAAAACCTGGAGCCGAAGCACCGGGAGAGCATGTACAGCTTCAGCCTCGCCCGGTTGGCCTACGAGCGCCGTCAGCTCGGCGACGCTCTCCAACTCCTCCAAAAATCGGAGTACGCCGACCTGCTGCTGAACCTGGCTGCCAAGGCGCTGATGCTGAAAATCTTCTTCGAAACGGGTGAGCTGGATGCGCTGGACAGTCATCTTTCGGCTATGCAAAAGTTCATCCGTCGCAAGAAAATCATGGGCTACCACCGGGAGAACTACCTGAACCTCGCCGTTTTCACGAAAAAACTGATGGAAACACAGGAAAAAACGGCACTGGCCGCGCTGCGGGCGGAGATTGAAGGGACGAAATCAGTGGCGGAGAAGGAGTGGTTGTTGGGAAGAGTTTTGAGCTACGAGTTTTGAGTTCCAAGTCGCTCGAAACTCGGTACTTTTCAATCCACCATCATCGTCTCCCTGTTCAATTCCTGCTGCTTCATCACCTTCGGCAATTCCCTCGCCTCGTACTGCTGGTTCCGAAGTTGCGGCACGAAACCCGCATCCCGAATGGCCTGCTGGATGCCATCGGCAGTGAACCGGAACTTGGCACCGGCCGCTGACACCACGTTTTCCTCAATCATGATGCTGCCGAAATCGTTCGCTCCAGCGTGGAGGCAGAGCTGTGCCACGGGCTTGCCGACCGTCAGCCAAGAGGCTTGGATGTTTACGACGTTTGGCAGCATGATACGGCTCATGGCAATCATGCGCACATATTCGTCGCCGGTGACGGAGTTGCGAGCACGTTTCAGTTTTTTCAAAATCGTGTCCTCGTCCTGGAACGGCCACGGGATGAAAGCAAGGAAGCCCTTCGCATCGGCGGGCTTTTCGGACTGCACTTCCCGCAGCATGACGAGGTGCTGCATCCGCTCCAAGTTTGTTTCTATGTGGCCGAACATCATGGTGGCGGAGGTGGTCAGGTGCAGTTGATGGGCGGCCCGCATTACGTCGAGCCACTCCTTCCCCCCGCATTTTCCGGCGGAGATGAGGCGGCGCACCCGGTCGTCCAAAATCTCAGCACCAGCACCGGGCAGGCTGTCGAGGCCCGATTCTTTCAGGGCTTTCAGTACTTCGTAATGCGTGGATTTTTCCAGTTTGGTGATGTGCGCAATCTCCGGCGGGCCGAGGGCGTGGAGTTTTAGGTTCGGGTAAAGTTCTTTTAGTTGACGGAAGAGGTTGGTATAAAAATCAAGCCCGAGGTCGGGGTGGTGGCCACCTTGCAACAACAATTGCTCGCCGCCATAGGCAAATGTCTCCTCGATTTTCACCTTGTACTCCTCAATGCTCGTGATATAGCTCTCCTCGTGCCCCGGTCTGCGGAAGAAGTTGCAGAACTTGCAGTTGGCGATGCAGACGTTGGTCGTGTTCGAGTTGCGGTCAATGATCCACGTGACCGTGCTGCCGGGGACGTGGTGTTGGCGCAGGGCGTTGCCCACGTACATCAGTTCGGCGGTGGCCGCATTTTCGAAAAGGAAAACGCCTTCCTCGGCAGTGAGGAAATCGAGGCGGAGGGCACGGTGGAGGAGGTCGTCGGTATGCATACGGTGGTGATTAAGATATTGAGTGATTGTGTGATTTTGGGGCAGTTGATTTTTCAAAGGAGCAACAAAGATAGACAGGGAGGGTTGTTGGAAGATGTTTTTATTTAGAACAAATTGCCGTTCTTTTGCTTCAAAACAAAAATCCGTATGTCATTCTACCTCTTCATTTTCTTCCTTGCCTATGTCGTGCTCACCATGCTGCTGCCCCGCTGGCGGATGAAGCGGGCAACCGGACAGGAGGTGTTTGTGGTACCCCGTGACGACTCGGCGCAGGGCTTCATCGGGCGCATCTTCAAGTTGCTGTTCGGGTTGGCTTTTGTGGTGCTGGCGGTTAATGCCTTTGCTCCGCAATGGGGGTCATACCTGCTGCCTGCCAAATTTTTACAGAACAACCCAGCGCGATTGGCAGGTCTCTCGCTGCTGCACATTTCCTTGTTGCTGGTACTCGTTGCGCAAGCACAAATGGCCGCCTCGTGGCGGGTGGGTTTTGATGAAAACCAAAAGACGGAACTGGTTTCAGTCGGGCTGTTCCGCTACAGCCGAAACCCGGTTTTCGTGGGAATGTTGATGACTATGCTCGGGCTGTTTCTCGTGCTACCGAATGCACTAACGCTGCTCTCAATGGTGATGACCTGGGTGGTGCTTCAAATACAGGTGCGGATGGAGGAGGAATATTTATCAAAAGTGCAGGGTGCGCCCTATTTTGACTACTTGAAAAAAGTGCGCCGCTGGCTGTGATTTTTCAGAACTACATTTGGTTTCAGAGCACAAAAAACTGCGCTAGCATTTTATCGAAAGTTTTTTTCAAAAAACTAAAAAAAAAGACACCACCATGCGGCGTTTTGCCACTTTGATGCGTTAGGTGGAAAGTGCATTTGGCGCAATTTTTTCAGCAAGCAACCTCAAGAAATAGTTTCGCATGACTATCCACTGGAATACAGAAAAATTGAACAGGGAACTGGGCCGCATTGACGGTGCCATTGTCGCAGGTCGATACAACCTTGCCATGAAGCTGGCTCACCGCAGCCTAAAGCAGTATTACGGCACGTATATTTCCACCCACAACATTCCCATCGAACAGATGAAAGCCGATAACGTGCGAGCCATGGCCATCTATATTTGCCGCCACCTGATGGGGCATTTCCGCAAGTATGAAATCCCCTACAACGAACGCCGCCTCATGTTCATCACCTTGGTGAGCAACGTGATTTTCCTGACCACCATGAGCCTCTACTCAGAGGACGACTACCTGATTGACAAGGCAACTGCCACCTACGCACGAGAGAATGTGGACAGCATCATCACCTACCTGATGCGCTACTTGGGTTGATTTTTCACCAAAAAAAATCGCTGTATCCGGTTTTTGTCATTTCGTGACACCGTTTTCGTATTAAAATGGCGAACTTGCGCCCCGTTGTTTCACAAAAAATTAAAATGCATTTTATGAAAAAAGTAATACAGTTCATTTGCTTCGCAATGCTGCCGCTATCGCTGTGTTTCGGTCAAGCCACACAAGCCACCCTGCTGGACAATTGGCACGACGACAGCATCATTCCCACCTCTTTTTACAACAACCGCTACAATGAGTGCTGGGGTGTGGGCATCAATGGGCACGAGTACGGCATCATTGGCTCCACGGCAGGTATCCACTTCATTGACGTGACCAACCCGTCCAACGTGTTCGAAGCGTTTAAGGTGGCAGGTGCATCCTCCGGCGCCAACCTCGTGCACCGGGACATGAAGGACTATCATGGCTACCTCTATTGCGTAGCCGATGAAGGCTCTTCTGCCAAATTGCAAATCATTGACATGACCGACCTGCCCAACAACGTGAACCAAGTCTATAGCTCGAACGAGTTCGTGGTGACTGCTCATGACCTCTACATTGATACTTCCCAGGCAAAGCTATACCTGCTCGGTGCTGGGGGGCAGACCAAAGTGCTCGACATCTCCAATCCAGCTCAACCAGTACTATTGGCCACTTATCCCAATGCCAACTACTACATGCCTTACACGCACGATGGTTTCATCAAAGACAATATCGGTTTTTTCAACTGCGGCGGGTCTGGCCTTTGGATAATTGACTTCACCGTCCCGACCGCCCCGGTCACGCTGTCTACACTCACGGCTTATTCCGACCCAGGCTACAACCACTCCGGCTGGATGACGCCCGACGGCAACTACTATATTCTCTGCGATGAAACGCACGGCGCAAGGGTCAAAATCTTGGACATCACCGACCTGACTGAACCCGTGGAGGTAGCCACTATTGAGCCGGGCATCTGGACCAGCGAAATTCCGCACAACGTCATTACCCGGGGCAATTATGCCTATTTTTCCTACTACTATGACGGCCTTGAGGTTTGGGACATCTCCAATCCATTGAACCCTCAACGTGCTTATTACTATGATACCTATCCAGGTAATAATGTAGCTTCCTACGCAGGTGCTTGGGGCATAAACCCCAATTTGCCAAGTGGCAATATCCTGATTTCTGACATGCAGGGCGGTCTCTTTGTCTTTGCAGCAGTGGATGGCGGGACTCCAAACTTCAACATTTTCCCAAGCCAGAACGAGTTCAATATTTGTTTGGGTGAAACAGTGACCTTCAACCTTGTCATCGGCAACGGGTTTTCGACAGATGGCGTGAACCTGAGCGTAGGCCCAGGAAGCTTAGCTGCCGACGTGCAGTTCAGCCAAAACCCTGCGATGCCGGGCACAACGGTTCAAGTGACCGTTAGCAACATCGCTTCCACCCAAGGGGTGGCAGAAAACTTGGTCATCATGGCCAACGATGGCACGGATGGCAGCACGACAGAAGTAGCCTTTGCCGTAACCGAAATGCCAGTGGCAGCAGCACAGACTTCACCAGCTGAAAACGCCACGGGGGTGTCGGTAAATGCCAGCTTTGAATGGCAGGCAGCGGCAGGCGCGACGAGCTACAAGCTACAAGTGGCCGACGACCTCGCTGACTTTGATGGCCATATCGTGTACAGTGCGAATACGGCAGCGACTAATTTCACCCTGTCAAACAGCCTAGCAGTGGGCAAAAACTACTACTGGCGGGTTTCTTCCAAAAACGAGTGCGGCCAGACGGCTTCTGCCATTCGCACTTTCAAAACGGAGGGTGTCAATGCGGTAGGAAGTTTGGAAGGCGTCGAACTGGAAGTTTTTCCGAACCCAGCCCATTATTTTGTGACTATCACCAGTTCAGCGCCAATGCCAAAGGCTGTTAGCGTCACATTGGTCACAGCTACAGGACAGCTACTGCTTCAGCGGGAATTTGCCGCAGGCACCACCAACCTGAGCATGCCTGTGAGCAGTTATCCGGCAGGTGTCTATATCCTCAAAATGAATTCCGGGAAGGAAGTTATCCTGCAAAAGATAGTAGTGGAATAACAATTTGAACCGGGCAGCGAATTTTTCACAAAAAAAACCAGCTTTGTTGTGAATGATTCGCCGCCCGGCTATAAATTTGCCTCCCTAAACAAGCGGAAGTAGCTCAGTTGGTAGAGCATCAGCTTCCCAAGCTGAGGGCCGTGGGTTCGAGTCCCATTTTCCGCTCACTGATAATCAAGGACTTACGAATTGGATTCGTGAGTCCTTTTTTCTTGGGTTAAACAAAAGCGTACACGAACTCGAATCGGCTTACCTTCAGCCCTTCATTTAAGCATCGCTACCTAATTTTCAAAAAGTGTACGCAGCGTACAGTTCAGTTTTTGAAGGGTTGAAGGTTCAGCTAAAATATTTTTCTATTTTTGAATCCTGATTGGGTACCAACCTCCTGATTCCTGCACTAAACCAATGAAGTACTCCGACCAACAAATCATTGAAGCCATTAGCAGCGGCGACCCCCGGAAACGGGAGTGGGCGCTTTACCAGTTTTGCAACGAAGATTCCTTGCAGGGCTGGGTGCTGAACTACGTGAAAACCCACGGCGGTGAAGTTGAGGATGGGGAGGATGTTTTTCAGGAGGTAGCGGTGATTTTTGACCGAAACATCCGGCAGGGACGGTTTGATGGGAAAAGCACCCTCCGCACCTATTTTTTTGCGATAGCCAAATGGCACTGGGTGACGTACCGCCGAAAAAAAAGCCCGGTTTCGGAGCTAAAACCGGAGCATTACGATGGTGAAGTGGCAAGTGTGGAGGCGCAAATTTTCGAAGGAGAGAAAAAGGAAATTCTAGAAAGGGCTATCGCTGAACTCGATACCCGTTGTCAAGCGCTGCTTCAATACTACAAACTTGATTATTCCATGAAGGAAATCAAGGAGCTGCTGGGGTTCAGTAGCTCGGAAATGGCCAAAAAACAGGCCTACCGCTGCCGGGAACGGTTGCGGGATGTCTTCGAGCGCAATCCCCATTTGCTCCATGCAATCAATCGCTGAAATAGATGGATAAACGTCAACATACCGAAAAAATAGAGGCATACCTAACTGGGCAATTAGTTCCAGCGGAGGCTCAACTGTTCGAGCAAGCGATAGCGAAAGACGAAAACCTTGCAATGGAGGTGGAGATGCAACGGCTGGAACACGACGCCATGGAATTGATGCTGGAAAAGGATTTAAAGTCCAAAATGGGCAAGTGGAAAGACAACCCACCGCCCAACCCGTTTGAAGAAAATCCTACGCCAGTTCCACTGCCAGTTAAAAATAGTTGGAGGCGGTGGCTCCCCTTGCTTGGAGTAGCCGTTTTAGTGTTGGGAAGTGTCTATTATTTTTCAAAAACAGCTAACAACCAGCCAGTTGATACGCCCGCTTCTGAGACGCCAAAACAAGAGCAAACGCCCTCGGTTCCCATTGCAAATGAGCCGGCGGAAATAGAACAAACTTCCCCTCCTTCAGGAACTCCTGCCGAACCCAAGGTTGAAAAACAAAAGCCACAGCAGGGAAGCGCCTATCTTGCCTTGGCCATCAACGAATACGAAACGCCAACCTTCAATAGTGGCCAGCGTGGCAATGGCACCGAGTTGTCTTTGTTGGAGGAGGCGGAGGCTGCCTTCGATGAAAAGCGGTATTCAAAAACCATCGAACTGCTGGCAAGGCAAGAGGCGGGAAATGAAAGTCAAGTACGTTACCTGCGTGGCCACGCCTATTTTAAACTAAAAAAATACAAGCAGGCAGCCACGGAATTCGAGCCAGTTGCTGCAAATGGCTTTGCGCCCAGCAGCCAAGATGCAAAATGGTACCTCATGCTGACCTATCTGGCGCAAGTGCCGGATGAGCGTTCCCGGTTTCATAAACTGGCAGAGGAAATAGCTGACCAAAAGAACAAACACGCCCGCCAAACAGAAGCTGCCAAATTGTTAGCACAGGTCAAAGTTTTGAAATAACGTACTTCATTTGATATCGCTCATATCACCCACACCAATAAACCCCGCCCAGAAGAACGGGTGCTGCCGCTTGGCGTCCTTGCCATTCACCAGTTTCATTTTCGCCGATTGCAGTGCGGCATCTTTCGTCTTTCCCTTTCTCAGTTGCAGGTAAAACTCCTTCGTCAAATCTTTCGAAGCCGAGTCATCCACCGTCCACAGCGTGGTGACGATGCTTTTTGCCCCCGCATAGGCGAAAGCCCGTGCGAGGCTGATGATGCCCTCTCCCCGTTGCAGTTCGCCTTGGGCGGTCTCGCAGGCGGATAGCACCACGAGGTCGGCGTTCAGTTGGGTGTTGTAAAGGTCACGCACATAGAGAAACTCGTTCTCGATACTGTCCTTTTGCTCCGCAAAGGCGAGGTAGGAATAATCCCCCACCCGTGCGTCGGCGATGCCGTGGGTGCTGAGGTGGACGATGCGGTAGTCGCCCGCCACGTCGTTGAAACGCTGCTCGGTGGCATCCGAATTGAGGAAATAGTCGCCCTTCCAGAGCTTGGCGGCGGTGGCCGTCTCCTCGCCGCTGGCTGGTAGGGCTTTGAACTCTTTGCGGGTAACGACGTCGTCAATGATGACCGTGTCCCGCCCATCGGCGAGGGTATCGAAGCGGATGTCCACGGTGCTTTCAGCCTTCTCGTAGCTGCCCTCGTAGAACGGTGCAAAGGCGACGAAGGATTTGGTTGGTTCCTGCTTGTGCCGCTTCTCCTTCATCTCCCGCAGCAGTGTGGCGGAGTAGCAGTAGCTGATTCTGTGGTCACGAACGAGGAAGGGGTAGGTGGCGAAGTTGGTGGCCTGTGCGGGTTTTTCCTTCAACAGCGCCTCGAAGGGGACGTAGCCAAGCACGCCATCGGGAACGATGACAAGGTCATCGGTGAGCTTATCTTGGATTGGGGCGATGAGCTTTTCATAGAGCTTTGGGGCGATGTTGGCGTACTGGATGAGGGTCTGGCGGTAGAGCCCGTCATTTTGTTCTGTGCGGTTTTTGCCGTAGTAGCCGTACAGCCCCTGCTGCAACTGCTTCACCCAGTCTTCCAACGGGAAGTCTTTCTTGACCTCCACCACGTCGTACTTGCCCTTTCCGACGGTGAAGATGAAGATGCTGCTGTCGCCGACGAAGTATTCTAGGAGGGTTTGGCTTGAAGAGAGGAGGGTGTCCTGCACGTAGGCTAGGCTGGCGGTGGAGAGGTCGTATTTGAGGCGGTAGTAATGGGGGTAGTCTTTTTCTAGTTTTGACTTAAATTCCGCTAAGGTCAATTTAATAGAATCGAGTTGATGGCTGGATACTGCAAGGTTGGAAAAATCAAGGTTGTCAATTTTGATTGCAATCTGTTTTTCTAAGAAGCTTGTTTGGAGTTCTAGTTGGTACTCTTCCTCAAGTACATCGGACGGGATACCAGCCACTTTTACAGCCTTTTGTTCAGCAAAGGTGGCAAGCAAATTATTGGCTTTGCCCAACTCTGCGAAACCGAATGCTTTCGTCATATCTTGGAGCAATGCGGTTTTGAGAGCTATTTCGAAAAGATTATAACTGCTGCCAATCAAAACTTGCCCGGTTAACCCATCCTTTGCACCAGTTTTTAGTTCATTGAAGATATATAAGGCTTTTGAAAGCTCATCGTTCAAAGCTTGAAATATTTCTGTATTTCTCGTTTGTAGGTAGGTGCCGAGCAGTATGTTTGAAATATTCACATGGGCATCCAGGTAATCAACTGAGGGTAGGACAGCTTGTCCGTTTTCCATAAATTTTTTTTGATGCCTTTCTTTTGCTGTTCGAAAAGTATGGATGGCCGATTCAAAATTACCCAACTTGTCATAAGCCGCTCCAACATTGTTCAAAGCAACAATGACTTCTGCATGAGTTTCGCCAAGATTTTGCTCCCCAATTTCTAATGCAGTTTTGAAATAATACAAGCTTGAATCCGGGCCGCCCCAATGCTGTTGAATATTCCCTAATGCCATGAAGCAGGGCATTTCATAATAGCTGCCCTCTCCAAAATTGGCCCTAAAAATGTTCAAGGCTTCATAAATAAGTGGTTTTGCAGCGGTATGGTCGCCAGTCTCCAGTAGGTTTATGCCAATGTTGAAAAGGATAAAGCCTTTCTTGAAATGGGTCTCACTGAAAACCTTATTGGCACTTTCTCTTGCAGCCAACAGGAATTTTTCAGCTTTTGTGTAATTCTTTGCATGCGTCCAGACTACTCCGAGGTTCATCAGGCTCAAGGCATAATCTTGGCTGTTTTGCATGCCATTGTCTTCGAGCAAACCCAACGAAATTTGGTAATATTCAATGGCCTTTTCCAATTCGTTGTTATATTCATAAACGGCAGCGATGTTGTTGTAGGAATTGGAAATTTTCAGGGGCGAAGTATTGTCGCTTGCCAATTTTATAGCCAGGGATTGCTGGTACATTTCAATCGCCTTTTGTGGATTACCGAGTAAATCATAAGCAACGCCCAAGTTATTCAACGTTTGCGCAAAACTGGAATGGCCAGGAGAGTAATAGATTTTCAGTATTCTTAGCGCCTCTTCCAACACTGGCACGGCTTTTTGTGGCTCTCCAGCATCTGAGTACAAGGTTGCCAACGAATTGTAAGTCGTTGAAAGTTCGACATGGTCATTCCCATACAGGGCCTTTCTGATACTGATACATTTCTGGAGTAAGGGTTCTGCCTCACTGAATTGGCTGTCATATAAATAAGCTACTGCCAATGCCTGGCATGCGTTGGCAGTGAGTGGGTCTTTGTCACCAAAACTGTCTAAAGATTTTTGATAAAGGTCATTAGAAAGCTGAAAGGCTTCCGGGTATCGCCCGCTGTGGTTTAGTATTTCGATGGAATCGAAAAGTTGGGAGAACTGGTGGGTGTCGAGGGTTTGGGCCGATAAAATTTCATATGATAGTATCAAAAAAATCCAAAATGAAATTCTCAATGAAGACGAAGCTAACATACCCATAATCAATGGTTTTAAACGTGAAACGAACCCCCAAATAGCAAAGCCGGGCAGTAAAAGACCTCCCCGGCTGCTATTTTCCATTAATATAACTGCGATGGCACATTTTTCATCACTGAACCACTAAAATCCATCCAACCGACACTCCCTCTTCGCTTCTCAAGCGATAAAGATAAACACCACCCGCTAGGTCTGCTACATTTACTTTCACCAGATGGTTCCCACTCGCCATTTTGCCATCAAGGGCAGTTTTTACCAGCCGCCCGTCCACGGTGAGCAGGTCGAGCCGAAGGTTGTTGGATTGGAAGAATTCAAAGCGGAAATTAAGTATATCCTGAGCAGGATTAGGGAATACTTCCAATGCTGATATTGCAGCCCATTCTTTTGTGGCTGTTGTACAACCCTGTATAAACAAAGGCGCAGATGTCCCCAAACATCCATTATTTGCCGTCATCGTTATTGTGTAGTACCCAGTTTGGTTGGCTACCAAAAACTGTGTGGTGGCTCCAGTGATGGCATTACCGTTGAAAAACCATTGAAAATTGGTGCCCACGGGTGCGGCGAGGTAGCACTGGTTGTTGACCATAACTTCAGGTACATAGTCCGCCACGGTGACTTGCGTAGGTGCAGAGGCCAGACCAGGGCCGCAGCTATTGGTGTAGATGGCAGTATAGCTGCCGGGTGAATTGACGGAAATGGATGTGCCAGTTGCCCCGTTCGACCAGGTGACGCCCGTGCAGTTGCCGCAGCCAGTGGCGGTCAGCGTCACGGATTGGCCCGGGCATATACCAACCGTGCCAGCAGGCAATATGACTGCCTGAGGTGCTAATGGGCCTTCTACCAGGATGGTTTGGCTGGATGCAGGGCCTTGTTGGCCACAGGGGTTTGTCATGGTAGCCGTGTAAGTTCCAAGTGCCGTGACTGTGATGGAGTTCCCGGTTTGCCCGTTCGACCAGTTCACCGTACAGCCCGTACAAATATTGGAAACAACAATGGTGGTAACCTGACCGGGGCACCAAGCGACTGTTCCCGATGGGGTGAGTTGCGGAATGGGCGGCAGTGCCTCCGCTTCGACGAAGATGCTGTTGGACGGATTGCCCGTGCCGCAACTGTTGGAGGCCGTGGCCGTGTAATTACCGGGCGATGTAACCGTGATAGGGTTTCCTGTTTGCACATTGGACCAGTTGACCGTACATCCTGCGCAAACATTGGCGGCGGTCAGTGTCACGGATTGGCCCGGGCATAGCACTGTTGGCCCGTTGGCCGTGATGTTCAAGGTTTGAGGCAACGAGTTCATAGTAATGGAAATAACATTCGACGGCGGGCTTGTACCACAATTGTTGGTGAGGGTAAAAGAATAATTGCCCGGGGTTGCCACGTTGAGCGTGTTGCCCGTTTGTCCATTCGACCAAGTGACCGTGCAATTGCTGCAAGTGCCAATATTTGCCATGAGTGTGGTTGATTGTCCCTCACAAAATGGGTTTGGACCAGATAGGGTTGCCGTGCCACCGGATGGAACAGTATTGGCGGTGACATTCACAATGTTCGATGCACCACTTGGCCCACAGGCGTTGGTTGCCGTAGCATAATAGTTGCCGGGGTTGGAAACATTTATGGAGAGTCCAGTCTGTCCGTTCGACCAGGTGACCGTGCAGCCGGGACAGATGTTGGTGGCAGACAAGGTTGTGGATTCGTTGGGACACAATGCGGATGACCCTAAAATGGTCACAAACGGTGCGAAAGCCTGTGCCTCAGAGGTGACGGCCACCGTGTTTGAGGTGCCACTTATACCACAATTATTGGATGTCGTGGCAGAATAATTGCCAGCACCAGAGACGGTCGTCGAAAGCCCCGTGCTGCCATTCGACCAGTTCACTGTGCAGCCTTGGCATATATTGGATGCCGTGAGCGTGACCGATTGACCGGAGCAAAGCGGGTTGCTGGATGATGCAGAAATGGTAGGTGCAAAAGGCTGTGCGAGCAGGTTTACTACGATAGCATTGGAGGCACTGCTCATGCCGCAACTACCAACAACGGTAGCGGTGTAAGTCCCGGCATTGGATACTGTGATGGAGGGGCCAGTCTGCGTGTTCGACCAGGTGACCGTGCAGCCATTGCAAACACCCGTAGCGCTCAATGTCACGGAGCCACCCTGACAAAGCGCTGTTTGCCCTTCGGCAATGATGAACGGTGTGGAGGGCTGGGATGCAGTGGTCACGGTGATTGCATTGGAAGCTGCACTCGTACCGCAGTTCGGAGTCGAGGCCGTTGCGGTATAAGTGCCAGGGGCGTTGGCGTTGACCGTGATGCTGGCACCTTGCTGGCCGTTCGACCAATTGATGGTGCAGCCCTGGCAAATGTTGTTTGCGCTGAACGTGACACTTTGGCCGGGACAGAGCGAAGTCGTACCATTGGCCGTAATGGATGGCACCGAAGGGGCGTTTGCCACAACGACCGTGGCGGCGGTGGAAGCTGCACTGGCACCACAACTGTTAGAGGCGGTGGCCGTGTAGGTGCCGTTAGTGCTCACTGAAATGGAACTGCCTGTTTGCCCGTTCGACCAGTTGATGGTGCAGCCGGAGCAGGCCGTTGCCGTGAGCGTTTGAGAGCTGCCGCTGCATAGGTTGATGGTGCCGGTTTGGCTGAGGGTAGGGGCGGCGGGCGGGGCGCAGCCGGATATATTTACGGAATAGTCTTCCACTTCGCCAAATTCAAATTCGCCGCAAGGTAAAGGCGCTGCGTCATACATCATGGCAACCCGCATTCTTGTAGCGCCTGTGACAGCGCTTGCTGGCACTGTAAAACTGGCCGTGACGGTGCTGGAACTTCCGTTGCTTGAGGTATATACCTTCTCGCCCGTATCGTTGAAATCGTTGTCCTTGTTGTAATCAACCCACACTGTCCAATATTCGGGGTAAGCACTGCTGGAAAAACCTGGCGTCAATGTGATGGTATAGCTGTTGCCCTTGGTCAGGTTGGTGGAAAGGTTGGTGAAATCATTGTACCCCCAATCGTTGCCGGAAGTGTTATTGATGCTACCAATAGTCACTCTCTCAATCCACTCATCGGGCAGTGGTTCTATGGTCGAATCATAGCCATAAGCTGTGCAATAGCTCCCGCATCCTGTTGTTGTAAACTGTTTGGCGGTGGAAAAAGACCCTGCCGTACTGCTGCAATGCGCCCGCACCCTGAATTCGTAGTTCTTGCAAGGAATGAAATAATAGAAGAATTGGGAGTTGCTGGTCATGTTGGGAAAAGAATTCCAAGTGGAGGCACCCACTTCCCTCAGCTCAAGCGTGTAGGATGTAGCTCCCGTCACCGTACTCCAGTTCAGGGTTGCGGTCCGTGGCTTTAAATTAGTGGTAGTAAGCCCTGTCGGTGTGGAACAGCCGCCACTTCCTGCCCCGGCAGCTTGCACGGCTGCAAGTGCATTCAATCTTCCATATCCAAGTTGGTTTGTCCATGTACCATTTGGATGCCCGCTTACCGTTGAATAAGTGTATCCACCTACTTTGTCACAGGTTGATTCCAGTATCTGACGTGCCTGAACCTGTGTCAGGTTTGGGTTGACGGAAAGGATGAGCGCCATGACACCTGCCGCATTGGGGCAAGCGGAGGAAGTGCCGTTGAAGTAGCCATTGTAATTATTGTCATTTGGGAACCCGCTGTTGCTTGAGTTGTCGCCATTTGTTCCTGTCAGGTCGGTAGTGGTGATGAGTACGCCAGGAGCTGTCACATCAAGGGCTGAGCCGTAGTTGCTGCCCCACCAGTTTTCCCCATCACAGGAAGAAGGACTCTTTCGTTGATCGCAAGGGCTGGTTGCGCCGACCGCTATCACGTTTGAATTGGAGGCGGGATAGGCCACGGTACCTTCGTTGTCGTTTCCTGTTGCGAAAAGCACGGGGCATCCTTTGTTGTTCCGGCCATTGTTGACTGCTCCAGAAATGGCTGTATTTATAACAGATGAGGAAGTGCCGATGCCAAGCCCCCAGGAATTACTCAATACGTCTGCCCCTGCTGTTTGCCAAGCCCAGTTGATACCATTCGCCATCCAAGTGTCAAAAAAAACAAAGCTGCCATTATTTGCTGTATAATAAATCCTTATCGGGATGATTTTACAATTATAAGCCACACCCGCCACGCCGATATTGTTGTTCCCTTTTGCTGCCGCAATACCCGCACAAGCCGTCCCGTGGGCATCAATAACCGTGGGCGCTCCTGCGCTTCCATATCCGGTAGCGTCGTACCCTGTCAAAAGATTTGGGGAAAGGTCTGGGTGGTTCAGTTGCACACCATCGTCAATGATGGCGATTTTTATGCTGGACGAGCCTGTTGTAATGTTCCAGGCGTCGTCCACTTTCATATCGGCACCGGGTGTACTGTTTTGCCAGTTGCCGGTGTTGTTGATGGCCCATTGCGCATAAAACAAAGGGTCGTTGGTATAAGGTTTAAGGAAGCGCATCCAGACTGGCTCTGCAAATGCAAAATGCCCTGTTTCGCTAAGTCGGTTGGCAGTTTCAATGGCATCAAATTGTGAGGTGGCGGTGGTTTTTAGGTAGTAGATGCTACCCATGAATTCGTCCGCCCGTGCTATTTTCAAACCATATATTGCTGCATATATTTCAAGCAAAGCTGTTCCACCATGTACGCCGACTGCAATTTCATCGAGGAACGCCTGTGAAATGCCGCCAGGGCTTACCAGCACGGGGTTGGCAAAAACCACAGATGGATTTTTTTTCAAAAAAGCCACCACCCTGTTCACGTCAAAACTGGTAGTATTCGGCTGGAAGTTGATGACGTAAGTACCGCCCGTATCCACTGGGCTGAACGGTTCGGTTAAAACCAGTTCCCGGTAGCCTGATAATATTTCTTTTATATCCGAAGGCGGGACATCTTTTTTGAAACGGGCCACCATTTTTTCTGTTGAAAGCGCCAGTTCTACCACACCATCAGGTGTATGGGTGGTAAACTGCTGTGCTTTTATGAAAAATGGGCAAATCAGCAATATTGAAAAAATGATAGACTTTTTCATTAGGTCGTGGTTTAGAAACTACCGCAATTCCGAGCTAAAATGGCTGCGCCAGTTAAAAGATGTCAATGCGATATTATCCTTATTTCTTTTCTTCTGCTGGCATACTATCTCGTTTATCTTGAATGACTTGATAATTCTCATGCCCGCTTCTGACGGCTTTCACCTCCCAGTCGAATTGATAGCTGCCAGTTCCGCTGAGTAGTTCCTTCACCTTGAAGCCTACTGCCGTTTTTTCTATTACAGCAAGTCCTTTGCTATCACCAGAGAGCGGGGTGAGCATGACGGTCATGGTTGTTTCGTTGGCTACGATGGTGAAGTCTTCGGTAAAAAAAACAGTGCCTTGTCCATTGATAAGGGTGCCTGTGCCACGGCAGTAGGCGGCTGCTTCCGGGCCTTCAAGGCTGGCATAGCAGATGAGCTTGCCGGGCTGCGCCGGATGGGGCATCCGGAAATTTTTTATTCCACCGTTTGGGCCATTGGCGAAGAGAACCCCAATGCCAGAAGCATTTACATACATGCCAGCTTTGTTATCCCCCAAAACATCCCCGACTGCTGCGTAGCCAAGGTCTTCGTTGCCTGCCAAATTAGTAGCTGCAAAGTTTCTGCTCCCGGAGCCTAATGTTTCAAGAATACCACCGCCAGATGCGGTTTTGCCGAATCTATAAAGTTCCTCAAAGCCATCTATTCCTTTTATGGTGTAATCAACAGTCAGGGCACTCGTTGGGTCAGGTGTTCCAATGCCTACTTTTCCAGCGGCATAATATACATCCGTACCCGATTTTTGCCAAGTGGAACTGCTGATGGTGCTTCCCGAAATATTGATTCCATTCCCTGCGGTATAGGTGGTGCCAGATGGCAACGTGACTGAACCTCCCCCGTTTGACAAGTTCAGTGTATTCCCACTCATGCTTAATGACTGTATTTCATTCGAAGCACTTGCATCGTTTGCGCTAATGGTATTCCCGTTGATGGCGATGCCCGAACCCGCTGTATAAGTGGTGCCAGTGGGTAAAGTGACCGAGCCGCCGCCGTTGGACAACGCCAACTGGTTGCCGCTTATGCTCAATGACTGTATTTCGTTGGTGGGGTTGTTGTCATTGTCGCCGGTGTTAGTGATAGCGTTACTGTTGATAGCGATGCCTTGGCCAGCCGTGTAAGTTGTACCTGCGGGCAAAGTGACCGAGCCGCCCCCATTTGACAGCGCCAACTGGCTACCGCTGATGCTCAATGATTGTATTTCGTTGGTGGGGTTGCTATCATTGTCGCCCGTGTTGATGATAGTGTTGCCTGTAATCTGGATGCCCGTGCCAGCATTGTAAGTAGTCCCTCCTGGTATCGTCACCGAATTGCCATTACTGATTGACAATTGGGTTCCTTCAAAGGCAAGGCTCTGCAATTCGTTCGTTGGACTCGGGTCAATGGCGCTAATGGTATTGCCAGATATGTTGATACCATTGCCGGGCAAGTAGGCTGTGCCGCTTGGCAATGTTACCGTATTGCCGTTGCTGATGCTCATTTGGTTGCCATTGACGGCGAGTGATTGCAGCTCGTTGGCGGGGTTGTTGTCGCTGTCACCCGTATTGCTGATGACGTTGTTGGATATGCTGATGCCATTGCCAGCAGCATAGTTTTCCCCGCCGCCATTCCCGCTTGTTTCAGCATACAGCGCATACGGTACACTCACCAATTGCACGGGCAACCCAATGTTTTGAAAATTGCCAGTGTTGTCGGCATCCACCTCGATTTTCAGGTACCTGGCTCCTGCCGCCCAAGCGATACCTGACATACTTCCAGTGACGGGTAATCCTCCACCGATTTCTAGGTTTAACAGTCCGAATTCATTGGTGGATTTACCGCCATGTATCTCTTGGTACAAAACTGCGCCAGTTGGGTTGGCGTCAAGGATATTCACCCGGACGTTCATCGTTTTGTTGGCAGCTATACCAACACCGTCACGCACGGCTGCCTGATAGTTGAACTTGAATGGTGCCTGGGCACTCAATATCTGAAGGCAAAACAGGAAAATAAAGAAGCAAGAACCGGAGATTTTCATGGCTCGAATTTTTAATAGTGGAATAATATTTTTTGAAAAAATGAGAAGCTTCAACGGGCTACCTGCAAGCGTTCCGTTGCGAAAGCGTCCTTCTTCATGTCATAAAAGGAAAGGATATAACTGCCGGAAGGCAACTGGCTTACATCCAAATACTGGCTTTCTTGGCCGACTACCGTAGCAGACATTTCTGCTAAAAGCATTCCATCCATCGCATAGAGGCTGATGATGAGTTCGGTTGGTGTTTGTGTAGTTAGTTCAAGCTGTACTTGGCTTACTGCCGGGTTGGGGTAAATCTTGTAACCCACATCAAAATGCGCTTCTTTAGCAGCCGTAATTGCTTGGTGCGGTTGCTGGAAACCTTGGGTAAATGTAAATTCTCCCTGGGTTCCCGTCCATGTTTCTGTTTCACCAACGGTATAGCAAAACGTCAGCCCTCCCGTGGAAACCACGGAGCCTGCACAGGCGATGACCTGTCGTTCGAAAGTGATTTGAGCGGTAATGGAGAAGGAGGAAGCCACTATGGGCAGGAGAATAAGTAATTTTTTCAACCGCATAACAGAATGTATTTTATCCGAAAATGTTGAATCAATTGAAAGGCATATATACTTCTGGCCATTCGCTTTTGGCTATATGCTTTTGCCAATGGCCAATAGCTAAAAGCTAACGGCAATTTCAAATGGACAAAACCTGGTGCTCCAAAGTATAAATATGGGCTTAGGTGTTTATTCCCTCACGACCCCGCCACCTTGGCCGCCAAGTGTATCGAGTGTTTCAGTTGTGCGAGGAAGTAATGTATTCGTAACTTCTATTTGAACTTTGTCAGAAAATCACACCCACTCCCAAATTCAATAATGGGAAAAAACCATCTCCATAAAACCTATCCGTATCCGGCGAATCGGGCAAGCTGCGGATATAGCCATACTGCCCTCCCACCCCCAATTCTAACGAAAACCGTGAAAACTTCCATTGGTGCCCGATTTGTAGAGCGTATGATGGATAAGAATAATTGAACAATTCATCCTGAACATCATTAAAGGAAACAAAATTATAGGCGACCCCCAATGAGCCAAATAACCCGCCAGGGCGTTCCCGTTCGGTGATATAATACCTGCCAGCAATACCAAACCCTGCCCCAGAAAATCCCAGTCCATCCAGTTTTCGAGAATGGAGAATCGCATCTGCCTGAACTGATAATTTTTGATTCACAAAACGCTCAAAGGATAAACTGCCTGTGCCCAGCAATAGCCCCCCAGGGTTTAGTTTGAGCACATTCACACTCTGTCCGTTCACGCAGAACGCCCATACAATTGCCAGCATCGTTAAAATACAAGCCCTGTTCATCTTCCCAAATTGTTTGGAGTTTTTCATTTTTTACAGGCTGAGTAGGCCATGGCCAATTTGCCAAGGCCAATGATATAGAAGTGCATGATTTGCTTTGAGAAACACACCTCCTTCTTGAAGTAGTCCTCGGCCTTGGCGAAAATGCCTTGCGTGGACTCATGGTGAGGAAGACAGATAAACACCCCATCCTTCTTGCTCATATTGTCCTTTTCCCGGTAAATAGCTACCGTGGCACAGGGCGTAGAAGCTCCCTTCCTGTATAGGCCTTCAAAGTCAAACAAGCCGGTATGCGTCTCTTTGCCAAAGAACTTGTCCTTTTCGTACAAGAATTTGTGTTGGAAAATTGGCTTCCAAGAATAGCCGTCTTTGTCGTCGAGACCCTTTTGTAGTTGCTCCCGGTAGCCGTAGGTGACGTATTGGTATTCTTCTTCGGTGGTTTGGCTGAAGAGTAGGTTACAGATAACTACACAGATAATTGTTAGCAATATGCGTTTCATTTCTTCCTTGTATTAATTTCCCAATAGTAGTTTATTCCATTCGCAGCGATAATGTTTCCTTCCAGATTTAGCCGTCCCTGTTCTGTACAGTCCGTCATGAAAGTTGTAGTTGCAAACCCATTGAAAGTTATATCTATCTCTTGCGTGGATTCAATAATTTCATAAGTGCCAGTATATGGTGGCTCTACGCTACCCGAACTAAGAATTCTGGTCATAGTGATTGATCCCCTTTGGTCAGCCTTATTGTATTGCCCAAACTCC
Source organism: Saprospiraceae bacterium (assembly GCA_021739645.1). Lineage (GTDB taxonomy): Bacteria > Bacteroidota > Bacteroidia > Chitinophagales > Saprospiraceae > UBA6168. Next base: position 20,544 of record JAIPBL010000031.1, on the reverse strand, counting down.
AATTGGAGTGAGCTATAATAATTATTTATACCAATATATTCATGCCCATCAATTCTGAAAGAAGTAGCGTTCCAATCAGTAGAGCTCAAGCACTTGGCCAAAGTAAACGTGTCCTCCTTCTTACATCCTGGCAACACAAGAACCATTGCTAACGAAGCAACAAAAGCAAATCTCAAAAATCCGTTTTTCATAATCAAATAATTTTTAGGTTTCTAAAATCTGGTTTATCAGTATCAAATAAGCCGGCTTTTCAGCCCGTCTCTTCTACTTTTTGCCACGGGAACCTTGGCGCCGTTGGAAAGCACGAGTCCCTCCCGCACCCACAGCTCCACCCACCACAGGTTCACCAAATGCGACTGGTGCGCCCGAAAAAACACTTCACTTGGCAGCATCGCCGCTGTGTCCTTCAGCCGCTTGCAAATCGAAAACTCTTGGCCATTGGCCAGAAAAATCGTTGTATAATTGCCCGCTGCCTGACACCGTACAATGTCTGCGTACCGGACTATCCGGTATCCTCTTCTTACCGGGAAGACAACTGTTTTTCCGGTATTGTCAGAAGGCAGGTTCATTGCATATTTGGTAGCTGTGGTTGCATGGTCGTTTACTACCATTGCACAAGCGAAAGTAATAGCTCGATAATAGGCCGACAACCAAGAAAATTGTCGGTTGTACATAGTTTATTCAGCTAAATAGCCAGGTTGGCGGTAGATTTAATCATCGTAATTCATTGATAATCAACCATAAATAAAAATCCATCAATTGGGGCTTTGTCGGTAATTCTTGTTTTCTTAGCATCAAAAAAAATAAGTACTTCCGTAAATTTGGTTTAGAGAATAAATTGTGCAAACAATTGGTTTTCAACACAATACCTAATTTCCAATTCCCAATTCCTACTTATGTCCCGCAATACACTTTTTAGCATGATGAGGCTACTCAAAAAAGCGGAGCTTGACGAAGTCGCTGCGTTTTTGCAATGCCCCTTGCACTGCACAAAGCCAGTGTACGGTGCTTGCTTTGAGGCCCTCAGGACAGCTCATCCAGCTATGGCGGAAGCCGAATTGACTGACCAGTCATTATTTGCCAGCGCCTTTGGGGAAGCAGCCTTTGACGACTTGCAGTTGCGCCGGCTCAAGTCAGAGATGTGCCGGCTGTTGGAAGATTTTCTAGCAATAAAGCAATTAAGGGCTGCCTCGCACCTGCGCAGTGAATTGCTTACTGATGCGCTAGCTGGCCGAAACGACTACCAGCTTTACAAAGAAACCGTTTCCAAACGCTTGCGAAAATTGGAAAATGGAGAAAGCAAAGGAAAAATCCATTTTCGGGAATTGTCCTTTTTATACCAATCCCTCTATTACCATCCAGAAACTGAGCGGGCAGACCAAAGCAATGATTTCCTAGACCGCCATGTTGAGCACCTTGAGAATTATTTTGCACTGGATTATCTGGAGACGAGCGCCGAAAGCCTGGTAAGAGGTCGATTTATCAACATTGAAGAGCAACTGCTCTTCCTTGACACGGCCCTTGATATCGCAAAAAAACGGTCCAATAACGTATTGCCCCTCCAGGCTTTTCTTGCGCTTCACCACGCCTTGAGAAATGAAACCACAGCGGCTCATTTTCTTCAAGTAAAAAATTTGGTGCTGGAAAGCCTGCCAAAAATGGAGGCGCACGAGAAAAAAATGCTTCTCAAATTGCTTATTACAAAGGCCAATACCATCTTGAAGGCCGGAAGCGCAGAACAGGCGCAGTTGATGCACGAGCTATACAGGAAATCCGTTGAAGATGGTTTGTTCCTGGGTGCCAATGGCATCATTGACCCAAACCGTTTTATCAATATCGTTATCACAGCAGCAAAGGTTGGGGAATTTTCTTGGGCACAGGAATTTACCCGGCAATACAAGCGAAACCTTCCTGATTCAGAAATGGATATCGTCGAATGCCTCTGCTTGGGCTCCATCCATTTCCAACAGGGTATGAAAAGTGGCGATATCAAGGACTACCAAACATCCCTTAAATTCCTCGATTTAGCCCCACCAAGGAGCCAAGAGGTTTACAACCTCCGGATTAGGTCGCTTTCCATTAGGATATACTTCGAGCTGCTTAGAGGAACTGGCGACCTTGAAGCCGTTGAAAAGCAAGTAAAGAACTTTGAAAGCTATTTGCGAAGCAACCGCAATCTCGCCAAGTCGAAGAAGGAGGAGTATCGAAGCTTTCTCTCCTGGTTCAGGAGCTTGTGCAGACTGCAATGCCGTCCCGAAAAAACAAAAGCGATGGTTGACCAATATTTGAAAGAACTTTTGGAAAACAACAAGGTCTTCCTGCGTGTGTGGTTGGCGCTAAAGGCGGAGGAACTAAAAAAGTCCCTCCGCCAGTAAGTCTAATTTTCAATTACATCCTCTATTCCGACAAAATCACTTGTGGTTGACCCACAATCAGCCGCTACATTGAACTGGTAGTGCCCAGCCGGGAGGTTGTTAAAAGTAAAAGTGGAACTTGAAGTATAAAACGCTTGGCTTGCGTAGCTATCCTCCTCTCTGGTGTATTTTACGATGTACCCAGCAGCGGCGGAATTTGCAGTCCAAGATAACGTGTAGGCCGAAGAAGTCTGCCAAGCCTTCTGAAGGTTTGTTACAGGAGGGCAGTTGCAATCTTCGCTGGTTGGTGTCAATGGCTGCATGCTGCCTGGCAGCAAATACAGCAACAATACAAGGATTTTTAGCATAGCACAAATAGTTTGTTGCCCGGAGGAAGGGCGGTAAAAAAGTCAAAGCAGTGCCAGGGCAATCTGATTGATTGCTGATATACCGCTTGGTCGAATAGCCTTTTTGTTAGGAGAAAAAGAAGCGTATTCTAATGAACTAGGACATTGGTTAATCGTACGCCAGCGTCAAATTCCCATTGCTCCCTTGAGACACAATTTTATAATTGTAGCCGTAAGGCGGCGCATACCCGTCCCAGCTACAATTGCCGTTGGGGCACTCCCAGATGCTGAGCTGGTTTCCGGTCGTCTTGGCGGGCACCCATAAGCTCTCGCCGGGCTGGATGGTGTGGTAGATGCCGTTGAGCCAGAAGGTGATGGCGAAGGAAACGTTGGCGGCATGGCGCACCTTGATTTTTTGGTTGGAATAGATTTTACCAATGAAGTCCTTATCGGTGGCCGATAGCTGTGTATTCATCGGGATGCTGAACCCGTTGGTGGTCAGGCTGGCTGAAACGGGGTACTGCATGATAGACTGGGCATCATGGCTCGTGTGCTGTGTCTGTGTCCATTGGTACTTGTTTAGCACATTTTGGTTCACCTGTTGTTGGGGCCAGCCCATCTGCGCATAGAAAGCATAGACGGCGGGTACGTTCCACGGGATGCTGCTCAAAGGACTCTGTTGCTCATGCCCCAAGCCAAGCGCATGGCCGAATTCGTGAATCACCGTGGATTTGAAGTATGCTTCTGATGTGCTTGGCGACGCAAGGTCCAGGTTCATCGTCTTTTGATTGGCAACGATACCAAGATTATCTTTCCCAATATAGGAGAAGCTCCCAACCGCGTCGAAGGCCACCCTAATTTCGGCAGTACCCGAAGTAACCTTCACGAAGTTGATATTAGCAAACTGCTCCCACTGTTCGGCGTACTGCATCACCTTGTTCTGGAGGGTGCTGTTTCCCCCGAGAAATTTTACCCGAAGTGTTGAGCCGGGCGACCAGAACTTGTTTTTCATCCCGGTGGCACGTTCTTCGATTGCTCCTGTTGGTGGAGTATCGTCGAGCGTTGTAGCAAAGTCATCAGGCATTATCGTGAGGCATGTGCTTTCCTTGATTTCTGCCAGTTCCTCGTCAGAGAAATAGACGGTTGAAGGGGCACTTTCTTCTTTATGGCAAGAAGCGAGGACGGAAATAAAAGCAATGGCTGCGAGCAAGTTGAAGACGATAGAATTTTTCATTTTTATGAAATTGAAAGGTTTGAAAAAAATGATTGACACTTGCTTTGTGCAGGATTGGGCAAGGTGGTACCCACGGGCTCGATATTTTTTGAAAATAAATTTGTGAAAGGAAATTGCTAAAAGGAAAATCCGGGAGGTAGGAAGCTTGTGGAGTTTGCTACGGTCGTCAATAGCGTTGGCGATTTTGAAGCTGATTTTGAATATTTCAGGACAGGGCATGCCACATAAAAAAGAGCCTCTGATAAATACCAGTGGCTCTTTCGTAAGTAGTCCATTGAAATGAACATAGCTTATGCTCAAGTTGCTCGACCTGCCCCAGCGGGGGGTACAGTCTCGAATAATCTAAATGAAATCCAAGGTCATACTTATTAAATAGGAAATAGAGCTTATTGCCAGCTAATCTTGTCCCCTACTTCGATTCCATACTTCTTGGCATACCCGCCGTTCACCTCCACCACATACTTAGCCGGGCCATTCGAGGGTAGCGAAGTATCGTTTTGCGGCTTAGCGTTTTCATGGATGGTCGTAATGACGCCGTTTTCATCCACAAACATGATGTCGAGTGGGATATAGGTGTTGCGCATCCAAAAGGACTGCTGCTCGCTCGCCTCGAAAAGAAACAGCATTCCCTGGTCCTCTGGCATGGACTTCCGGAACATAAGGCCGAATTGCCGGTCCACCTCCGTATCTGCCTTTTCTATTTCGATTTTCGAAAAGGCCTTGCCGCCTCCGGCCTTTTGAAAATAAAGTTCCCCTTCTTTTTGAAACTTGGGTTCTGGCATGGGTTCAGCGTTTTTGACAGGTGCAGGGTTGGAAGTTGAGTTTGAGGAGGAAGCCGACGTATAGGTCGTTCGATTGCTACCTGCGCTACTAAACAGCCGAGAAATATCTGGTGCTACCATACTGAACAAGGCTATCAATAGGCCTCCTACGATGAGGATTTGCCGCCAGTTGATGGAGCGTTTTTTCTTTTTCTTTTTCGGGACGGTTGATTCCTTAGTTTGCGATGGATTTGACATGATTGTTTGAATGAAAAATTGAATGAATATTGATTGTTTGCGGTACAAATTTCGGCAAAAAAACGGCCAAACAAACTCAAAAGACAACCCGTTGGTCTAAAAAGCCATTCACCAAATATTTTCATGAAAAGAATGGGCCAAGCGCGGCCACACCCGGTGATTAATCCAAAGCCACCATCATTCAAAAAAAACTATTTTTGCCCCTCAAATAAATAGCAGGTAGCATGAAATGGCAAACTAACAACCCACTTTTGCCTTTTTACTTTTGCCTTTTTACTTAAACCTATGATTCTTTCCGATAGAAAAATCCTCGAAGCCGTTGAGTCTGGCGACATCGTTATTGAGCCTTATGACCGTGCTTGCCTTGGCACCAACTCCTACGACGTGCACCTCGGCAAATGGCTCGCCAACTACCGTGACCCCGTGCTGGACGCAAGGATGCACAACGAGATTGACCATTTTGAAATACCAGAAACAGGTTTCGTGCTCCAACCCGGTGTGCTCTACCTCGGTGTCACATTGGAATATACGGAGACCCATCACACGGTGCCTTTCCTGGAAGGCAAGAGCAGCGTTGGGCGGCTCGGCATTGACATCCACGCCACGGCAGGCAAGGGTGACGTCGGCTTTTGCAATCACTGGACACTCGAAATTTCTGCCACCCAACCCGTCAGAGTCTATGCCGGTATGCCCATCGGCCAGTTGATTTACTTCATAGTGGAAGGGGACGTTGAGCGTTTTTACAACAAAAAATCGGATGCCAAGTACAACACCCGCACCGACAGGCCCGTGGAAAGCATGATGTGGAAGAATAAATTTTGAGTTGGCAGTTCGACAGTGGGCAGTTGGCAGTCAGTTCGACAGCCTGAAAGCCCATGCACTACATAAAATATAGAGAGGTGGCACACTTGGAAAAGTTACCACCTCTCATTGTTCAGGGCAGCAAGCTGGCTAAACAACTGCACCCTGACTGCCAACTGCCCACTGTCGAACTGCTCTCTATTCCTGCTTGTCTTTCCACATTGAGAAAAATATCCCGCTACCCAGCACCAACACGATGAAGGCCAACGAAACCCACTCTGGCAACACAATGTGCAGTGGGTGAAACACTAGCATTTTTATGCCGACAAAGGTTAAGATGATGACCAAACTGTACTTTACGTACTGGAACTTGTCAAGCATGGAGGCCAACACGAAGTAGAGCGAGCGAAGGCCGAGTATGGCGAATATGTTGGAAGTAAAGACGATGAAAGGGTCTTTCGTGATGGAAAAAATGGCCGGGATACTGTCGAATGCAAACATGATATCCGTGGTTTCCACCACCACCAAGGCAACGAAAAGCGGCGTCATGGCGATGGTCCTACCCTTCCATTTTACGAAGAAATGCTCCCTGCGAATAGACTTTGTCACAGGTAAAATTTTGCGAAGCTGTAAGACCACTGGATTGTTCTCAGGATGTATTTGCTCATCGTCAGACTTGAGCATCTTGTAGGCCGTCCATAACAGGATGAGGCCGAAAAGGTACATGATCCAGTCAAACTGCTGAACCAATATTGCGCCAGCACCAATCATCAAGCCCCGAAAGAACAGCGCCCCGATGATGCCCCAAAACAGCACTCGGTGCTGGTACTTCATCGGAATATGGAAATAACTGAAAATGACGGCGATCACGAAGACATTGTCCAAACTGAGCGACTGTTCGACGATGTAGCCAGTTAGGTAGGTAATGGCAGCATCCCAGCCTGTGGAATGTAGGCCTATTGTTTTTCCGATGCCAAACCAGTTGTTTTCGTAGGCATAATAGATAAATATGCTGAACAGCAACGACATGCTCACCCATAGCGCCGTCCATCGCAAAGCTTCCTTCGTGGAAATCTTATGTGGGTCCTTGTTGAAAACACCCAAGTCAAGCGCAAGGAATACACCTATCAGTGAAATAAAGCCAATCCAGACAAGCATTAAGGATGATTTTGAGTTAAGTACAGGCCCTTTTTGAAAAGCGGCGCAAAGTAAACAAAAAACGATGGCCTAATGACTAAGGGAAGTTAAGGTTGTCACGCCATTTTTCGACTAAACATAGCGTAGCCTAGGATGGAAACCGCTGAAAATCAGGGCAAAAAAAAACCCCCCTCCAAAGAACTGGAGAGAGGCTATCCCAAAAACCGATTACATCTTTTGTTCATTGGGGTGAAAAAGACGAGGATTCCCGAAACCTGCATTGTTGGGTGGCAACGCATTGGCAATACTGCAATTACGATTACAGCGACGATAGATGAGTTTCAAGATTGCAAGCAACACCACCGATAAAAAAAACGCTAGTGAACAGTGGAGGGAAAGAAAAAAATGGATGAGAAGCTCGGACTACAATTGGTTGTTGAAATGTCTTTGTACTACAAATCGGCTGTCAGGATAGTTTACTTAAAAAACGGTGTTGCTAATTGGTTAGATGTCCTTTCCGGCTTCTCATCACGCTCTTGAGTTGAATAACAGTCCTTTCATGTTCACAGGAATTTTAATAACAATTACTTAAAAATCGAGCCAAAAGTAGATGCTCTAAGTGACAGCACAAAATATTTGTAAAAAAATAATTTCAAAAGGCTGACAACTAGGAATTAAAGGCTTGGGTTGAAAATACTTTCCAAAAAAATCAAATCATTGAAAATCAACCACTTGGATAGACAAATCGATACAAGCCAAAAAACGTCAGCAACATCAATCCCTTTAAGCAACGTTCACTTACTCCCTAAAAACACAGAACCCCTTCCCGGAAATCCGGAAAGAGGTCTTGCGTGTTCTCAAGGGATTACAAATTGCATCTTTGGCATTGATGGCATCAGAGATTTGCATAACGATGCAATGACAACGCTGCTTCTTATCGGTAAAGGGATGCAGGCTCAAACGTACATGTAAGCCTTGAGCTGCCCTATTTTAGGGCCTGAAATCGGAAGTTGGGAAATTTTTTACTCGCAGGGGAATCGTAACCCCACTTTGTTCAATAGTGAAATCTTAGTGTAAATTCTCAAGTTTGCTGCTGGTGAGTGTTGGCCTTTGTAGGCCTCCGGCATGTCAAATTTTACGAGTGTCTATAAGGTGTGTGTGTCTTAAATCGGCTGCAAGGTATGGAAATTCTGATTTGTTGTATAGTCCCAAAGCAATTTTTTTAATACTTATTTTGACAAATATTTATGAGTCTGTTAGGAATGCAGAAAATACCAAGTCTTGGTTAGGTGAATTATCAATTCTGTACAATGCTGAAAATCAGTAATTTAAGCTCCCCCACCCCACTGCCTACTGATACACTAAGTCAAGAATAAGTTTAAACCTCTGCACAACTTTTGAATTTTTACGGTGCAAACTTGAATTTCCCTAGTTTCCAAACTTCCAAAAATGACGCAAATCCATTTCATTGCATGCTGTTGTTGCTGTACTATTCCGACAAGGAAGGGCTGCAGAACATTGCGGTGAAACGTGCAATAATCTGTTTTTTCAAAAAGCCTTTCCGTGTCCACGGAAAGGCTTTTTTGTTTTTGGCACTGACCAAACTTCTCACTTTGACCTTCTCACTTTGACCTTTTTACTTGAAAACCATGACCACATCCCTGCTTCTACCAACTGTTTCCGCAGCCGAAAAAACGCTGCAGGTCGGCCAATTGGTCGGCAAGACGCCGATGTACGAAATGAGAAATGTCTTCCGGAAGCCCGGCGTCCGCAGCTTCGCCAAGCTGGAATGGCAGCAGCTTGGCGGCAGCGTCAAGTCACGCCCGGCCTTCAATAGCATTAAAAACGCTGTGCGGGACGGCCAGTTCGGCCAAGGCAAGCACCTGCTCGACGCCACCAGCAGCAACACGGGCGCCGCTTTGCGCAGCACTGAATATCCCGCTAACGCTCTGCATGCCCGAAAATACAAGCACCGAGCGCAAGCGAATTCTTCAAGCACTCGGCGCCAATATCGTGTTCACCTCTCGCTTCGATGGAACGGCTGGGGCACAGCTCGAAGCCAAACGGCTGTACCGGGTTTCACTTTTGCCATGGGCTGCTTTTGGTCGCAAAACCTACTTTTCAAAGAACCATCGGAACTATTTGTGCAAAAATTCAATACAGCGGGGGCTTGGAACAAAACAGAATTTGTTGAGATTTTTTACAAAAAAATAAAACAAATTGTCCTTAACACCCCTAATTGGAATTGGGAATGACCCCAAAATTCCCAATTCCAATTTTACAGCCGCACCATTCGGCGGGTAGCAGTTTGCGTAGCAGTTTCGAGCTGGTAGAACAGGATGCCAGCGGCGCCCAGTTCGTTCTGGTTCAGTATGACTTCGTTGTAACCTTTTGCAAAGTCTTCAGAAATCGTTTTAAGCACTTTCCCCGACAGGTCGTACACCGTCAGTGTGGCTTTGCCAGCTTCTGGCAAACGGAACCCAATTGCCGTCGTTTCACGGAACGGGTTCGGATTGTTTTGCAACAGCTCGAAGTCATCGGCGACCACCGTTTGCTCGGTGTTGTTGAAGCGGAGGTGCACATCAAGCAGTTCAACGTCTTGGCCTGCGGTGCGATAAGCCTCAGCAGGGATTACAGTACCCGATACTTGGAGCATTTTGCTCAAATTTGACTTGATGTTTGCCTTGAAAACCAGCGTAAAAAGAACAGTGTTGTTGTCGTGTAGTGTGTTTTTTGAATTGTCCCAGCTTGTCGTAATAATACCGTCTTCGAGCATCGTCAAACCGAAGTTTGACTCGTTCAGTCCCTCAAGTTCGCCAACCTCGATGTCTTCCAGTGAAAGCGCTTCAGGGTCGAACTGAAGGGCGAACTGGTAGCCGGTGAGGTTGATAAAGTTGCTTGCTTTGAATGGCACACGGTACGTTTGGCCAGGCTCAATGGACATTTCATCCAACACAAAATCAAGCTCGCCTACGAGGTTTCGGTTGCTAGTGTTGCCACCACCGAAGTTGGTTACGGCAGAGCCGTTCACGTCGCCCACTTTCACCGCCACGAAGTCAACCCCGTTCTGGCTGGCAGCTAGGTCGTTGATGTTGAAAAACTCAGGGAACGGCTGTGTAAACGGGTTCGCAGGATTCGGAAAGATGTAACTTTTGTCAATGAATCGCCATGAAGTATTGTTCGGGAAAGTCGGGATCAACTGCAATATCAGCTTGCGAAGCTCCACCACGTCGGCGGTCGTCACCGAGCCGTTTTTATTCACGTCGCCAGCGATGATTTTGTACGGTGAATCCAGCGGCTGGATGTTCAGGATATGCCGGGTCATCAGCACGAGGTCGTAAGTTGACACACCGTTCATCGGAGCCAGGTTGTGGTTTGGCGTGAGGGTGTAATCGTAGCTCAGGCTGAGGTTCGAGAACACAAAGTTGCCGTTGACCGAAGTGTTGGAAGGGGCGGTCAATGGGCCGTTTCCACTCACATTTATTGTAACGCCGTTCATCCCGCTGCCGCCGGCATTTGCGATGTTGCCACTCACGCTGGCAGTCAGCGGTGCTGGGCAAACCACCATGTTGTCCTGAATTATCACGTAGGTTTCGCAGAAATCGGTGTTGCCAGCTTGGTCAGTCACGTACATCGTCACGATGTTGGTGCCCACGTTGTTGCAATCGAATACCGATGGTACGATTTCAAAGGCCAGATTCTGTGAGCTGGTGCAGTTGTCGAAACTACCAGCGTTGAACATGCTGGGCGTGAGTTGAATCATGCCACCGCCGTTCATCGGCATCAGTTCCACGGCGAGGCCGTTCACGCAAATCGGTGATGGCTTCTTGCCGTCCACCACCGTGATGGTAAAATTACAGGTGGACTGGTTGCCGCATTTGTCCTCCACTTTTACCGAAACGGCATGGGTGCCAAACGGGTAGTTGCCGCTGAGGTTAGGGCTGGTGCCTGTCTGGTCCGGTGTGCCATTTGAGTTGAAGTCAATAATTACTGTCCAAAGCAAGTTGTTGCTGCAATCGGTAGCCGTCAAGGCTGGCACAGAGACTGCACCGTACCCACAGTTGGCATCCAAACTCGACACGGTAATATTGCCTGGGCAGGCAATGACCGGGGCTTGGTTGTCCTGTACTTTTATCACCTGTGTGCGCTCCCAGTAGCCAGGGCTGTTGGGCTGGTTCGGGTTGTACTGGCACCAGTCAATCACTATCCATTTCCTCAAAATCTTGAAGCAAGCGGGCGGGTTGATGGGCAACAGTTGGTCAGTATGCGTTACAGCCACTAAATCACAATTATCTTCCGTAATGATCGGGATGTCGAAGCCAACAGGCAGGTCGTTCGGCTCAAGGTCGGGGTCGCACTGGTCGGTGGTGAAGTCATCAGGGAAGTCAATGTTACTCAAACCGAATGGGAAGGAGTTGACAACCGTGATGGTCTGGGTACAGGAAGCCTTCCTGCCACTGGCATCAGTGACGGTGTATTCACGCCAGATGAACCCAGTGCCACAGTTCGTTACGTTGTTGGTTTCGGTGTGTGTCCAGGTAACGTTAGGACAGTTGTCGCTGAAAAACGGCACTGAAACGGCAGGAACTGCGTCGGCGCACTCGATGGTTTTGTTGGGCGGGCAGGAGATGGTTGGGTCAATTTTATCCTGAACCTCCACCTCTACCATGCAAGTGTTGAAATTGCCAGCGGCATCGTACACCCGCATGGAAACCATCAGCAGTTCACCAATGTCACAGCAGCTAAAAGGTGCGAAAGTGTCAAAAGGCGTACCGTCCACATCGCAGTCGGAAGGCATGCGGCTCACGAACATGTGGTCAATGCCGCAGTTGTCGGAGCTGCCGTTGTTGAATGAGGTGGCCGAAACGATGGCCGTTCCATCGTCCGTCAAAGAAACCGTGGTATGTTGGATACAGACCGCCACTGGGGAGGTCACGTCCTTGACTGTCATTGTCGTGTTGCACTGGCCTACGTTGCCACAGGCATCGGTAGCGATGTAGGTGATGGTATGCGTACCAACTGGCACGTTCAAAATCGGGCCGCCGTTGCCATTCACGATGCCGAACGGTGTCAGCACCTTGACCGTGAAGGTCGAGCAGGAATCGAAAACCACTGCCGCAGGCAAATTGAAGGATGCGTAGCAGCCGCCAGAGGAACTGCCCTGCGTGATGGGGGCCGGGCAGGTAATCGAAGGCGCTGTGTTATCAAGTTTCTTGATGACTTGAATGCAAGACCACGGGTTGCCGTTGCCGGGCGTGGTCGGTAGGCACCAGTCGTAAACGGTCCAGGTGCGTAGTATCTTTGTGCTGCCGCCGCAAATGGACACCACATCGTCGGTGTAAGAAGCGGCAATTTCACAGAAATTGTTGGCACCTGGCTTCACCGGGTAGGCAATGCCGTTCACCGTGATCATAGGGTAACCAGTGACCGAAGGAGCCGTGCTCTGTGGGCCAATGCCGCATTGCAGCTCCACAATGGGAGGACAAACTGGCGTAAATATTGGGTTCGCAAGTGTCACCCGTTGTACAATGATGGTTTGGGTGCAGGTACTGACGTAGCCGAGGTTATCCACTGCCGTCCAAGTACGGTAAATAATTGCCACATAAGTGGAATTGCAAGTACCGTGGTCAATGACATCGGTGTAGCTGAAACTGGCCACGCCTGAGCAGTCGTACACCGTAGGCGTTGGCACATTGCCACCGTCGGTAGTTGGCTTGTAGTTGGACAGACAGGTAATTGTATGGTTGGAACACATCGTAATCTGCGGGCCGAGTTTGTCCTCGATGCTAATGGTGCCCCAGCAGGAGTTGCCGCCGGGTTCGCCCACGGAGTAAAGATAAGTGTGTCCGATATGGCTCGCATTGACGTAAGGGCTTGATGGCAAAGGCAAGCCTTGTAGCGTAAACAGCGAAATGGTGTATGGCCCAGCACATGCCGAAGGATCTTCGAGCAAGATGTCAGAGGTCATTTCCAGCGTACAATACTCGCTTGGGCCGGGTAGCGATACGTTTAAATCGTCGTTGCAAACAAGGGCGCATTGAGCAAAAGCACTGTCACCCCAACTTGCGAACACCAGCAGGCACATCAGCGCTGCCGCCCGAAGTAGGCGACCCGCACCCTGCAACCCGCTTGTAGAAGCATCCCGCAAGATAAATGGGATGCGCTTGATGGGCTTAGTAAACTCGAATTTTCTCATGGGATACTAAAATTGTTAATGATTGATAGATACTAAAATGCTAATGGTTGTCCAGTGCTTTTTTGCTCTGTTTCTATTGTAAAGTCTTGATTGTTGCTTCCTAAAGTTTCGAGTTTTGGGTTTCGAGTTTTGAGTTGGGGGTGGGTTGCCACTCGAAACTCAAAACTCAAAACTCGCAACTCCGTTTGCCAACCCGAGCTATGGCGAAGGGGCTACCACAGTATGTTTGTGGTCGGCTCCCTCCGCCAGGCTCTTATGGTTGGTGGTACCTTTTCAAAAGTTCATGGGACGTTTTCTCATAGTATCAGCCCTTTTGATGGTTACCTAATTGTGACAGTCCGATCAAAAAATGTGTGTGTGTAGTTGTGTGTAAATTGGTCAAAGTGAATGTTCTATCTGGCTATAGAATCGTAGATTCACTATCGGAACTGTCGATATGAACATGGGTATCTTTTGGTGATTGGTGACTTGTGATTGGTGATTTGGAACGGGACCTCTCCCAGTCACGAATCACCAATCACCAGTCACATTTCACTAACTTTTTATCAATTTGATTACCTGCCTTTGGTAATTGCCTGCGTCCATTTCGAGGAGCAGAAGGCCGGATGGAATGTCGGCCAAGTCAAGTGGAAGTTCGTGGCGGCCCGGGTCAAATGGGCCGTCCCAGGCTTTCAGCAGCCTTCCGAACTGGTCGTGGAGGCGGAAGCCGACTTGCGCCGTTTCCGGCAAGTAGAACTGCACGGTTGTTTTTTGGTAAAATGGGTTGGGGAAGTTGCTGAAAAGCATCGGCTCTGTGGCCGCAGGTTCCGTGTATTCGAGTGCTACTCCCCAAGTTTCAAATTCCGTATTTTTTGTGCTAAAATCACCGGCGTAAGCCTCAGCAGGCGTTTGCAAGGAGTTGATTTTCAATGCACTGGAAAGGCGGCCATTTGTTTTTGCCTTAAACTTCAGGGTAGAAATTTCACCCAATCCATTCAGGTCAGTCGCCGCTTCGTTCACCCAGCTCACCGTCAGGGCGCTGGTGCCGAGCGTCTTGGGAAGGCCGAAGTTGCTGGCATTCAGCAGGCTTTCCCCGCCATTGCCAACGGCAACAAAATCCAGCATTTTTTCATCAAAATCGAGGGTAAACTGGAAGCCGGCCATGATGCGTTCTGGGTGCGCCACGAAGGGGATGGCATACTCATGGCCAGCAACCAATTCAATGTCTTTGGTATTGATTATCAGTGAGTTGTCAAATGCACCCCGCTCCTCGTTTTCGTCACCGCCGAAGGTGGACGGGCTGGCGCTGTTGTTCACATCGCCCACTTTTATCCCCATAAAATCGGCCGTCCAATAGTTCGTCACGATGTCGTCGAGGGCAATGGTTTCCGGGAAGGGCTGGCTGAATGGGTTCGCAGGGTTTGGGAAGCTGTGGCTCACCGGCACAAAGCGCCAAGAGGTGTTGCCGTTCGGAAACGAGGTGGTAATGTTCAGTATCAGCTTCTGCAGTTCCACCAAGTCAAGCGTCGATACCACGCCGGAGCGGTTCACATCGGCAGCGATGATGGCGTAAGGGTTATCGAGAAGCTGGATGTTGAGAATGTGCCGACGGATGAGCACGATGTCATAGGTCGAGACGCCGTTCAGCGGTTTAGTGTTATAACTTGGTGTCAGTGTGTAGTCTTGTCCCAAAGGAAGGTTGGGGAAGGCAAAAGTGCCGTCCACGTTGGTCTGCACAGCATTGTTGATGCCACCGCTGAGGCCTACCAGCTTGCCAGAAAGCGGGTCGCCGTTTTGGCGGGATAGCTTCCCGGCGATGGTCGCCGTGTTGCCAGTGCTGCAAACATTGAAGTTGTCCTGCACCACCACATTGGTCTGGCAGAGGGCGCTGTTGCCCGCTTGATCGGTCACCGTGAGGGTCACGACTTTGGTGCCGATGCTCTGGCAATCGAAGGTGTTCGGGCTTACCTGCATGATCAGGCCCTGTGTTGGCGAGCAGTTGTCGTTGCTGCCGTTGTTTATCATGGTGGGCGTCACCGTCACAAAGCCGTTTTGTTGGATGGTCACTGCCACGCCACTGTTGCAAATCGGGCTGGGCGCTTGGGTGTCCACCACCGTAATTTGCATGGAGCAGGTGGAAGTGTTACCGCAGCCATCCGCTACCGAGTAGGTCACGGTGTGGATGCCTTTCGGGTAAGTGCCGCTTGCTGCGCCGTTTGGGCTTTGGGCAAACTGCGAGGTGTTCGTTATTGTCAAAGTTGAGCTGCAATCGTCAACATTTGGCAGTGGCACGGTCACGAGTTTTTGACAACTGAAACCCTCAATGCCTGCTGTCAAGTTGGCTGGACAAGTAAGCACCGGAGCGGTACTGTCCCGCACTTCAATCACCTGTGTTTGCTCCCAAAAACCCACGCCGTTTGGGTCGTTCGGCTGGTAAGAACACCAATCAATCACCGCCCAGTTGCGAATGAGCTTGTAGCAGGCAGGCTGCGCTGTGTAAAAATAGTAATCGGTGTGGGTAATCTGTAGTTGCTCGCAATCCTTGCCAAGCACCACCACGTCGCCAGTTACGCTGACGTCGGTGTTCGGCTCGCATTCGTAAGTAAGTATGTCTCCGGGGAACATCACGGTAATCGGCGTATTGTCAGCAACGGTCACTAGCTGCTGGCAGGTGGCGGTGTTGTTGCTGACGTCCTTGGCAGTCCAAGTGCGGGTCACGATGCCGTTGCCACAGTTGTTCAGGTTCACTTGATTCGAGTAGGTCGTGGTAGCCACTTCGCAGTTGTCGGTGGCGAAGGGCTGTCCGGTCAGGGCCGGGTTGTTAAAATCCTGTCCGCAGCCGATGGTCACCGGGCCGGGGCAGATAATTTCAGGTTTGATCAGGTCTTTCACGATGGCCGAGCTTTGGCAGGTGCTGGCAAGGCCGCCTGCGTCCACCACTTTCAAGGTCACCGGAATGGGAGCGCCAATATCTGAGCATTCAAAAGAAACGAAGGTGTCAAAGGGCTGGCCGCCCCAGCTCACCTCCATGTGGTCGATGCCGCAGTTGTCATAGCTGCCATTATCGAAGGTGGTCGCAAAAATCAGTGTCGTGCCGTCATCGAGTAGGTTGGCTTGCACTTGACCGTTGCAAAGTGCCACAGGTTTCACCTCGTCCTTCACTTTCACGGTCATCTGGCAGGTGCTGCTGTTGTTGCAGCCGTCCGTGGCCGTGAAAGTGACGGTGTAGTTGCCAACTGGCACACTGGTAAACGGGCCATAACCCGTACCGAACTGCCAGGATGGCGCTACCGTCGCACCAGAGCAGCCGTCCGTTGCATTCGCCTGCGGCAAATAAACCTGTGCTGTGCAAACGCTCGGATAAGTTGTGAAAACCATGTTGGCTGGGCAGGTGATGGCAGGTGGCGTTTTGTCTTCCACCCGGATGACTTGGGTGAAAATCCTGAAATCTTCCGTGCAAAGGTCGAAGATGGACCAAGTGCGGAAGATTTTGCGGCTGCCGCCGCAAATCGCAATTTGCTGGTCGTTGAAAGACACTATCAGGTCGCAGCTCAGCGTGTTGTCCATCCACACGCTGTCAATCATCGGGTAGCCAGTGATGGACAAGTTGAGGGGGTCTTGCAGGCTGCATTCGAGGGCTGGCCGCTGCACGCCGTCCCGGTGCTTCGGAAACTCCACCATCATCAACGTTGCTTTTTTCAGGAAAATATGCTGGGTGCAGGTGGTGCTGTTGCCGTGCTCATCGGTGGCCGTCCAGGTGCGCTGCAAATAGGCAGTGACTGGCACGTTGCCGATAGAATCGTCACATTCAAGGTCAGTAAACAAATCCGTGTAGGTAAAAGTGATACTGTCGGAAGGGCTGACATTGTCGGTAACGGAAGGCGTCTCAAGGCTGTCGAGCGGGGTGTTGCACCAGATGAAAACCGTGTCGTTGCTGCAATCAATGACGGGCGGCAGGTTGTCAATCAAGGTAATGTTCGTGTTGCAGGAATTGCCGCTGGCCGGGTGCGTAATCGTAGCGACGAGCAGTTGGTCAATCAGGGAAGCGTTCAGTTGCTGGCCGTGCTGGCCACCGTTCTCGTCCACGATGGTGATGGTGAAATTGTTGGAGCAACCGTTGGAGCTTTGGAGCAGCATCGGTGGGTAGATGGTCGTGTTGCCCGTGTTGTCGAGCGCCACCGAGATGCTGTTGTTGCAAACTAAGGCACATTGGGAAGAGGCGGTTTGCCCGCACAAGAACAACAGTGACGTTGATAGCACTGTCCTTATCATGAACTTGAACCTTCCTAAATACCGGGGGGTATTGTGGGGGGATTCACATGTTATTCTGTGCGGAGCAAAACCGTTACCTTTTACCATGAGATTATAAATGTTAATAGTGAGTACATTTCACTGGGCGGCTTGTAGCGGCGCTGGGCAGTCTGCGTTGTTTCTTTGAAAAAAGACATGCCAAGGCCAATCGGCTACGTGCCGCCGGTTCATTTAAAAATCGCCTTCCAATTCGTTCAGAAAGGCTTGAAAATCTGGTGTGTAAGGTTTTGCAAAAAAGAAAAGTAAGGTCGCACCACCACGTTTGGCGGCACGGGGCATAGCAATGCCCGGTGTTGTATTGAACCACACTGGGTTCTTAGGTTAAAGATTCGACTTGTTGTTTGTTGAGAAAGGTCCAGGGTTCCTGGAAAAAAGTGGGAAAGCTTAGTAAGCTCGGTTTCCGGACTTTTCTCATAGTATGTCAGCCATCTTGTAGCTGTCGGGAATTCAAAGTTTCATTAAAGTTAATTTAAAAAATTGTGCCAATTGTACCCTGTGGCGGATTTTCGGTGAAATAAATTTTGATTCATGTTGGTCAGAAAAGGGCGACATATTTTAGAATTGTAATTTGTAAAAAATTGAACAGCAAGCATTTGAGTGGTAATTTTTGATTTTTTTGGCAGGTAAAATTATTATTCGCCACGGCGCAAAAACGAGAATATGGTGCTTGCTTGTCACTCCACTTTCACCAGCTTGCCCGTTTGCAGCACCCTCCCTTCGTCCCGTACTTCGTAGAAATAGAGGGCGGCGTAGCCGTGGACGCTGCGGCCCGTCCCCTCGTCTTCGTCCCGTACTTCGTAGAAATAGAGGCCGGGGGGGAGGCTACCCACATCGAGCCCGTTGCTGGCGGCGGGCAGCCGCCGCTCCAGCACGGGCCTGCCTAGCCCATCGTACAGCAGCAGATGGGCCTGCCGGGGCACGGGGCCGGGGAAGGCCACCGTGAGGGCGTCACGGCAGGGGTTAGGCGACAGCGACACGGCATAAGGCTGTTCATCAAGTTTGTCGTCCAGGCTAGTTGTTGGGAAGGTGATGCTGCTGTCGCACTGGCCGCCGAAGCGGTACATCGGCATGTTGGGGAACTCAAACAGGATGGTGGACAGCGTGGTGATGGCCCGCTCCTGGAACTGGCAGGCCTCCCCCTCCTCGTTGGGGTGGTGTACGACGTGAATGAAATGCGAAGTGCTGCCGCAGTCGGCGTACAGTCGGCAGTCGGGGCCGAGGTGCAAGTAGCCGATGGTGACGGGCCAGCCGAACTCGTCGTAGCTCTCGTGGTGCGCCACCTGCACCGCCGAGGAGTCGAGCAGGTCAATTTGGTAGAGGTTGAACACCGTACCGGCGTAGAGGTACCTGGAGTCCGGTGAGAAGGCCAGTCCCCGTGCGTAGTCGCCGTCGTCGGGGTAGGCAAGGTTGCGGAAGTTGGACAGCTCCCCGGTAGCGTTGTCGAAGTCATAGACTTTGGCCAGCTTCGTGTCCGCATTGATGGCGAGGGTCTTGGCATCGGGCGAGAAGGCGGCCTGTGCGATGCCGAGCTGCTTGTTGTAGAGCGGGTCGCCGATGGCCTGCACGAAGGGCCCTTGCACGGTGTCGGCACCGCCCACGAGGAATTTGTAGAAAATGTTGGTGTCGTAGCCCACCACCCAGGTCCACCACTTGGTGCTGTCTAAATTGAGACAAGCAGTGACCTTTCCATAGTCCATCAACGTACTGAGCAGCAGTTTTTTCTGGACGACGACAAAACCGCTATCAGCTTTTCGGACTATCGTTGTCAAGTAGAAGTTGTTGCTGACTACATCCTGCAAACTGCTGTTGACTTCCTGATCTTTATGTAAAACGTAAAACACAGTATCATTGGTCAATTCTGGCAATATGATATTTGATTGATAAGCTATGTAATCATCGTTACTGCAGTTAGCATTGAAACTCGTTCCTGGCGATAACGTATCGCTTCCCGGTACCACTTGTAAACTGCTGTCGTATGCCCTACATCCATTGGTAATCAGCAGCACTTGCCCGTTGTACTTGTCACAGATAAAGCTGCCGGAAGAACCAATCCCGAAATTTTCGACGACCGGGAAAACCACCTCCGTGCTGACGTCCCCGTCGTTGAAGTCCAATACGCTGATGTCAGGCAGCGGGCTGTTGCCGTAGCCCATGGGCCACTGGTAGTCCCATTTTTGGGAATGTGCCGACGGGCTGGCCAGCAGGCAGAGCAGGGGAAGGAGCAAGGGAAGTTTTTTCATGAGCGGGAAGTTTAACGGGGTCATGTGCCAGGCCTGGCACATGACCCCGAAATTATTTTCAGCGGGCAACCACAAATCTAACGGTATTCTGCCCTTCCATGGCCGCAAAATACATTCCCGGCGCATAACCGGATAGGTCGAGCCGTACCGACGGCTGGCCCGGCACGGTTTCGACCAGTGCAACGGTATGGCCGTACAGGTTGCGGATGGCAACCGGCTGTCCCTGCAGGTGCGCTGGCACTACGATATGTGCCGTGCCATTGGCCGGGTTGGGAAAGACTTGGAGGCTTCCCTGTGCCACGACAGGCACAGGAGCTTGACCGTCTTCCCGCTCGCCAAGTTCCTGCACGCATGCGTCGTCGTACTCGGTGACGGCCCACGTGGCCGATGCCAGCAGCCCCCTTGCGAGCAACACCCCTTCGCCGCCCTCGCCCACGCACTGGTCGGCGATGTCCGCAAGGGCCGACATATCGGCTTCCGTGAAGCCGGAAAAACTGGGTGCATGCATGGCCAACAGGTAGGCATTGGCCGATTTCAGGTTCTGCTCCGAAGCGGTGGCCATGAGCTGCACCCCGTTGTTGATTGCGGCCAAGCTGCCCAGTTGGTTCACTAATGCCTGGTTCTTGGCATTCACGATGGCTGCCTTGTCAACTATTTTGCCTTTCAGTGCCGCTATTTTAGCGTCCCTGAGTGCCTTCTGTGCCTCATTTATGGTGCCCGACCCGTCCGGCTCCAGGGTGAACCACTCGATGGCGTTGATTTCGTCCTTCAAGCTGGCCATGTCGGCACTTAGGGTTTGCGCAAAAATAACTTCCTATTTATGTTTATATTTGCGCAATGGGAAACAGGGCAAAATTAGTAGAAGATTTGAGACAAAAATGGGTACAAGTATCACCTTACTTGGATGAGCGTAGCAAACGAATATT
>JAIPBL010000123.1 GCA_021739645.1 Saprospiraceae bacterium | reverse complement strand
CTTAGGACTTGCGCAAAAATAACCACTACAACTTACATCGTGTTTGGCTTGATAATGTAGTTCCATTCACCATGAAAATCCAACTTCGTAATATTCAGTTTTGCGAAGTCTTTGTCAGAAACTATTTGTCCTTTTTTGTACTGGTTTTTATCAAGTCCTGCCTGCAGTTTTAACCCCTCATTGGTTTTCGTTGAGCCAATTAAATTAACAACCGTTTGCCTGCTTGATAAGGACTTGCCCCTCCAATTGCCAGAAATGTGACAAAACATGCGGTGTTCGATTTTATTCCATTTGCTGGTACCGGGCGGGAAATGGCACACATGGATTTCCTTTTGGATTTCATTTGCCAGTTCTTGCAATTTCATTTTCCATAACCGGACCCGGTTGCCGTTGCTGCCGCCACAGTCCGCCGTAATCAATATTGCAGGGGATTGTTCATAGGTGGCAGCGCCCATCTTGTCCCACCACTTTCGAATGGAATTGACCGCAAACTCGGCCGTATCGCTACTGATGCCAACGTTCACGAAGCCCACGTTCTGTTCGACATCATAAATGCCGTACGGAGCAACTTTGCCCTTTGATTTGTCTATAAAATCATAAACCTTTACCTGGTCGGGCTGTCCTTTCGGTTGATATTCTTTGCCCTTGTTGGCATAGTTCCCTATGTTTTCCTTCTTTTTTGTATCTACCGAAAGGGTCGGCTTGCCGCATCCCTGAAATGCACCCACTTTTGAATTGATAAAACTAAACTGCGCATCCCTGTCCTCATGCTTGCCGCCTTCGTCCGTTTTTCGGGGAGATTGCAGGCTGTAACCCATTTCCTTTAATAGTCTGCCAATCGTTTTGCTTCCAACTTTATAGCCCTGGTGGTTTAACTCGGCTTTGAGGCGGTAGGTGCTCTTGCAAGTCCACCGAAGGGCAGACTCTGGGTCTCCCCTCGTCACTGGGGACACCAGTTGCTCCAAGGACTTCTTTATATCGACCTGGTGCTCCTCAATTTTTTTTTTCGACCGCCGCCGGCTTGCCGGTTTCGAGGGGTATCAAGGCTGGTTCCTTGTTCAATTTCTGATAGCCCGGCATAAATCCGAGAACGGGAAACTCCCGTTGCCCGGCTTACTATACTTACCCCACCACGTTGGTGTATCCGGTTGTAACTCCTTGCTTTTGTGCCGCACCACCACCGTATCCGGCGTTCATCCAATACCTGTTTTATTTCTGAAAACTCCTGCTTGATTAAGTCAATTTCTTCCATCCGCATAGATAATCATACCGCATGAATTGTAGTGGTTATTTTTGCGCAAGTCCTTAATGATTAGCCTGGTAGTGGGCAAAAGGGCCATCCCAGTATGCTGGGTAGCCCGCAAATGCAAGAAAGGGCATTTCCCTGCCAGCATGCACCTCAAGCTTTTCACCATACTCCATCGCCTGCTGGACGGCTATGAAAACGTGGTCATCCTTGGCGACGGGGAGTTTGACAACCATGAGGTCATCGCTGCCAGCAGGGGGTGGGACTGGGATTTTGTGTTCCGGACCGCCAAAAACACCAAAATTTTTGATGGCAGGGATGAATATGCCATCGGTGAACTGTCCCCGGCCCCAGGCGAAAGGTTCATGACGGTGCCGGATGTGGCCTATACAAAAGAGCGGCATGGCACGGCCCAGGCAACCGTCTGGCACGAGGCCAGGTGGGACAAACCCATATATCTGTTGAGCAGCTTTGAACTGTCCTATGAAACAGCATGGTATTACCGTAAAAGATGGGCATAGAAACGTTTTTTTCGGACATAAAATCCAGTGGCTTCAATATCCATAAATCAAAACTGTCTGACAGTGAGAGGATTGCAAGGCTTTTGCTCATCGCCTGCCTGGCATATATCCTGGTGTTCAGATTGGGCGAGAACGAACGAAACTCTCCGCTGATAGCCAAGGTGACCAGAAAGGACAGGATGGAATTTTCACTTTAGGCAAAAAACTCATTGAGTACTGCATCAAACACGCAATTACCATTGTTTTTTCCTTTTCAAAGAACTGCTTTATCAATACCTCCTAAAAAAGTGTACGGTAGAGAATGGATTTTTATGCAAAATCAAATTTACAAATTCAAAATGAACTCCCTATTTCATATCTGCTATCCACTAATTTGTAGCACACACATTTGATTTAAAATTTGGAACACTCTCATATTCCATTTAGACGGTCGGCCTAAAGCTAAATTAGGCTGCCAAATCTTCCACCAATTTGGAGATTTGCCCCAAACGGTCTTTGTCCAGTCCGTAAAAAATGAATTTACCTTGGCGTTCTGTGGCAACAACACCCGCTCTGCGGAGAATGGCCAGGTGCTGTGAGGCTACGCTTTGCTCAAGCCTCAATTTGATGTAAATGTCTGTGACGGTCATCTTCTCATTCTCTTCCAACAAGTCGATGACCCGCTGGCGGAGCTTGTGGTTGATGGCCCGAAGAACCAACACGGCTTTGCGCAATTCTGCGTAGTCGAGCTGGATTTCTTCTTTTCCCTTCTTGAGCACAATCGTCTCGCTCTTTTGCTTTCTCATATTATGTTTCTTTTAAACTGGTTAAAAAATTGTTGAAATCAACATTCAAGTTTTCTCAAATTAATAAAATCTTCATACCTGCAAACCAAGAACTATACCAATCGAAGTGATAATATTCCATCGTAATGCTTAAAGTACATGAAATCAGTGCGAAAATAAAAGTGTATTTTTAAAATTCAAAGAAAATTAAAAGTAATTTTTTTTCTTATATGAAATCATTTGTGCCTAATAATCAGCTATTTAGCTGGGTTTTGGCCTTGCAGAGGTGATGTTTGGCGCTTTCAGATACAGGGGAGTTGAATAAGAAATATCTGAAAAATTCTTATTCAAAAACGCACTAATAGCATGTGGAATTAATTGTACAGATGTGCAAATTTTTACACTAGAAAAGCTTGCAAAAATATTGTTAAGCAAGTCTTTGCACTTATCTACTCCATTTCCACAGAAAAAGATGCGCTGGCCCGCCGAAAAATACCCCTTAAAAGAAGCCCGATCAACGACCATAGCTTGGAGCGGTGACACGAGTTCTCCTTTTGCCGTGAACAGGGCAGTATAGACCTCCATCCGCCGAGCGTCTATCATAGGGCAGTACAATGCTTCGTCATCGTTCGCTATGCGGTGAGCTGCTCCTGCAAGCGCAGCCAGTGTGCTGATCGTGATTAGCGGCTTGCGCAGCGCAAAGCAGATACCCTTGGCTGTGGAATACCCAACCCTCAGGGAAGTATAAGAGCCAGGGCCCTCACTAACGGCCACAGCATCGAGGTCTTTCAACGTCAACCCAGCTTCTTCCATACACCTTTGGATGAGTAGGGTGATGACCCTTGAATGCTGGTTATTTTCCTCTGACACCTGTTGAGAAAGTACCTCCATACCACGGCTCAGGCACACGGAACACACGTCTGTGGCTGCCTCAATATTCAAAATGAGCGGAACCGCTTGAATCTGTCCAATATTTTCAGTCATTAAAATTTCTATTTTTGCACTTCCTAAACGTTCAAATGCTTGTTATGTACACTTCCTTCCTTTTTTACCGCTTCTTGTAGCTACGCTAATATTTGGCACTAGCCTCCCATTTCTGTAACTAACAATGCCGAGTGATTTGTCGGCACAAAAATCACAAATAATATCATGTTGGATAAACTTGAGGCCATTCGTGGCAATTTCATCAATCTCGAAGAGCAGCTTTCCGACCCGGAAATCATGAACGACCAGGCCCGCTACACCAAGATTAGCAAGGAATATTACAAATTGAAAGAAGTCGTGGACGTTTACGACGAATACAAGAAAGTATTGGAAAACTTAGCAGGGGCCAAAGACCTGCTCAAAGAAAAAGATGAGGAGATGCGGGAAATGGCCAAACTCGAACTCCAGGAACTCGAACCGCGACTCCAGGAATTGGAGGAGCAAATCAAGACCCTGCTAATCCCTCGCGACGAAGAGGATGCCCGGGACATTATCTTTGAAATCAGGGCTGGCACCGGTGGCGACGAAGCCAGCCTTTTCGCTGGAGACCTCTTCCGAATGTACATCAAGTATTTTGAAACACAGGATTGGAAAACGGAAGTACTTTATGAAAACGAAGGAACTGCTGGTGGATACAAAGAAGTCTCCGTGGAAGTACGGGGCAACGACGTGTACGGCAAAATGAAATTCGAATCTGGTGTCCACCGGGTACAACGGGTGCCAGCTACTGAGACCAAGGGCCGGGTACACACCAGCGCCGCCACCGTGGCCGTGATGCCCAAAATGGAAATGGAGGACGTGAACATCAACCGCTCTGACCTCAAGATTGACACCTTCCGCTCCAGCGGTGCAGGTGGCCAGCACGTGAACAAAACCGAATCTGGCGTTCGCCTCACGCACATACCTACTGGCGTGGTGGTCGAGTGCACGGAAGGCCGTTCGCAGCACTCCAACAAAGAAATCGCCGAGCAACGCCTCTACCAGAAAGTCTATGAAATGCAGAAGGAAAAAATGGACTCAGCCATAGCAGCGCAGCGCAAGTCCCTCGTCGGCTCAGGCGACCGCTCCGAGAAAATCCGCACCTATAACTTTCCGCAGAACCGGGTAACTGACCACCGCATTGACCTTACACTTTACAACCTAGATCAGGTGCTGGTGGGTGAAATCAGCAGGATTGTAGAAGGTCTTCAAATTGCTGAAACTGCCGAAAAGATGAAGGCAATGGAGGAAGTTTGAGATTGAGGTGGCAGCCAGGGCCGGGCATAATAACTTGGCATCTTCATTTTTGTTTAGATTATTTACAATAAAGATTAAACAAAAAACTGCATATCCTGTTTGGCTTTTGTTTTTTCAACAATCGCCAAAAAAGGAATTTTGGAAAAAAAAGTCATCGTCATCGGTTCTGGATTCGCTGGATTGGCCACGGCAAGTTGCTTGGCAAAGCAAGGATTTGATGTGACCGTGCTGGAAAAGAACGATGCCACCGGTGGCCGTGCCCGCAAATTTCACGCAGATGGCTTCACTTTCGATATGGGCCCCAGTTGGTACTGGATGCCCGATGTGTTCGAGAATTACTTCAACCATTTTGAAAAAAAGACCTCCGACTACTACAACCTCGTTCGCCTCGACCCCTCCTACCGAATCATTTTTGGGGAAAACGATAACATGAACGTGCCCGCTGGCGAAGAAGCACTTTGTCAAATGTTCGAGCGTTACGAACCGGGCAGCAGCGTCAACCTCCGCAAATTTTTAGCCGAAGCAAAATACAAGTACGAAGTGGGCATGGGCGAGTTCGTGCGCAAACCCAGCATTTCTATCATGGAGTTCGCTGACCTGCGCATCTTGGCCAGCATGTTCCGGCTGCAAATGTTCAGCTCGCTCTCCTCGCATGTACGGTCGCTTTTTACCAATAAAAAACTGATAGAACTCCTTGAGTTCCCTGTACTTTTCCTCGGTGCCACGCCCGAAAAAAACCCCGCCATGTACAGTCTGATGAACTACGCCGACATGGCGCTCGGCACTTGGTATCCGATGGGTGGCATGACGAAAATCATAGAAGGGATGGTGATGCTGGCCGAGGAACTGGGCGTGAAAATCCGCCTCGGCGAGGAAGTGAAGCAGATTTATGTACCCAACGGTCACGCCACAAAAGTCATCACCAACAAGGGCGAATACGCTGCCGACGTAGTAGTGGGTGGTGCCGATTATCACCATGTGGAGCAAAACCTGTTGGCCGAGCCACAGCGGCAGTACACGGAGAAATATTGGGACAAACGGGTGATGGCACCATCGAGCCTGTTGTTTTACCTCGGCGTGAACAAGCGGCTAAAGGGGCTATTGCACCACAACCTGTTTTTTGATAAAGACTTCAAGCAACATGCCGTGGAGATTTACGAAAACCCAACTTGGCCGACGAATCCGCTTTTCTATGTCTGCGCCCCAAGCGTGACTGACCCGTCCGTAGCGCCAGCCGGTTGTGAAAACCTCTTCGTGCTAATCCCGCTGGCACCCGACCTCCAAGACACGGAGGAACTTCGGGAGAAATATTTCGACCTGGTGATGGAGCGCCTCGAAAACCTCACGGGGCAGGACATACGCAATTCAATTGTGTACAAGCGGTCATTTGCCCACAATGATTTCAAGAAGGATTACCACGCCTTCAAGGGCAATGCCTACGGCTTGGCCAACACGCTGCTGCAAACCGCATTTTTAAAACCAAGAATAAAAAGCAAAAAAGTCAAAAACCTATACTACACCGGCCAACTCACTGCCCCCGGCCCCGGCGTACCGCCGTCATTGATTTCGGGACAGGTGGTGGCGGAACTAATTGCGAAGGAACAACAATAAAGCCTTGTGTACCCTCTGTGCCTCCGTGCCTCCGTGTTAAAATAAATAAAACACAGAGGAACAGGGACACAGAGAAACACTAAGAAAACTGACCTGAACATCTATGCTTGATTTGTACAACACCACCTGCCAAGAATGCAGCCGCCTCATCACGAAGCGGTACAGCACCTCGTTCTCGATGGGCATTCGGGCTTTTAACCCAAAAATACGAATGCCGATTTATGCCATCTATGGCTTCGTGCGTTTCGCCGATGAGATAGTGGATACCTTCCACGGCTACCCAAAGGCCGAATTGCTGGAGCGTTTCCGGCAAGACACCTACACCGCCATTCGGGAGGGTATCAGCTTGAACCCCGTGCTGCACTCCTTTCAGGAGGTGGTACACCGCTATGGCATCGAGCAGGAGCTGATTGATGCCTTTCTCGAAAGCATGGAGATGGACCTGCACCATAATTTTTATGGCAGTGAGTTGTATGAAAAATACATCTACGGCTCGGCAGAGGTGGTGGGCTTGATGTGCCTACGAGTGTTCTGCGATGGCGACCGGGCATCGTTTGACCATTTAAAATCGCCCGCTCGCAGCCTCGGTGCGGCCTTCCAGAAAATCAATTTCCTGCGGGACCTGAAAAGCGACTTCGACGACCGGGGCCGGGTTTATTTTCCCGGTGTGGACTTCACCCATTTCACACAAGCGGACAAGAAAAGAATAGAGACAGAAATCAAGAGAGATTTTGACGATGCCTATCTTGGCATTGTGCAATTGCCAAAAAGCGCCCGTTTCGGCGTTTACCTGGCTTATGTTTATTACTTAAATTTGTTCAAAAAAATACGCCGCACGGCCGCTGCCAAGGTCAAGGAGCAGCGCATCCGGGTACACGACGGCAAGAAGATTTACCTGCTGTTCAGCTCGGCCCTGCGGATGAGCCTCAATATGCTTTAACTGCGGATTTGAAGATTTGAGGATGCGAGTATTTGACCCCAGTCGCATCCTCAAATCCTCAAATCCTCAATAAAAATGATTCTCAAAAATATCCTCATTACGTTGGCCGCAGTGGGCGGCATGGAATTCGTGGCGTGGTTCGCCCATAAGTTCATCATGCACGGCTTCGGCTGGAAGTGGCACGAAGACCACCACCGACCCGACTTCAAAGAAGGCCGTTGGTTCGAGAAGAACGACTTGTTTTTTCTCGTCTTCGCAACGCCGGGCATCACCTGCATCTTGCTCGGCACCTTCACAGCGCACACCTGGCTGTTCTTCGTCGGGCTGGGCATCACGATTTACGGCGCCATCTACTTCCTCATCCATGATGTATATATCCACCAGCGGTTTTCGTGGTTTCGGCAATTAGACTCGAAGTACAGCCGGGCCATCCTGCGGGCGCACGGGTCGCACCATGCTAATCAGGGCAAGCACGACTGCGAGTCGTTTGGGCTGCTGCTGGTGAACCCGAAGTATTTTAAGAAAAGGAGTGAGTGGGGGAAGAAGAGAGAAACCCACCAACCAGCGATGGAGACCACCACCTCGAAGCAAGCAATCTCACATTAATATAAGTGTGTGTGGAGCACCAATTGATAAGCACTTTGGGATATCGAGCGTTCATGGGATTTGGCTCAATAACGCTAATATTTGTTTTAGAGTATGTTTTGAAATTTAATTCGAGATTCTTGCAAGAATGATATCGATGAAGGTGATTTGGATAAAGGCAACCGAAGATTCTTCTGTTTTCTCGTAGTCACGGCTCAATCTTCGGAAAAAGTTGAACCACGCAAACGAGCGTTCAACATGCCAGCGGCCTTTCTCGGGGACAAAACCCTTACGGCTTTCCGGCCTTTGGGTCGTCTCGACCTCCCATTTGTA
>JAIPBL010000030.1 GCA_021739645.1 Saprospiraceae bacterium | reverse complement strand
CAATTTATTGGGCTGACCGTTTCAGGATATTCGGTCAGCCCAATAAATTGGGCGACCACAAGCGATACCATGAAAAATATCACCGCTCATGACCTCACCTTCGAGCCATTCATCAGTGAAGCTGAAATAGCGGCCAAGGTAATGGCGCTCGGCAGCCAAATCCGGCAGCAGTACAAGGGCAAGCGCCCACTGTTTGTCGGGGTGCTGAACGGAGCGTTTGTCTTTGCAGCCGACTTGGTTCGTGCAGCGAGCATCGAGTGCGAGGTGGCGTTTGTCAGGCTGGCATCTTACGAAGGCACGGCGTCCAGTGGGCAAGTTTCCACGGTGCTGGGCTTGGATTTTGAGGTAAAAAACCGACACATCATCGTCGTGGAAGACATCGTGGACTCTGGCCGGACGCTGCACCATTTCATCGCCGAACTGCAAAAACTGCAACCTGCTTCAGTCGCTTTGGCGGCACTCCTCTTCAAGCCGGAGGCACTGCAATTTCCTGTAAACATTGACTACCTCGGCTTCGAAATTCCCGACAAATTCGTGGTCGGCTACGGGCTGGACTACAATGGACTGTGCCGCAATTTGCCCAGCGTTTATCAACTATCAACTATATGAACACCAACGAACTGGAACTGCTCTGCCAACAAACCTGCACCCTCGTGACTTCGGTCGCCGACTTCATCCGGGGCGAAGTGGGCAAGGTGGGCGCTGAAAAAATTGAAACGAAAAGCCTCAACAGCCTCGTCAGCTACGTGGACAAAACTGCCGAGCGCAAGCTGGTAGCTGGCCTGAGCGAACTGCTGCCCGGCTCCACTTTCTTGACCGAAGAAGAGACCGTTGAACAGGCCGCCGGGGAGTTCCAGTGGATCATTGACCCGCTGGATGGTACGACTAATTTCCTCCACCAACTCCCCTGCTTTGCCGTAAGCGTGGCATTGCGCCAGCACGAAGAAATCGTCCTCGGCATCGTTTACGAAGTGAACCGCCGAGAATGTTTTTATGCTTGGAAAAATGGTGGCGCTTGGATGAACGGCCAGCAAATCAGTACCTCTGCCACAGCCAGTCTTGCCGACTCGCTGGTGGCCACGGGCTTTCCCTACCGGGATTTTGACACCATGCACCGATACATCGAAATCCTTCAAGAGCTGATGAAAAACACACGGGGCCTGCGCCGCTACGGCGCTGCTGCGGTGGACCTAGCCTACGTGGCTTGCGGCCGCTTCGACTCGTTTTTCGAGTATGGCCTTGCCGCTTGGGACGTGGCGGCAGGTGTGCTGCTCGTGCAGGAAGCTGGGGGACGGGTCAGCGATTTTGATGGTGGCGATGATTTCGTTTTTGGCGGCAGGTTGCTGGCGGCTGCGCCGGGCGTTTTTGAGGGGATGTTTGGGGTGGTAAAAAATCAAGCTTGATACCAAGTTGTTCTGATTTCAACCAATATTTCTTCAATCCTAATCATGTCTGGTGAATCTGGCAGGTTCGATGCCGTGTACAGCTCTTCTATTTTGGCGATTTTCTCCTCTGCCCAGACCTGCAGTTCTTCGTACTCAAATTCTCCTGCCCTGATTTTTAGCAAAAAAATCCGATTCGGTCGGCGCACCCTGATTTCGCCATAACGGGCGGTTTCCTCCGCCATGTCCGGTGCAGCACACAATCCTCCGGCATCGCCAGTAGTTCTTCGGATTGTTCTTGGCCAAAAGGTCGAAGAAGCGGCGCAGCTCGTAATAAACATTGTCGTTCCGCTCATCGAAAACCATATCATCAAAGTGACGGAGCGGGCGCTCGACGACTTCGCCGGGGGAGAGGCGGATGAAGCGATGAACCGGAAGATACTGGGGCTGTAAGATTTGGAACGCTGATTCGTTTTTTCCGGCTTGGCAACAATTGGAACACCCGTGTAATCCGTGTTCCAATTGTTGTCAAAAGAGAAAATGCAGTGTGCCTTCAAGGTTCTACATCTCCCGATGTTCCACCACCTCATCCGATTCCACCAAAAATTTCTCTTCCCCTGGGAAAGTCCTCGCCTTTTCATAATCCTCCCCGGCAAAGCGTTTTACCGATTCAAAATCTTTCCAGTACGAGATAAAAGTGTGGTGGGTCACGTCGCCCTCGGTTTGGTGGTAAAATGAGACGCCAAGGTTGCCCGGTGTGGCTTCGCAGTTTGCCACGCAATTGGTTTTGGCGAGACGGATGTACTCGTCTGACATGCCAGTAGGTGTGACGCCATGCCAAATACGAGCAATGGCCGGCGACAAAATCGGCGGGGCGTCAATAACTTTCACCGCTCCCACGGGCATAAAGCCCATGACTTCGAGTGGAGCAGCGTATTTTTTGAAAAAATTGAATTTTTGAAAAAACGAGATTTTGGTTTTTATCAACACCACCCCGGCCAGCATCAGCACGGCAGCAATGAGCGACTGCCCGGTAATTATTTCGTCTGCCAACGCCCAGCCGAGGAACATGGCGACCACGGGATTGATATAGTTGGCAGTGGCAACCTTGTCCGGCGTGGATTTTACCAACAAATAATTGAAGGCGGAGAAGGAAACGACCGAACCGAAAATGGCAAGGTATATCCAAGAGTAAATGCCACGATACGTCAGGTTCACCCAACGAAAATTGAAGGCTTCGCCACTCAAAAGACTAACCAGCAACAGTAAACCTCCACCAGCCAGCATTTGGATGGCGGCGCTTTGGAGCTTGTTGCTGGGCATGTCCATTTTCGACAACTTCACCGAAGCAATACCCCAGGAAAGTATGCTGATGAAAATAATCCCCAAGCCGAGCATCGTTTTTTCGCCGCCCGTAAATTGGTCTTGCCCGACGAGGAACACCATGCCTATCATGCCAAGAAAGGTACCTGCGACCCCAGCTTTATTTGGGCGCTTTCCATGCAATTGCCACATTAATAGTAGTATAAACAGCGGCTGAATGGCTGCCATGAGTGCTACCATGCCGGAGGTGATGTACTGTTCTGACCAAACCATGCCGCCCGTGCCGATGGCCAGAAACATGATGCCGAGCGTGGCTGCATTTTTCCATTGGACAGGGGTCGTTTTTTCACCACCAAAAAGTTTGCTCAGGCTAAACAGGATAATGCCTGCGGTGACAAAGCGGGAACCGGACATGAGCAGCGGTGGAATGTCCTGGATGGCGTACCAGTTGGCGAGGTAGGTGGAGCCCCAAACAAAGTAAATTAAGCCAAAACAGATGGGAATCAGCCAGCTTTCTTTCATTAATTGCTTCATAACAGCAAGGCATTCTTCAAGGTGAACCTAAAAAAGCAAAAGTGCTTGGGAAAAGTTCCCAAGCACCTGCTCTTAACGCTATTTGGTTTCTCTTTGTTCTTGGCAAAAAGGGACCGTTTATGCTGCCTTTACCCGTGAAGCATCCTCGTACATTTTCTGGAGCTTGCGGCGGGCAAAAAAGATGCGGCTCTTGATGGTGCCGAGTGGGGCATCCAACTTTTCGGCGATTTCGTCGTACTTGTAGCCCTTGTAGGCCATCCAGAACGGGCGCTTGAAGTCCTCGGGAAGGGCGCTCACCATTTTGAGCAGCTCTTTGTAGGCCATCATCATCTCGCCATCGTTTTCGATGCCAGGCCCCCCGGAGTTCAGGTAGTAGTTGTTGGGGGTTTGGTCCAAAATGACGCCCCTGCGTACTTTCTTCCGGTAGTTGTTGATGAAAATGTTGCGCATGATGGTCACTGCCCAAGCCTTGAAATTGGTGTCGGGCGTGTACTTGTCAGCGTTGGAGATGATGCGGTACGAAGTGTCTTGGTAGAGGTCGTTAGCATCGGCCTCGCTGCCAGTCAGCTTCAAGGAAAAAGCCCTCAGTGAAGGCGTGATTTTCTGTAATAGATTATAGATGCTTGATTCCATGACGGGTAATTTATCGGTGAACAGGTGATTTTGTAATTATTTTTTACAAAAGTACGGTGACGTTGAATTTTTTGCAAACATTTTTTTCTATTTAGACGCAATCTTGACAATCTTAATAATCTCTTAACAGTTTTTAGGGCTGTTTAAACTTTTGGATTGTCAATGCTGTTTACAATTCGCCGCCAAAAATGAAACTTGGTCTGGTTTTTTGTAAATATTATCTACAAAGCGCAGGAAATTATAGAACTTCGTAAACACAAGCAGGAAAGCAAATGATGGATTTTGAAAAAAATGAAAGTGGTTTTCGCCTCGCAGAGAATCTGCGTTCGCTACGCAAACACATGAAGTGGAGCCAGGAGGAACTTGCCGACAAGGTCGGGCTCAACCGGGGCAACATCGCCTCCTACGAGAACGGTACTGCCGAGCCGAAAATCTGCAACCTCGTCAAAATTTCCCACCTATTTAATATCCCCGTATTCAGCTTAACGCATTCGAGCTTAAAAGAGGAAGGTGCCATTGAACAGGTGATGGTTAAAAGCACAAACGGCTTTGCACAGCCCGGCCCCGATATGCTCAACCATTTCCTGAAAGAAGCCGAAGACTTCCAGCAGGCGATAAAAGGGCTTCATTGCCTGTTTCGTTTGAAAACAAAAAATGCCGCCGAACTGCCTGAAGAGGCCATTTTCCTGAAAGAACAATTTGAGCAACTGTACGGCCTTTCGGAACAACTCATGAGTTCACACATGGAATTGCTCGCCATCGTCAAAGAAAAATGCCCAGAACATGGGGAGTCAAATGGAACTCCTCCTATGACTGCTTGATTTTAGGCCGCTTCAAACAATTCAAGCCAAGCAAGCACCTCAAACCAAGTTTTCTATCCTAACATTGCGGTAAACTTCGCCAGCGTCATGGAGACCAACCAACAGTCCGGCTACAAGACCGAGGTGCTCGAACGAAGCCAAATCGAGGATTCGGTTTGGAACGAGTTCATTGCCCGCTCACCCCAAGCTGCACCCTACGGCTGCACTTGGTACTTGGACGTGGTATGGCCCGGCTGGAAGGCCATCGTTGTTTCAAAAAAAGGGCAGATGCTCGCCGTCCTGCCGCTGAAAACTTCCAGAAAGCACGGCATCTCCTACATCTTCAACCCGCCGCTCACCCAGTACGTCGGCATTTTTTTCGGTGAAATAGAAAAGAAGAACCTAACCCTTACGCTGGCGCTCAAGAAGCGGCTGGTCAAGGCTATCGTCGAGGCTATCCCGAATGAGGTGAAGGTGTTCAACCTGAAATTCGCCCCAGAATTCGGCTATCCGCTCCCTTTCCACTGGGCGGGCTTCGAGCTGCATACCCGCTATTCCTACTGGCTTGATAATCAGGAGGATAAGTCGCTTATTTTCAAAAATTTTGAAGAACGCACCCGCACCTATATTAATAAGGCGGTGAAGACTGGGCTAACCGTCTCCTCGGTGGAAGATATTGAAGAAATCATCGGGTTGGCCAAACCCCGCAGTACCTACGACCTCGACGAGTCGCTGCTGAAAAAGCTCTGGGCCACATTGCGCCAGCACAAAACTGCCACTGCACTGGAAGTGCGGGATGAGACGGGGCGTCTACATGCTGGCCTGATCTACCAGCAATTTCAGCATAAAATCATCCACCTGTTCAGCGCTTTCGATGCCGAATTGGGCAACCAGGGCGGCATGTCGCTGGCCATCTGGAAGAGCATAGAAACTGCCGGGCCGGAAGTGCAGGTGATAGATTTTGAAGGCTCGATGCTGGAGCCGGTGGAGAATTTTTTTCGGGGCTTCGGCACAAGGCCAGTGCCCTATTTGCAAATCAAGAAAAACGCCTTCCCGAAGCCCGTCCGCTGGCTGATGGACTAACCGTGCCGCCGAACTCCAGTTCGGCGACTGG
The DNA here is from genome assembly GCA_021739645.1 of Saprospiraceae bacterium. Classification (GTDB taxonomy): domain Bacteria; phylum Bacteroidota; class Bacteroidia; order Chitinophagales; family Saprospiraceae; genus UBA6168. Next base: position 56,370 of record JAIPBL010000030.1, on the reverse strand, counting down.
CAAAATGGCTACTAAACCCCAGCAGCATAAAGCGCCAAATGCCGGGCCACATACTTGCCAATCACATCGAATTCAAGATTTACGAAATCGCCTTTTTTCAGGTTTTTAAAATTGGTATGCTCAAACGTGTAGGGGATAATGGCCACCGAGAAATGGGCTTTTTCGCTTTCAGAAATGTCAGGCCTCACCACCGTCAGGCTCACCCCGTTCACGCAGATAGAGCCTTTGTCCACCAGCAAATATTCCGGCAAAAACGGGTACTCAAAGCTGTAAACCCAGCTACCGTCGAGCGTTTTTACTTCCGTGCAAATGCCTGTTACGTCCACATGCCCCTGCACGAAGTGGCCATCGAGGCGGGCGTTTGCTCGCATGGCCCGTTCGAGGTTGACGAGACTGCCCACTTGCAGTTGGCTGAGGTTGCTGCGCTGCAACGTCTCGTCGATGGCGGTCACTTGGTGCGTTCCGGCGTCCACAGCCACCACCGTCAGGCAGACGCCGTTGTGCGCCACGCTCTGGTCAATTTTCAGTTCCGATGAAATGGGAGACGCAACCGTGAAATGGACGTTGCTACCCTCCCTTTGGATGGCAGAAATTTGCCCGAAGGCTTCGATGATTCCGGTGAACATTTGAGTTGGCAGTTAGACAGTTGGCAGTTGGCAGTCAGTGTCGAAGCACTTTGAAGCCTCAGCAATTGCCAGATTAGGAAAGCTGCAAAACTATCAATTTGTGGTAAGAAGAAAGCCCTGAAGGGGCGGCATACTTCAGCAATGGGCGACGCCCGTTGCGAAATGCAGGTAGAAGGGCAAAAAAAATGGAGGACACTGCTTTCAGCGTCCTCCATTTACATTCATTCGCTAAGAAATACAGAAAAATTTATTTACAGTTACGAAAGTAGGCCACGCAATCGGATTTTTGGAAACCCATATACCAGCCGTACAAATGCGTAGATGACTGGCAAACGACAGTAGAAGTTATTTCAGGGATGAGGGACGAGGGATAAGGAATGACATAGCCATTTCATCCCTGATACCTCATCCTCCATTCCTAAATCATCCCTCTCTGCCGGACCGCCTCAAACAACACAATCGCCGCTGAGGCTGACACGTTCAGCGAATCCACCTGCCCCACCATCGGGATGATGATGCGCTCGTCGGCCTGCTCCACCCAAAATTTCGAGATGCCCGTCGCCTCGGCGCCCAGCACAAAGGCGAGCGGCTGGCGCAAATCGGTGGCGTAGAGTGACGTGGCCGCCTCCAGCCAAGTCGCCATGATTTTGATGTTTTTGCTGCGCAAAAAGGAGACTGCTTCCTCTGAAGCGAGTGCCACGACTGGCACGGTGAAAATCGCTCCCAAGCTCGCCCGGATGGCGTTCGGGTTGAAGACATCGGTATGCGGGTCGCAGACCAGCACCGCATCAACTCCGGCTGCATCGGCGGTGCGGAGCATGGCGCCGAGGTTGCCCGGTTTCTCCACGCTTTCCATGATGAGCAGCAGCGGGGTTTCGGAGAGTTCCAGGTCGGCGAGGGTAGCGGTTTTCATTTTGAAAACAGCCACCACGTTCGGCACGCCCGTCCGGTAGGCTATTTTTTCAAAAACCTGGGCGCTGGTCGCAATGACCTCGGCTGGTTTTTGTGCAGCATTTTCCACCAAATTTTCCACCACCGAAAACAGCGTCACGGCCTCCTCGAACAGCAGCACCTCTGCCTCAAAACCGCTGCGAAAAGCCAGCTCCACCTCCCGCAGCCCTTCGGCCACGAACAAGCCCTGCTCCCGGCGGTCACGGGCCTTAGCACCCAGGACGGCGATATTCTTTATCAGCGGATTTTGTGGGCTGGTGATTTGTTTCAGCATGCTGCACAGCTTTTTTGCTGGCGCAAAGGACGGGAAAATAGCCGAACCCCACTCATTTTTAAGCAGATTGTAAGTCCCGTTTTTACCCTCAAAACCTTAAACAAGCCCTAACTTGCAGCCAAATTTTTAGCAATGAAAAAACAACTCCTTCTTCTGGCGCTCGCATCTCTTGCCCTTTTTTCCTGCACCAGCGAACAAAACCTTGTGCCCAAGCAAGGCATGATTATCACGCAATCCGCCACGCTTCACCAAGATACTTTTCTGATAAATGCCAAAGACAGCCTCCATTCCGCCCTCATCGTCGAAGGTGAAAACATCACGGTGGATTTTGCGGGTGCAGTGCTCGACGGCGGTGCCGGAAAAGAAACCCCTGACCAGTTCAGCGGAACGGGCATCGTCATCAAGGGCAAAAACATCACGCTGAAAAACGCCACGGTGCGGGGCTTCAAGGTCGCCATTTTCGCCGAGGGCGTGGACAGTTTGAAACTGCTCGACTGCAATTTCAGCTACAACTGGCGGCCCCGCCTCCGCAGCATCCGGGAGCGGGAGGACTTCAGCGACTGGCTCTCATTTCACCAAAACGAAAAGGATGAGTGGCTGCGCTACGGGGCGGCCATTTACCTCAAAAACTGCCAAAATGCCCTCGTGCGGGGCTGCACCGCCACGCAGGGCATGAACGGAATGCTCCTCACCAATTGCAACGACGGCCTTTTTTACAACAACAAATTCCACTTCAATTCCGGCCTCGGCGTGGGCATGTACCGCAGCAGCCGCAACCGGGTGATGCACAACCAACTGGACTGGAACGTGCGGGGCTACTCCCACAGTTTTTACCAACGGGGACAGGACTCGGCGGGCATCCTCGTGTACGAGCAGAGCAGCGAAAACGTCTTCGCTTACAACTCCGCCACGCACTCAGGCGACGGCTTTTTCCTGTGGGCCGGGCAGTCCACGATGGACACAGGCGAGGGCGGTTGCAACGACAATTTGCTCTACAAAAACGACTTCTCCCATGCCCCGACCAACGGCGTGGAGGTGACGTTTAGCCGAAATAAAATCATCGGCAACCGCCTGGACGGCTGCACCTACGGCATCTGGGGCGGCTACAGTTTTGGGTCGCTGATGCTGGGCAACCACATCGAAAACTGCCGCACGGGCATCGCCATCGAGCAGGGGCAGGAGAACGCCATTATCGGCAATCAATTTCTGAATGACACGGTGGGCATCCAGCTTTGGGCACGGGCCAGCCAGCCTGCCGACTGGGGCTACGCCAAGAATCGGGACGTGGCCAGCCGTGACTACCAAATCGGGCACAACCGCTTCGAAAAGGTGCGCAACCCGTTGAAAATCAGTGCTTCCAAAAAGGTGGCCATCAACGACGACAACCAGTTCACAGGCTTTGAGAAACTGCTCGTTGCGGAGCAACCAAACTCCGATTTTTACTTCGTAAAAAACCAAATTGTCGGCGACAAGGGCTGGAACGATGCGGCGAGTTTCAAAAATATGAACCCCATCGTGAAGCAACTCCAAGCCCCGCACGACATGAGCGGCGCAATCCGACCTTATGCCGTTGAAAAACTGCCCGACGGCATGGAAACCGCATTGTCTGAAGGACAACTCCAAGGCCGTCAGTATATTCTGATGAACGAATGGGGGCCGTTCAATTTCGAGTACCCGAGCATCTGGCTGCGCAATATTGAGGGCGATAAATACACGTTCCTGCTGCTCGGCCCGCCGGAGGGGAACTGGAAAATGGTGAACGGCGAGGGTTGGGCAGGTTTCAACCAAAAAACGGGGAATTTCCCGGCCATGCTCATCGCCACGAAAAAAGAAGGAGCGGAGTCGCTGTCTTTCGATTTTGAGTTCATCGGGCAAGCCATCACGGACCAGTTTGGGCATTTCAACAAAAAAGGGAAGCCGTTCCCGTTTGGGTTCATGCGGTTTGAGAAAAAATTGGACTGGCAGGTGAGTTGGTACAATTACGAGGAAGCGACCGACTCGCTTCAACATTACGAGGCGTTCAAAAATCTGAAAACTCAATCGCCAGTGTCGATAAAAACCACCGACGACCTCTACTTCGCTTGGTGGGGTAGCCCCGCCGAAGGTGTGTCGGAGGACAAATTCGCCACCTTCGCTGAGGCCGAATTCGAAATTGAGCTAGGGGAATACGTCATCGAATTGACCAGCGACGATGGCGTGAAGTTATTTTTGGATGGGAAAAAACTGATAGACCACTGGGACATCCACGAGCCTGCGGTGGACGAGGTGCGGGTGAAATTGGGCGGCAAACACAAGCTGGAAGTGGAGCATTTTGAGGGGGGCGGGTTTGCGACGCTGGATTTTAGGATGCGCCGGGTGAGGGAATGAAACAGATTGGAAAGCCCTGCGGGCTTTCCAATCCTTCGCTATGCACCCACCTTCGCCCCACAATTCGTGCAAAAAACAGCCCCCGCCGTGAGGCGGGCACCGCAATTGGGGCAGAAATTGATGCTGCCGGGCGGCGGCGGTGCGTAGGCCGTTTTCCGCTCGATGACGTTTCGGTACTCGCCCGATTCGGTCCACTGGAAGAACTGGTTGGCACGGGCGATTTCCCAGCCTTTGTTTTGGGTGGCATATTTGGAAAACTTGAGGAACATGTTTTTTTGGATGCCTTGAAACTCGATGGCTTGTGTCTTGAAGTCGTCGAGCACGAGCGTGGGGTCGTATTTCATAGGCAAGCCAGCTGCTTTGATGAGGGCGGTGCAGGCCACGGTGACGTCCTGGCAGGCGAGGATGCCCGCCCGGTCGGCGGTGTATTGGGCGCATTGCAGCCACTCGACGAGGGCGAGTTGTACCCCAGCAGAAAGCAAACCGCCGAGGCCCATTGTGGCAGAAGATAGGGCGTCCATCAGCACGGGCATCACCTGGCCCAGCTCGCTGTACAGCACGTGCTGGCACTGGATATGCCCGATTTCCCGCCCAAAAGTGAAGAGCAACTCAGCTTCCGTGAACTTCTCCAGCGCATCCGTCCCGATGACGATAATGGTGTTTTCCACCCCACACGACACGCAGTCGAAGTACCCCTCCCGCATGACGTAGAGCTGTGGCCGAGGCTTGAAGTCGAGGATGTCGCAGGCCGTTTCGAAGATGTCGTACACATCGGGGAAGTTGGACTGGGTGAGCTTGAGGCTGCTGCCGAGGAACTGCTGCTTGAGGTAGGTTTCGAAACCCCACTCGTAGAGTTTTTTCACCATCGTGTCCAGACCCTTGGTGTTTTGCAGGGCATGGAGCGCCTTGGCGTCGAAGGGATGGAGGTACTCCTCCGGGTTTAGGCCGTTGATTTTGGTCAGTTCCATTTCATGGCATTTAAAACAGCAAACTTTCCGAAACCATCACGGCTTCGGAAAGTGCTGAATTAATTTTTTTCAAAGTGGCTAATCCGATTAGTAGCCGCCACTCATGCCACCTGCCATCATGCCAAGTGCCATCATGAGTATGTAAAGGACGATGCCCACGCCAAAGCCGATGGCCGCAAACTTGCAAACATCGCTGGCGGATTTTGGCTTCTCGGTTTTCCAAACGAAATACAGCACCAAGCCAACAATCGGGAAGCAAAAAGACACGATTTTTAGCACCGTGTCGGCGCCGGGGTCATTGCCGGGGCCGGGACCAGATGGCGGCGGCGGTGGGGGTGGTGTGCCGAAAGCATTGCCACCTGTGTTGGAGGCAGTGGGTTTGAGCGGTGTGCCGCAACTGGCGCAGAAGCCTGCGGATTCGCTGTTTTGAGTACCACATTTTGGACAAAACATAGGTTCTTCGATTTTTAGTTGTTATGAAATTAGGTTGATGATTCCAGTTTTTTCGATAATCCAATCCCCCACGATAGCCACCAGCCCCATCTGCGACGTGCCGAGCAAAAAGCCCGTTACCAGCCGCAGCCAGTTGTTGCTCTGCCGCCAACCGTAAAGTTGGGTAGCGCCGTCCAACCAGCAGGGCAGCATTAGCAAAAATATCCAAAGAAAGTTGAGCGACAAGATTTTCAGGGCAAACAGCGGCAAAGTGACAAACCCCAAGGCCGTCCCAGTGCACCTTGCGCAAACGGGGAATTGTTTTCCCTTCCAGAAAAACGACCGCTCCGGCCTGCGGTGGCAGACGCTCAACATGGATTCGTAAAGTTCTTTTTTTGTAAACATCACCGCTCTTTTTCTCACCTAATCACTCTCACTCCTCTCACCCGCTCACGCTCTCACAAACTAACCAGCGTAATCTTCGGCCCGCCGCCGTCATTCGGAAAAAACACCCGCACCGTGCCAGGCATACCACCGTTGTCCATGTTTTTTTCGAGGGTGTAAACGTACTCCTCTCCCTCATCCCTATCCCGAAGCGAACCAATGGCCGTTCGGTTGGTGGCTTGCGTTTTGACAAAACTGATGGGGATTTTATAGCTCCGAAAACGCTGGTGGGCGCTGTAAAAATTGTTCTGTTTGAATTGCGGCTGCATCATCTCCCCTTGCAACAGGCTCCGGTGGAGGAACGGGGCGGCCCGCCATGCGGCATTTTCCACCTCGTAAGTAGCCAGCAGTTTCACAAAATCTTCAATCAACTGGCGAGCGGCAGTATGGTCGGCGAGGGAGGAGGCGGGGCTGTTGGTTTTGGGCACGAAGAATCCCTTCGGAGGGGTTGCATTATGTCCAAAATTTAGCGTGACGGTTTGCGGCTGCCGGGCTGGCTCGAACGGCGGCACAAAAGCACTGACTCCCGGCCCTGATAATGCATCTATTTTGAGGATGACCACATCCAACAATGCGCTGCGCACCTGCGCCCGGGTCATGTCCATCGTGTCCACGCTGATGATTTTCAAGCGGTACTGGCGGTTGTGGTCGTTGAGTCGGCCCTTGTGCTGTAGGCACTCGCTGTACAGGCCGGGGTCACGCCCTTGCAGGAAGTTGATGGCGAGGTCGAGAGATTCCTCTAGGTCCCCGTCGGCTATCTTGTTTTTGATTTGGTCGGCTGTGGTCATTTTGAATTTGCTTTCGGCTTAAAATTACAGATTTTGAGAAAAAAGGGCCAATTTTTACCAAAAATCAACAATGACTGGCTGATTTGGGAGGTTTGGACGAATACTAAACAGCAGCATCTATGCTCGTTTTCATTAAGTTTTTATGAATGAAAAAATGTTTATTCTTGCCTTTTAAAAAAATGGCTATAATTGGCCTTGAAACCTAAATACGTCGAGCCGTGGGGAACCCAACCAAATGGCTCACCACAAAAATCTAAGATTGAGAAACGCCCAAGGCCAACTTTGCCGAAGGCAAAAAACAAAGTTCATGGTCATTAAAATGATTAGCCTTATCCTCGGTGGGGGCGTTGGCTCCAGGCTCTTCCCGCTGACAGAGCAACGCTCCAAGCCCGCCGTTCCAATCGGGGGGAAGTACCGCCTGATTGACATCCCGATTTCCAATTGCCTCAACTCTGGCGTACGCCGGATGTTCGTGCTCACGCAATTCAACTCGGCATCACTCAACCAGCACATCAAGAACACCTACCACTTCGACCATTTTGCCCCCGGCTTCGTGGACATCCTCGCTGCCGAGCAGCGCCGGGGCAGCGACAAGTGGTTCCAGGGTACTGCCGATGCCGTGCGCCAGTCCATGCGCCACCTCATCAACCAGGACTACGACTATATCCTCATTCTTTCCGGCGACCAGCTCTACCAAATGGATTTTGAGAAAATGGCCAGGGAGCACGTGGACAAGGGCGCCGACCTGACCATTGCCACCATTCCCGTCGTGGCCAAAGAGGCTACCGGTTTTGGTATCATGAAGGTCAATCAAGCGGGCATGATTGAGTCGTTTGTGGAAAAACCCAACACCGAAGAACTTCCCAACTGGACCAGTGAGGTGTCGGATGCAAACAAACGTGCAGGCAAGGACTACCTCGCTTCGATGGGCATCTATATTTTTTCAAAAGAAGCGCTCGCCCGGTTGTTCGAAGCGCATATTGATGCGGTGGATTTTGGCAAAGAAATCATCCCCGCCGCCATCACCGACGGTTACAAAGTGGCCAGCTACGAGTACAACGGCTATTGGACCGACATCGGAACCATCAGCTCCTTCTTTGAGGCCAACATAGAACTGACAGATGACATACCTCAGTTCAACCTCCACGACAACAGAAAAATGGTGTACACCCGTGCCCGCATGTTGCCACCGAGCAAGTTCTTCGGCACCGTGTTCCGCCACGTGCTGGTGGCCGAGGGTTGCATCATCCACGCAGAGCGCATTGAGCGTTCCATCATCGGCATCCGCTCCAGGGTCGGCAACTATTCGGTGCTTTCGCACTGCATCCTAATGGGCAACGACTTCTTCCAGCAGATGGAAGAGTTGGTTGAACAGAACGTAATCCCGATGGGCATCGGCAAGCACAGCATCATCGAATATGCCATCATTGACAAAAACGTCTGCATCGGCGACAACGTGGTCATCCGGGGCAACCCCGGTAAGCTCGCCGACCATGAGACCGACACTTACGTCATCGTGGACGGCATCGTAGTGGTGAAAAAGAACGCCATCATACCGAGCGGCAGCCGCATTGGGGCATAGTTTTTTCGCTTCGCAAAATGGGAGAGCCGCCAGCACATAAAGCGCTGGCGTCTCTTTTTTTTTGGTAAAAATTGTGAAGTAAAACCAATCTCAGCCACGCTGCAAAACCACCCGCTCCGTGCCTTGTTTTTTGTCCTTCGTAAAATAGGCAAGAAAATAAACCCCGGACGGGTAACCACCCAAACTGAGTTGATGAACAGTTTTTTCTACCGCAAGCCGCTCCAGGATTTTACCCGTAAAATCGGTCAGGTAAACCGCCTCCATTTCACCATTCAACTCCACGGTCACGTTGCCCGAAGTCGGGTTCGGGAAGGATTTCAGGCCAGCCGGGTTGTTCGGTTGAAAAGCCACAGGCATTTTGTCAAGGGGCAACGGCTGGTCATTCTCGTTGCACTCTGGCACGAAGACGGACTGCTCGATGAGCCGCTGGAGTAGGGTATTCAGCAGTTCGACTTTGTAGCTATCGGTGGTAGGCTCCTCGTGGTTTCCGCCGACGCCGCTGTGGTTGGTCAGGCAGGCGTAGGTGCCATTGGTGGCGAGGGCCATGGAGCGCTGGAGGTATTCGTAGTTTTTGTTCGTGCCGCTGCAAGCCAAAGGGATAATGCGAACACCCATCGCCGCTGCTTTTTCCATCAATTTTTTCATGTCCGCTTTGGCCTCAGCATGCGGTGCGGCATCGGAGAGGAGAAATAGGATTTTGGTGCGGGCCGTTTGGCTCCAGGTCAGTTGATGGAGCGCTACGCTGAGGGCGCTGTCAACCGCCTCCGGCTCATCGCCGCCGCCTGCAGCCGATTGCAGTTTGATGAAATTCAGCACTTTGAGCAAGTCGTCGTTGAAGTCGATGTGTCGGGTCACGTACTCCTCGCCGAGGTCACGGTAAAAAACGGAAGCGGCCCGCAGGTCGAGGTCGGCGTGTTGGTCGAAGGTGCTGCGGATGACGTCTTCCAGTTCCAGTTTCAGGAACTCCAGTTCGTCGGCCATGGAGCCGGTGGCATCCACCACGAAAGCGATTTCGACGACGTTGGAGGTTTGGCAGGCGGTTTTCACCTCCACTTGATTGATGCCATTGTGAAATGCGACGGGCTTTTTCACCTCAAAACCAGCGCCCTTGATGACAAATTCCTGCTGGTTTTCCCCCGGAAAAATATTGGCCCAAAGCTCTGCCTTGCCCGTGTTGTCGGTCAAGGCTTGCCAGATGGTTTTGCCGCTTTTTTTGTCCAACAAACTTACGGGTTCGCCCACGATGGCATCCCCCGATTTGTTGGCCAATTGCACACAGAACCGCTCCTTCGGCACGATGCCCCAGTGCTCGCTGAACGACTTGAACTCGGCCTCGCTGAGGTCTTTCCACATTTCCCATTTCAGGAAATCGTTCACCTCGCCAGCCGTGAGCAGCCGTGATTTTGGGGAGATGGCTGCGGGCAAACTCAAGGTGTCAGTTGTGACGAAAGTCTTGCCGTTGATGACGCTGTTGCTCGCTGGGGTTTCCCTGGAGCGTTTGCTTGTGATGGCAACAGTGCTCAAGGAATGTGCAGAATAATCACTGGTTGCCATGAACCTTTCCGCCTTTTTGTCGGATGTAGGTGGTGGCGGCGGTGGCACCGGGGCATATCCCAAATCACTTTTCCGGGTAACGGTTATCATTTCCTCATAAGTTTCCGGGTCAAAAACGATGACTGTGTCGTATGCGACGTCATCCATTTTTTTTATGGGAATGTCAAGTGCACCTACAACATATATGTCATCAACCGTGGCTTTATTTCTTAGCCCCATCGCCAGTTCCGCCCTTTTTTCCAGCAAAACCACCTCGAACTTCGGGTCGGCAAGGTTTTTTTCCGTGATGACTACCTTGTATGGCTCGAATCCAGCTCCTGAGAACAGCAGCGTGTCGGGGAGTTTTGAGGCGATGATTTTGAAAGTCCCGTCGGGGTTGGTCACGACTTGGTTGGATTTGTCTTTAAATTCCACCGTTACTTTGGCGGCGGCGAAACCCCGTTCACTGAGGACGGTTCCCCTCAGTTCTTGGGAGCGAAGTGTGATTTGAAACAAACAGGAAAGTGTGAGCAATGCGAAGATTTTTTTCATAGCTGACAAGTTTTTGATGAAAGATGTGAAGTCAATGGATGCGTGGCGTGAAGGAATAACACAAATTCGGAGAAAAACCACAGGTGTTCTCTCCATTTTAACCTGAAGAACGAGACGGCCAAGGTATTTAGTTGGCAGAAACAAAGCGGTCAGAATGTCGGGACGGCGCATTTCGCAGGAATTGCGCCGAAACAAGTTCGAAATTCCGTATCATTGCCAGCTAAGACCCTCCCGTTGGCTACCCTGGAAATGCTGTTTAACATCCCTTGACTGATTTAGTAGTTAAACTTCAGAGCTTAAGATGAACAAACACTTATTGCGCCCCCTACTGCTTTTTGCAGGATTGGCAGTCTATCAAATCGCCTTTTCACAATCCATTTTCATCAACGAATTCGTCGCTTCCAACAGCAACGGGGCAACGGATGAGGCTGGCCAGCACGAGGACTGGGTCGAGCTTTTCAACGCCGGACTAACCGCCGTGGACATTGGCAGCATGCACCTCACCGATGACCTTGGCCAACCCACCAAGTGGAAAGTCCCAGCCACAAATCCAGCAATGACGACCATCCAGCCCGGCGGCTACCTGCTCTTCTGGCTCGATGGCGAACCTGCGCAGAGCGTCCTCCACGCCAATTTCAAGCTCGGCGCTGGTGGCGAGGATTTGGGGCTCTATGCCGCTGACGGCAGCCAACTGGATGCCCTTACCTTCGGCCCGCAAACCGCCAATGTCTCCTACGGGCGTAGCGCTGACGGCAGCAGCAGCTTCCAGTTTTTCACCACCCCAACCCCGCTCGCCTCGAACGGTGGGACGCCCGGCGGCAGCTTTGCACAAGCGCCAACGGTGTCCGTGGGTGGCGGCTTTTTCAGCAGTGCTTTCGCCTTGGCACTCAGCTCCGCAACGCCCGGCGCCCAAATCCGCTACACGCTTGACGGCAGTGAGCCGGACGGCAGCGCCCAATTTTACAGCAATCCAATCCAAATTGCCCAGAACTCCACGCTGCGGGCGAGAACCTTTGCCACGGGCTATCTGCCCAGCCCCATAACGACCCATAGCTACCTCTTCGATACCCCGCACGACTTTCCGGTGGTGGCGCTGTCGTTCAAGGACACCGATTTTTTTGACACCCTGACGGGCATTTACCCCAACTATACCGAGGATTGGAAAAGCCCCGTTCATGTGGCGTTTTTTGAAACCGATGGGATGCCGGGTTTTAGCCAGGATGCAACTGCCGAGGTGAGCGGAACAGGCAGTGCTCAGTTTCCCCAAAAGTCCTTGAAGATAAAGGCGTTGGCAAACAATGGGAGCGGCTTTTTTCAACACCCAATCTTTCCCGAACTGCCGTTTGAGGAGTACAAAAATTTATTGCTGCGCAATGGCGGACAGGACTGGAACGTCACCATGTTCCGGGATGCGTTCGTGGCCAGCCTCGTCTCTGACCTGACGGATTTGGGCAGCATCATCGAGCCACCGAAGCTGTATTTGCAAGCCTTCCGGCCCGGCGTGGCCTACCTCAACGGCCAATATTGGGGCATCCACAACCTGCGAGAACATATCAAAACCGACTATATCGAGCAGCATTTCGGCCTGACGGAAACCGAGATTGACCTGCTGGAAAACGACGGCGAAGCTGTGGCGGGCGACTTTGACCGCTGGAACGATTTCACGGAGTTCTTCAACACCCACAATTTTGTCAACCCGACCCACTACGAGCAGTTGGCGCAGCGCCTCGACCTCGACCATTTCTTGGATTACAACGCTTTCAACATCATCATTGACAACAGCGACTGGCCCGGCAACAACCTCCGCCGCTGGCGGGAGCGCAACGGCAGCGATGCCCGTTGGCGTTTCCTGAGCTTCGATTTCGACTTCAGTTTTGGGCTGGTAAAAATCGAGGGCAGCAACATCCTGTTCAACACCGGTGACGCCTCCGCCAACTCCCTCGCTCGGGCGCTCGACGACAGCTCCATCGCTTGGCCCAACCCGTGGTGGACGACCCTGCCGTTCCGCAAAGCGATGGAGAGCACCGACTTCCGGCGCAATTTCATCAACCGCAGTGCCGACTTTTTGAACGTGCTTTTTGCAACCGACCGAGTGAGTAGCCGAATTGACGACTTTGAAACGCTGTATGCCCCGGAGATGCAACGCCACTTCGACCGTTGGTCGTCGGGCTGGAATCCCTGGGCCGACAACCTGCTGATTCTCAGGAAATTCGGCAACGACCGCCCCGCCTTCGTGCGGCAGCAGTACGTGGATTTTTTTGATGAAATTGGCGGGGAAGTGTCTGTCCAACTGGCAGCACAACCCACAAACGGCGGCGGCATCCACTTCAGCACCCTGCATCTTCCGGCGGACAAACTGCCGTGGATCGGCACGTATTTCACCGGGGTAGAAATCCCCGTGGAAGCCGATGCAGCACCGGGTTTTGTTTTTGAAAAATGGTCGAACAGTGCGCTTGGCGCAAGCTCAGCCACCTCCACTACACTAACAGCCAATGAGTCACTGACAGCCATTTTTAAAAAAGGCTCCATCGCCACAGACACCATCGTCATCAACGAAATCAACTACCATTCGCCCGATGGCGGTGATTGGGTGGAACTCTACAACCCGAACACACACGCCGTGGACGTTTCCGGCTGGGTGCTGGAGGACGAGAGCGGGAGTTATTTCAACCTACACGCCAACACGACCTTGCAGCCTGGCGGCTTTTTGGTGTTGGTGGAAAACGAGGCGGCTTTCACCAGTTTTTACCCCCAAACCACAAACTGGTTGGGGAGCTTCGGCATTGGCAGTCACGGCTTCAAATTGAGCAACGGCGGCGAGCGCATTTCCCTGAAAAATGCCAACTTGACCGTAATTGACTCCGTGCGCTATGACAACAAACTGCCTTGGCCACCAGATGCCGACGGTACCGGCCTTTCCCTTCAACTTATTGATTGGCGCCTGAACAACGCCCTGCCCACATCTTGGCAGGCACAGCTCCCGACGCCTGGCCTATCGAATCAGGTTGCAGCAAAACAACAAACCATTGATTTCCAACCAATTGGTGACCAATTCACGATTGCACTTCCCATCATTTTGCATGCCACAGCCACGTCTGGATTGCCTGTCAAATTCACCGTGACGAGCGGCCCGGCCATCATCAATGGTGACATCTTGACGGTGACTGGGCTGACTGGCCCTGTGATCGTCCGTGCCAGCCAGCAGGGCAACACCGACTGGCAACCTGCCGTGCCCGTACTGCGCAGCTTCAACGTGCTGGAATTCCAGCTTCCAGATAGCGGCGGCCCTGTGGCCCCCGTGGTGGTGCCCAACCCCGTCGGCCCGACGATTGGCGTCCGTTTTTCCAACAACGAAGATGGTCTCGTCCGACTTTCAGTTTCAGCGGTAAATGGGGTGGAGATGTTGCGGAAAAATTTTGACCTGCCTGCTGGAACCCATTTCACACAGATGGAAGCTGTGAATTTGCCAAAGGGGTATTATTTTTTGAGCATAAATGCCACAGGGCAACGGCAGCAGGTGGTGGCTTTTGTGAAGGGGTGAGCTTGTTCGTCGGTTCATGCCTCGGTTATCGCCGCTTTTGTCATTGCGAAGCAAACCGTCCATGCATTATGTGACAACACACTTGACGTGGACGGTTTGCTTCGCAATGACAAAGCACCTGCGTGAAAATTAAAAGTCTGCTACTTTTACCCAACACCTTCACCAAACAAGAAATATGTCCAATACACAAATCGAAAACGCCCTCGCCGAACTCTTCGAGCAGTGGAGTGGCGACCGCCCCGACCTCGTGCTGCCGCTGGCGCCCAGTGGCTCAGCCCGAATCTACTACCGCTTGTCGAGTAGCACAGGCAAAACGGCCATCGGCACCTACAACCTCGACCGGAAGGAGAACAACGCCTTTCTCTGTTTTTCCAAACATTTCCATGCCAAGGGACTGCCCGTGCCTGCCATTTACGCCGAAGACCTCGACCGCAGTGTGTACCTCCAAGAAGACCTCGGTGCCACGACGCTGTACAGCTACCTGCTGCAGGCGGGCGACCAGTTTCCCGATTACCTCGTTCAGTTGTATAAAAAAACGGTGGAAAAACTGGCGCTGCTCCAAATCCAGGGCGGCGAGGGGCTGGACTACTCGGCCTGCTACCCACGCCCGGCTTTTGACAAACAGAGTATGCTCTGGGACTTCAACACATTCAAGTATTATTTTCTGAAACTGGCCAAAATCCCCTTTGACGAGCAAGCACTGGAGGACGATGCCCACCGCTTCGCCGAGTACCTGCTGACGACGGATTGCAGCCATTTTATGTTCCGGGACTTTCAGGCGAGGAACATCATGGTGAAAGGCGGAGAACCTTATTTCATTGATTATCAGGGCGGACGACAGGGTGCGCTGCAATACGACCTTGCCTCGCTGCTCTTCCAAGCCAAGGCCAATGTTCCCGACGAAATCCGTCGAGAACTTCTTGACCATTACCTCGACACGGTGGAAAAACAAAAGCCGGTGGACCGGGCGAAGTTCCTCGAATACTTCCACGGCTACGTGCTCATCCGCAGCATCCAGACCTTTGGGACGTATGGGTTTCGGGGGCTGTTCGAACGGAAGGAGTATTTCATCAAGAGCATACCGTTCGCCATCCGCAACGTGAAGTGGATTTTGGAAAATGCCAATTTCCCCATCGAGCTGCCGGAACTGACCAAGGCGCTGAACGCCATTGTTTCTTCCAAAAAGTTCGAGCCGTTCGACAAGGAGCGGGGTGCTTCAAGCCTACTGACGGTAAGCGTGCAGAGTTTCAGCTACAAACAGGGCCTGCCGGAAGACACGACTGGCCACGGCGGCGGCTTCATCTTCGACTGCCGGTTCATCCACAACCCCGGTCTCTATGAACCATACAAAAAACTGACGGGACGTGATGAGTCGGTCATCAATTTCCTGCAACTGCACTCGAACATGGAGGAGTTCCTGAACCAGGTTTACCTGCTCACCGACCCCGCCATCGAGAATTATATCGAGCGGAGCTTCACCGACCTGAGCTTCAACTTCGGCTGCACGGGCGGGCAGCACCGCTCGGTGTATGCTGCCGACCAGTTGGCGAAGCATATCCAGGAAAAATATGGGGTGCGGGTGGCGCTGCACCATCGGGAGCAGGAGCGGAAGGATTGGAAAAACTAAGCGATTTACGATTTACGATTGGGGGACAGTCGTAAATCGTCAGTCGTAAATCGTAAATCATCTACCCTCCACACCACCAAACACTTATCGCTAAACGCCCCCTCCATCTCCGTACAATTTTCATTGATTTCTGCCACGGGCGCTGGGAACTTGAACGGCGCTTTGAAAAAGTTCAGTGGCCGCCAGCCGCCGGTGAGGATGTTGGCGTTTTCAGGTTCGTCGTGAAAATGGGTGGTGGCAAGGTAGGTGATACCGCTGCACCGGATATTGGCGAGGGCGGTCTGTATGTCGGCGAAGCTGAGGTGTACGAGGCAGTCACGGCAGAAGAGCAGGTCGGCGGCGGGGAGCGGGTCAGTGAGCAGGTTGAGGTGCAGGAACTGGCGGTTTTCGTTGCCGAACTGGGCTTGGTTGCGCTCCACGAGGGCGGGCACAATGTCGCCACCCGTGTAGCGGATGCCCGTAAGGTCGAGGCGCTGCATCCAGTTGAAGTCGCCGCAGGGGAGGTCGAGCAGGGAGCGGATGCCCAACTTGCGGAGGAGGCCGGGCAGCTCGGCCCGCAGCGTGGCGGTCTGCACCAGCGTGGAGCCTTCGCCGGAGACGGACTCGGTGGTAACGACGTTCCATGCGCCGCTGTCGTGTATTTGCTGGAAGATGTTGGCGACGGGCATGCCCTCGTGCGGGTATTGGGTGGCGTAGTGGTAGCGGTGGGCTCGGGTGGGCATGGTACTGGTTTGCGATGAAAATATTATTTGTTTGTCACCATTCTACCCCTGGCATTGTCTTTTGCCAATCAGGAAAAACGGCGACTACTTGCCGCCGCAATTTATCCAACAGGGTCAACATATCGAGGATTTCATTTTCCTTTTCTGGAAAAGCGCCGAGAAAAACCTGCCAAGCAGCCATGCTGCGCTCAATGGCAATGACAAGAATGCGGGAAGTGCAGTAGGAATCGCTTTGAAGCGGGCTGTCCCAGTGCTCATCATTGATTTCGTCATAGCCGTTCAGCGCCCGACTTATTTTAGCCCCAATAAAGTATAAGTACCAGCCAATTATTTCCCGCTTGTTCGTGACGTCCTGCCAGAAGGCCAATGTTTCGTTCTCCCCTTTAATTCCCATTTCCACCCATCGGATGGACTCATGGCCTTTTTCAGGAAAATAATCTTTGTTTTCTTCGAAAAACGCATCTGCTTTGTCCAAATAGTCGTCGTGGAGTTTTGTCCAGTGCTCCGTGAGTTCGACAACTTTTTTGCTGGGCAGAGGCTCCTCCACATCGGGCAAGTTGTCGAGGTCAATGCCCATTTCCTCGGCGTGTTGGTGGAGCATTTCGAGCGCCTTTTTCATGTTGTTGGAGACATGCTCCCAAAATTTTGGGTTGGAAATGTCTTTGTCTTCCGCTGTTAAACCAGCTTCTACTTCCATTTGGAAGCTGTAACAGCGGTCGGTGTATCTGCACTGCTCACACCAACGGTCGCAGTAATTGTAAATGCCAGGGATGTATTTTTCTTCGTCCATAGTATGTTGCATTGGAAAGCTGGGCCATTGCGAATGCAAGATAGCGCAGGAAAAAATATCCTGCAACGGCCTCAATGCCCAAATAAAAAAGGTGATACTGCTCCTCGCTGTGTCACCTTTTCAATTAAAACCCTGACCGCATTGCGCTCCATCAAATATGCAGCGCCCGCCCCCCCGTAGCACGAGCGCACACCAGCCCAATCGTAAATCGTAATTCATCCGTGGTATTCCCTTCTCACCTTATAAGGCCGCTTTTGCTGCGATTCGTAATACGTTCGCATCTGAATTTCCACCACAATACCAATCGTAATTAATTGAATGCCTGCCAGCACCAGCATAAGGCCAAGAATCAACAACGGCTTGCCCCAGATGTCATGGCCCGTGAATTTTAGGATTCCCAGGTAAATGTTGATGAGTACGCCGATGGAGAAAATGCCGACGCCCACGTTCCCGAAAAGGTGCATCGGACGCTGGAGGTATTTTTTCATGAAGAGCATGAGCAGCAGGTCGCTGACCACCTTGAAGGTGCGCCCCAGACCATACTTCGACTTGCCGAATTGGCGGGCATGGTGCCGCACGTCCAACTGTGTGATGCGGGCGCCTTCCAGCCGTGCCAGCACGGGGATGAAGCGGTGCAGTTCGCCGTAGAGGCCAAGGTCCTTGGCGATGTCAGCACGGAAAACCTTGAGGGCGCAGCCGTAGTCCTTCAGGTGTACATCGGTGGAGGTTCGGATGATCCAGTTGGCGATGAGGCTGGGGATTTTGCGGAGCACCATGCCGTCCTTGCGGTTCGCCCGGATGCCAGCGACGAGGTCCCAGTCGCCTTCCTCGGCCAGTTGGAGCATGGCGGGCAGGTCGGCAGGGTCGTTTTGCAGGTCGCCGTCCATGGTGGCAATGAAGTCACCCTCCGCATGGTCAATGCCAGCCATGAGCGCCATGCTCTGGCCGTAGTTCTTCCGGAATTCGAGAAAGCGCAGACGGTCGTGCTTGAGCTTTTTCAGCTCCGAAAGCGTACTGTCCCGGGAGCCATCGTCCACGTAGATGATTTCGTAGTCAATGCCCTGCAAGGCCGCCACGAGCTGGTCGAACAGCGGGCGGATGTTTTCTTCTTCGTTGTAAACCGTGATGACGACGGATAATTTCATTTTTATAGAAGGTGAGAAGGTGAGAGCGGCGAGAGCGTGAACGAGTGAGCGCGTGAGAGGGGCGGGTGAGCGGGCGGATGCGAGTTTTCACCCCTCACCCCATGCTCATTCTGCTGACTTCTCTCACTCTCTCACTCGCTCACCTTCTCACCTTCTCACCCTCTTTTATTTTAGCCACCGTCAAGTCCTCACATTTCCAGAGGGTTTTGATGCTGGTGATTTGCTTGTAACTGATTGGGTAGATGTTTGGGTTCAATAGATAATAGGCATTTGAGTCAATGGCGTTTTCTTTTATCGCCAAAATCTGATTGGTTTCTCGGGTAAAATAGTAGGCTGGAACAGGCTCTTGGCCAAGGCTTCCCTTGTAAATAAAAATAGGGCGGCCTTCGAGTTTTTGCACGGCATCGAGGGTGGTCTGGCGCACCTGGTTTCTACAGTCTATCTCCAGCCGGGTGGGCAGGATGAACCAGTTGAAGGCCATTCTTGCCACGAGCATGACGGCCATAAAAGTCAACATCCGCTGGGCTTCCCAGCGCCGGTACGCCCAAAGCAGCAAACCCGTTGCGGCAGCCAAAAAACCTACTTTTAGGTACAAAAACGGCACGTGCTGCACGGCTGGCCACCACAAAGGTGCAAAACTTGCGGCGAGCATCACCCAGCAAAGCCCCTGAAAAATACCCTCGACCCAACGCACGGTCGGCGAGCCGACTTCCTTGTTCTTGAAATGGAGGTAAAATAGCACCGTGAACGCCAGCGGCACGTGCATCAGCAGGTAGCGGGGATAGACTTCCACGGAGACCCAATAGGGCAGGATGGTGGTGATGAAAACCAGCCCGTTCCAGGCGATGAAGTGGTGCTGCCGCAGGAGCTGGAGCGCATTTTTGCGGAGCAAATAAACCGCCAGCAGCGTCCACGGCAGGAAGTGGTAACACATCTCGAAGGGGAAGGTGAACAGGTGCAGCACCGTTTTGCCCAGTCCATGCTCGACGAAGGTGCGCTTGGCCGACTCGTTGAACAGGGTGCTGAACACCGTGGTCAGCCCGTTCTGCTGTGCGTAGAGGGCGTAGTAGCTGCCTACTACCACACCAAAAACGGCCATGCCGCCGAGGTGTGCTAACGAGAACAGTTTGCGCCATTTTTTCACCCAAAAAAAATAGGCCAAGAGGGCGATGCCGAGGAACACCACCGAAGGCAGCCCCTTGAGCATGAACCCGATGGCTGCCAGCAGGTACGCCCAAACGAACAGCGGCCCGTGCTTGCCCCGTTCGCCTTGCGTGAAAATGACCATGAACATGGTGTACATTACCCACGAAAAACTGGTGTCAATCAGCGCCAGCATGGAATCCCAGAAGAGGATTCGGCCACAGGTGATGAGGGCAAAGGAAGTTAGCAGTTCGACAGTTGGCAGTTGGCAGTCGGTACCGTGGTAGGGGCGACCCCTGCGGTCGCCCTCCCCGCTGAGGTGTTTTTTCACAAAAAACCAGACGGTGGTGGCGTAGGCCAATAGGAAAAACACGGTGGGGAGGCGGGCGATGAACTCGTCGGTGCGGCCTGTGAGGTCGAAGACGGCTAGCAGAATCCAGTTGTAGAGCGGCGGTTTGTTGTAGTAAAACTCACCGAACATGGTGGGGGTGATGTAGTTGCCGGAGATGCGCATTTCAAGTGCCACCAGTGCCCGGATTGCCTCATCGCCGGTGAAGGCCAACAAGCCGAGATGGGTGAGCAATGCAGGCAACAATAGCAGCCCAACTGCAAGTAGCAGTAGGTGCTGGGGGTTGGTCAACATGCGGCGCAATTGGTTCAAAAGGCGAACATTTTAAGGCGCAAAGGTATTTAACCTTTCGGGTTTCTGGTTTTGAGTTTCGGGCAGCGAGCAAAGAAGGGTTCTCTCGAAACTCAAACTCGAAACTCGAAACTCCGTTGAAATAGCTACATTTGCGGGCACACCATTCAACTACATGAAAGAAAAAGGCACAGGGTCTCAATCAGGTTTTTTTAAGGCAAAATGGCAGCGCTTCAAGTCGCTGGCCTATCCAGTTTTACTGCCATTCATAAAGCGCTACCGCCGTTTAGAGGAAAAATCCCCACGGCTGGCAAAGGTAATTTTTTGGCTGGGATCGCTATTTGCGCTAGGCTTCGGCAGTATTTTCCTATTCATTTTTGCCATTCTGATCGGTGTTTTCGGCCATGTGGCCAGCAAATCCGATCTTCGCAACCTCAATCAGAGCGTTGCCTCCGAGGTTTACAGCGCTGACAGTGTGCTTTTGGGCAAATATTTCATCGAAAACCGTCTGCCCAGTGACCTTGACAGCATTTCGCCATTCATCGTCAATGCCTTGATTTCGACAGAAGACGCCCGATTCCGTGACCATGGAGGCATTGATTTTCGGGCCACATTGCGGGTGCTTTTCCGAAGTATTTTGCAGGGCGATGAGTCGGGTGGAGGCGGCAGCACGATCAGCCAGCAGCTCGCCAAAAACCTGTATCCTCGCAAACGGCTGGGCAAACTGACCACGCCCGTGGCAAAGTTCAAGGAAAT
The DNA here is from genome assembly GCA_021739645.1 of Saprospiraceae bacterium. Classification (GTDB taxonomy): domain Bacteria; phylum Bacteroidota; class Bacteroidia; order Chitinophagales; family Saprospiraceae; genus UBA6168. The sequence continues at coordinate 35,489 of JAIPBL010000030.1, read as the reverse complement.
GATTGTTGCTAGGCGACTGGAATCAGTTTACGACAAAGACCAGATACTCGCCCTCTACCTGAATACTGTCCCCTTTGGAGAAAATATTTTTGGGATAAAAATCGCCTGTGAACGGTTTTTTAGCAAGACCCCTTTCGACATCAAGATAGAGGAAGCTGCCACGTTGGTGGGCATGTTGAAGGCCAATACGGCCTACAACCCAGTGCGCAATCCCAAGTCGGCCAAGGAGCGCCGAAACGTGGTCTTTGGGCAAATGGTCAAAGAAAAATATTTGGAGCAAGCCGCTGCCGATTCGTTGTACAAACTGCCCGTTATCACCAAATACCATATCGAAGACCACAACGATGGACAAGCAACCTATTTCCGGGAGACGCTGCGCCTACAATTGGAGGCAGAACTACGCAAATACCACCATCCCGACGGCAGGCCCTACAATGTTTACACCGACGGCCTAAAAATCTATACGACCATCAACTCCAAACTGCAAGCACACGCCGAAGAAGCCGTGCAGTTTCAGATGAAGGCGCTGCAAAAAAGCTTCATTGACCACTTCAAAGGCTACGCGGGCTCAGTGCCCTATGGCAGTGAGGATTTGCTCCAGCAGCAGAAAAAACTGACGGAGCGTTACAAACTGTTGAAAGAGCGGGGACTGACGGAGGCGCAAATTGACTCCAATTTCCTCACGCCCTCGCAGATGACCGTTTTCAGTTGGGCAACGGAAACGCAGGAACAGGATACGCTCATGTCCCCGTTGGACTCGCTGAAATACTACCTTTCCATCCTCAACACGGGCGTGCTGGCTGCCGACCCACGCACCGGGCAGGTGCTGGCCTGGGTTGGCGGCATCAATTACAAGCATTTCAAGTTCGACCACGTCAATGCCCTTCGGCAAGTGGGCTCTACCTTCAAACCCGTTGTTTACGCCAAGGCCATCGAGGCGGGTGTTTCACCCTGCGCGCAAATACCAAACGATTTCCGAACCTACCCGGAATGGGACAACTGGGCGCCCCGCAACGCCGACGGCAAGTACGGCGGCAGCTACTCCATGATGGGCGGCATGCGCAACTCCGTGAACACCGCTGCCGTGCAGCTCATCCTGAACGACAGCGTGGGCATTGATTCCGTCGTTGCGCTGGCAAAACGAATGGGCATTTCTTCGAAAATACCGCACGAACCGGGCATCGCCCTTGGTGCAGTGGACGCCACGCTGTTCGAGATGGTGCGGTTGTTTTCGGTCTTCGACAACGAGGGGGTGCTGCCCACCATGAGCATGGTCTCTCGCATCGAAACGATGGACGGGCAGCCCATCGTCGAATTTAACACCCCTGACCCCAAGTCCTTTCCCCGGATTTTGCAGGAGGAACATGCCCAGATGGTGCGCCACTTGCTCCAAGGCGTGGTGGACGGGGGTACCGGAGGCCGCCTCCGCTGGCTCGCCAATTCCGATTTCCGCTTCCTTCATGCCGCAGGCAAAACGGGTACGACAGACAACAATTCCGATGGCTGGTTCATTAGCTTCACGCCGAGTATCGTGGTGGGCGCATGGGTCGGTGCCGAACAGCCGCTGGTGCGCTGGAAATCTACGAGGATCGGGCAGGGCGGCGCTACGGCGTTGCCCATCGTTGGCCGTTTTTTGAAAAATGCCTACAATGACCCTGCCTTCAAGGAGTGGACAAAGCAATCGTTCCCTCCGTTAAAAGGCGCTGCTGCCACGGCCTTCAATTGCCCTGACCGCATTGTTCCCATTGATTGGATTTTGGATTCGATTGCCTACTACGAAAACATCCCGCTGGATTCCATCGAAGAAGATATTCGGCAGTTCAACCTACAGCGCTTGCGGGCCTTGCTCCCCCCCTCTGACTCCACCGAGGTTGATGGCATAGCCCCCCTCGAAGGCGGGGCTATTGACGACGAAACAGATACTAAAAAAGGCGGCAACCTCTCTGCCACGAAAAGCGAGGAAGCGCTCCGCATTGAGAAGGAAAACGAAAAGATGCTCAAAAAACGGGAGCGAAAGGAAAAACGGAAGGAGTTTATTGATGGGGTTTTGGGGAAGGAGAAGGGGAAGGGGAAGGGGAAGGGGAATTGAACCCGCTAGCTTCCATTTTTGGTAAAAAAGCTCGATTTAAACTTTTTGTTGAAAACTTCTGCCTTGGGTCAACCCTATTGCCTGCCTGATTTGTTCTACCTTCGCAAAATCCGGTAACCCGTCAAGCCCTTTTTCCGCTTGACCTAAATCGTGCTGAGTCGTATCGCTATTTTTTCCAAAAATTATACAAATTGAAGTGCCAAATTATTTCCTTATTGGTTGCCCTCGTCTCATTGTGGGGAATGTCATGCAAGGACGATGATAAAAACAGTGTCCAAACCAATGATTGTTGCGCCAACGAAACTGAGTTTACTGTTGGCAATGGCAAAATCTATATACCAAATATTTTCACACCCAATGGGGATGGGATAAATGATGTTTTCTTACCCTATGCATCACCAGAGATTGACTTGTACATTACGTTTGAAATCAGCGATTTAAACGGCAACGTTTTGCTTTCTTATTCTGCCATACAACCAAATGATATTGCCTTGAGTTGGAATGAAAACAAACCTGGTTTTTACATCGGAAAATTCAAGTACCTCGTAATAGCCAGAAGCACCAACGGCGATTTTGGAACAATAAAGGGGATTGCATGCAGCAAAATTAGCGCCTTTGAAACGGAAGATTGCCAAAACTGCCATTATGCCAACCAACACGATGGAACTGGGGGCTTTTGCAAAACATGTGATTCGTTTGAAACTTTGTGCCAATAAATCTAACTATGCCCAACTTCTGCCACCTCCACTGCCACTCGCAATACTCCCTCCTCGACGGCGCTTCCGACATCGGTAAGATGATGGACAAGGCTGTGCGGGACGGTCAAAAAGCTGTCGCATTAACCGACCACGGCAATATGTTCGGGGCATTCGAGTTCGTAAACGCCGCTAATAAACGGGGACTGAAACCCATCGTCGGCTGCGAGTTCTACCTTGTTGCCGATAGGCACAAAAAGCAATTTTTGCGCTCCCGCAACGAGGAAGACGTGCGCCACCACCAGCTGCTTCTGGCAAAAAACCGCACGGGCTACGAGAACCTTTCGAAGCTCTGTTCACTTGGATTTATCGAAGGGCAGTACGGCAAATACCCTCGTATAGATAAGGAGTTGCTGGCGCAATACAGCGAGGGGCTGATTGCCACGAGCTGCTGCATCGGTGCGGAAATTCCGCAGACCATCCTTCGCCATGGCGCCGAACGTGCCGAGGAAATGCTCAAATGGTGGCTCGACCTCTTCGGTGCTGATGACTACTATATCGAACTGCAACGCCACCGGGGATTGGAGAACATTGACGGCCTCGGCATCAGCCAGGAGGACGTGAACCAGGTTTTGTTGGGCTTCGCAAAAAAGTACAACCTCAAGGTCATTTGCACCAACGACAGCCACTACATCGAGGAGGAAGATTCCATGCCGCACGACATCCTGCTCTGCGTGAACACCAACAGCCTGCTCGCCGACGAGAAGCGCTTCCGTTTCCCGTCCTCCGATTTTTATTTCAAAACGCAGGACGAGATGAACCGCCTCTTCGGCGACGTGCCGCAGGCGGTTGATTACACCCAAGAAATTTATGATAAAATTGACCCGCTCGAACTGGTGCGGGACGTTCTGCTGCCCGCCTTCCCAGTGCCAGCAGGCTTTGATACGCAAGACGATTACCTCCGCCACCTTACTTTCATGGGGGCAAAAAAACGCTATGGCGATATTGACACCGCCACGGAGGAGCGCCTGAACTTCGAGCTGAACGTCATCAAAAACTCCGGTTACCCCGGCTACTTCCTCATCGTGCAGGATTTCACCAGCACCGCCCGACAGATGGGCGTGAGCGTTGGGCCGGGCCGGGGTTCGGCGGCAGGCTCGGCGGTGGCCTATTGCACGGGCATCACGAACGTGGACCCCATCAAGTACGACCTGCTTTTCGAGCGATTCCTCAACCCCGAGCGGGTGAGCATGCCCGATATTGATATTGACTTCGACGACCGGGGACGTGACAAGGTGATTGACTACGTGGTGAACAAATACGGCCGGATGCAGGTCGCCCAAATCGTCACCTACGGAACAATGGCCGCCAAGTCGAGCCTGCGGGATGTGGGCCGGGTGATGAACGTGCCGCTCGGTGAGGTGGACAAAGTGGCAAAAAGCCTCCCACAGCAGCTCGGCACCTCGCTGGCCGATGTGCTGGAGTCTACCGAGAGTGAGCTTCGGAGCAAGCTCAACACCAGCGACGATGTGGATAAAGCGTTGAAATTCAGGGCATTGGCCAACGGACAAGACGATATTGCCCACATGATTCAGACCGCCCGCAAGCTCGAAGGGTCGGTACGGAACACGGGCATCCACGCCTGCGGGGTTATCATCACGCCGGACGACATTACGAAGTATGTGCCGGTGACGGTGGCGAAGGACAGCGAATTGCTCGTCAGCCAGTTCGACAACAGCGTGGCGGAGAGCGCCGGTTTGTTGAAAATGGACTTCTTGGGCTTGCGCACGCTCACCATCATTGACGATGCCGTCAAAATCATCGAGCTGGTTCATGGGGTGAAAATTGACATTGACACCATCCCGCTCGACGACGAAAAGACTTACGAGTTGTTCCAAAAAGGTGAGACGGTCGCCATTTTCCAATATGAAAGTACGGGGATGCAGCGCTACATGAAAGAGCTGAAACCCACCACTTTCGACGACCTCATCGCCATGAACGCCCTGTACCGGCCCGGTCCGCTGGCGTATATCCCCGATTTTATCGCCAGAAAACACGGCAGGCAGACCATCGAGTACGACCTGCCGGAGATGGAGGGCAACCTGAAAGATACTTACGGCATCACGGTTTACCAGGAGCAGGTGATGTTGCTGTCGCAAAAACTCGCCAATTTCACCAAAGGCGAGGCCGACGTGCTGCGGAAAGCGATGGGTAAAAAGCAGAAGGCGGTACTGGACAAGATGTACCCTAAGTTCCTCGAAGGCGCCGAGAAAAATGGCCACCCGAAGAACGTCTGCGAAAAAATATGGAAGGACTGGGAAGCCTTCGCCAGCTACGCTTTCAACAAAAGCCACTCGACCTGTTATGCCTTGTTGGGCTTCCAAACGGCGTATTTAAAGGCAAACTATCCGTCCGAGTTCATGGCGGCGGTACTCTCGAACAACAAGAGCGACATCACGGGCATCACAAAGTTGCTGCAAGAATGCAACCGCATGAACGTGCCCGTGCTCGGCCCGGACATCAACGAGTCGGTCTCCGATTTCACCTCCAACAAAGCGGGACAAATCCGCTTCGGCCTGAGCGCACTCAAGGGAGTGGGCGAGGGGCCGGTGGAAGATATTCTGAAAGAGCGGGACAAAAACGGCCCGTTCCAGTCCATCTATGATTTTGTGAAACGACTCGACAACAAATCCGCCAACAAGAAAGTACTCGAAAGCCTCGTGCTGGGCGGCGCTTTTGATTGCTTCGAAAACACCGAGACGGGCGTGGGCCACCGGGCGCAGTTTTTTGCGCCTTCGGGAAAATACGACAGCTTCAACGAGCATGTGCTTGCCTTCGGCAACGCTTGGCAGGACCGCCAAGCCAGTGCCGCCATGTCGCTTTTCGGCAGCGACAGTCTCGCCTTCGACATTGCGGAGCCAGAACCGCCCAAGTGCAACCCCTGGAGCCTCATCGAAAAACTGGAGCGGGAAAAAGAGGTGACGGGCATCTACATCAGCGGCCACCCGCTCGACGATTACAAGCTGGAGATGGAAAATTTCATTTCATGCACCCTGGAGGAATTGGAGGAGAAAAAAGGCCAGCCTGTAAAGATAGCGGGCATCGTCGTGAAAGCAACGCACAAGGTGAGCCAGAAGGGAACTGGCTGGGGCTCGTTCGTGCTGCAAGACTACCACGGCACGCTGGAGTTCAACCTTTTCAGCGACGACTACATGAAGTTCAAAGGCTTTTTTGAGCAGGGCAACTGTGTTTTCATCACTGGGAATTACGAGGCTCGTTGGGGGCGGGAAGATGAGTTCAGCCTGAAAGTGAAGGACGTGACGCTGCTGGAAAATGCTGGGAAGAACATCGTCAAAGCGATTACACTTAAAATTAAGGTGGAAGATTTGACGCCCACGCTGATTGACCAACTTGAAGCACTTTGCAAGGAGCACAAAGGCCAGCAACAGCTCAAAATGACGCTGCTGGATTTTGAGAACAAGACCAGCCTTTCGTTCATGTCCAAGACAAAGAAGGTGAATGTGAACAATGACTTAGTGAAGGCGGTGGAGGAATTGGGCGTGGAGTGCGGAGTGTTGTGATAAACAAAAAGCCCCGGGGTTTCCCCCAGGGCTTTCTCATTTTAAAGTATCTGTATCGTTCAGGTCAAAGACCAGAAGGCATTCAAATCTTCAATTAGTAACGGCCACCGCCGCCGCCACCGTAGCCGCCACGGTTTCCACCGCCGCCGCCGTAACCACCGCCGCCGCCACGGTTTCCACCGCCGCCGCCACGATCTTCACGTGGTTCTGCTTTCTTGACAACGATGGTACGTCCGTCAAGTGTGCTGTCGTTCAACTCAGAGATAGCCTTTTGAGCTTCCTCGTCGTTAGGCATTTCCACAAAGCCGAAGCCTTTGGATTTACCGGTAAACTTGTCTGTAATAACGCTGGCAGAAGAAACTTCGCCAAATTCTTCGAATGCCTCGCGGAGGTCGTCTGACTGAGTGTCGAAACTCAGTTTTGCTGCAAAAATGTTCATTAATAATGAAAATTGAAATGAATAAAACTTGAGAAAACTTAGGTGTTGAGCAGTAATAAATAAATGGAAAAGAAACCGGACGAGTGGGCAAGAAGAAAACCGAGGGCAGGAAAACTGTCTTTAGATGACTTTGCTTGCAGAACTACGAGTAGCAATATTTCCAAAAGAGTATCGCTTGCTAAACAGAAAATTACTCAATGAACGCCGCAAAGATACAACTTAAATTATTCTGAAAATCAAATCTATACACATTTATTTTTTTATCAATAAAAATGAGCTTGGAGCAAGCCAATGGGTTGAGCCATTCAAGGAGTTTCTGCCATGTTTTTAACCAGATTTTTATCCTATTTCAAACTCCTCACCGAGCTTTGGTATCTCAATTTTTCGGAAACCCTCCTTCATCAACAGCGACTTTAAACTCTCCTGCCGTTCGATTTCTCCATGAACCAGGAAAAGTGTTTTGACCGACTGCCGCTGGTTGCTCAAAAAGTCCGAAATCTCACCCCGGTCGGCATGGGCAGAGAACGAATCCATGATTTCCACCTCGCACCGAACCATTTTTTCCTCTCCGAAAAGCTTAAGATGATTCGTGCCATCACGCAGGCGACCAGCAGGCGTTTCCGGTGTAGCATAGCCCACGATGAGTACGGTGTTGCGGTGATTCTCGATGTTGTTGAAAAGATGGTGCTTTATCCGACCTGCATTGGCCATGCCCGATGCACTGATGAGGATACAGGGCTCTTCGGAAAAATTCAATTTTTTCGAATCCTCCACCTCTTTAATGTACTTCAGGCGGGCAAAGCCGAATGGGTTCGGGTCGCGGAGGATATAACTGCTGAGTTCGGCGTCATAACATTCGGGGTGTAAGCCAAAAAGCACCGTGGCGTTTACGGCCAGCGGGCTGTCAACGTAAACCGGAATTGGCGGGAGTTTGCCTGCGCTTTCAAGTTGGTCGAGGATGTACACGATTTCTTGGGTGCGCCCAACGCTAAAGGCAGGGATGATGAGCTTGCCCCGTTTCTCGACACAGGTGTGCTTGATGATGCGCAACAATTTATCTATCTCCTGCGGCGCTGCCTCGTGGAACTTGTCGCCATAAGTGCTTTCGCAAAGTAGGTAGTCCATTTCGTCCATCTGCTGCGGGTCGCGCAGGATGGGGCGGTTGGGCCTGCCGATGTCACCAGAGAAGCCGAGTTTGGTAGTTTTTCCGCCTTCCGTAATGGCCAGTGCCACACTTGCACTACCGAGGATGTGCCCTGCATCCCGAAACTCCACGGTTACGCCGGGCCGCACCTCAAACTTTTTCCCATAACCAAAACTGGCAAAGCGCCCCATAGTCTCCTTCACATCTTCCTCGTTGTAAAGTGCTTCCCGTTTGTCCCGCTCGTGACGACGGCGCTTGTTGTAAAACTCGGCATCGCGCTCCTGAATCATGGCACTATCAAGCAGCATGATGGAGCAAAGGCTACGGGTAGCATGTGTGCTGTAAATTGTCCCCTCATAACCGTCCTTAACCAACTTTGGCAATCGACCGCAGTGGTCAATATGCGCGTGGGAAAGTATCATGCAATCAATGGCACGGGGGTCGAACAGCCATTTCTCATTGAACTCCTTCATATGTTTACTGTAGCCTTGGTACATGCCACAGTCGAGCAATATGGTGTAGCCGTCATCGAGGGTAATCAAGTGGGCGCTTCCAGTCACTTCGCGGGCTGCCCCGCAGAATTTTAGGTTCATCTCAAAGTTGTTTTCAAGTCGCTAGCCGTGAGTGCCTGAAACTGACCCCAGAGGGCGGGCAAATCACAAGGCTGCAACCATACATGTAAAGCCGAAAGGTACGAAATGCATTTTGATATAAAACCAACATGAATCATCCCCGCTCAAAACCGCTGCAACACTTCCGATATTTTTTCCTTCGGAAATAGGTTGATTGCCGTACTGTCCAAGTGGTAAAATGCGACTGTTACAGGCGTGTCATTTCTCCGCTCGCCCAGCAGCGTCGCCACTTTCAGCAAATCCTCCACCGAAACGCCCTCCAGTCGCAACTGGTCACCAGCATAAAGGTAGTGGGCTTTCAGGTAGGTGCTTTTGAGCACTTCGTAGCGGTTGGTGGCCGCTTTTTTGAAACGGCTCGTATCCTCCAAGTTGGCAGTGCTGAGGTCATTCAGCAATTTTATCATCCGCCCATCCCGGAATAGGACGCCCCATCGAAACAGCGGCAGAGCAATGTCCAACGGGATTGGATAGGCGGCGCCACTGTTCTTGGGCAAGTAGGTTTTCGCCACCTCAGTGTCCAGGATGGAGTTCTCGGTCGCCCAATCGTCGAGGTCGCCCATGTTGTAGCACATCAACATGCCCCGGTCAACGGGTGGAACGCCCGTTTTCTCAAAATACTTCAATTGGTGCAGCCGGATGGTGGCGCTAATAATAAATGGTGAATGGTGAATGATGAATGATGAATCGGCGGAAAAGGCTTGCCGCAGATTATCCAACAAAGCAAAATACTTGGCTTTAGTCTTTGCCGTCCAGTCGCAATCGAATTGAATTTCCAGTGGATGCTGCGTTTCAAGAGATTTTATTTTCCGAAAAATTAGACCAGCTAATGTGTCTACTTGCTCCATCGGCAGTTGGAGCAGCGTTCGGTTGGTGATGAAAACAGTCGGCACAATATTCAGGTCGTTGAGCTTGGTGGTGTCAATTTCAACAACTGCGAGCGGTATGGGCTGGTTGGTGATTCCGTCCCAATCCACATCAAAGAACTTGACGTAAAGTTTTTTGGTGCCGATAGCGTCGAGGTAGCCCTGCTCGGCTTGGGTAAGTTGGAAATGCGTTTTCCAGTGGTAAAAAGCAGGGATGGGTGCAGGATGGGGCTGTTCCAAGCGGGCGCAACTGTTTATTGCAAAGCAAAAAAAACAGCACCAAACTGGGCCGAAAGTTGACAAATAATTTGTTTTACGCATGTTTTGACCATTAGAAAAAGACAATGTTCTGAAAATGAGGCGAGTACGGGTTACTGTGAAATTGCTTTAAAAGTATTCAAAGCAAATGATTTTTTTCAACCAAATATAATTTGGCTTTGTGGAATCCATTTTTTATCTTTGGCAACTTTTTTAAAAAAAAGAAACCAGGTTGTGCATGGCTTAGTTTGCAATCCGAAAATTGAAATCGATTTTTTTTGAAATCTTTTTCGATACCGTAGATTTAAAACTGAAATTTTGACTACTTTTAACCACCAAGAATACCTCCTCGTACGTGCTCTTCAAACAACTTAGTTCTTTATATTTTCAAGGCAATTAATTAAACACACAGCGAAATGATGTTAGTAGCAGAGAAACCAGGCGTAACCGACAGGATTAATGAAGCCCTGCAAAAATTTTTCGGCTTCGAAAATTTTAAAGGAAATCAAAAAGAAATCGTCCAAAGCGTCCTCGACGGAAAAGATACTTTTGTAATAATGCCAACAGGCGGTGGCAAGTCACTTTGTTACCAGCTTCCCGCCCTGATGATGGAGGGTACCGCCCTGATTATTTCCCCACTGATCGCTTTGATGAAAAACCAAGTGGACAGCATCCGGGGCTACAGTGACGAGGACGAAGTGGCACACTTCCTCAACTCTTCCCTCACCCGTGTACAAATGAAAGAGGTGAAGCAAGACATCGTGGATGGCAAGACGAAGTTGCTCTACGTTGCACCTGAGACGCTTACCAAGGAGGAAAACATCGAGTTTTTCCAGAACGTCAACATCAGTTTTGTAGCCGTTGACGAGGCGCATTGCATCTCGGAATGGGGACACGACTTCAGGCCGGAGTACCGCCGAATCCGGATGATGATTGATGCCATCAACAAGGAAATTCCTATCATAGCACTTACCGCTACGGCCACGCCCAAGGTCCAGTCCGATATTTTGAAGAACCTCAACATGCAGGAGACGAACACCTACATGTCGTCGTTCAACCGGGGGAATCTTTTTTACGAGGTTCGGCCAAAGGGCAAGAAAGAGGCCACGATGAAGCAGATGGTGCAAATCATCAAGACCATGCCGGGTCAGTCGGGCATCATTTACGTACAATCCAGAAAGAGCACGGAGGAGATTGCTCAAGTGCTCAACGTGAACGGCATCAAAGCTGCGCCATACCACGCTGGCCTTGACGCCAAGACCCGCTCCGGTACACAGGATGCTTTTTTGATGGAAGATATTGATGTGATCGTGGCCACCATCGCCTTTGGCATGGGCATCGACAAGCCAGACGTCCGTTTTGTCATGCACTACAACATTCCCAAGAGCATCGAGAACTACTACCAAGAGACTGGCCGGGGTGGACGTGACGGCCTAGAAGGGCGTTGCATCGCTTTTTTCAGCTACAAGGACATGGCCAAGCTCGAAAAATTCCTTCGGGACAAACCAGTGGCAGAGCGGGAAATGAGTGCCCAACTGATGCAGGAGGTGGTTTCATACGTGGAGACCACGGGTTGCCGTAGGCGGTTCTTGTTGTTTTACTTCGGCGAAGAATTTGAAGAATCGAGCTGCGGGGGCATGTGCGATAACTGCCGCTACCCAAAAGAGAAGGTGGAAGTACAGTTGGAAATGCAGCAGGCACTCATGGCCATTAAAGCGTTGGAAGAAAATTATAAGATCAATACCATCCTTGACTTCGTGCTGGGCAACGAGACGAAGGAAATGAAGGATTATAAATTCAACAAAAAGCCGCTTTTCGGTATAGGCAAGGAAAAAGGAGAACTATTTTGGAATTCCGTTTTCCGCCACGCACTCATCAATGAATTTGTCCGAAAGGATATCGAAACCTACGGCGTGCTCAAATTGACCGATTTTGGCATTGAGTTCATCGAAGTCCCATTTGAAGTAAAAATCCCGCTCAACCACGACTACGACAACAACGAGGTTGACTTAGATGATGAAATGGGCAAAGTCGCCGCTCTTGACGAGACCTTGGTCAAAATGTTGAAAGAATTGCGCCGGGAAGTGGCCAAGAAGAAGAACGTGCCGCCGTTCGTCATTTTCCAAGACCCATCATTGGAGGACATGGCTACGCAGTACCCCACTACCATGGAGGACATGGCCAAAATTCAGGGCGTGAGCATTGGAAAAGCACAACGCTACGCCAAGCCCTTCCTTGACATGATTGCGAAGTATGTGGAGGATAACGAGATTGACCGCCCATCGGATACCGTCATCAAGCAAGTAGCCAACAAGTCGAAGGTGAAAGTGGCCATCATCCAAGCCATTGACCGGAAGATGCCGTTCGCTGACATCGCACGCCAGAACGACCTGAAAATGGACGAACTGATGGAAGAAATGGACGCCATCGTTTGCTCCGGTACCAAACTCAACATTGACTATTACCTCGAAGACGCAATGGACGATGCGGTAGTTGAGGAAATCTACGACTACTTCATGGCTTCCGAAACTGACAACCCCAAGGTGGCTTATAAAGACTTGAAGGACGATGAATGTACCTTCGACGAGATATTGTTGGTGCGTTTGAAGTTTCTTTCGGAGCAGGCGAATTAAAGGATAAAGTAAAAAGGATAAAGTAAAAAGTAAGTGCCTTCTACCTTTAAAGGTAGAAGTTGAAAAGCGAAAATGTAGCATTGCTCCATTTGAAATGTCCTCCACTAACTCTACTATGAGAGTCAAAAACGACTTGGAAGAACGGCTGTTTCGCTTTGCTGTTAACGTGATGAAATACCTCAAAACATTGCCTCCGAACATCGAGAATAATGTGATAAGGTATCAGCTTTCAAAATCTGCCTCTTCCAGTGGAGCAAATTATGAAGCGTCGCAGGCAGGTGCATCAAGGGCTGATTTTCATAACAAGGTTGAAATTGCCTTGAAGGAAATGCGAGAGTCGAACTATTGGCTTAGAATGTGTGATGCACTTGAACCCGGTGATAAAGAAATGAGAAAGGCTTTGGTTCAAGAATCTGGCGAGTTGAAAAATATTCTTGGAACTATTGCCTCCAAGACTTCCAAATAAAAGTAAAAAGTAAAGGCCCAAAAGATTAGTTTGCCAGCCCAACCCGGATACCCACTTTTTACTTTCTCCTTTTCACTTTTTCCTTCTTAAAATGAAAATCCTCATCATCAACGGCCCAAACCTCAATCTGCTTGGCACTCGGGAGCCACACATTTATGGCAAACGCTCCTTCGAAGAGTATTTTGAAAAGATGCAGCAAGAATATCCTGGGGTCATCCTTCATTATTTCCAGAGCAACCACGAGGGCGAGCTGTTAGATAAACTGCACGAAGCAGGCTTCTCATACCAAGGCATCATCTTCAACCCAGGGGCCTACACGCATACTTCCATCGCCCTTGCCGATGCCATCGCCGCCATTGAGACGCCCGTCGTGGAGGTGCATATTTCCAATACTTTTTCACGGGAAGAATTTCGGCACAAGTCCATGACGGCACCCAATTGCGTGGGCTGCATCATCGGGCTGGGCCTGAAGGGGTATAACTTGGCCGTGGATTATTTTATGTCTTGAGGCAGTAAAATATTCTTGAATCACAAAGGCTTAGTGAAGCGGATTAAATCCGATTCACTTACAGTTTTTTACAAAAAAAGCCTTTCAGATTTGAAGGTTTACCCAAACCCTAATATTTACTGCAACTTCCTCACCTCCTCAAACAACTTATCCTCATCCCCCGGCACATACTTCCGGGCATGGTAGGCGATTTTTCCATTTTTGTCCAAAACGAAGACCTGCGGCAGTCCGTTCAGCTCGCCGGGCATCACCATGTGGAACTCCCGGTTCATGTCGTGGTATGCAGGGAAGCGCCAGTTGCCCTCGTCCACCCGGCTGACGAACTGAGGATAGTTTTTCGGAAAGTCGGTGCTGATGGCGTAGAAGTTGAAGTCTGCCTGCTGCTTCCAGCCGTCGTATTTGCCCTTGATGGCGTTGAGTTCCATGCGGCAGGGGCCGCAGGTGGTGAGCCAGAACATGAGGACGGTGGGCTTGCCGTTTTTCTCAAAAACCTTGGCGGAATTGAGGGTATCGCCATGTGCATTGCGAAGCGAAATATCGTAGGGAAAAGTGGATTGAATTTGGTTGGACGGGCGGGCGGAGTCCACGTAATAGTTGCTCTGCCGGGGTTGGATGACGATGGGTGCAGTAGCGTCAGCCTTGGGTGCTGTGTCGGGATTTTGGCCGCAGGCCGAAAAAAAGAAACTGGCGAAAATGGTTGCGATGAAAAGCTTGTGCATGGGTAGTTATAAAATTGTTGGATTGTTTTATTGTTTTATTGTTGGGGGCAAATTTGCACCAAAACCCTGAAAGGGGCAAGGCGGCGAAGTATATCGGGTAAACAATCGAGCCATTTTTGTAATCTGTACTGTATTTATTGCCGCTGCTGTTAAATTTTTGCGCCAGCAAAAAAACAAAGCAGGGATACACACACATTCATCTGCCCCTCTACAGTATGCTGTTTTTGTTACCTTTGCGCCCCACTTTTAAGGAAAGGTGGATTGAAGGAGCGAAAGATTGAAAGGGTGGGATTTTGACCGCCACATTCATCATTCACTCATTCATCATTTATCATTCATTTCCGCTTTAGCATGAGACTCAAAGATTTAGTAGTAGTTACTGGCTTTCCTGGCGTTCAGAAAATGGTAACCAACCGCAACAATGGCATGTTGGTAGAAGACATGGACTCCGGTAAAATCCGTTTTGCCCCGACCCGCAAGCACCAGTTTTCGCCACTGGAAACCATCTCCGTTTTCGTAGAAGGTGAGGACGATTCGGTGGAAATCCGTGAGGTATTCCAGAGCATGTACGATAAGCTGGCCGATACGCCAGTGGTAAAATTAGATGCCAAGACGGACGAACTCCGTGCCTATTTCACAGCAGTGCTGCCCAACCACGACCGTGACCGGGTACATGTGAGCGACATCAAAAAAATTGTGCGGTGGTTTAATTTCCTTCACGAACGTGGGTACATGACGATGGAGGAAGTGGCGAGCGATGAGGAGGAGTAAATTTTGAGATTGGGATATTGAGTGATTGAGATATTACAAGGTGCGTTAACCCAAAAATATCCCAATAACTCAATATCCCAATACCCAATATCACCCAATTGCGCCAGCCAACAGCACCTTCGCAGCCTCGGTGTAGGCTTGGCTGTTCAGCTTTTTCTTTATCTCCTTGAAGGCGGCAATCGTGATGTCAATATCTTCTTTTGTATGCACGGCGGTGGGTATCAGGCGCAGGATAATCATGCCCTTCGGAATGACGGGATAGACTACGATGGAGCAAAAAACACCAAAGTTTTCCCGCAAGTCCCTTACCATCACCATCGCCTCGGTTTCGTCGCCCTGGATGTAAACGGGCGTTACGCAAGAATTTGTCTCGCCGATTTCAAAACCAGCGTTTTTCAATTCGGATTGCAGGTAGTTCACATTGTCCCAGAGGGCTTTGCGAAGCTCCGGCTTGTTGCGAAGCAACTCCAAACGCTTGATGGCGCCGACCACAAGCGGCATTGGCACCGACTTGGCGAAAATCTGCGAGCGCATGGTGAAGCGCAGGTGCTGAATCATGAATTTTTCACCCGCAAAAAACGCCCCGATGCTGGCCATTGACTTGGCGAAGGTGGAGAAATAAACGTCCACATCGTCCATGATGCCCTGCTCTTCGCAGGCACCGGCGCCGGTTGGGCCGAGCATGCCGAAGCCGTGCGCATCGTCCACCATCAAACGGAATTCGTATTTTTCTTTCAGGGCACAAATTTCACGCAGTTTGCCCTGGTCGCCCCGCATGCCGAATACACCTTCGGTGATAACGAGGATGCCGCCACCGGTCTGCTCCACGAGCTTGGTGGCTCGGGCGAGGTTCTTGTCGAGACTGGCCACATTGTTGTGCTCAAACGCAAAGCGCTTGCCGTGGTGGAGGCGAACACCATCCACGATGCAGGCGTGTGATTCGGAATCGTAAACAATGACGTCGTGGCGGTTCACGAGGCTATCAATAGCAGAGATGACGCCCTGGTAGCCGAAGTTGACAAGCATGGCAGTTTCTTTTTTTACAAAATCGGCCAGTTCATGCTCCAATTGCTCGTGCAAAGTAGAGTTGCCGCTCATCATGCGGGCGCCCATCGGATAGGCGAGTCCCCAGTCGGCAGCGCCCTTGGTATCGGCCTCCCGCACTTCGGGGTGGTTGGCCAATCCGAGGTAGTTGTTGATGCTCCAGCAGATGACTTCCTTGCCTTGGAACTTCATGCGATTGCCGAGTGGGCCTTCGAGGCGAGGGAACATAAAATAACCATCGGCCACGTCACGCCATCTGCCGAGTGGGCCGGGGATCCTGAATTTTTCAAATAAATCCATGTTTGCGAAGTTTTTTTTTATAAAAAAAGCTGTGCCGGGCGGGGCAAAAAAGCGGACTTTGGTACAAATCCAGTTTTTTGCCCTTGTCGGCACAGCTTTCTTAGCGAGGATGAATGAGGTGCGAAGTTAAGAAATGTTTGGGAGATGGCATCTTTACACTGCCGTCAGCACATCAATCACCGTCTTCAGTGCCACGAACATCGGCTCACGGCCTTCTGGTGTAATGCTGAACGCCTCCCCTTCTTCGTTCTCAGCTTCGCCCGTCAGGGCATCCTCCACGAAGGCCATCAGGTCTTCCTCCGGCGATGTTTCGTAAAAAATGTCCAGCCTTTTTTGAAAATCGGTGGCTTTGGACGATTCCATCAGGCTCCAATTGGCTTCATCGGCTTCCGTGATTTCTTCCTCGCCGATGCCCATCAAGTCTTCTTCCTCGCTGGCATCTTCCACGGCGGTATAAATGGCCAACGCGAGGTAGAGCAGAAAGTCTTCCTCGTCCTGCGAGAAGGTGCCTTCGTTGTCACCGATCAGGTAGGAAAAAATGGCGGGCTGCTGGTTGGCAAATGCCCGCACAGCTTGCTCGTAGTCAACGGCTTGGGATTCAAATTTTTCGAGGACTTTGTCAATGATGGCTTCCGTAATCATGAAAGTAAAATTAAGCTTTGCAAAATCCCGTACCGAAGGTCGGGAAGGTAAAAGGATAAAGTAAAAAGTAAGGCGGTAAAGGTATGAACCTGACAGCATTACTTTAAACTTTTGGTTGGCAGGTTTTCCTTTCTGACCACAATTGCCACTGACCCCGTACTTTTGCCTTTGTAATTTTTACTTCTTCCTTCAAAAATGAAAATTTACCGCCACGACACCCTGAATTTTCTCACCAAACTCACCCCTCGGCGGGTGTGGAACGTGGCGAAGATTTTCAGCTCCTACCACCTCACCCGGTGGCTGGGCCGGCCTGTTCAGTGGGGTATGCCCATGACCATTTCGCTGGAGCCGACCACCGCCTGCAACCTCCGCTGCCCGGAATGCCCCAGTGGTTTAAGAGCTTTCACTCGCCCTACGGGCAATTTGAAGGAAGATTTTTTCCGAAAAACCATTGACGAGCTGCACCGGGAGCTGCTCTATCTCATCTTTTATTTCCAGGGCGAGCCGTACATCAACCCCAAGTTCCTCGACATGGTGCAGCACGCCCGCAGCCGGGGCATTTACACCATCACCTCCACCAACGGCCATTTTCTCAGCGACGAAAATGCCCGCCGAACCATCGAGTCGGGCCTCGATCGCCTCATCATTTCGGTGGACGGCACCTCGCAGGACACCTACGAAAGCTATCGCAAGGAGGGCAAACTGGAGGTGGTTTTGCAGGGCGCAAGGAACGTGGTGAAATGGAAAAAACAGTTGAAATCAAAGACGCCGCACCTCATTTTCCAGTTCCTCGTGGTGCGACCTAACGAGCACCAAATCCCCGAAATCTACCGCCTCGCCGAGGAAATCGGAATTGACGAAGTCAAACTAAAAACTGCCCAAGTTTACGACTACGAGCATGGCAACGACCTGATTCCGACCTTGAAAGAATACGCCCGTTACGAAGAAAAAAACGACGGCACCTGGCGGGTAAAAAACGAACTCCTCAACCATTGCTGGAAGCTCTGGCACGCCTGCGTCATCACCTGGGACGGCCTCGTGGTGCCCTGCTGCTTCGACAAGGACGCCCTGCACCGCCTCGGCGATTTGAAGAAACTGCCCTTCCGGGAAATATGGCAGGGCGAAACTTACCAGTGCTTTCGCCGCTCGCTGCTGGCGGGGCGTGACCAGATTGACATCTGCACCAACTGCACGGAGGGGTGCAAGGTGTGGGCGGAGGAGTGAAAGTTTTGAGTTTCGAGTGGTGAGTTTTGAGTTGGTTATTTCACCTCTTTTTCGAAGTCCTTCAACAACAGCCGAAGGGCACCTGCCGAAATCCAAATCTCTGTCAGGCTCATTACCAGCGAAACGATCATCAGCAACAGGCTGCCGACAAAGACCCAAGTGGCCGCCGCTGGCTTCTCCCAAAACAATAGGAACATGCACACGAAGCACATCAAAAAGCTGCCGATGGCAAACGCCTGCATCAGCCGAATGAGGTTTAGTCGCTTGCGCAAATGCACGATTTGCTCCCGCAAAATGAGCTGATTCTCCTTTTCGTAGCGGTCGTGCAGGTTGCGGATGAGGTTGGCAATGGCCAAAAACTTGTTGGTGAAGGCCAACAGCAACAGCGAAATGGCCGGGAAAAGCAGAGCAGGGGTAGCGAAGGTGATTTGCATCGGGTGGGAGAACATACGGTATGAATTTTTCGCCGAAAATAAATAAATAGCAGGACTTGAAGCAGCAGGTAATTGTCGGCGTCGCTTCAAGCGACACCGACAATCCCAAAAAGGATTAAGCTCAACTCAATCCACCCCCAACCGAATCCCCTTTTCCACCGCCGGCACGCCCCGCACCATCCACTGTGGCATGGGTTTATCCATCAAATAATGGTCAAAAAACTGGCTCATGCGCAGCTGGAAATCCTTGCGGTTTTGCAGCTTGAGCGGCCAGTGCGGCTCATCGTTGTAGTTCAGCATCCAAGCCGGTTTGCCGAGGCGGCGCAGCGCCGTAAAGTACTCAATGCCTTGGTACCAAGGCACATGCCCGTCAGCGTCGTTGTGCATGATGAGCAGCGGTGTGTTTACCTTGTCCAATGAAAATAGCGGCGAGTTCTCGATGTACCGCAGCGGGTACTCCCAAATCGTGCCGCCAATGCGGCTCTGCGTGTGCTCGTACTGGAACATCCGGCTGAGACCCGTCTGCCAACGGATGCCACCGTAGGCCGAGAACATGTTCACCACCGGCGCACCACTTTCGGCGCACTTGAAGATGTCAGTTTTTGTGGTCAAATAGGCGACCTGATAGCCGCCCCAACTATGCCCCTGTGCCCCAATGCGGGCCTTGTCCACAAAGCCTTTGTCAATCAGCGATGTTACGCCTGATACCACGGCGTTGTAGCAGCTCTCTCCGGGGTAGCCCGTGCGGTAGGGGATGTCCGGGTTGAAAATCAGGTAGCCACGGCTGGCGTAGTACGAGTAGTTGATGCTGCTGCGGCCCGGGTACGGCGCCCGGTGCTGGTGCAGTTCGTCGCTGCTGCGCTCGTAAAAATTCACCAGCATCGGGTACTGTTTCTTCGGGTCAAAACCCTCAGGTTTCACCAAAAGCCCCTGCAAACGCTGGCCGTCCAGCGCCGTCCACTCGTACAATTCGATGCTGCCCCAGCGATAATTGGCTTGCTGTGGATTGGCGTTGCTCACCCTTCTTGGTTTCTGGAAGGTGAAATCGGCGTACAGCAGGTCGGGGAAAGTCTGGAAATTTTCCTTCGTAAAAAGCAGGCGGTCGGCGTCCAGTGCCTTCTGTGGGCTGGAGTAAGCAAAGTCTTCTTTCAGCAACTGAATCGGCTGCCCGGCGCCCAGCATCAGCAGGGCATAGCCTTCGGCCTTTGTTTTTTCATCAAAAACATGGAGCAGCAGGCGTTGGCCCGCCATCACGAACCGCTCCTCCGGGTCGAGGCGGACGAAACGATACTGGGTACGGCTTGCCCGACCTTGTGTCAGGTTCACGGCAACGGACTGCCCCGTCGGGTCAATTTGCCAGATGTCGTAACGGTCGTAGAGGAGCAGACTGGTGCTGGCTCCTGTCGAATCGCCGACCCAAGTGGCGAGGCCATAGGGTGAGGGGTAGTCCGGCACATCGTTCAGTTCATCCACAAACGACACGGTCTGGTTGTCAGTGATGCGTTTAATATCATCCATTTTCACCGAATAAGCATACCAAGCGGTATCTATATCGCTGTACCAAAAAGCATAGTCAGCAGCGGGCGAGAGCCGAGGGTTGCCCCGCAGGTTCTTGGTGATTTCCTTGCGGCTGCCTGTCGCTTCGTCAATCAACCAGACATTTTTGCGGCCCTCACCTTCCCACGAAATCATTTGCAAATAAGGCTGGTCGTTGAAGCCGAGCGCCACGCTGCCAGCCCGGTCGGGGGCGAAGCTCAGGTCGGGCATCTCCTCAGTTGCCAGCGGCACGAACCTGTTTTGCGCAGCGAACCAAACCACGTCGTAGGTGCGCTTGCGCTCCTGGTCCACGAGGGTTTTTTGGTTGGTGTGGAGTCGCCCGTCGGTGCTGGCCCACACTTCCACGTTCACGATTTCATCATCGAGCAGGTTGGTGTCTTGAAGAATTGGCGGCGGGGCGATGCCGAGGTAGAGCTTGGAGCCGTCCTTGCTAAAGACCGGGGCGGCATTTTCGCTCACCCGCCATGTTTTTGGTAAAAATTGCGAAGCCGAGTCAGCCAGTATTTCGGCTTCGTTCATGCCTTCTTCCCAGTACAGGAGGCCAAAGGGCGGCACCTGCGCCTTGGCGGTGTCGAGGTTGGCGAAGAAGGCGAGCTGCGTTCCTTTCTCATTGAATGTCAGGCTTTTGTACTCGCCTTTTTGCCGAACGAGTGGCTTTAATGCCCGCTCTTTGCAGTCAAAAAGATAGATGCCCTCGGCCAGCAGGGAGTCGCCTGTGCCGCTGCTGTTGATAAGGATTCGGGCGCCTTCCTTGGCCAGTTTGTAGTCTCGAACGAAGGCGACGGTGTCCGCCTTTTGGGTGGCCATTTCGACCAGCACGAGCTTCGAGCCAATATCCTTGCCCTCTTTTTTTGGCTTCTTTTCTTTCTTTTTTTCCGGTGCAACGACGGTAGAATCAGCGGCGGGTTTCTCGTCCTTTTTCTGCGCAGGTTCGAGCTGGTAGGCCAGCCAGCCGTCCCATTTTTCGGGCATGGCGAAGGACTTCACATCGGGTATTTTAATCACCGACCCCATGCCGAGGTGCAGGATGCAGAGGGTGTCTTTGCTGAGTTCTTCTTTTTTCATTTTACGCCGGCGCTGCGCCTTGATGGTGTCTTCGAACGGTTTTATTTTGAATGCAATGAATTGGTTGTCAGCGGAAAACACAGCTCCCTCACCTCGCTCGAAGCGGCGGGTAGTGCCCTTGTTGGCGTTCCAGATTTGGAGACTGCCGTCGCCTTCCTCCGCCTTGAGGGTGAAGGCTACCCAGTGGCCGTTGTTGGAGATTTTTGGTGATTTTATCTCGTTCCAGTGAGCGAGGTCGGCAGGTTCGAGTTGTTTCTTGGCAGGAGCCTGTGCCTGTATTTTTACCAAAAGCAACAGGAAGAAAAAAAGGCAAAATTTGAATTTCATGCGTCAAGTGATTAGTGGTTGAGCGGTGAAAATAGAAAGCGAGAGCGTTGCTTGTGCCTTTTTTTTTGGGCTATTTGCAACAATTGTCCGTGAAACCCTTGTCGCCTAGGCAGCGGCCTCCGCGCCGAAGTTTCTGGTGTGGACAATTGCCAGGTGCTTTTTTACGGGCCAAAACGATTGACACACTTTTCTGAACATTCACTTTGTCATTTAGCGGGCAGCTATTTTTCCCAGCCCTCCCCCAATCTTTTTACTTTCGCCTCACTCAATCCACGTTCAAAATCTTGCCCCACACTATCACCGCTAAATGGCTACCACCAATCGTCATCTTTTCTTCACCATAAACCTACTCGACTGGCACAGTGGGCATCACCGCCCCATGCCCTGGAAAGGTGAGCGCAACCCCTACCTCGTTTGGCTCTCCGAAATCATTTTGCAGCAGACGAGGGTGGAGCAGGGGCTGCCGTATTTCGAGCGGTTCAAGGCGGCCTACCCAACCGTCACCGACCTCGCCAATGCCCCGGAGGACGAGGCGATGAAACTATGGGAGGGCCTCGGCTACTACTCCCGTGCTCGCAACCTCCACGCTGCGGCCAAGCATATCGCTCACGAACTAAACGGCTCATTTCCAACTACTTACGAAGGTATCCGCTCGCTGAAAGGGATCGGAGACTACACGGCAGCAGCCATCGCCTCCTTCGCCTACGACCTGCCTTATGCCGTGGTGGACGGCAACGTGTATCGGGTGCTGTCCCGGTTTTTTGGCATGGAGACGCCGATTGATTCGACGATGGGGAAGAAGGAATTTGCGGTGCTGGCGCAAGGTTTGTTGGAAATTGGGAATTGGGGAATTGGGGGAGAAACAATTCCCCAATTCCCAATTTCCCCAATTCCCAATTTCTCGCCCAGCGGGTTCAACCAGGCCATCATGGACTTCGGCGCCACGCACTGCACCCCTGCTACGCCGAAATGCCCGACTTGCCCGATGCAGGAGCATTGTGTGGCTTTTTTGGAGAAAAAAACGGGGGAGTTGCCCGTTAAAACAAAGAAGCTGGTGCGACGACAGCGCATTTTCAACTATTTGATAATCAATCGATTGAGAGAGGTTTTTATCAAAAAAAGAACTGAGAAGGACATCTGGCAAAACCTCTACGACTTTCCGTTGATTGAAACGGAGGCGCTGCACGACGACCGCCAGTTTTTGACCAAGAACAAAACTTGTGAAGCGTGGCTAGGCGAATCGGGCTGGCAACTGCTGCGGGTATCGCCACCGCAGCGGCAGGAGCTGACGCACCAGCGGATAGTGGCGACATTCTGGGAGCTGGGAGTCGGTGCCGATTTTTTACCAAAAGAAGAAAACTGGGTGGCAGTAGAACGGAGAAAACTTTCCAACTTTGCCTTTCCAAAGGTCATTGACTTGTACTTTCAGCAGAAGTTTTTACCTTTAGAACTGTTTTAAAAAACATACATCCCCCGGCGTTAGACGGGGGGTATGAGCAAACTTTAACCACAAAACTGCATTGTTATGTTGAATCGAGTTACACTCATTGGCCGCCTCGGCAAAGACCCTGAGGTTCGGAGGCTTGAATCAGGTGTCGCAGTCGCCAAGTTCTCGCTGGCCACCTCCGAAAGCTACAAAGACAAAGAAGGCAACAAGGTTGACACCACTGAATGGCACAACGTTGTCGTTTGGCGGGGGCAAGCCGAGATTGCCGAAAAGTTCCTCAAAAAAGGAATGCTCATCTACGTGGAAGGGAAACTGACCTACCGGGAGTACACCGACAAAGACAATGTGAAGAAATACTTCACGGAAATTGTGGCGAGCAACTTCCAAATGTTGGAGCGCAAAGAAGGCGGTGGCGGCGGTTACTTCCCCGGCTCCGGCGACGAACCAAGCAACACCGCTGCACCACGCACCACCACCAACGAGGCATCTAGCGTCATGGAAGACGTGGGCGAGCCGCCTACCGACGACCTGCCGTTCTAAAAGTTGGCAGTTTGCCAGTGGGCAGTCAGGGACTGCTTCCACGGTGGCACCGCTAAAATTGATACCTCAACGAGCCGTTTTTATTGAAAAAACGGCTCGTTTTAGTTTTGTAAATTACTGAAAATGAGATTTCTAGCATTTTTTTTCGTTGTTCTTTTCTTGGCTTCCTGCGAGGACCCCATCCTGACGCCCAAGCCCCGTGCCTACCCTAAGGTGGTTTACCCAGAAAAGGCATACCAGCCATTTACCGAAGGATACTGCGGCATTTCGTTCGAATATCCTAAGTACGCGGTCATCCAGCAGGACACGATTTTTTTCGATGAAAAACCAGAGCACCCCTGCTGGTTCAACGTGGTCGTGAAGGATTTTGACTGCCGCTTGCATTGCAGCTATGCACCCATTACGAAGGAAAAAAATGCCGACCGCCTCAAGACCGATGCCTTCAAGATGACGGATTGGCACAACAAAAAAGCGACCTATATCCAGGAAAACCCAATACTCATCCAGAAGCACAATGTAAAAGGCATGCTATTTACGGTGGAAGGCCCCGTGGCTTCTCAGCTCCAGTTTTTCCTAACCGACACGGCGGAGCAGCAGCATTTTTTCAGGGGGGCATTGTACTTTTACACTGAACCCAACACGGACAGTCTAGCTCCTGTGTACGACTTTGTGCGGAAGGACGTGGAGCGGATGATTGAGACTTTTGAGTGGAAATGAAATGGCCACCCAATTTATTGGGTTGGCCGTTTGAAAGGACGGGGGAATGGTATTTATTTCGGCCTACCCAAAAAATTGGGTGGCCACATTAATTATGCAAAGCAACAAATACGTCTGTATCCACGGCCATTTTTACCAGCCACCACGGGAAAGTGCTTGGCTGGAGGTCATCGAAATACAAGAAAGCGCAGCGCCGTTTCACGACTGGAACGAGCGCATCAACTTCGAGTGCTATGCCCGAAACACGGCGGCACGTATCCACGGCGAGGAGGATTTTATTCGTAAAATCGTCAACAACTACGCCCAAATCAGTTTCAACTTCGGGCCAACGCTGCTCTCATGGCTTGAAACCGCCGACCCCGACACCTACCACACCATCCTCGATGCCGACAGAAAAAGCTGGAACCGGTTTGGGGGGCATGGCAATGCCTTGGCACAAGCCTACAACCACACCATTTTACCGCTGGCCAATGAACGGGACAAAGTGACGCAGGTTCGCTGGGGCATCGCCGATTTCGAACGGCGCTTTGGCCGCAAGCCGGAGGGGATGTGGCTACCCGAGGCTGCCGTGGACACCCCGACACTGGAGGTACTGGCGGCGCACGACATCCGCTTCACCGTGCTGGCGCCCCGGCAGGCGAAGGCTGTAAGAAAAATCGGCTCAACAGACTGGACCCAACTGCCCCACGAAAACGTGGACCCCCGCCAAGCCTATCGCTGCAACTTGCCCTCTGGCAAGCAGATAGACCTGTTTTTTTATGATGGAAATGTGGCAAAAGACGTGGCTTTCCAAGGCTTGTTGAACAACGGAAGTGCCTTTGCCGAGCGCATGGTCAGCGTGTTCGATGATGATGATGCGCCGCAACTTTCACATATCGCCACAGATGGCGAGAGCTACGGTCACCATCACCAATGGGGCGAGATGGCGCTGGCGTTTTGTCTCGATTTTGTCGAAGAAAAAACGGAAGCTACACTCACGAACTACGGGCAGTTTTTGGAATTGCACCCCCCCGTTTACGAAATTGAAATACATGAAAATAGCTCGTGGAGTTGCGTCCATGGCGTGGAGCGCTGGCGCTCCGACTGTGGCTGCAACACGGGCAGCCAACCCGGCTGGAACCAAGCATGGCGGGGTCCGCTGCGGGATGAATTGGACTGGCTACAGAACGAGCTGACAAAAGAATTTGAGCTTTCAGCGAGCCAGTGGGTGAAGGACATTTGGGAGGTAAGGAACGAGTACATTGTCGTGATGCTAGACCGTTCGCACGAAAACGTGGAGTTTTTTATCGAAAAACATGCACGACGGGAACTTGCGAAGCTGGAAAAAACGAACCTCTTGCGCTTGTTGGAGATCCAGCGACAGTGCCAACTGATGTACACGAGCTGCGCTTGGTTTTTCGCAGAGGTGTCCGGTATCGAGACGAACCAAGTGCTGCAGTATGCCCTACGGGCAACGTACCACCACTACAACGCCACGGGTGTGAGCCTTGCGCCCGTCTTCATCAAACGGCTGGAAAAGGTGTCGAGCAACGTCTTTGCCAACGCCGCCGATAGCTTCCGGGTGAACGTACAGCCGTCGCAGCTCACACTGACCGGAGTGGCGATGCACTACGCCGCCTCGTCCATCTTTGAGGACTACGATGACACTGCGAGTTTTCTCCATTTTTTGGTAAATAATGAGGTGCTTGAGCGAATCCCTGCAGGTGGTCAACGATTGGCAATGGGGCGAACTACGGTCGTTTCAAGGCTAACCAATTCCGAAAAAAACTTTAGTTACGCGGTCATCTATCTCGGGCAGCACCACATGATTGGCAGTATTTCACTCGACATGGATAGAGCGGCGTTTGACAAACTTCAGGCGCAAATGACCGATTCGTTCCGCAATGCAACGCTCGTTGACGTCATAGACTTGATTCAAAATTTTGGGACAGAAAGGTTTTCGTTCAATAATCTGTTCAAGGACGAGAAGGTAAAAATCTACAAACAGATTTTGGCGAAGAGCTACCCAGCGGCAGAGACGGCCATCCAGGACTATTACGAGGACAATTACCAGCTCATGAACCGGATGCTAAAAGATGATATTCCTGTACCGGACAATTGGAAGGGCATCACCCAATTCGTGGTAGAGCAGTCGTTACATCGTTTTTTTGAAAACGGGAAACTGAACGTTCGGGAGCTACGCAATTTGGCAGCGGAACACCATCTTTGGGGTGTGCAATTCATTGACATGCAACGACTTAAGTTGGTTTCTGGCGAACGTATTTTTGCGGAGCTTAAAAAAAACAAAGCGAATGCCGAGGGCACTGAGAGCCTTCGCCGACTGGCTGGAACGCTGGAGGTGCTGGCGCAATTGGGCATCCTGCCAGAACTTTGGAAGAGCCAAAACTGCTACTTTCAAATGGCCCAGCATCATTTCACCTCCAATTGGGAAGATGCTGACGAAGCTTGGAAGACTGCCTTTTTGGAACTGGGAAAATGGCTGAAGGTGGCGGTGTGATGGATTTACGATTTTGGATTTACGATTTACGATTGAGCCTCTGGTCAATTCGACGCCCCCAATCGTAAATCCAAAATCGTAAATCGTAAATTCACCTAGCTTTCCACTATCGCATCGTCAATCAAGTCGTCTGTCTTTTTGTCCTTGCTCTCCGATGGAGTGTCTTTATTTTCCGTAATTTTCAGTTCGCCTAGCTCTAGGTGGTCATCGCCTTTCATGTGGTGGTCGCCCTTGGCAAAACGCTCGGCTTTTTCCCAAAAACTGTCGTGTTTGGCAAATTCACTGCCGCCGGTGTTGAGCGTTGTATCGGCAAATTTGGTATTGTTCCCACTGATTTTATCCTCCAGTTTTTGGTTCAGTTCCTTGGCCTTGTCAATCAGGCTGCTGGTGGTCTCACCCGATTTTTCAGCTTCGGCTTGAGCCTTGGCCATGAGGTCGTCCTTGGCAGCCAATATTTTGGAACCAATGCCAGCAGCAAGGTCTTTCGCACGGTCAAGAGCTTCACCACCTTTTTCGAAGATGGCCTCACCCACATTTTCAGCCGTTTCACCAAATTTATCGGTGAGCTTGCCGCCTGTTTCTAGCACTTTTTCGCCCACTTTGCTGGCGAAGTCGCCTGCTTTGTCGAGGGCTTCGCCACCTTTTTCAAAAATGGCTTCGCCTACGTCCTCGGCCGTTTCACCGAACTTATCGGTGAGTTTGCTGCCCGTGTCCATCACTTTTTTTCCGACCTCGCTGGCGAAGTCACCCGCTTTGTCCAACGCCTCGCCGCCTTTGTCCATCACGGCTGTACCAGTAACGGTGGCGGTGTTTTTCAATGAAGAAAGGAAGTCAGGTTCGTCGTGGTCATTGGTGGGGTCGCCGTCGTCGATGAGCTTGGGTGCATCGGCTGCGACTTTGAGGGGGGGAAGTTCGAGGGTTTCTTCTGCCTCAACTACTGGTGGGGCTGGTGTTGGTGAAACAGCCTCCCGTTCGGCAATGATGGCGTCCATCACGTCGTCGGTGTCGGGTTTCTCGACGGGGGCGGGGGCATCTTCCGTCAGGTCATTGACGAAGTCAGCGGCTTTCTCTTTGGCAGTTTCAGCCAAATCAGCGGCCTTGTCCATTGCCTGATCGGCTTTTTCGGCCACGGTTTTTCCGAGGTCAGTGGCAGTGTCCTGCACTTTGTCCCAAAGGTCAGCGCCTACTTCCTTGGTGGCGTCCACGGCTTTCCCGGTAGCGGACTTGGTGACGGATTTTGCACCAAAGAAGATTTTTTTCAAATCGTTGAAGAATGCCATGATGTTTTTTTTTTAGAATTTAGACTGAAGACATTAGACGTTAGACTGCTTATCCGATGAATTTTATCCCCCATCTAGTAGTCTAAAGTCTATTTTCTAACCCCTCCCAAAATGTAGGTGAAAGGTAGGAATTTTTGTAAAACGGCCTGTATTTTTATGGATAAACGCTTGCGAAGCTCAGAAGAAGGAAGCGGTGAATAATAAGGCTGTCGCTGGACAGTTTAGGTCATTGCCCAGTGACAGCTTTGGGTATTCTTTAAAAATCCATTCCAATGGAAAAATGCAGCCGTGGTTCCTGTACCACCCTCGTCTCCACGCCCCAAGCGTAATCGAGGCGGATCATGTAGCCGAAGAGCAGGGTTCGAATGCCCGTGCCGTAGCCGAAGATGATGGGGTCACGGAAGTAGTTGACCTTGATGCTCACGTTGTTGCCTTTGCCCTCCCAAGTGTTCAGCGGGCTTTGTTCGTTGAACGGATTGAAGCCCTCCCAGGCCGAGCCCATATCGAAGAAGCCGATAACCTGAAAATTTCGGACGAAGTTGGACTGTTTTCTGGGGAAAAGATAACGGAAAACAGGCATCCGGAATTCGGCGTTGAAGATGGCGTAGGAGTTGCCGTTGCGGGAATTAAGTTTGAACCCACGAGCACTGGTAGCAATGGTACGGTAGGCAAAATCGTCGCCTGCTGGCAGTGGGATTTGATCGTCAAACTGCGGAAAAAGCCAGTTATCCGTGCCGCCAAGCATGTACAGTATTTTTTGTTGACCAAACGAGGTAGCGCCTGCCACCCTGCCTGCCAGTACTGACCATTTCAGAACCCGCTGGTAGTGCCGGAAGTCGGCGCCAACCACAGTCATGAACCCATCATTCACCTTAAATTGGGGGTTCTCTCCCAAGTCCACCTGCAGGCCTTTTATCATTTCCCCAAACACCTTGTATCGAGTGCCGTTCTTCACATTCAGCGCAATGTCGAGGGTGTTGTCGAAGACATATTCAGCTTTGATGCCAATGCGCTGTTCCTCCAAGTTCGGTGTTTGCAGCGTAGGTGCATCTGAGGCAAGCATCGTGGAGTTGTCAAAGCGCAGCGTGGCCGTGGCCCGTAGGCTGGTGAACACGTCGAGCGGATAGCGCAGTTGGTATTGCGTCAGGAAAATACGGTTGTCGTACTTGATGGGCGGCGGTGTGTTGTCAAGCGTAAAGCGCAAACGGCGGTAGTAAACGGCGTAGCGTTTGTCGAGCCGTTTCTTTTTATCGTTGTAAATAAGGAAATACTCCGCTCCATTGAAGGAAGTGGGCACCCGGACCCCGCCTTCGAACTCGTAGTCTTCGAGCAGGTCTTTGAAATTACCCTTGAGCAGGATGCCCGGTGGCGGGTAGCCAAAATCCTGTGGCACACCGGAGTAGGAGTTCAACCCATCGAACAGCACGCCGTTGTCGAGCTGCGTGGTCACGTAGTCGGTGCGAAATTTGAGACGGTACGGGATGATTCGGCTGGGCCGGAATTCCTGTAATTTTTGCCGGAGGCCATCGGCTTGCTGGTCCGAAATATAGACCAACGGCTGCACCTTTTCCGGCGAAACGCTCGGTTGTTCAGTCTCTTTTTTCGGGGTAGGCGTGGTGCGAGTCGGCACTTCGGCGTCGTCAAACTCGCTCTGGAACAGGTAGTTGTCGAGGTCAATCTTGCCCGTGTCCTGTTTTTCCTTCGGCAATTTGGAAACGTCAATCGGCTCGGTACCGACTTTATCCAGCACGGTTTTCCTTGGGGGGTCTGACTTGGAAGGTGCCGGACTCTCCACTACCTGCACTCGCTGTTTTTGGTGGCTGCTAATGCTGGGGTTAACTACAGTGTCGGGCATCATTTCATCCAAAAAAACATGAAGCCCCCCTTCCCGGTAAAGCATTTCAACATAGCGGTTTGAACGTCGAGCCTTGCTTTGTTCCAAAATGTTGCGGTCGTAGTTGGAGGTGAAATGGTTCACCGCCCGCTGTTTAACGATGGTGTCCGTCCAGACGGAATCCACCTGGGACATCGCCACGCTGTCGAGCACGTTGGTGATGAGGGAATCGGCGTGGAGGCGCATCTCAGTGCCGTCTCTGAACCGGATGATGTTGTCGAAATGGTGAATATAGTCTTCGAGGTAACCCGTTTTCCGGTTGTACACGCCCGTTTCATCCGAAACAAAACCAAACCATGTGGAGTCAATTGCCACAGGCTGGCGCTCGTTGGCGTGCGGCGTATGTGTCACCTGTACCAATTCGCCTTTACTCGTGAACCCGATGGAATCGAGGTTCAGGTAAAAAATATCAAAATTCTGGATGGGCAGCACCGAGTCGAGTAGGACGATGGAGTTGAGGGAATCGGGCCGGTTGGAGGCGAAGAGGATGCCCCGCTGGCCCCGCACCTGCACGTAGCTGGCGTCGAGGTCATCCCAAACGTCCGTGGTCAGGCGCTGCGCCTGCCGGTTTAGGGTAAAATAGAGAAACAAGTCAGACTGTCCCCGCACCGCTGCGGATAGCACGAGGTCGTTTGGCCCCACATAATCCATGCTGTAAATCCGCTGGAACTGTGTGGACATGAGGTCGGTGGTTTTTTCCTTGGTTAACACATTGTACCTCAACAACTTAACGATGTCACGCTTTTCGTACATCACGGCCAGTTCCTGGTTTGTCGGGCTCCAGGAGAGCAGCGGGTAGTTGTAGTCGGTGGCTTGGATGGCATTGCGGGAGCCGCTTTTAAAAATCAGCTTGCGGTCGCCAGTGTTAAGGTCTTGAATCCAGACACATGCTTTGCCAATTTCGTTGCTGACATAGGCGATTTTGAGGCCATCTGGACTAATTTTCAACTGGTTGATGGGCAGTTTTCTCTTATTTTTGATGACAATTTCCTTTCCGGTTGGTCGGCCAAATTCCTTCGCCTCGGCCTCGTAGCGTTTTTGAAAAAAGCTGTACCAACCTTTGGTCGTATTGAAATAGGTATTGCCCAACACGTATAAAAAACCGCTCTCGATGCTGCGGTTGATGCGGGTGAGGTACAACAAGTTGGACACCGTGGAGTGGCCATAGTGCTGGTTGATATAATACCAGAGTGCATGGCCAGTCAGCTTTGGGTGTGCATCCGCCATCGCCTCGAAGTCTTCATATTTGCCCGAAAGAAACACATCCCGCAATTGGTTGTCGAGTTCCGTGCTCCACTCCTCACCAACGTAGGAGATGAGGCCGTCCTTGAACCATTCCGGCAGGTTCATCATCACGGCGTTCTGCACGATTTCTTGGAGATTGGAGCCAAAGAGCATGGCGTTCAGGTAAACGGAGGCAACGCCTTCCCGCACCTGCCTGCGCAGGTCGTTGTGGTCGCCGTTGAAATACACGAACATTTTGTTGCCCACGATTTTCGTCTGGCCACCAGAGTTCACGAAGGCTTCTTCGCTGCCGATGTTGCTCTGCTTCAGGTCCGTGAGGTCGGTATAGACGATGATTTCGATTTTGTCGTTCATCCGATGCTCCAAGATGCCCTGAATTTCAAAGAAATCGTACTCAGCCATCTGTACCACTGCCTGCCCTACGAGGCGACCTTCGCCGTACCAATAGGTGATAAAATTGCGGCTCTCGTACTGCGACCATTCAGCGAAGTCGTTGTTGAATTGCACCCGGTTTTTGCCAAACTCGGTTTGCGTGGTTTGGCCATAGGCCACCGAGGCCGTTGCCAGAAGGAGGAGAAGTGGGTAAATTATTCGCATGTTGACAAGTAAAAAGTACAAAGTCGAAAGTAAAAAGTAGGGCAGCACAGCCCTGTTGAATAAACGCAGTCTTCGGCGTTGGCATGTGCTTTTTTGAAAAAAAGTCAAACAAAGCTCACCTGTCGGTCAGTATCTGACGATGTTTCAATGAAATCAAACCAAGCGAACCCTTCAAACGCCTACCCTAAATTACTATCTTCGCCGCTGATTTCAATAAAAAAGGCAATTTAAGATAGTCAGCAGACAAAAACCTGTTGCTTCGCAATAAAGTATCTTCAAAAATTTAGGTAAAGCAAAATTGAATGAGTTGCACTGCCATCATTACCAAATAGCATTCCACGCAATTTTTTCCTTTTTCCTTTTTCCTTCCCGACCTTCGGTACGGGATTTCGTTTCACTCAATTTTCCTTCAAAGATATGCCCGCCACCATCGTCATTTTCACCTTCAATCCATTTCAGGAAAACACCTACGTTGTTTTTGATGAAACAAAAGAGTGTGTCATCATTGACCCAGGTTGTTTCGAGGCGCATGAACGCATCGAGCTGGACAATTTTATTCTTGAAAACAACCTAAAACCCGTTCGGTTGCTGAATACCCACTGCCACTTAGACCACGTGTTCGGCAATGCCTTCGTTAACCGAACCTGGGGGCTGGAGCTGGAAATTCATCTGGACGAACTGCCCGTGCTGGAGGCCGTACCACAGGTCAGCAAATTTTATGGCGTACCAATGGGCGAGCCATCGCCCAAGCCCGGCAGGTTCATCGAAGAAGGGGAGGTGATTGCCTTCGGCAACACGAAACTGGAGGCGATTCTGACGCCCGGCCACTCACCTGCCAGCCTTTCTTTTTACATCCAGGAAGATGGGCTGCTCATCGCCGGGGACGTGCTTTTCCAAGGCAGTATTGGCCGCACCGACCTGCCCGGCGGCGACCACGATACACTTATTGCCAGCATCAAAAACAAGCTGCTGCCGCTGGGAGATGAGGTGAAGGTGTTCCCAGGTCACGGGCCTTCCACCACGATTGGTTTTGAGCGGGAGAATAATCCGTTTTTATAGACGAAAAAAATTAGGGTTTAGATGGCCTTTGGGGTAATTTTTCCTTGCCATTTTTTCAAAAAAGAAAGCCGCTCCTGTTCCCAGGAGCGGCTTCTTAATAACTGAATTAGTATGAAATTATCGCTTGGTTAGCTCCGATGCTTGGTTCGAAGCTTTTCTATTGTTTTACCTTCAATCCCCCATAGTTCAGGTTAGCCCGGATGGCACTGCGGGCATTTTGGGTGCCTGCATGACCTTTCACTTCGTGGGAAGTTCCTTTTTCTTTTTCGTAGGTAACCACCAGCCCAGTCGGGTAGGCGATACCGGCAAAGCTAGCGTTGGCATCCAGTGTGTAACTTGCTCCATCTTCCACGCCGATTTTAAAATCAGCGTATTTGCCAACCAAATTGATTTTTGAAAAACCCTTGGAAACATGGTCAATGCGGAGGCCGCCATACATGAGGTCGAAGTCTCCGTTGTCCCTCAATTGGTCAATCTTGTAATCGGTGTACTGCCCAGTAGCCTTGATGCTTTCTGCACTGCCTACGGTCAGGTTGCCGTATTTGGAGGTGCAATCCAAACGGGCCACTTTCACTAGGTCGAACTCGTCGTAACGGGATTCGGCATTTACATCTGCACCGTTCGTTACCGTCAGTTTTGAGTATTTAGAGGTTAGGTTGACGTTGCGGACATCATAGAATTTCAGTTTGCTGTATGAAACGTTTACTGCTGCATCGCCCGATTTCATTACTGTTCCATTGCCGTAATCGAGGTTAAGCGTGAGGTTCGCCCCTACGCCATCCAGTTGAAAACTGCCGTACTTCACGTCCATTTTTACCCTGCTCGTTAGCGGAGCTACCGTTGCGTCGCCGTACTTGTTGCTCAGGTCGAGCGCAGCGGTGGCAGGCATATAGACTTGGTAGTTGATTTGGAATTCGGTGCGTTCGTTGTACCCCAAATTGAACCATGAACTCTTGTTCGACTCAATGATCGTCTCCGCCTTCACGAAGCTGTCATCGTTGGAAAAGTCGATACGGATTCGGTCGAACACGGTTTGCGCCTGCGATTCGCTGCCTGCTTTCACGACGATGGTCACGTCTATTTTTGCCCGGTTTTTGTCCCAGGTTTTCACGTCTATTTTACCGTATTTGTTGACGAGGTTCACAGTGCCGTTGGCGTTCAGCGGGAATTCCTTCTTGATGGTTTTGGTGTAATCCTGCCCATTGGGGTCAGGCTGTACCTGTTGTGGGCTGGGTTGATTGCCTTCCCGTGGACCCGGCGTGAAGCTGGAAAACAATATGCCGAGGCACAGGGCAGCTACCCAAAACGATTGATTTTTAAAGACTAACTTCATTATTTGCTGAATTTAAGTTTGTAGGATTTGTTGGGTTAACTTTTTCGACTTTCTCCAGCACCTGTTCAAGAATATTTATCTTGGTTTGATAGGTCTCAATCATGGCCTGCACTATCTTTTCTTCAGCACCTTCAGGGGCATTTTCAAGTTCGTGCTTCAGTTGGTTGTAAGTCTCGTCCAGCTCTTGAATGTCAGCTTTCACGATGCCATCCTGTTTGTAGCTGGCGAGCTTAGCCAGTTTTTCTTCCACCTGAGTGTTAAAGTAGCGTTCCATCTCAGCATGCTCCGGAGATACATCAGCGAGTGACTCAACCGACTTGGAGGAATTGGTCAAATAAGCACCGCCAAAACCACCAGCAGTCACCAACACCAGCACGGCAGCCGCCACACGCAGCCGCTTCATCCAAACCACCCTGGCACTTGGCCGCTGGCGGTCGAGGTGTCTGTCGAGGTTCGCCCAGACATCGAGGCTTGGCACCCCGCTGTCAAAGTCCGGCCTATTTTCCCGAATAAATTTTTCTAGATTATCCATTTCTCTTTTTTCGATTTTTAATGGCCGCCATCCACTACCAACTGCTGCCCTTCCAATAGTTCCCGGAGTTTTTTCCTGGCTCGGCTGAACTGTGATTTTGAAGTGGCCTCCGTGATGTCCAGTATCTCGCCGATTTCCTTGTGG
Organism: Saprospiraceae bacterium; assembly: GCA_021739645.1. Classification (GTDB taxonomy): domain Bacteria; phylum Bacteroidota; class Bacteroidia; order Chitinophagales; family Saprospiraceae; genus UBA6168. The sequence goes on along the minus strand of JAIPBL010000030.1, from coordinate 813 downwards.
TCGTAGCCCTCCATTGTGTAAAGGCTGAAAACCACCCGGTAGCCGTCCGGTAAACTGGAAATTGCACCGTTGATGGCCTTCACGTTCAGGTGCGTTTCGCTAGCTGGTTCGTGGTCAGGCACATGGTGGAAGCGGTCATCCAGTGTTTCAATTTTTAACTTCCGTTTCTTTAAAAAATTGATGCAATTGTTGACAACAACCCGCTTAATCCAAGCCCCAATAGAGGACTCGAAGCGGAAGCTTTCCATTTTTGAGTAAACGTCAATGAACGATTGTTGCAGCAAATCCTCGGCATCGAGGCTGTTGTTCACCATCCTGAGGCATACGTTGTACATCGCCTGTGAGTACAGCCTGTAAAGCTCGAACTGCGCCTTCCGGTTGCCCTTCATGCAGTCCTCGACGATGTCCCGATGGGTGCTGCCGTAGTCCAAATTCAGTTAGTTTTCGGTTACAAGTGACAGTAGATATGCAAAGTGGTTGCACGAAAAAGCGGGAAGAACCAAAGGAAAGTTGGGTTTAGGGTAAAAAGTCAGGGGTTCACTCCTCCTCGTCTTTGGCGTCCTTGCGGTCACGTAGCTTGATGTCGTCCACTTTTTCGTTCAAAAACTGGTTCAGCCGCTCGATGTTCAGGTTCGAGCTGAGTTCGCCAAAGGCGTTGATTTTGATGTCAAAGCCCTTGAGTTCGTCGTGAACTTTGGGGGGCTTTTTTTCGGTGGGTTTGGATTTTTTTGCCATGATGATTGTGGTCGCCCAATTTATTGGGCTGACCGTTTTTTTGTAAAATTATTTCGGTCAGCCCAATAAATTGGGCGA
>JAIPBL010000122.1 GCA_021739645.1 Saprospiraceae bacterium | reverse complement strand
CCAAGATATGTTGGTGGCTTTAGCGAGGGGGATCACCTCTTCCCATTCCGAACAGAGCAGTTAAGCCCCTCTGCGCCGATGGTACTGGCCCTAAAGGCCGGGAGAGTAGGTCGCTGCCAACTCTTTTTTTGTTTTTGAACAGCCCGATGGAAATTTTTCTATCGGGCTGTTCTTGTTTGTGGCCTATCGAAACAGCGCAATCCAGTCAATATGAAAAAGGATACCGGCTTAATTGTTAGACTTGAATTGATTTGGTGGGTGATTACTGCCATTTTGCTACTTGCTGTTATTTATCCAGTTTACTCAAACAACAAAAACGTCCCCTTTTTAACCGCTAATATAGTTTTTGTGTTGGCGTTCGTCACGCTTACTCGCTATATTTTCTTATTGAGGCACACACCACTTCGTCATCTACAATGGCTTAAAGTAGTGCTTCTGGTACTTTGCATCCCATTGGTTATTTACATTATTCAGGAATTGTACGCTTTTGAAAGATTTGCCGATGAGATAGGAATACAAGCTCTCTTTTCCGAACTTCCTGAAAGTAGTCAAAATAAATTAGTGGAATACACCAAGGCTGAATTGCTATTCTTTGGTATTGGTGCCCTTATCGCTTCTGTTATTTTCCCTTTTCGAATGCTAGTTTCCTTTTGGAGAACCTATAACCTGGGAACTACGTAATCCTTTCCCGTTCACAAGAATTCGCTTTAACCATTCCAATCGTCAATAAATATTGTCCAATTAGGTAGGTGGCCATGATAATGAGACCAATTGTCACTTCATTGGCCTCTGGGTATTTGAACTTTTTCATGGCAATAATCAAATCTGAAACCACGAACAATATTGCACCACCAAACAACATGTAAAATATGTTGTTCGGAACTCTATTTTTCATGTTGAAACAAAAAGCAGACATGCTCACGATAACTGCGGCATAGACTACCACAGGGATAAGAAAGGCTCCAAGTTTGTCCCACAATAGACAAATGACGATGACCAGCACAATCAGAAAAAGTAAAATCAACCATTTATTTCTCCAGATAGCACCAGATTTGAGTGCAGGAAATTTTGAAAATGAAGTGATATAACTTAGGTGTGCGAACAAAAAACTACCTAGCCCAAGTAAAAAAAACAGCTCTCCTCTTGCATTTACAAACATCAAAAGTGTGTCACCAGCCACAGAAAAAATTAGCCCAACCAGGAAAAATCGGGAAGACGGAGTGAGATTGCCTCGGGTTTGTAGGAAAAACCAAACAGCAAGGAAAGAAACAAGTAATGGTTTCGTTGCAAAATTCAAGACTTCCGACCCTGAACTGACCGCAAACAAATTGACAATTGCGAAGCCAAAAAATAAGGCTAAGAGGGTGCTGGAAGTAGTTTTCATTTTCACAAGAGATTGAAAGTCAGTGAACTAACTGGCATTTTTACTAAGCTCGTCCTCGATTTTGGTAATGATGCCAATCGCATTTTCATAAGTCGTTTGCATGGAAGTTTGGTTGTCCATACCTGCAAAAAGTGCCACTTCACAAGTCTGTATCACCTTCACAAAATCCACAACCGTGTCCGGGGCTATCTTTAGTGAAGATAACGTCTCACGTACATTTTCCTTTGAAAATTGGGAAAGTGGCAACCCTGTTTTATCGCAAACATAGCCCAAGTAAGCCTTGGAGACTTCATCATAAAAAGTCCGGCTGTTGCCAATCAAGAGCTGCTGTTGGGCAGTAGCCAACCGCTTTTGGGCTTCCCGTCCAGCAGACTTTGCCTTTTTGATATTGGGGTCAATGGCCGCCAGCTCACGCTGTTTTTTGCGGTAAAAAAGTAAGAAGCAAAATGCCAAAAGCGGAATTGCTGAAAGCAAATAGAATAATCCTGAATCTACATACTGACTTGAACTCTTAGTGAAATTAGCCGAAGACTTTATTGGCAAAATATCGTCCAACTCACTATCTACGCTACTTTCGGGAGTTCTACGCTGCCGCCCGCTGCCCATTTTTACCTCCAGCGGGAATGGCCCAATTGAAAATTCAGCATACCCGTTTTTTTCTGTACTGAAATAACTCACTTTTGGCTTGATGGAATACTGCCCAGGAAGCTTCGGCAAAATCAGGTATTCAATACGCTTTTCGCTAATGATTTCACCACGAACCTCATCGCTTTTATCGCCAACCACCTTTGGTGGATAAACCTCGAACGAATCTGAAAGAATCAGATGAGGTGGTTGTACCCGTTTCGCATCACCGTTGCCTGTTAGGACTAGAGTCAGCGTAATCGCATCATCTGTGGTGGCCGTTTTACGGTCAATTCCAGCCTGCAATTCATACGTACCGACTGCGCCACTAAAGCCATCTGGTGCTGCATCAGGTAAGGCGGCGACATTGATGGTGACAGCATCAGTGGTGTAAAAAACCGGCTTCACGCTCCGGCTGAAGAAAAATCCAGTCCTACTGTCCTCATCGACCACCGCAAGTTGAATTCTGAAAGGGTCAACCGTCAGCTTGCCAGTTTTCTGGGGGAAAAGGGCGATGCGCCGTAGAATTTTAGTGGCGTACTGCTGTCCGTTCAATTCTTCCTGTACTGTGTTTGAACTGAAACGCCGAAGTTCAAGGGCATAAAATCCGTCATAATTGGGGTCTTCAGGAATGTTATAGCCATCAATGCCTACTTTGGTATAAAGCTTAAAATCCATCAAAACTTGCTCTCCGACGTATGCTTGCTTTTTATTCGGTTCCACCCGGACGAAAAACTGCTGGTCTGAAGCCACTCCTGGCTTTGTTATGCCCTTCACTACTTCCACTTCAACCGGCTCTGAACGTATCAATTTGCTGTTTGCCTTTACAGATGCACTGCCAATGGTGAATTTGCCAACCTTTGTCGGTTGCAGCGTGTAGCCAAAACCCATCTCACGACTCACATTGCCATTGACAATATTCATGGAACTGATAGTATTTGGCCCTGCTACTACCACAAAATCCTTAAAGCTGGGCGGTGCAAACTGTGTCCCGTTTGCATTTTTTAGCTTAAAAGTCACTTCGAAATAGCCGTTGACGACCACCTGTCGAGCATCGGTTTCTGCCTCGAAAGTAATTTCGTTTTGGCCGAAGGCCAATAAAGTGACCATCCAACAGCAGGCGACCAAGCCTATTTTTCGTAAAATATTAACTATCAAAGCTTTATGCAGCACGTTGAGGGAAATTTATAAGGTCAATTTTACATAAATTTTAGAAATAGCAAGGCGTATTCTGTTTTCAAAAAGGCAGCCCTGTCCGTTAAAGCTGACAAATTGGCTGTTTTATTCCAATGGCAAACATATTGATAAAGTCTCGGGTTGAACCATGTTTAAAAAATTCAGAAAAATGACCAGCAAAGACAAAACTGCCGAACAGCAGCCAGATACGGTATTGGAAGAAATGGAAAATGGAGCTGACGAACAACCCGAAGTTGAACTGAACGGCTCAGAAAATGAGCAAGACGTTGACAATCAGACAGATAGCATCGACCTTCAACAACAGTTGGACGAAATGAAGGACAAGTACATCCGAATGATAGCTGAGTTCGACAACTACAAAAAGCGCTCAATTCGGGAAAAATTGGATTTCATGAAATCGGCGGCGCAGGACACCCTGTCAGCCCTTTTGCCCGTTTTGGACGATTTTGACAGGGCTAAAAAATTTGCCGAAGGCAAGGAAGGTGCTAATTGGGACCCAGGCGTTGACCTCGTTTACCAGAAACTTTATACCATTGTTCGGAACAAAGGCTTGGAACCTATGGATTCCACGGGCCAAGCATTCGACGCCGACATGCACGAGGCCATCACCGAAATACCTGCCCCATCGGAAGAAATGAAAGGCAAAGTGGTGGACACCATTGAAAAAGGCTACCGCCTCAACGATAAAATCATTCGCCACGCCAAAGTCGTGGTCGGAAAATAATGGTGATTGTGTATTTATGTGCTTAAGTGTTTGCGAACCCCGTTGAATGCCAACCACTTACTCAAACACACAAATACATAAACACACAAACACAGCAAGCTGAAATGGCAAAAAGAGATTATTACGACGTGTTGGGTGTAGCGAAAAACGCTGATGCCGACACCATCAAAAAAGCATATCGCAAGAAAGCGCTCGAACACCACCCTGACCGAAACCCTGGCAACAAAGGGGCCGAGGACAAATTCAAGGAGGCTGCCGAGGCGTATGAGATATTGAGCGATGCCGACAAAAAAGCCCGCTACGACCGCTACGGCCATGCGGGTGTTGATCCGAACATGGGCGGTGGCTTCCGTGGCGGTGGTCAAGGTGGAATGACGATGGAGGACATCTTCTCCCAGTTCGGCGACATCTTTGGCGGCGGTGGAGGAGGAGGGAGTCCCTTCGATGAGTTCTTTCGAGGCCAGCGGGGCGGCGGCGGTGGCGGCAGACCACAGGGCCAAAGAGGAAGCAACCTTCGCATCAAAGTAAAACTAACGCTGGAAGAAATCGCTACGGGCGTCAATAAAAAAATCAAGGTCAACAAGCAAGTCAATTGCCAGACTTGCGGCGGAAGCGGTGCAAAGGACAAAAGCTCTGTGCAGACCTGCGGCACTTGCCGTGGCTCCGGATACGTCCGCCAGGTACGAAGCACCTTCCTCGGTCAGATGCAAACGACCACAACCTGCCCAACCTGCCAAGGCTCTGGCGAGACCATCACCGCCAATTGCCCAACCTGTAAAGGCGACGGTCGCACCTACGCCGAAGAAACGATTGACATCAACATCCCGGCGGGCGTTTCCGAGGGAATGCAACTTTCGCTGGGTGGAAAAGGCAACGCTGGCGCAAAAGGAGGCCCCAGCGGCGACCTCCTCATCAATATCGAGGAGATAACGCATGAGCACCTGTTGCGGGATGGCCTGAATATCATCTACGACCTCCACGTGAACTTCGTTGATGCGACGCTTGGCACCTCCATCGAAGTACCGACCATCGAAGGGCCCGTGAAAATCAAGGTTCCGGAAGGCACACAGGCTGGCAAAATTTTTAGGTTGAAAGGAAAAGGATTGCCCTCCGTCCAGAGCTACGAGAAGGGTGACCAGCTCATCCAAGTAAACGTCTGGACGCCGAAAAAACTGACGGACGAGGAACGCAAAATTCTCGAAAATTTGCGCTCATCGCCAAACTTCACACCCGCACCAGACAAAGGCGAGCGGGGCTTTTTTGATAAAATGAAGGATTATTTTTCTTCGTAAAAAATAGCTTCACACTAAGCAAAAACGGGCTGTCCATGCATTGGGCAGCCCGTTTTTATTTTGGATAATCGCTCGCATCATTTTCTTTCGTCGAAAAACTGCCCTGCCACCGCCTGTTTCAAACTATTTTTGGAAAACTCATTGATTCCGCAACCTTCAAATTTTTGAAAAATGTTCTCCAGTCTCTATCCTTTCACTTTCGTCCTCAGCCTTGCCGCCCTCAGCGGTTGGTTTTTTTACCGTGACAACGAGCAGCGCAGCGATTTGCTCCGCAAAATATTTTTCGGCAGCATTGCCGGGTTCGGAGTTTGTTGGCTCATGAGCACCGGGCAGTGGTCGTACAAGTTTACGATTTTGCTGAGGGAATTGCTGGTGTTGGCTGCTGTGCCCGTGCTGTTGAGTGTTTTTCGAAGAACAAAATGGGCCTATTTCTTGGCGCTGCTCGGTGTGTTGACGGTGCTCCGGCTTTTTTATTTTGAAAAATTGAAGCAAACGTTTCCGCAGACCGATTTCCCAAAGGTAAAAACCGAAACCACCGCCGCTCCAACTGGACTAGACCCTCAGGGCGAGCTTTTGTTGGAACTAAAAGAAGGCGCACAACTGGCTGATATTCAATCTGTTTTGAAAGAATATGGCCTCACTGCAACGCCCGCTTTTACCCTAGAAGATGCGGACTTCACCCTACTAGACAACTACTATTTAGTGGACGTGCCCGCAACCGACGATTTCCCGAAGGTGAAAAAAGCACTCGAATCGATGGCGCAAACGGAATGGCTGGAGGAAAACGAGCAAATCAGCATCTCGCCAATGGAAATGCAACCGATGCAGCCAGCTCCTCGAACTGATAAAAAATATGGCATCAACGACCCCGGTCTTGGTAATCTCTGGGGCTTTGAGGCAATGAAAGTGGATGAACTTTACACCATCTTGAAGGATAAAAAACCGATGAAACTGGCGCTCATTGCCATCCTCGATACGGGTGTGGACGCTGAACACGAGGACTTGAAAGCTAATTACACCTCGACAAAATCCAAGTACGACACCGATGTGGCTGGCCATGGCACGCACTGTGCGGGCATCGCCGCAGCCGTCAGCAACAATGGGGTAGGGGTGGCTTCATTTTCACAAACCAATGATTTTGTGCGGGTTACGAGCATAAAAGTGTTATCGGACGGTGGCATGGGCACCCAGCAGTCCATCATCAACGGAATGTTGGAAGCTGCCGACCTCGGTGCCGATGTGCTTTCGCTTTCCCTCGGCGGTATGTCCACCGACAGCCGCCAACGGGCTTACCAGAAAGCTATCGAATATGCCAACCGAAAAGGCTGCATTGTTGTCGTTGCCGCTGGTAACGCCAATCGCAACGCAAAGGATTTTGTGCCTGCCAACGTGGAAGGCGTCATTACCGTCAGCGCCGTGGACACACTGCTCAACCGGGCCTCGTTCTCCAACACAGTCCCCGACGTAAAAATGGGTGTGGCAGCCCCCGGCGTGAAAATCTACTCAACCATTCCCGGAAGCGTGTATGCCACCTTCAACGGAACGAGCATGGCCACGCCATACGTGGCTGGACTACTTGGCGTGATGAAAAGCCTGAGACCAGACCTCACCACGAAGGAAGCCTACAAGATTTTGAATGAAACGGGTGCGGAGACACAAAACACCGAGGAAACCGGCAAGTTGATTCAACCAGGGAAGGCTGTGGGGAAATTGGGGAATTAGTAAATTGGGGAATTGGGAGCGCCCCCCCAATTCCCCAATTCCTCAATTCCCTAACAACGCAATAATCTGGTCTGCCAATTCCAAGCCGATGGCAGTCTGTGCCTCCTGCGTGGAGCCGCCGACATGTGGGGAAACGGAAATTCGGGGATGTTCCAAAATTTCTTTGCGGGGGTTGGGTTCGCCCACAAAAACGTCAAGGCCGGCACCCCTGACCTTGCCGCTGGCCAAAGCTGCGAGCAATGCGTCTTCGTCAATCGTGCCGCCACGTGCGGTGTTGATGATGATGACGCCGTCTTTCATTTTAGCGAATTCCGCCGCACCGATGAGTGCATCTTTGCCGCCAGGCACATGGAGCGTGATAAAGTCCGATTTGCGCAGCACTTCATCCCATGTTGCTGTATTAAGATTGAGTTTAAGCCTTACCTCTTGGTTGTTGAACACGCTGAGTTCAATATTGGAAGAGCCGACTACCAAGTCGGTAGAAAGGACATCCATGCCGATACCAATGGCCATCTGAGCTACCCGATGTCCAATGCGCCCAAAACCAATGATGCCCATGGTGCGGCCACGAAGCTGAATACCTTCTGAGCATATCTTTTTGAGCTTATTGAAATCGCCACCAAGCATTTCCCGGTTCGATTGGTTGACCAAGCGTGCGAGGCTAAATGCGTGAGTGAACACCAACTCTGCCACGGCACGGCTGCTGGCTTTGGGAGTATTGACGACGTGGATACCTTTGCTGCGGGCGTACTCGTGGTCCACGTTGTCGAGACCGACGCCGCCACGGGCAATTAGTTTCAGGTTGGGGCAGGCATCTATCAAATCCTTGCGAACCTTGGTGGCACTGCGCACGATGATGACATCGTAACCGGGCAGGACTTCTGCTAGTTTGTCCTGTGGAACTTTTTCGGTGACGACTTGATAGCCTGCTTCTTCGAGAAGCAATTGACCATCTGGATGGATGCCGTCGTTGGCGAGTATTTTTATCATTATGAAAATTTTTGTGGTGATTATGGTCGCTCAGGTGTCAAATGCGCCGCAAAGAAAGGAATTTTTACTCCAACCAGCATGGTTGATTTGTCACTAAGTGCTTGACTTTTCTTAGTGTGGCATTTCACTTTTCTTCCACCCAAAACAATTGGATACCCTCTGCTCTATCTAAAGTTGTTAATTTTGGCATTGAAGAATGTCACTAAGAGTATGTTTTGAAATTTAATTCGAGATTCTTGCAAGAATGATATCGATGAAGGTGATTTGGATAAAGGCAACCGAAGATTCTACTGTTTTCTCGTAGTCACGGCTCAATCTTCGGAAAAAGTTGAACCACGCAAA
>JAIPBL010000029.1 GCA_021739645.1 Saprospiraceae bacterium | reverse complement strand
CCCCGAAAGGGGCAATGTTTTTACCAACAGATAATTCTACCTTACAACTCTCTATCGTTGACTGGTCCGTCAAACTTCTTCTCTCCCCTCTTTTCCTTACCTATATTCTTTCCTCCATCGGTGTCAATGAACTCCTGTGCGCCTCATTTTTTTTCTACCCAAAACTGGGCTATCGAAATAAAATGATTTGCAATTTCTTAGGTCTTTTTGAAGCCCTTTTTAAACGCCTTTGCGTAAGGGACGGCAAAGATAGCATTCAGTTTGAATTTGGCAAATCTTTTTTTTGAAAAAAATAGATTTTTTTGCCTCCTATCTATGCCCTACTTTTTAGGACAGCTTTGAATCTCATTCACATGTTTTCCAAAGCGGGCGCAAAGGTAACCGCGTTGTTGTTATCCCCAAATTTTTTTAAAGATTTTTTGAAATCATTTTGAATTTGAGCACCAAGTCGTCAGAACTCGATAGAAATATTCATTCTACACAGTAGTATGTTGAGGTGGGTATAAATGAATCAACTGTTTTTTAAGAAAGGAAAGCCTTCAACTGCTCACGGAGCACCCTAAGCGCCTTGCCCATTTGATGTTCAACCGTTTTTATGGAAATTCCCATTTCGTCAGCAATTTCTTGATAGCTAAGCTCTTCGAACCTACTAAGTTGGAATACAGTCCGACATCGCGGAGGTAAGGCGTCAATCGCCTTGTGTATCTGATCAGACAGTTCACTATGAAGCAAAATGACCTCTCCATCCATTTGAGCAGGTAAAGGAGTTGCAAATGTTATCTCCTCAGGCTGTTGATTCTTTTTTGCTCGCAGCCAAGCTAGCGACTCATTAACAGCCATGCGATGGAGATAGGCACCTGGTGATGTGTTAATTTGGATTTGGTTTCTTTTTTCCCAGAAACGGATAAAAACCTGTTGGGCAAGGTCTTCTGTTACTCCTCGCTCTCCGACAATTCGGTGGATGGCAGCACAAACAGCTTTGTAGTGTGCATCAAAGAGTTCTTTGAGCACAGTTTTGTCATCGCTGCGAAGCCTGGTGGTCAGATTCAATTCTCAGGTTTGTGTGAAGCTTGGCTTGGCGCTTTGTTGCCCTTGCCGGATGAATTTTGCAGGCAATGATAGGGAATTATTCGTCAACGATTCCAATCAATGAAATTTCAAAACATCCAATAATCTTGGCGGATACCACGTTTGACATAAAAATCACTAAATCTTATTTGAACATGATGAAATTAACTGCATGGTATCCCATGCTTGCTGTAATTCTATGCCTCTTCCAGAGCGTAAACCTTTCTGGCCAAGTGCTAGACATTGCCGAGGCCATAAAAAAGGGTCTCATAACCGTATCCGCAGAAGGAAAAGGTGGACATTCTGGGGAATGCCTCAAATTACACCTACACAACAAGTCAAAGAAAAAGTTGGAAGTAAGAGTTCCCGCAGGTCAGATTTTTGAAGCGGGTGACTCAAGTCTTCAAAACCTGATGGTTAGCAAAGAGGAAAATTTCTTGGTGGGGGAAGGTGCTTCAAGAATAGGCAAGCTGTTCGGCTTTTGTATCGAGGCCAGTGACGGCTCGCCGGGCGAGGGCAGTGCTTTCAAACTTGGAAAAATGGCAGAAGGCAACCTCCTTAAAATGGCCAAATACCTAAACGAAAAAAATATGCATGAGCATCCATCAGCCCAATACGCCGTTTGGGCGGTATCAGATGCAGACAGGCTGGAAGGCATTGGGGACCCAACCCTCACGAAATACGTGGCCGACATGCTGGGCAAGCCGATGCCTGAATACCATATCAAATACCAATCCCCACCACAAGACCGCCAACTGCCTGGCCAACCAGCCAACTGGCGGGAGGCATTTGCCATGAACGGTTTGTTTTATTATGACTTGGCCGCTGACAAGCAAGTGGATTTCGGCTTGTACAATGAGGCGGGGGAATTAGTGCACCAGCTATTCAAGAACAGGGTTCAAAAGCGGGGCAGCCACAAGTTTAGGTTTGAGTTTGAAATACGTGGTTTGCCAAAAGGCAAATACTTCGCAAGGCTTTCAAATAGAGGCAATTTGATAAAAGAATTGGCGGTAGAATTCTAACTTGATTTTAAGTGAAAGCAAAAGGCCTGAACGGAAATGCATCCGTCCAGGCCTTTTTATTTTTTCAGAATAATCTAATCAACCACCACTTTCGTCACCATCACGCCTTCCTCAGTGGCTACTTTTACCAAGTAGAATCCTGCTGGGAGTTGGCTGACGTTTAGTTCGAAATGGCCGTTTCCAAGTACATTGGCCTTTCTTTCCATCATCACCCTGCCGTCAATGGTCAGCAGGCTGAGGTTGACATCCTTTTGGCTTTCAGCCGTCAGTGAGATGTTCAACATGTCCCTTGCCGGGTTCGGGAACACGGTCATGGTCATGTCGGCCAAAGTTTCCACGGTACTGGAAAAGAACTGCGACTCAACGATAGTGCCTTCTTCAGGTGCAATGACGCACTCATTGTCACCCTGAGCTGTGGTCACACAAACTTCGCCGTTGTAATTCAACATATCCATGAACTCAATGTCATCCACTGTCCAACCGGGGTTGTCACCTGCTCCAGCAATCCCGTCGTTAGTGCCGAAGCGAAACCTGAAGACGACATCACCGCCTGCCCAATCGCTCATATCAACGTAAGTTGAGATAAATTCACCATTGCTAGTCCCTGACCAGCCTTCCAAGTTTGGAATGACAAAAGCCTCACCGTAGGAAACTCCTCCTGTATAACCATTCCGCAACATTTTATCTGCGACTTTTACAAAGGAGTTTTCGTTGGGCCTTTTCACCTCAATAAAGCCAGCATCAACACCTGCTTCTGTATCAAAAGCATGGTAGAAACGCAGGACTGGACGATTGCCTACAACCGTCCAAGGTGTAATCAATTCGAGTATTGCGCGGCTCTCAGTTAAAATTTCTGGTGCAGCCCAAGCAAATTCTGGACTGTTGAAACTTACATCTTGAATTTCAAAAATATTTATTGAGGGCGCATTTGCTTCAAAATCAATATTCCAATTGTCTTCTGCATCTGCGTCTGGCACATCGTCCAAGAAATACCGAATAGAGTATTTGCCTGGGTCGGTAGTCAAGGTGTAAGTGATTGTTTTGGTTTGTTCAAAATCAATATCCCCGACTTGCAAAGTAAGGGTATTGCCTGTTACAGTGGCTGGCACATTGGCAGAGCCTGCTTTAAAGGAAGTGCCATCAGGGAGATGGTCGGAAACAATTACATTGGTACGTGTCTCCAGCTTGCAGTTGGAAACATTGACCGTTACTTGGATGTCATCGCCAGGATTAATGAAATCAGTAACAGATTTCGTGACAGTCAGCTCATCACGACATTCACAAGGAATGTCAAACGCCTCAACCTGGTCGCCGGCATTGCCTGAGCTGCCCTGCAAAGCACTCAAGCCAGCGCCTCTGCGTGCAAACACCTTCCAAATCATACATTTATTTACCCCATTGTTTATCGCTAGGTCAGCGGCAATGATACCGTCACGTCCATCGAGGAAACCAGGGTTACAAGGCTGGTTTTTCATTCCATCATATACTAAACGGATAGCCATGTTGTTTCCACCAGTACCATGGTATAGGTCTGCATTCCAGCCGTATTCATCCACAAAAGCCCAATACAAATCCCAAACCATGGCAGTCCATACTTCACCAAGGGCATGTACTTCTTGGTTGGTTGCTACGTCAGCATAGGTAAGTGGGTTAACGGCCATATCTGTTGAATATGGATAGCGGCGAATGCCCCCACCATTTGCCGGTTCGGCGATGGCATAAGTGCCCACGCCCCGTTTGTCAGTACCCGTATCGCCAGCTTCCACAGTGGTAATCATGCTGAACCAGTCGCTCCAGCCCTCGCCCATTTGCTCGGCATTGCTGAGGCAGCCTGCTTGTCCAGGGCCACCCGTAAGGCGGTTGGAAATGCCATGGCCATACTCGTGTGCAACGATACCGTTGTCGAGGTCGCCATCAAGCTGTGCCGGGCCCATTGGAAGGTCGGGCAATTTGATGGAAGCGACGAGTCCGTTGCCTGCAAACTGGCGAATGGTCTGGCAGTTTACGGAAGTCATCATGATAGTCGGAATTTCTACTTGACCGCCAACCGCACCGCCTCCCATACCGATGGTGGCATCTTCAAAATTACAAATGATGACACCGACAGCACCTGCATTTTGCGCAGCCAATGCTTTGAATCCAAATTCACAGCCGCCCCTATCTATGAGGGCTATCTTGCCAGTCAATTCTGTTACATTTAAGATTTCTTCACAAGCATCGCTAAAAAGGTCATTTGCCAGTGCATCCTGTACTATGGCTACCTCTGCGGTAACGCCAGCTTGGGAAGCATAAGCTCCAACGCCCCAACCAGTAGCTGGCTGTACAGAAGAATACCCACCTGCAACTGAAGCTGGTTCAAGCACATTGAATACCTCGCCAACCTGCCCTCCATCCCAGAGGTACATCTGCATACGGCCGTTGCCACCATCAGCTGGTGTTGAAAAGTTTGCGTTGTTTGTACCACCGCCATCTTGTGCCTCAGCATTAACAAAATCGTTGCCTGCACCGCCGTTGCCATAGTTGTTGGACTGGAAAGCACCTGCAGCCTCAGTCATGCCATAAGAATAGGACAAATCGTGCATGATGTTGTTCCAGTAAAACAAATTCACGACAGCTGCATTCGTGTAGGTCACAGGCTCGTTCAAGGCATCGTAAGGGAAGTCAAAAACCAAGCTGGGACCGCCATCTGGTTCATTGTCAATGGAGCCGTTCGTATCGCCACTGTCTTCATAAGCGTGCACGTTATTTCCACGGGTAATGGTGTACTCTGGGCCGGCTTGGCCGTTTGTATCGTGCCAGCCATGAGGGGAGGCAGTTAGGTCGTGTGGGTCAACAACCATTTGGCGTGTGCCATGTATCGGGCTTTCTACCGGCGAAGGCCATACGTTGTAAGAGCCAGCAGCCGCTGTGTTGAAGCTGGAAGTAACAGACTTGTGGTTGTGATTTGCTACCGCATCGCAATTCTTCTCGGTGTGCATAAACGCAGTGTGGTCAACTTTACAGTAAACCGTCCAGTTTGCTTTGTCAAGGAGGTCGCCAGTCACGGCATCTACCCGACAGCTCCACATATCGGAAGATTTTACGGGCACCAGCGAAATATCCCAGGCCAACAGCACCACACTGCCGTATTGCTGAAAACTCAGGCGGGCTTTGATATTTTCCTGTGCAACTGTTCCTTTTTCAAAAACAAAACTGCCTTTGTCATCCTGACCAATTAGCCGAATTGGAGCGTAAGGAATATCGAGGTGTTGCATCAGTTTTACAACAGCCGCTTCTGCGTCAAGTACGGGTATGGTGTTGTTCACCTTGGTAGAAAGGTTTGGCACAAACCTTTTGCCCACATGAAAAACCTTTCCATCTGCCGTGATGCTGATGTTCTGAATTGCATTGTAAACAGGGATTCCCTGGTAACGCTGCATGAAAAATACCCTGGCAATGCCAGTGGTCGGGTCGGTGTACTGGTCACTGACGGTCATGCCATCAATGTCCTGTGCGGTGAGTCCCCATTCTGCGTAATGGGAATTTACATGCGCGGTGGCAATGTCAACTGGTGTGCGCAACTGAGCAAATGCTGATGCACCCACCAGCAGGCATGCCATGATCAGGCCGAACTGCTTCGTAGATTTAAACTTCATACTGGGTTGTTTTTGTTAGACAATTATTGTTATTAAGGTGTGCTGACTTGGCAAAAATAGTGTAATGAATTTCTTACGGCGAAGAAAATACCGAAAATAAAAGCCGGGTGACAATTTTCGGGGAAAATGGTGGACAGCGGGAAGGCAGAAAAATGCAAATATTCACTCCATTCACCTTCCTCATACTGCTTTATTCTTCCTCGTCATTCGATTCTGGTCGCCGAAAAGGAATCCGCCCATGCGATTCCTCCCACTGTTGGCGTTGCTGCACACCATCCCGCTCAAAAGCTTTGATGACTTCTTTCACCAATCGGTGGCGCACCACGTCGTCAACGGTCAGCCGGATGACGTCTATTCCTTCAATATCCCGCAAGATGTCAATGGCTTTTCGAAGGCCGGACCGGGTGTTCATCGGCAGGTCAATTTGGGTAAGGTCGCCCGTGATGATGGCTTTGGCAGTTGGGCCAAGGCGAGTGAGGAACATTTTGATTTGGAGCGAAGAGGTATTCTGCGCTTCATCAAGGATAATGAACGCATTGTCGAGGGTACGGCCCCGCATATAGGCAAGTGGGGCAATTTCGATGACCCTGGTTTCCATGAAATACTTGAGCTTATCCGCAGGAATCATGTCGTCAAGGGCATCGTAGAGCGGGCGAAGGTAGGGGTCAATCTTTTCCTTGAGGTCGCCGGGCAGGTAGCCGAGGCTTTCACCAGCTTCTACGGCTGGCCGGGTGAGGATGATTTTTTTGACCACCCTGTTTTTCAAAGCACGAACGGCCAATGCCACGGCTGTGTAGGTCTTTCCTGTGCCCGCCGGACCTACCGCAAACACCACATCGTTTCGCTCGGAAGCCTCGACGAGCTTGCGCTGGTTGAGCGTTTTGACTCGGATGACTTTACCGTCGTTGCCATGCACCAGTACCTTGCCAGCGGCGTCATTGAGGTGGGCTTGAAATGGATTGTTACCTTCCAGCATCAATTCTTCCACCATCTGGATGGGAAGGTTTTTGCGCTCTTTTAGCAACCGTACCATTTGCTCAAACTTGCCTTTGGCCGATTGGGTGAATTTTTTCTCGCCGGAGAGTTTAAGGTTGCTGCCCCTGGCAGTTATGCTGATGTCGGGAAATGCTCTTCGAAGCAGGTTAAGTTTGACGTCGTTCTCACCGTAGAGTTCTACGGGGTCAACGTCTTCGATGGTCAGGATTATTTCGCTCAAATGTTAGGTTGTGATTGAAAAACGGTGAAACGACAAGAGTTATCTTGGCCAATTGGCCTCAGATTTGGCTGTTGGGCTTTTAAAAATCAGCTACTTTTGTCGGTAAAAATAGTTTTTTGGAACAAATCGGCGCATTATTTTTTTGATGGAATAATTCACCAAAATCGCCCTGAACCCATGTAACTGGCAAAAGTCCCGAAAAGTTTCGACACACGATGATTACCCAAAAGCCATGTTTATTTGCCCGATAAAAACAATGCCCAAGCTATGCCAATAGTAACTTTGACAACCGACTTTGGGTTGTTTGACAACTATGTTGCCTTGCTAAAAGGGGCGCTCCTTCGGCAAAGTCCCAACTTGCAAATCGTTGATATTTCACACAATGTCAGGCCATACGACATTGTGCAGGGTGCTTTTGTGCTGAAAAATACGTACCCAAGTTTTCCGGTCGGCACCATCCATATAATCACTGTAAACAACAGCCCTGAGGGTATGTCACTCATTTGCCTTCAACACGAAGGCCAGATTTTCATCGGCCCCGATAATGGCATATTTTCACTGGTATTTTCCAAAATGCCCAACGCTTTTCGGCTCGATTATGATAAGCAAAGCCCCTTTCCCATTCAGCAAACACTCGCCAATACTGTCCAACACCTTGCTGCGGGCCAACCGCTCCATGAAGTTGGATTCCCTGCGGGAGAAACGGTACAGCGCATAGCACTGCAGCCCGTGCTCAGCCATTCCCAGATTCGGGGATCAGTCATTTATGTGGATCACTATGAAAATGTCGTGATAAATATTCCGAAGGACCTGTTTGAAAAAGTGCAGAATGGTCGCAAGTTCGCCCTGTTTTTCAAACGCAACGACCCCATCACCCACCTAAGTCGCCACTATACAGACGTGCCAGTAGGCGATACCTTGTGTTTGTTCAATGCCGCCGGGTTCCTCGAAATCGCCGTGAGCATGGGCAAGGCGAGCAGTCTTCTCGGTTTGAAACTGGATGATATGGTGCAGGTGGACTTTACTTAGCGGGTGATCGGGTGAGAGATGTGAGCGGGTGAGCAGTCCCCCCGCTCACTCGCTCACATCTCTCACCCGATCACCTGCTCGCATCTCTCACTTGCTCACCCGCTAAAAAAACGGCCCATCCTGAAAATACAGGACGGGCCGAGTTGCTATCTGTTAATATCTTTTACGGATTAATCGCCGTAAGTTTCAAACTCTTCTTCCTCTTCTTCCATCAACATTCGGCGCTCCTTAAAGGAGTTGTGCGCTTCCATGCTGGTCACGAAAAGGTCATCGAACTTGCGCATACCAGTACCGGCTGGTATCTTCTTGCCGACGATTACGTTCTCTTTCAAGCCGTACAGCAAGTCTGGCTTGGCTTCGATGGCAGCAGTGCTGAGTACTTTGGTCGTCTCCTGGAACGAAGCGGCTGAAATCCAGCTTTCCGTACCCAACGAAGAACGGGTGATACCTTGCAACATCGAGCTGGAAGTAGCGGCTACAGCATCCCGGAATTGAACCAACTTGCGGTCGTTGCGCTTCAGATAGGAGTTTTCCTCCCTGATTTGGCGCAAGCTCACGAGCTGTCCCGGTTTCAAGCGGTTGCTTTCACCGGCTTCTGTGATTACTTTCTTGTCGTAAATCCAGTCGTTTTGCTCCAAGAATTCCCATTTCTCCACAGCCTCGCTTTCGAGGAAGGTCGTGTCTCCTGGGTCTTGTATGGTCACCCGGCGCATCATCTGCCGAACGATAACTTCGATATGCTTGTCGTTGATGGCGATACCCTGTGAGCGGTACACTTCCTGTACCCCATTTACGAGGTAAGATTGCACTGCAAACGGGCCTTTGATGGCCAAAATGTCCTTTGGTGAAGTAGTGCCATCTGACAGCGAAGTGCCTGCCCGTACGAAGTCTCCCTCTTGCACGAGTACGTGCTTCGAAAGTGGAATCAGGTAACGGTGTACTTGCTCGTCCTTTGATTTTACGATAACTTCTTGGTTACCACGCTTGATTTTACCAAAAAGTACTTCGCCATCGATTTCAGAAACTACAGCTGGGTTCGATGGGTTCCTTGCTTCGAAAAGCTCCGTTACCCTCGGAAGACCACCGGTGATATCCTGTATCTTGCCCAGTTTACGTGGTATTTTCACGATTTTCATACCTGCGTTCACACCTTGGTTATCCTCGATGGAAATGTAGGCACCCACTGGCAAGCTGTATCGGCGAAGCTCTTCTCCATCCTTGCTGACAATGGAAATGGCCGGAACTTTCTTCTTGTTTTTGCTCTCAATGATAACTTTCTCAGAGTAACCAGTCTGGTCGTCACGCTCCATACGGAAGGTTACACCCTCTTCAATAGCGTCGAATTTGGCGATACCCTGGAACTCGGAAACAATCACGGCGTTGAATGGATCCCACTCGCAAATTACGTCGCCTTTGGAAACCATCTGCCCTTCTTTGACATGAATGGTTGAACCGTAGGGAATGTGATTGGCTGAAAACTGGCGCTTACCTTCTTCATCCGTGATGCGAATTTCGCCCGTCCGGGAAAGAACCACATTCAACAAGTCACCATCGTTGTCCTTTAAAGTCGTGACACGAAGGGCGTCAAACTCGATTTTACCGTCAAATTTCGCAGTGATTTCGCTTTCTGATTTGGTCACAGAAGCGATACCACCCACGTGGAAAGTACGGAGTGTAAGCTGTGTACCCGGCTCACCAATGGACTGAGCAGCAATGATACCTACTGCATCGCCACGCTCGGCGATGCGGCCGGATGCCAAGTTTTTACCGTAGCACTTCGTGCAAACGCCACGCTTGGTTTCGCAAGTGAGTACAGAACGAATGGTAACTTCTTCGATGCCTGCGTCTTCGACATATTTCGCAACTGCTTGCGTGATATACTCGCCAGCTTTGAGGATGAGTTCATCCGAAACTGGGTGCGTAATATCGTGCAACGTGTAGCGGCCTTGAATCCTGTTAGAAAGCGGGTCAATGATTTTTTCGTTGTCCTTGAGCGCTTGGGTCGCAATGCCACGCAGTGTATCGCAATCTTCTTCGATAATGACTACGTCCTGCGAAACGTCCACCAAACGACGGGTGAGGTAACCTGCGTCAGCCGTTTTCAAGGCCGTATCCGCAAGACCCTTACGAGCACCGTGCGTCGAGATGAAGTATTCCAATACCGAAAGTCCATCCATGAAGTTTGCAAGGATCGGGTTCTCGATGATGGCGCCAGAGTTGTCACCAGACTTCTTCGGCTTGGCCATCAGGCCCCGCAGTCCGCAAAGCTGCTTGATTTGCTGCTTGGAACCACGTGCACCGGAGTCCAACATCATGAATACAGAGTTAAAGCCCTGTTTGTGCGTTGATAGCTCCTTCATCAGGGCATCCGTTATCCGGTTGTCAGCATAAGTCCACTTGTCAATGATTTGGTTGTAACGCTCATTGAACGTGATAAGGCCCATGTTGTAGTTCTCCCAAACTTCGTCAACTTCTGACTGCGCCTGGGTAAGGATGCGCTCCTTAATAGAAGGTGTAATCAAGTCACCAAGGTTGAACGACAAACCACCCCGGAACGCCCAAGTGAAACCCAGTTCTTTCGTAGCGTCGAGGAAATCGGCGGTAGCAGCGAAGTGGGTACGGTTCAGGATGTCGGAGATGATTTTCTTCAGGTTACGCTTGGTCAAAAGCTCATTGACGAAAGGAACTCCTGCGGGAACTGCCTCATTGAAAAGCACCCGGCCACAAGTAGTTTCAATAACTTTTAGCACCAATTCGCCCTTCTCATTTTCTACCGAACAACGACAGTGGATATTGGCGTGGAGGTCGAGTTTGCCTTCGTTGAAAGCAATACGAACCTCTTCAGAAGAGTAGAATTTCCCACCCTCTCCTTTTACAATTAGGCCATCCATTGATTTTTTACCCTTCGTAATATAGTACAAGCCCAAGACCATGTCCTGCGAAGGCAGGGTAACGGGCGAGCCGTCTTGCGGGTTGAGCATGTTGTGCGCTGACAGCATCAGCAACTGAGCCTCCAAAATCGCACCTTGACTCAATGGCACGTGCACAGCCATTTGGTCACCGTCAAAGTCGGCGTTGAATGCACCACAAACCAGCGGGTGAAGCTGGATGGCCTTGCCCTCCACCAACCTAGGCTGGAAAGCCTGGATGGACAAACGGTGAAGCGTTGGAGCCCGGTTGAGCATCACTGGGTGTCCCTTCAAGATGTTTTCGAGGATGTCCCAAATGACGCTGTCCTTGCGGTCAACAAGTTTTTTTGCAGATTTTACCGTTTTTACCACCCCACGCTCGATGAGTTTGCGGATGATGAACGGCTTGAAAAGCTCGGCAGCCATGCCTTTTGGCAAACCGCATTCGTGCAGTTTGAGGGTCGGACCTACCACGATGACCGAACGGCCTGAGTAGTCAACACGTTTACCCAAAAGGTTTTGGCGGAAACGGCCTTGCTTGCCTTTGAGGATGTCGGAAAGTGACTTGAGCGCCCGGCCACCCTCGGCCTTTACGGCGTTGGATTTCCGGCTGTTGTCAAACAAGGAGTCAACGGCCTCTTGGAGCATTCTTTTTTCGTTCCGCAAAATCACCTCCGGAGCTTTGATTTCCAGAAGTCGCTTGAGGCGGTTGTTTCTAATGATAACCCTCCGGTAGAGGTCGTTCAAGTCGGAGCTTGCGAAACGGCCACCATCCAACGGCACCAACGGACGGAGTTCCGGCGGAACAACGGGCAGGTACTGGATGATCATCCATTCAGGGCGGTTTTCCATGCGAGTTTGCGCAGCACGGAAAGCTTCCACAACACGGAGGCGCTTGAGGGCTTCGCTTTTACGCTGCTGGCTGGTTTCGTTGGCAGCCTGGTGGCGCAGGTCGAAAGAAAGCTGGTCGAGGTCGAGGCGGTTGAGCAGGTCACGAGCAGCTTCAGCACCCATCTTGGCGATGAACTTGTTCGGGTCGCTGTCATCCAATTGCTGGTTTTCCGGCGGAAGGGCGTCCATGATGTCCATGTACTCTTCTTCGGAAAGCAGTGCCAACACTTCGTCCGCATTTTCTGGACGTTGCGCAGCACCCCACTGGATAACGACGTAGCGTTCGTAATAAATTACGCTTTCCAATTTCTTGGAGGAAAGTCCGAGCAGGTAGCCGATTTTGTTGGGCAATGATTTAAAAAACCAGATATGCACCACAGGAACCACCAATTTGATGTGGCCCATGCGCTCACGGCGTACTTTTTTCTCGGTCACTTCCACACCACAACGGTCACAAACGATGCCTTTGTAGCGAATACGCTTGTACTTGCCACAGTAGCACTCATAATCTTTAACTGGTCCAAAAATGCGCTCGCAGAACAAGCCATCACGCTCCGGCTTGTAGGAGCGGTAGTTGATGGTTTCCGGCTTCAACACCTCCCCGTAGCTCCGCTCCAGAATGTCGTCAGGAGAGGTGAGGCTGATGGTAATTGAATTGAAATTTGAACCGGGCGCTGCAAAATTTTTCTTAAAAGACATATCTTAATAGTGATTGGAGACTAGTGATTGGTGATTGGTGGCTGGGCCTCCCCAGTCACCAATCACCAATCACCAATCACAAATTAATCAAACTTGATGTCCAATGCCAAACCACGTAATTCGTGGACGAGTACATTGAACGATTCCGGGATGTTCGGCTCCGGCAGCACATCGCCTTTGACGATAGCCTCGTAGGCTTTGGCACGTCCGACGATGTCGTCAGATTTAAGCGTTAGCAATTCCTGAAGGATACTGGCTGCACCGAATGCTTCGAGTGCCCAAACCTCCATCTCACCAAAACGCTGGCCACCGAACTGCGCCTTACCACCCAACGGCTGCTGTGTGATGAGCGAGTATGGCCCGATGGAACGTGCGTGCATCTTGTCGTCCACCATGTGGGAGAGTTTCAAGATGTAGATAACGCCCACCGTTGCTTGCTGGTGGAAACGGTCGCCCGTTTCACCATCCGACAACCATGTTTGTCCCAAAGAAGGAAGGCCAGCTTCTTGGATGAAGTGCTCGATTTCATCTTTGTGTGCACCGTCGAAGATTGGAGAAGCGTAGCGAACGCCAAGTTTCTGACCAGCCCAACCAAGTACGGTTTCGAGGATTTGACCAAGGTTCATCCTTGAAGGTACACCCAGTGGGTTCAGAACTACGTCCACTGCTTGGCCGTCTTCGGTAAATGGCATGTCTTCCAATCGCACGATACGTGACACGATACCCTTGTTTCCGTGGCGGCCTGCGAGTTTGTCGCCCACTTTCAGCTTGCGCTTTTTGGCGATATAAACTTTGGCCAGTTTCAATACGCCAGCTGGTAGCTCATCACCAATACTGATGTTGAATTTCTCCCGCTTGTAGCGACCTACTTCTTCGTTCAGCTTGATGCTGTAGTTGTGCAACAGCCTAGCAATCAACCCGTTGGTTTCGTCGTCGTTCGTCCACCCGCTGTAGTCAAGTTGGGTAAACTCCATCGTACGAAGCAGTTCTTGCGTGAACTTGGTTCCTTTCGGAATCATCGCTTCGTTGTAGATGGTCTTTACGCCCTGTGAGGTTTTGTCACGAACCAACGTCAGAAGTTTATCAATCAAAATTGTCTTCAACTCGTTGGTGGCAATGGCGTGCTGGTCATCGAGTTTTTTCAAGACCTCGGTTTCCTGCGTTTTTTGCAAATTGCTCTTTTTTGCACGGGCAAAAAGTTGCTTGTTTATTACCACACCACTGACAGATGGTGGCACTTTGAGTGAAGCATCTTTCACGTCACCAGCTTTGTCGCCGAAGATGGCACGGAGCAGTTTCTCCTCCGGTGTCGGGTCCGTCTCACCTTTCGGCGTGATTTTACCAATGAGGATATCGCCTTCTTTAACCCAAGCGCCGATACGGATGACACCGTGCTCGTCAAGGTCTTTGGTAGCATCTTCGCTCACGTTTGGAATGTCGTTGGTCAGCTCTTCCTCGCCAAGCTTGGTATCCCGAACGTCCATGTCAAACGACTCGATGTGGACTGAGGTGAATACATCTTCTCGAACTACCCGCTCAGAAAGTACGATGGCATCTTCGAAGTTGTAACCTTTCCATGGCATGAACGCCACTTTCAGGTTTTGGCCGAGCGCCAACTCGCCTTTGTCAGTTGCATAGCCATCGCAAAGGATTTCGCCTTTTTTCACTCGTTGGCCCTTGCGAACGATGGGTTTCAGGTTAACGCAAGTTGCCTGGTTGGTACGCAGGAACTTGGTCAGTTTGTATGTCTTGCGGTTGTCTTCGAAAGAAACCAACTGCTCGTTCTCGGTGCGGTCGTAGCGGATTACAATTTCCATCGCATCCACATACTCCACCACTCCATCACCCTCTGCGTTTATCAACATCCGGGAGTCACGAGCAACTTTACCCTCCAGACCCGTGCCCACAATTGGAGCTGCTGGACGGATAAGTGGCACTGCCTGACGTTGCATGTTCGAGCCCATGAGTGCCCGGTTGGCGTCGTCGTTTTCGAGGAACGGAATCATAGACGCAGAAACACCTACGATTTGGTTCGGCGCTACGTCCATGTACTCAACTTCATCTGGTGCAAGTACTGGAAAGTCACCGTGCTCCCTTGACTTAATCCTGTCGTTGAGGAATTTGCCATTGGCGTCAAACGGAGCATTTGCTTGGGCAACTTTGATAAAGTCTTCTGCCTCCGCAGAAAGATAAGTAGCAATATTGTGGATGTCCACTACGCCATCATTCACCTTGCGGTACGGCGTCTCCAGAAAGCCCATTTTGTTCACTTTGGCGTGTACGCAAAGTGTAGAAATAAGGCCGATGTTCGGACCCTCTGGTGTCTCAATGGTACAAAGGCGACCGTAGTGGGAATAGTGAACGTCACGAACCTCGAAACCTGCACGTTCCCTTGAGAGACCACCTGGTCCAAGTGCCGAGATACGGCGCTTGTGGGTGATTTCGGAAAGGGGGTTCGTCTGGTCGAGGAACTGAGATAGCTGGCTCGTTCCGAAAAATGAGTTGATTACGGAGGACAAGGTCCTAGCATTAATCAAGTCAATCGGGGTGAACACCTCGTTGTCACGGACGTTCATGCGCTCCCGGATGGTACGGGCCATCCTTGCGAGGCCAACGCCGAACTGAGCGTAAAGCTGCTCGCCCACCGTGCGCACACGGCGGTTGCTGAGGTGGTCAATATCGTCAATCTCCGCACGCTGGTTCATCAATCGAACCAAGTATTTCACGATAGCAATGATGTCGTCTTTTGTCAAAACCAGCGTTTCAAGCGAGGTTTCCATGCCCAGCTTGCGGTTGATTTTGTAACGGCCCACCTCGCCGAGGTTGTAGCGCTTATCGGAGAAAAAGAGTTTGTCAATGATACCACGAGCCGTCTCGTCATCGGGTGGCTCGGCGCCACGAAGTTGGCGGTAGATGTAATTCACCGCTTCCATTTCGGAGCTGGTCGGGTCTTTCTGTAGGGTATTATATATAATGGTGTAATCCTCCTCAATGTCTTCCCGCTGAAGGATGATGGTGGCAAGACCAGAGCTGATTACCTGCTCGATATTGTCCTCGTCCAACACTACATCACGCTCAAGGATGATTTCGTTACGCTCGATAGTCACTACCTCACCAGTATCTTCGTCCACGAAGTCTTCCGTCCAAGAGCGAAGCACCCTCGCCGCTAGTTTGCGGCCAATGGCACCCTCGATGTTTGCCCTTGTGTTCTCGATTTCATCGGCTAAGTTGAACAGGTCGAGAATGGATTTGTCATTGTCAAAGCCAATTGCACGAAGCAGGGTCGTTACCGGGAATTTCTTTTTCCGGTCAATATAGGCGTACATCACGTTGTTGATGTCCGTTGCGAACTCCATCCAAGCGCCCTTGAAAGGGATTACCCTGGCGGAATAAATTGCCGTTCCGTTCGGGTGATAGTTTTGACCAAAAAACACACCTGGCGAACGGTGGAGCTGTGAAACAACTACCCGCTCAGCACCATTGATTACGAAAGTGCCTTTTGGCGTCATGTATGGGATATTTCCAAGGAAAACATCCTGTACAATCGTCTCAAAATCAACGTGTTCCACGTCATTGCAAGACAAGCGAAGCTTGGCCTTGAGGGGCACACTATAGGTCAGACCACGCTGCATACACTCTTCAATGGTGTAGCGGGGAGGGTCCACGTAATAATCGAGGAATTCCAGAACGAAAATGTTCCGGGCGTCAGTAATGGGGAAATTCTCCTTGAAAACTTTGAACAGTCCTTCATTGCCCCTATTTTCTGGGGTAGTTTCTAACTGGAAAAACTCTTGGAATGATTTCAACTGGATTTCCAACAGGTCTGGGTGCTCGGAGGGCAACTTGATTTTACCAAAACTTAACCTGCCTGTTTCGGTAACGCTGACACTTGGAATTGATGTCATATTCGGCGTAAAAATTTATTAGTGATTGTAATTGCGGTCAAACCTGCTTCCTGAAGGAAATTCGGGCAGATAGGATTTTGGATAGAACGGCATATTTTTAGCAAAGCAAAAAACATACAACCTTCCCTTTTCCGACTCCGCAAATCTCAATAGAATAAGCTCCAACTAACTGCCTTTCAGCAAGAAACAAAGTATCACAACTTATGAAACGACAATAGGCTTAACCAATCTGCGGGCAGATCGGTTAAGCCTCCTGTACTAAAAGCGCTATGTAGCAAAAAAGTTGTAACTAAGCATCGATTTAGATTAGTAAATAACTGCTTTTTGCTAATAGTCCGGCAAGCCGGGTATCAGCTTACTTCAGTTCCACCTGTGCGCCAGCTTCTTCCAAAAGTTTCTTCAGCTTCTCAGCCTCGTCTTTTGAAACAGCTGACTTCACTGGACCAGGAGCAGCATCTACCAATCCTTTGGCTTCTACGAGACCCAAACCAAGGGCATCTTTAACAGCCTTCACTACCTGCAATTTGGCAGCACCAGCAGAAGTCAAAATCACATCGAACTCAGTTTGTTCTACGACAGCAGCGGCATCGCCACCACCAGAACCGGCAGCAACTGCTACTGCTGCAGCAGCAGGTTTGATACCGTAATCACTTTCCATGATACCTGTCAGTTCCGTTACTTCTTTGATAGTAAGGTTTACCAACTGCTCGGCAAGAGCTTTCAAATCAGCCATTTTAATTCGTTTTTAAATTTTAAGAAAACTTATGTGCGTTGTCTTGGAAGCCAAGTTTATTTGTTGATTAGAGTTGGTAAGAATTAATGAAGTTGATATGAATCATAGTCAACACCAAAAGCCCAACCAGTGCTTATCAACCTTTAGTTTCGATTGCCTTTAGCAAGCCCATTACGTTCTGGCCACCAGAACCAAGCTGCGAAAGGAGGCTTGACATTGGTGAATTGAGCAAGCCGATGAGTTCGCCCAACAAGTCTTCTTTAGACTTGAGGTTTACGAGTGTATCGAGCTGGTCATCACCAATATAAATTGCAGAGTCAATGTATGCAGCTTTTAACTGCGGGCGATCCACATCCGATTTTTTCCGGAATGCTTTGATGATTTTTGCTGGAGAGTTAGCCACCTCCGTAAAGATGATGGCAGTTGGACCAGTTAAAGAATCATACAAGCCATCGAAGTTGGTACTGTCAGAAGCAGCAGCTTCCATGGCCTTGCGGGCAAGGGTATTCTTTACCACCCGCATGTTCATTCCCTGCTCATGGAGTTTCCTCCTGAGTACATTGACTTGTGCGACTGTCATCGCAGAAGAGTCTGCGAGGTAAAAAAATGAGGAACTGGAGAATTTCTCCTTCAAGTCCTCAATTGCAGCCGTTTTTTCTTCCCTTGTCATATTTATAATGATTTGGTGACAGCTTACTTGGTCAAATTTGACCAGTTCAGCTTTTCGTCACTTTAGGATTTAACGAATTGTTTTTGAGTCAATTTTGATACCCGGACTCATGGTGCTGGCAACGGTAATTGACCTGATATAAATACCTTTTGCGGAAGATGGCTTCATCTTTACCAAGGTATTGATAAGTTCGTTTGCGTTGTCCACCAGCTTATCAGGTGTAAATGAAACTCGCCCAACCGAAGAGTGAATGATACCGTATTTGTCAACCCGGAAGGCAATTTTCCCACCTTTCACGTCACTTACGGCGGTAGCAAGGTCCATCGTAACAGTACCAGTTTTCGGGTTGGGCATAAGGCCACGAGGACCAAGTACCCTTGCCACTTTACCTACTTGTGCCATTACCGTGGGAGTAGCTACTGCGACGTCGAAGTCTGTCCAGCCACCCAATATCTTGGTGATCAATTCGTCGAGACCGGCATGGTCGGCACCTGCATCTTTGGCCTCCTGCTCTTTGTCAGGTGTGCAGAAAACAAGTACGCGCTTAGTTTTACCGGTACCATGAGGAAGGTTTACGGTGCCCCTGATGGCCTGGTCGGCCTTACGGGGGTCAATGCCCAATCGCACGTGCACATCGACAGAGGCGTCGAACTTTGCCGTGTTCACATCTTTGACCAAAGCCATAGCTTCATCCAAAGAGTGGAGCTTAACGCTGTCAACTTTCTTGTCGACAACTTTTCTTTTTTTAGGAACTTTTGCCATTGAATAAAATTTGTGAGGTAATTAGCGCCAGTCCGACTTTACGGCCAAGGCTCCCTACTCAAAATAGTTGGGGTAAATGCCCCAAGGATTTGTTTTTATGGGAAATTTATCGTGCTTTCCCGGTGCACATTTTCAGTTACAGTGGAGCAGTTCCACCTTCTACCTTGAGACCCATGCTGCGGGCCGTACCTGCCACCATCCGCATGGCGGAGTCAATGGTAAAGCAGTTAAGGTCAGACATTTTGTCTTCTGCGATTTTGCGAACAAGGTCCCAAGACACTTTTCCAACTTTATTTCGGTTGGGTTCTGATGAGCCACCTTTGATCTTTGCAGCTTCCATCAATTGGATAGCGGCAGGAGCGGTTTTGATGACGTATTCAAAAGTTTTGTCCTTGTAAACAGAAATCTGAACAGGGAGTACCTTGCCCATGCGATCCTGCGTATCAGCGTTGAATCGCTTACAGAACTCCATGATGTTCACACCCTTGGAACCAAGTGCTGGTCCAATAGGAGGGGAAGGGTTGGCTTGGCCACCTTTCGCTTGCAACTTGATGAGAAATTCTACTTCTTTTGCCATTGCTAACTTTCTTAATGATAAATGGTAAATGATAAATGATGTATCCGTCAAAGTGGATTCCAAAATGATTTGGGCTATAGTCGCTCAATTCATCGTTCATCACTTATCATTCATCATTTTTATTGCGTTTTTTCTACCTGCATAAAATTCAATTCGACTTCCGTTCCACGGCCGAAGATTTTTACGATAACCTTCAGCTTCTTCTTTTCCTCGTTCAGTTCCTGAACATCTCCAACAAATTCTGCAAACGGGCCGTCTATGATTTTCACCGTCTCACCAACGAGAAACGGTTCTAACATTTGCTCTCCTGCGTCTTGCGATTCATCTACCTTGCCGAGCAAACGGTTGGCTTCGGAGGTCTGCATCGGTATCGGTGTGTTCTTCCCTAAAAAATGGATAACATTTGGAACGTTAGCTATTGTCTGCACTATTTCGCCTGAGAATTTAATGGGGTCTGCTTCTATTAGAATATACCCAGGAAGGATGTTCCGCTCGGATATCACCTTTTTCCCATTCCTTATTTTGTAAACCTTTTCCGTAGGTACAATAACTTGGGTTATGAAATTCTCCCAGCTGTTTCGCTTGATTTCCAGCTCAACTCGCTCTTTGATTTTCTTCTCCTTGCCACTGATGACCCTAAGGGAATACCATTTTTTTTCTTCAGACATGAAGCTTTCTTTTGGCTAATTATCTCAATTTATAAATAATGCCATCCATCAGTCCTTTTGAGACTGAGTCCATCAAAAAGACGCAAACCGTAAACACGGCCAACCCTATCAAAACCACAACTGTT
This sequence comes from Saprospiraceae bacterium, assembly GCA_021739645.1. Taxonomy (GTDB): domain Bacteria; phylum Bacteroidota; class Bacteroidia; order Chitinophagales; family Saprospiraceae; genus UBA6168. The sequence continues at coordinate 43,117 of JAIPBL010000029.1, read as the reverse complement.
GTACTCTGAAGGTTTGGCCATGTAGGCCAAGTTACCTTCGTCAGAAGTTCGTTGTAGCTTTCCTGAATGTAGAGCTTAATCTTGTCCATTATAAAGCTAAATATTTGATGGTTTCGGGTGGACTGGTAAAAGCCGGTCAACCTTTTCGCCAAACAATGTGAACATGGCACGGGCGGAAGGACTCGAACCCTCAGCCTACGGTTTTGGAGACCGTCGCTCTACCACTTGAGCTACGCCCGTAAACAATGATTTCAAAATCGGCGAGCAGTAAGCAAATTGAGCAACAAATGAAGCTTCGAAATTGATTTGCAACGCCTAATGCTATAAGTGCAGAAAAGTTAAGCGCCCCAGTACCGGGGCGCTTAACTTCCTTTCTAATAAAAAGTAAATCGGGAGAACCGAATTACGAAATAATCTCAGTAACCTGACCAGCGCCAACCGTACGGCCACCTTCACGGATTGCGAAGCGGAGACCTTTTTCCATGGCGATTGGGTTGATAAGTTTTACCGAAAGCGAAACGTTGTCGCCAGGCATTACCATTTCAACGCCTTCAGGCAATTTGCAATCACCAGTTACGTCCGTTGTACGGAAATAGAACTGTGGGCGATAGCCATTGAAGAACGGCGTGTGACGGCCACCTTCTTCTTTGCCAAGTACATAAACCTCACACTTGAACTCCAAGTGGGGCTTCACGGAGCCGGGCTTACAGATAACCATACCACGACGGATAGCATCTTTGTCAATACCACGGAGGAGCAGACCTGCGTTGTCACCAGCCTCACCACGGTCAAGCAATTTGCGGAACATCTCCACACCTGTAACGACTGAAGTAAGCGGCTTTGCACCTGCTTCCATCATACCAATGATTTCTACCGGGTCACCAACGTTGATAACGCCACGCTCAATACGACCAGTAGCAACAGTGCCACGGCCAGTGATAGAGAATACGTCCTCAACAGGCATCAGGAAGTCCTTATCAACAGCGCGAATTGGATCTGGAATCCAGCTGTCACAAGCATCCATCAATTCCTGAATGGATTGAATACCTGATGCTTCACCAGACAGTGCGTTAATGGCCGAGCCTTTGATAACTGGTGTGTTGTCACCATCAAATTGATATTGGCTCAACAGGTCGCGCATCTCCATTTCAACGAGTTCCAGCATCTCTGGGTCGTCAACAAGGTCAACTTTGTTCATAAAGACAACCAATGAAGGAACGCCTACCTGACGTGCGAGTAGGATGTGCTCACGGGTTTGTGGCATCGGGCCGTCAGTAGCTGCAACCACGATAATGGCGCCGTCCATCTGGGCAGCACCTGTTACCATGTTCTTCACATAGTCAGCGTGGCCTGGGCAGTCAACGTGGGCATAGTGACGCTTGGTAGTTTCGTATTCAACGTGAGCTGTGTTGATAGTAATACCGCGCTCTTTCTCTTCAGGAGCGGCGTCGATTGAATCATAATCTTTCTTTTGAGCAAGACCCTGTTCCGCTAGTACATACGTGATGGCAGCGGTCAGTGTAGTCTTGCCGTGGTCAACGTGGCCGATCGTTCCTATGTTTACGTGCGGCTTGTTCCTCTTAAATTGTTCTTTTGCCATCGGAATTGAATTTAAAAAATTATTTAGTAAAGGAGTTTTTGATTTTGCAAATGCAGCTTTTTGTCAGGGCTTTGGCCTTCAAATTGCACGGTTTGCATTCGAGCCAATGAAGGGAATCGAACCCCCGACCCCTTCCTTACCATGGAAGTGCTCTACCCCTGAGCTACATTGGCTTAACCGGTATGGTTGTATGCTAAAATGACTAAATGGTTTCAAAACAAGGTTAGTTTTTTAACCAAACCGTCATTCAAACTTGCACCAACCGATTTCAGAGCGGGAGACGAGACTCGAACCCGCGACCCTCAGCTTGGAAGGCTGATGCTCTACCAACTGAGCTACTCCCGCATTTCAAAGAAGTGAGAAAGTGAGAGAAGTGAGAAAGTGAGAGGTAAAACAAGTTTGTTTTCTCTCTCACGCTCTCACTTCTCTCGCCTCTCTCATTGGGTGGGGGTGATAGGATTCGAACCTATTCAGCATTACACAACAGATTTACAGTCTGCCCCGTCTCTCCAACTTCGGCGCACCCCCAGTTTGTAGTTTTGAGCTGTTGGATGCTAAGTATTTGGGCATCAGTTGCAAACAACCAAACCCAACGACCTCGCACTCAAAACTTCCATCTGAGCCAGTAGAGGGACTCGAACCCCCGACCAGCTGATTACAAATCAGCTGCTCTACCAACTGAGCTACACTGGCTTACGAATGGAAACTTATCGAAATAAATCCCCTGATTTACAATGAACTTTCGGGCATTCTGCCCTGCTTTTTTCAAAGCGCCCGCAAAGATAGCGGAAATGACAAAAAAAGAAAATTTTGACTTTCCTTTTTCATCATTTTTTTTGGAGGCGCAAAAGTAGTAGTTTCCTTCGGTTTTACAACACCCAGAACAAAAGGTTTTTGAAAAAAAGTTCAAAGCCGTTCGTTTCCACTCAAAAAAAAACCGGGCTAGATGGTTCCAGCCCGGTTTCTTTCACCCTGTTACTAACCGTTATGCCTCAGCATGAGGTCTTAATTTTTCTTTGTATTTCGACAGTTGCCTCCTCAGGTTGTCAACGGCACCGTCAATTGATTGCTCAAAGGCTTTTGCGGTCTCCTTCGCAAAAAGGGTCTGCCCAGGCACATGTAGTTGTATCTCAGCTACTTTGTCCTTTACCTGTCCCGAATTTTCCAATCGCAGCTTAACATCTACATTGATGATGCTGTCGAAGTGCGAAGTTAGTTTTTCCATTTTTTTCTCAATGAATTCGTGTAATTTCTGGTCAGCTTTAAACTGAACCGCTTCTGTGTGAATTTTCATAAACGTCAAATTAAAAGGTTAGAAATATGGTTTCGTAAAGCCTGATGGCCTTGGCACAGGGTCGCACCGGCTCATGGCTCCGTCGTTGTTTCCGCTTTCGGATGTGCTTGTTGATATATTTTTTTCAGTTTTTCAATTGAGTTGTGCGTGTAAACCTGCGTGGACGCAAGGCTTGAATGGCCCAGCAACTCCTTGATGGCGTTTAAATCTGCTCCACCGTTCGATAAATGGGTGGCAAAACTATGCCGCAAGACGTGCGGGCTGCGCTTCTCCACGGTCGTTACGATGGAGAGGTAGCGTTTCACTAAATTGTAAACGAACCCCGCACTAAGAGGTTTTCCTTTATCGGTTAAAATCAGATTAGGAATCTCATTTCCCGGAAATACGGCCTTCCGCAACCCGATGTACTGTTCCATCAACACGGCCAAGTGCCGTGCAACCGGAATCAGTCGCTCCTTGCCGCCCTTGCCGTACACTTTAATATGATTGGAGGAAAAATCTATGCCTGCCGTTTTCAACCCAATCAGTTCCGAATTCCGAATGCCTGTGCAGTACAGCACCTCCATCACCAATCGGTTTCGCAGACCAGCATGGCCCTCCCCAAAGTCCACTTTGTCGAACAGCAGCGACATGGCCTTCTCCGGCACGAACACCGGCAGGCGCTTACCAGTCTTCGGTGGTATCACCTTGAGCATCGGGTTGGTGGTGATTTCTCCTTGCTTCCGCAAATATTTGAAAAATGATTTCAGGCAGGAAAGCTTTCTGTTCACACTCCGGGGCACATTGCCCTTCTCCATCAAATCCACCATCCAGGAGCGGACGTGTGTGTGCCGAATTTCAGCGGGGTCGCTAAGGTCATAGGTCTTCGTTAAGAACTCAACAAACTGCCCCATGTCGGACTCGTAGGCCGTTAGTGTGTGCGGTGAAAACCTTTTTTCGTATCGTAAGTAGTCTAAAAATTGCTCGTGCATCATTCTCATCAATCTGTGTCGGAGGGAGAAGTATCAGACGTCAAGGTATGCTTAGGTGGTGAGAAATGCAAGATACAATAGAAATTGTCTGTCGAAATTTTATCACGAAATTCTAATGACCAAAGTCATTGCCTAATGTTTAAAGGCAATGTCGAGACATATTGAGATTAAAAAAAAATTAGCTGCGTCCGTATTTACCTCTGCGGCACCGACTTAGAAATCATCTGAATCCCTGGCCTCTAAAAACGAAGAAGGGTTTGACCTGCCTCCACAAATCAAACCCTTCAAACTCCTCAAACAAGCCAAACCAACTACCCCTTCATCTCCCCCACCATGTCTTCCGGCCTAACCCAGAGGTCGAACTGCTCCGAAGTCAGCAGCCCAAGCGCCAGTGCCGCTTGTTTCAGTGTCGTGCCTTCTTTGTGGGCTTTCTTCGCAATGGCAGCGGCGTTGTCGTAGCCGATGTGCGTGTTCAGCGCCGTGACCAGCATCAGCGAATTGTCCAGGTTCTCTTTTATTTTAGGCAGATTGGCCTGAATGCCCACAGCGCAGTTGTCGTTGAAGCTCACACAAGCGTCGCCGATGAGCCGAGCCGACATCAGGAAATTGAAAATCATCACCGGCTTGAACACGTTCAGCTCAAAATGACCGTTCATGCCGCCGATGTTGATGGCCACGTCGTTGCCGAGCACCTGCGCCATCGCCATGGTCATGGCCTCGTTCTGCGTCGGGTTCACCTTGCCGGGCATGATGCTGGAGCCGGGTTCGTTGTCCGGGATGACGAGTTCGCCAATGCCGCAGCGGGGGCCGCTGGCCAGCAGGCGGATGTCGCTCGCAATTTTGAACAAAGAAACCGCCACCGTTTTGAGCGCCCCATGCGATTCCACCACGGCATCGTGCGCCGCCAGCGACTCGAATTTGTTCGGTGCAGTGACGAAAGGCAGTCCTGTCAGCTCCGCAATCTTTTTGGCAACAGCAGGTGCATAACCCTTCGGCGTGTTCAATCCAGTGCCGACAGCCGTGCCGCCGAGTGCCAGTTCGGCCAGATGCGGCAACGTGTTCTTGATGGCACGGAGTCCGTGGTCGAGCTGGGCGGCGTAGCCCGAAAGCTCCTGTCCAACCGTCAACGGTGTGGCATCCATCAGGTGGGTGCGGCCAATTTTGACCACATCCATGAACTGCGCTGACTTCGCCCGCAGCGTGTCCCGCAGCTTTTCGATGCCGGGAATGGTCGTTTCCACCAAAATCTTGTAGGCGGCAATGTGCATCGCCGTCGGGAAAGTGTCGTTCGAGGACTGCGACTTGTTCACGTCGTCGTTGGGATGCAGCACCTTCTTCTCGTCGGTGAGCTTGCCGCCCTTGACCACGTGGCCCCGGTTGGCCACCACCTCGTTCATGTTCATGTTCGACTGGGTGCCGCTGCCCGTCTGCCAGACCACGAGCGGGAATTGGTCGGCCAGTTGGCCCGCCAATATTTCATCGCAGACCTGCCCGATGAGGTCCGCTTTTTCCTTCGGTAAAACGCCGAGGTCGAAGTTGGTGAGAGCCGCCGCTTTTTTCAAAAAGGCAAAAGCCTCGATGATTTCGGGAGGCATTCGATGGCCGCCAATCTTGAAGTTTTGGATGCTGCGCTGGGTCTGGGCCGCCCAGTAGGCGTCAATGGGCACTTCTACAATGCCGAGGGAGTCTTTTTCTTTGCGAGTATTCATGAATTGAGGATTTGAGAGTTTGAGTATTTGAGTATTCGAGGCGGCGCAAAGGTAGCAGGAATTCAAAAAAAGAGAATCATGACAAACTGTTGAGAAAAGTCAATGCTCGTTTTTTTGCCCTAAATTGCGGAGCCAACACTTATTTTTACGCACCATTTTTTTGTGCCGCCGAACTCCAGTTCGGCGGAGGAATGAACGCCGAACTGGAGTTCGGCTACACATTACACATTTACCAACCAAAATTCATCAACATGAAAAAACACTTCGTCCTCCTCGCTGCAGCCATTTTTTGCTTCGCAAAATTGCCCGCACAAACCCAGCCGCTCACCACCCAGAGCATTTCCATTTTCAAAAACAGCCAAGCTTTTTACCTCAAAAGCGGGGCACTGAAACCCACCAACGGCAGGTTCCTGCTGCCCGACCCGACTCCACAGGCACTTTACGGCACCCTCTGGTTCAACTCCCCGGAGGGCAGCCTGACCCGTGTGGCCACCTATCCCGACACCTTGCGAGAGCAAAAAACCGAAGCCGCCGTGGCCATCTGGGATTTGCTCCGCAACAACATCGGAAAAACGGTCACCTGTGTTTTGGATGAAAAAGGCAATGTAGGTGGGAATATCATCAGCGTTTCGCCAGCCTACAAAAACAACCGGGACGAGCCACAGTTTTCAGCACAAAGTCTCGTGACCATTCAATCGCAAATTAACGGTGGTTGGTACACCATCCCCGCTGGGCAAATCCGGTATGTGCTGTTTGGAGACAAACCCAACCTCGACGTTTCCATGCCCAAAGTGACGCCCCGCCACCTCTTCGAGCTGTCCTTCAACAACAAAAAGGGGGAGCAGCCCTTCGAGATGATGTACCTCGCCAACGGCCTCAACTGGGCGCCCGAGTACCTCCTCGAACTCACGGGCGAAACCGCTGGCACCCTCAGTTTACAAGGCGAAGTGGCCAACGACGCCGAGGATATTTTGAACACAACCGTGAACCTCGTGGTGGGTGTGCCAAATTTTGCTTACGCAAATCGGTTGGCGTATCTCGTTGATTTTCTGCAAGTTATCAACCCGATGGCTTTCAATTCGAGGAGTGACATAAATGCTTTCTCTAATTCGCTGAGGTCCCAATCCGCAAATTATTACATAGATGGAGTTAGAGTCCAAGGTGATTTACCTCCGGTTCAAAACATCGATTCACCCGAGGGCAGCCGCAACGAAGACCTGTTCATTTACACCCTCAAAAACTTCTCGCTGCCCAAGGGCGGTCGCTCCGTGCAGCCCATTTTCAAAGAAAATACAGCGGTGGCGCATATCTACGAGTGCAAGCTGCCGGACAACGACGAAAACAACCGATACTACGAATCGGACTTCCTGTTTGCGCCGCTGACAAACAAGACCTACCACACGCTGCGTTTGGAAAACAAGACCAAACAACCTTGGACCACAGCGCCAATTCTGGTGGTCAATACGCAAGGCGAGCGGCGCCCCATCAGCCAAGACCTGATGACCTACACACCCATCGGCGGAAAGACTTTCGTGAAACTGACCGAGGCGGTGGAGGTGAAAGTAGAGCAGGCAGAACGGGAAATCAGCCGTCAAACCGCCGCATGGACGGACAAGCGTCGTGGCTTCAGTTACGACCTTGTGCAGGTGGAAGGAAAGGTCAAAGTGAAAAACTTCAAGGACAAGCAGCTCGACCTGCGGATTCAGCGCACCATTTCTGGCAACCTGAAAAAGACCAGCATTGACTGGCTGAAAGAGGACGTCATCAACCCGAACAACCCCCGCAATCGCAAAACGAATGTGTGCTGGGAGACGCCCATCAAGGCGAACAGCGAGTTGGAGATTACCTACACGTATGAGATTTATGTGCCGGGGTATTGAGACTGGCGCAAAAATCCATCAACAAATAGTTTTTTGCCCCAAGCCGCTTTGGCATTCCCGAAGGGAACCTGCAACGTCTCGCGAGATGTCGTAGGTTCCCTTCGGGAATGCCAAAGTGGTAAAAAAAAACTCAGCGCATCTTATTCAAAAATGCGCCACTACCGCATGAATTGATTTGACTTCTTCCCCAAAAAACGCCGAAGCATGTCCATCGAAATCCTCCGCCGAACCAGTAGTGTGAAATGCTCGGTGGCCATTTTTTGAGCATCTTTCAGCCATCTCAGGATGGCGACGCAGGTAGTCCACCAAGCTTTTCGCCACGATTTCACCTTGCGAAATGACCTTGATTTCCTTCGGTAAAAACTGCCGAATCACCGGCTCCAGCAGCGGGTAATGCGTGCAGGCGAGCAGCAGCGTGTCCACATCCGGCGATTTAACCAACAGTTCGTCGAGGTATTTTTTCACAAAAAAATCGGTGCCAGCGCCCGCCAACTCGCCATTTTCGACGAGCGGCACCCACATCGGGCAAGCTTGCTGTGTCACTTCAACTTCCGGGAAAAACTTCCCGATTTCCATCAGATAACTCTCCGAACGCACCGTGCCCACTGTCCCGAGCACCCCCACTTTTTTAGTTTTTGAAAAATTGCCGATGACCTCCGCAGTTGGCCGTATGACGCCTAAAACCCGTCTGTCTGGGGCGATTTTTGGCAACGCCAACTGCTGGATATTGCGGAGCGCCTTGGCCGAGGCCGTGTTGCAGGCGAGGATGATGAGCGGGCAGCCCTGCCCAAAAAGGTACTGCACACATTCCAACGTGTAGTGGTAAATCGTGTCGAAATCCCGGGGGCCGTAGGGCGAACGGGCGTTGTCGCCGAGGTACAGGTAGTCGTAGCTGGGGAGGAGCGTAACGATTTCCCGAAGGACAGTGAGGCCGCCGTACCCGCTGTCGAAGATGCCGATGGGAGCGGTTTTCATTTTGAATGAAAAGAAAACGCCACGCACCCAATATTTAACAGGGGTACGTGGCGTTTGGGTGGTTATTTTTTTACCGGGTCAGCACCAGTTTCCTTGCCAGTGTCTCCCCGCCAACTGTCAGTTTCAGGAGATACACTCCGGCGGCTTGGTCGCTGAGGTCGAAGGTGAATTGCCCGTTTGAGGTAGTTCCAGCCGCTCGAGCGACCAGCTTTCCGGTCACATCCAAGACATTTATCGCCACATTTTCGACACTATTGAGTTCCATTTTTACCAAAAACAAACCGCTGGTCGGGTTGGGCGAAATGGAAAGTGATTCTAAGCTCGAAATATTACCGATGCCAGCTACCACGCTCACCGAGGCCATGCCCGTGCAGCCGTTCGCATCGGTCACCACGACGGAGTAGTCGCCAGTGGGCAAGCCCGTGGCCGTGGCCGTCGTTTGCCCATTTGACCACAAATACGTCAAGGCGCCTGTGCCACCCGTACCCGTGGCCGTAGCACTGCTGTTTCCATTGTCAACCACGGTGACAGACGGTGGAGCAGTGGGCGAAAAGGAGACGATGAGCGAATCCATGGAAGTGCTACAAACCGTGCCTGACGGGTCACTTGCGAGAACATAAGCTACGCTTTTGACGACCCAAACACCCGCCAAAATCGGCAGCGAATTTTGGCTTAAAACGCCATTCAAGTCGGCATTCAAGGTGCTGGCAAAGGGCATGTTGGTGAGGGTAAACCCGCCAGCAAGGCCACCTGTCCCACCCAGCGCATCATCAAAATACCAGCCATGACCACCGTTCGGTGGCGTGAATTGTGAGCCATCGGTGGCTATATCGAACGTTGCGCCAGTACCACACGCCGAGACTGCACCCGTGGTGGTTAGTTCGCCAGCAGCGCAAATATCCCCAGTGCAAACTGCGCCACTGATGCAGGTGAGTGCCGGGTAGCCGTTGCTGGTGGCGGTATTTGGACCACCTGGGCAGTGTCCGGCTTCGTTGATGACGATGGTATAATTGCCGTTTTCTGATGCAGTCCAAGTGATGGTGCAGCCGTCGCCGTCACCGGGGCCAAAAGCATCCACTGCACCGCTTGGCGCAATGATGGTGAATTCGGGCACCCAAGTCCCAGCACCAGGGCCGTTGCAAATACTGAAGGCATAAGTGCCCCCAGCCAAGAAATTGTTGCAGATATATGCCTCGGAGGCGAAAACCTGAAAAGCCGTTATTTCATTGAACGGACAGCCGTTGCCGGAGTCGCATGGCGCTCCGAGGAAAGTTCCGTTGAAGTCGTTGTAGGTGCCCGGTGGCGTTGGCGCCGACCAAGTTGTACACTGTGCATTTGAAACTTCGGGCAGTATTGCGAAGCAAAAAATCAACGCGAAAAACGGGAAGTACAATCTTTTCATGAATTGGATATTTTCTGGTGAAACAATGCTGCAAGGTAGCCACATCTCCACGCATGGAAAATCTTGTCTCGATTTTTTTAACAATTAGCGCAAGCAATTAGACAATTGGCAAACAAGGCAGCAAGAATTTCTTCCCTGTTTTTATAAATTTACCAAAAAAACAACCACCATGAAAAGCACCGCATTTTGGCTCTGCCTCACGTTCCCCATTTTTTTGCTGGCGCAAAACGCCCCGCCGTTCGAGTACGACGAATCGCCGGACGACCCGTACATCCACGTGCCGAGGGCGGGGCAAGCCACCTCCCCACCCTATCGCCTCGACGGTACAACGTTCAGCATCCGGCAGGTGAACGTGGACGCCGCCGGGCAGAACATCCTCGGCGATGCCGCCAACGAACCATCCCTCGTCATTGACCCGACGAACCCTGAGCGCATGGCCATCGGCTGGCGGCAGTTCGACACCATCTCCAGCAATTTCCGGCAGGCGGGCTACGCCTTCAGCTTTGATGCGGGCGAAAACTGGGACTTTCCCGAACCCATCGAGGCGGGCATCTTCCGCTCTGACCCCGTGCTGGACGCTGATACCGAGGGCAATTTTTACTACAACAGCCTGAGCAGCACGACGGGCGATTACCTCTGCCATGTTTTTAAATCCGAGACAGGTAGCAACACCTGGGACAGCGGCACTTTCGCCTACGGCGGCGACAAGCAATGGATGGCCATCGACCGCAACGGCGGCGCCACCAACGGCAATATCTACGCCTTTTGGAAAACGGGCATTTCGAGTTGTGTACCCGGCGCTTTCACCCGCTCCCTCGACGGCGGCCTGACCTACGAACCCTGCGAACAACTGGTGAACAACCCCACTCGTGGCACCTTGGTCGTCAGCCCCACCGGGTCGCTGTACGCATGTGGCGGCGGCTCGCCCGGCGGGTTTGTGGTGCTAAAATCGGAGGAACCCGGCATCATCGGGCAGCCGCTCAGCTGGGACCTCGCACTGCAAGTGGACATGGGCGGCGACCTCGCCATTTATGACGGCCCCAATCCCGGCGGGATGCTCGGTCAAGCCTGGATTGATGTGGACAATTCCGGCACGGCCACCCACGGCAATGTGTACCTGCTGGCCGCAGTGAACGGCAATGGCGACCACGCCGACATCAAGCTCTCCCGCAGCACCGACGGTGGCCAAACTTGGGAAGCCCCCATCCGCATCAACGACGACGCAGACCCCGATGGGTTCAACTGGCAGTGGTTCGGCAGCCTCTCCGTCGCACCGAACGGACGGCTGGACGTGACTTGGTTCGATACCCGTGACAACCCCGGCACCTACCTCTCCCGGCTCTACTACTCCTACTCCACCGACGGCGGCCTTACCTGGTCTCCGAACGAAGCACTCAGCGATGCCTTTGACCCGCACCTCGGCTGGCCGCAGCAGCAGAAAATGGGCGACTACAATCACCAGCGCTCCGACAACCTGGCGGCGCACTTAGCTTGGGCAGCTACTTTCAACGGTGAGGAGGATGTTTTTTACAGCCACATCGTGCCGGACATTTTTTCCGGCACTAATGGTTTTGCTTCGCAAAACGGCGCAGCCAACGTCACCTGCAGTCCGAACCCGTTCAAGGGCAGCACGTCGTTTCGGTTTTCTTTGAAAAAAGCAGGGCAGGTGCAGGTGGAAATACTGGATGCCCGTGGGCGATTGGTGGAACGGCTATCGGGTGGGGAAATGCCTGCGGGGATGAATACCGTGGAATGGGAAAGCCGGGCTGGGTCGGAGCTATATTTTTATCGGGTAGCGGCGGATGGGGAGATTATTGGGACGGGAAGAATGGTGAAAATTGAGGAGTAATTGGACACCCTTTGCCGAAAATGTTCCACATTCCAAGCCCAGCAGTGCCCAAGTATCTAAGAAAAGCCCACTGTTCCAGCAAGTTTAGCGTAGCGGCTTTTGCGTTATGTGGAGCAGGCTCACCGCAAGAGCCGCTTCGCTAAACTTGCTGGAACGGTGGGGTATTTTACGAAACGGGTTTATAAATTTGTGGGAGGGTTGAGGAAGACTTGAAACAACAGATGGTCTTCAATCAATAACCCTAAAAATAATAAAGCTATGAAAAACCAGAAAGGACTTTTATTTGCGACATCCTTATTGCTTCTTTTGTCAGTTGGGTGTTCGTCAAAAATAAAAAAAATAAAAAAGGAAAGAGACCTCACAACTGAATGCTACGAGTCATTGAAATTAGTGAAAAGTTTATTGGAAAGAAGCCCAGATGGGAAAGTTCTCCAGTTAAAATCAAAATACCTTATCAATTCTGATGTTAGAACCAACAAAATTAACGAAATTAAAGAATCATTTTTTAGTAACGTTATAGATTGTTGGTCAAAGAATTTTACGCAAGCAGATATATTACGTCTGTTTGGAAAGCCTACAAAAGAAGTTATTGGGCAACGTACAGGGGAGTTATCTTACGAGTATGTAATTTTGAATAAATTATGCGCTATCAAAGACGGCAAAATTGTAGGGGAGTTTGATTGTGGTCAATTAAGGTTTACCTTTAGCAAAGAGGGTATAGTTAATAACGGAATGATTTTTTTATCAGAATAAAAAATGCCGCTAACAAAGGATGTACGCCCATGCCGCCGAAGCCACCCCCGCAAGCCCGACGCACGGCGGCACGGCGTTCATCCACACGTTAGCGGCAATTCAAACAAATGAACCACCATCCAAAATCAATCCGCCCCTTTATCGGCGCCAAAAACTTCGAACTTTCGAGGCGTTTTTACCGTGATTTAGGGTTTCAAGAAAGCGTTCTAGCACCTAATTTCTCGTATTTCGATTCGGAAGGTTTTGGCTTTTATTTACAAGATGCCTACGTCAAAGATTGGATTGACAATTCCATGATTTTTATGGAGGTGGAAGATGTTGACCGTTTTTGGAAGGAGTTGTTGGCGCTTGACCTGCCCGCCAAATACGAGACCGTTAGGCTGACCCCGATTCGGGAATATGATTGGGGCAGGGAATGTTTTGTGCATGACCCATCTGGGATTCTCTGGCATTTTGGTGAATTTTCCGATACAAAATAATGCTGTCCTTTCCTGCTAACTCCCCCAAGCCATGTCGCTTAGCATTTCCTGCTACAGACCAAAATTAGCCTCTCCCAAAGGCCCACCATTTCCTCCAAAACCCTTACCATTGCGGTAATATTTACAAAAAACAAAAAACAGCACAACCATGTCAAGACTAACTCCTTTTGCACGAATTTTAATCGTTTTGGCCATTGTGGCAGGCATTTTCTTTGGGGTGAAATACCTCTTCCCCGGCGTGATTGGCGGCGGCACGGACACCGTCACCACAAGTGAAAAGGAAATACCGACCACCGAGCCAACAACAGACACCAACAACAGCGGTGGCACGACAGCTCCAACAGCCAGCTTCAACTACACCGCCCCAGAACCCGTGAACGGCAAGCTGCAGGGCGTGGTGGAACTCGGCGCCACGGGCTTCAACTCGTTCATCATCCGAGCGGATGCCCAGAAAAACTGGAAGCTGGAGAAGGCCGACTACGGCAGCAGCCTGCTCTACGAGAGCATGACCAACGACGCCGACATCACCGCCGGACTGAAAAACTATATCGCCGACATGCTGGCATTCGGGGTAGGTGGCAAGGACATCCACTTCGTCATCAGCTCCGGGGCGCAGAAGGTGGAAATCACCAAACAAATCATTGCTGCGCTTAAAAAAATGAGCTACTTCGTGAACACCGTGACGCCGCAGCAGGAGGGCCAATTGGCATTGAAAAGCGTACTGCCTGCCAGCTTCAACGACAAGGCGTTCGTGGTTGACATCGGCTCCGGCAACACAAAAATCTCGTGGATACAGGGCGGTTCCGTGATGGCCAAGGAAGCCTACGGCGCCAAGTATTTTCAGGACAAAATCACCGATGACGCCGCCTACCAGAATGTGAGCGCCATGTCGAAAGGCATTCCGTCCAGCCTGCGTGGCACCTGTTTCATCATCGGTGGAGTGCCGTTTGAGTTGGCCAAGCAGGTACGCAACGGCAAGGAGCGTTTCACCGTGCTGAAAGCGCCCGGCGACTACACGGCTTCCGGTGAAAAGCAGAAAGCTGGCCTCAACATCTACAAGGCCGTCGCTGATGCCACTGGCTGCCAGACATTTGTGTTTGACTGGGATGCCAATTTCACGATTGGTTTTTTGCTAAACCTTTGAGAAGGTATGAGGTATCGAGGTATGAGGTATGGCAGCAGAGCATACCTCATACCTCGATACCTCATACCTCCCTAAACCCTCGCTTAACGCCAAAGCACACCTGCACCCCGTTTCATTGTTTTATCTTTGTGAAAACATTTGCCCAAAACAATTTTGATGATGGCTAAACGGCACTCCCTACTGGTATTTGCGGTTGTAAGGCACAGCATTTTGTTGCTGTTTATCTCCAGTATTTTTCTCTCCCCCGCCTATTCCCAAATTTGGACAGAAGATTTCAATAGCTACCCTGACGCCACCACACAAGGCCCTCCAAAATGGACGACCATTGCCACCGACTGCGACGACGGCGGCAACCTGAACCTCGGCCCCGGCGCCAGCCAATGGGGGGTTTGGTCGGGCGTTTTTTCCATCAACGATATCGAAGGTGCACCCTGCTGCCCGGCGTTTGGCGGCGGTGGCAACGACAATTCCTGGCTGTCGGAAGTCATCGACATTTCGGGCTATTGCAACGTGAGCATCACGTTCGATGTATCAGGCACTGGCGATTTCGAATGTGATTCAGGTGGTTCACCGATTTTCGGCTGCCAAGGCGCTACCCCACCCGACAACAGCCACGACCAAATTGTGTCGGAATACAGCCTGAACAGTGGGGGCTGGACGCAGTTTGGCTACGTTTGCGGGATGCCGCTCTCAGGTACCATCAGCGTAATGGGACTGAACGGCAACACGCTCCAATTTCGGTTTTTTGCTGCCAACAAGTCCAACAACGAGTATTATTATATCGACAATATCGTTGTCAACGGCACCGCCGCCGCTACACCCACTTTCAACGCCGTTGGGCCGCTTTGCGAAAACGACCCGCCATTTGTTCTGCCGACTACCTCCACCCAAGGTATCAACGGCACTTGGAACCCCGCCAGCATCAATCCCACGGGACAAGGCGGCAACACCATCACCGCCACTTTTACCCCAACGGCTGGCCAATGTGCATTGCCTACGACGATGATGGTTACCATCAACTCAGCGGTGAACCCGTTGCCAAATCCCATCGGCCCATTTTGCACCACCGACCCTCCAGCCAGTCTGCCCACCAACCTGAGCGGCATCAACGGGAATTGGACGGGCCAAGGAGTCATCGCCAACACCTTTGACCCAATTTCTAGTGGGCCGGGCAATTTCAGTCTGACCTTTACGCCAACCCCCGGTCAATGTGCCAACACGGCCAGTCTGCCGGTCATGGTCACACAAGCCGCCACACCCATGCTCGGCTCCACCGTGATTTGCAACACCGACCCACCCTACGACCTCACGTTGTTGCAAGACCCATTTTATCAGCAGGGCACTTGGTCAGGAACAGGCGTGATTGGCACTGCTTTCAATCCAAGCGGGTTGAGTGGCGCCATTACCATTACTTTCACTTCAAGTGAAAATTGCGTGGGGCCAGCAAACACGAACATCACCGTGAACACGGCCACCACACCAGCCATCACGGGGGTTCCGGCCAGTATTTGTGAAAATGAAAACGCCATCGTTTTACCAACCCCGCAAGGCGGCTTTGCCGGAAATTGGTCAGGGAACGGCGTCACCAACAACAGCTTCGACCCCACGGGTTTGAGCGGCAGCGTCACCCTTGTTTTCACCCCAAATGCAGGGCTGTGTGCCAACCCGGCCACGACGAGCATCACTGTGAACTCGGCCACCACCCCAACCATCACGGGGGTTCCGGCCAGTATTTGTGAAACAGAAAACGCCATTTCCTTACCCACCCCGCAAGATGGCTTTGCCGGAAACTGGACGGGGAACGGCGTCACCAACAACAGCTTCGACCCCACGGGTTTGAGCGGCAGCGTCACCCTCACGTTTACCCCAAATGCCGGGCTGTGCGCCGACACGGCCACGACCAGCATCAACGTATCTACGCCAACTATCCCTGCAATCACAGGCGTTCCGGACAGTATTTGTGAAACCGGAAATGCCATCTCCTTGCCCACCACGCAAAGTGGGTTTGTGGGAAACTGGTCGGGAAGCGGCGTCGCCAGCAACAGCTTTGACCCCACGGGGTTGAGCGGCAGCATCACCCTCACATTCGCCCCAAATGCCGGGCAGTGCGCCGACCCAGCCACAACGAGCATCACCGTAAACACACCAGCCACGCCTCAACTCAACACCACCATGCTCTGCCAAAACGGCGGGCCTTACGACCTCACCAACCTCATCGACCCGAACTACCCGGCTGGCACTTGGAGTGGCCCTGGGGTCAGTGGCGGCAACTTTAATCCGGCTGGCCAAAACGGCAACGTGACACTGGCTTTTGTGCCTACGGCAAACTGCACGGTGTCCGGCACGACCATGGTCACGGTTTTCTCCACCATCAGCTTCACCAACCTAATGGAAGTTTGCGACCTCGCCACGCAGACTTATGAGGTCAGTTTCACCATCATCGGCGGCACAGCGCCTTACACGGTGGACGGTGTGACATTGGCCGATTCTACTTTCACTTCAACCCCAATTCCAAGCGGCACTAGCTACTCGTTTGACATTGACGATGCCAATAGCTGCGGCCCGGTGACGGTTACAGGCAGTCAAAACTGCAGCTGCGTGACCGATGCTGGCACCATGAACTTTGCAAACGCACCGCTCCTATTGTGCATCAACCATTTCCAGTTCTCCGTGCCGTTCAAGCAGGATGAGGTTTTGGACAGCGACGATACCTTGCAGTTTGTCTTGCTCGACGGCCCAAACGTCTTGCTGGCCAACATCCTCGCAACGAGCAATTCTGCGGTCATACAAACACCGCCGGGGCTGGTTTTGGGGCAAACGTACTACGTGTCGGCCATTGCCGGGAACGACGACGGCACTGGCAATGTGGACTTCAACGACCCTTGCTTCAGCTTCTCCCAGGCTATCCCCATTGTATTTTATCTGCCAACGGTTCAAATCGGGAACGATGCCTCGATTTGCGCCAGCGACTGCTACAACATCCCCGTTCAGTTCACCGGGATTCCGCCTTTTTACTTTGAATGGAACGTTTATTTCAACAATATTTTGGTGGGAAACAGCTCACAGAGCAACCTCCCGGCCAGTTCCTCCGTCCAGTTTTGTCCCGCCGATTTCAACATCACCAATGGCGTGGTGACGATAGAGGTGACAGCCCTCGAAGACGGGAACAGTTGCGGCGTTTCACTCACTGCACCGACCATCAACATCACCGTTGGAAACAGCGTGGTGAACAACCTCTCCCCCATGCTTTGCCCCGGCGAGTCGGTGGTGGTAAACAACACAACCTACAACGAAGCCAACCCAACCGGAACGGAATTCTTCCCCGGCGGCAGTGCTTCTGGCTGCGATTCGACCGTGAATATCAACTTGGCGTTTTTCCAGGCAGCCGTTCTGAGCGTCGTTGCCGACATTTGCCCCGGCCAAATCATCACGGTGAATGGCGTGGATTACGACGAAAACAACCCAACTGACACCATCACCCTGTCAAATGCTGCCGCAAGTGGTTGTGATTCAGTGATATATGTCAACTTGGCACCCATACCAAGCCCAACCACCAATTTTACCCAAACCCTTTGTACAGGTGGAAGCATTACCGTGAACGGCATTGTTTACGACGAAAACAACCCAAGTGGCGTGGAGGTCATCATCGCTGGCGCTGCCAATGGTTGTGATTCGGCCATTGTGGTGAACCTAAGTTTCAATTCGGTGGTCACCTCGAACATCAGCCCGACACTCTGCCAAGGTGGTAGCGTTACGGTAAACGGTACGGTTTACAACGCCGCCAGCCCCAGCGGCATGGAGACGATGCCCGGCGCCAGTTATCTCGGTTGCGACTCCGTTGCGATGGTCAGCCTGTCGTTTTACCAGCTTGCCGTTGGCAATTTGAACCCAACGCTCTGCCAAGGTGGCAGCATCACAGTTGGGGGGACGGTTTTTAACCAAAGCAACCCCAGCGGCTCGGTGGTCATCCCCAACGGCAGTGTGAACGGCTGCGATTCCACGGTGAACGTCAGCTTGTCATTTTACGCCCCTGCCACAGGCAGTTTCAGCACAACGCTTTGCCCCAATGGGGGCATCACTTTGGGCGGGACGGTTTTTAACCAAAACAACCCCAGCGGCTCGGTGGTCATCTCTAACGGCAGCGTGAACGGCTGCGATTCTACGATGAGCGTCAGCCTGTCGTTTTACCCACCAGTTAGCAGCACGATTGACGACCAACTCTGCACTGGGGGCAGCATTACCGTCAACGGAACGGTGTACAACGAGGCGAACCCAAGTGGCACTGAAGTATTGCAGAATGCAAGCACAAACGGCTGCGATTCAACCATAAACATCAATTTGACCTTCGGAAATTCGGTGATTATTAGCCTCGATTCGACGCTTTGCCTTGGCGAAGTGGTGGTGGTAAATGGGGAAATCTACTCGGCCACCAACCCGACAGGAAGTGAGACCATCCCCAATGGTAGCTACCTCGGCTGCGACTCCACGGTGAACGTCGGTCTGTCGTTTTTCCCGGATGCGGTCGGGAATATTACCGACATTTTACAGATGGGTGGTTTCATCGTCGTGAACGGCACCATTTACGATGCACAGAATCCTTCGGGAACGGAGGTTTTCGCTGGCGCAAGCTACACGGGCTGCGACTCGACCGTGGTCGTCAACCTGAGTTTTGAGGGCCAAGACGTAGTTGGCATCGTTGAGGTAAGCTCGCCGCTTTGTCATTTCGGGGGCGATGGGGCCATCACTTTGACGGCCGTTCAGGGAGGCACGCCGCCCTACGTCGTTGCGTTGAACGGCGGCAGCTCTGCCCCAGTGGTCAGTTTTCCCGTCGTGTTCGACAACCTGACTTTTGGCTTCCACACCCTCACCATTATTGATGCGCTGGGCGTCATCACCACGCAAGAGGTTTTCATGCCCGATGCGCCCGTGCTGCAAGTTGATTTGGACGGCCCATACACCGTGCCGCTCGGCAACAGTGTGGTGCTCGGTGCTGGTTCTGCTTCGCAAATCGCAACTTGGTCCTGGTCGCCACCCGACTACCTCAGCTGCACGGACTGCCCCAAACCGCTCTGCACCCCACGCAACGACATCGTGTACACGATAGCCGTCACAGACCTAAACGGCTGCACAGCTGAGGGCGAGTTGACGGTGTTTGTGGAAAAAGTGGAGCAAGTTTACGTACCGAACGCTTTCAGCCCCAACAACGACGGCATCAACGACGAGCTGACAGTATTCGCTGGGCCGCAAGTGGACAAAATAAAAAGCTTTCAGATTTTTGACCGCTGGGGCGAACTGGTCTTCGAGTATTACAATTTTGAGCCGAACGACTTGCAGCTTGGCTGGACGGGCACTTACAAGGACAAAGAGCTTGACCCAGCGGTTTTCGTCTGGTATGCCGAGGTTGTTTTTCTGGATGGCCAAGTGCGTTTGTTCAAGGGCGGGGTGAGTTTGATAAAGTAAAAAAAAACTGAGTATCACCACAAAGCGATACTCAGCTATTTTTTAGTCATTAATCCTGTATTGTTATTTCAGGACTAGACAATTATTTTTAATAGCCGAGTGGCTACTAATATTTGTCGTCTTTGTAACGGTCTTCGTTGCTACGGTCGTTGTAGCGGTCACCGCCACGGTCATTGCTGTAACGGTCACCGCCACGGTCGTTGTAGCGGTCACCGCCTCGGTCGTTATTGTAGCGGTCACCGCCACGGTCATTGCTGTACCGGTCACCACCGCCACCGCCACGGTCGTTATTGTAACCTCCACCGCCGCCACGGTCATAACCGCCGCCGCCACGGCTTCCGCCGCGGTCGTATCCACCGCCGCCGCCGCCGCCACGGTATCCGCCGCCGCCGCCACGGTCGTATCCGCCGCCGCCGCCACGGTAACCACCGCCGCCGCCGCCGCCACGGTCGTATCCGCCGCCACCTCGACTTCCGCCGCTGTAACCACCGCCGCTACCACCACTGCTGCTGGTGCGAGGACGATAGCTTCCGCTGCCAGTACCATCGCCATAGGCGCTGCGCTGTGGGCGGTCTTCTCTTGGAGTGGCTTCTTTTACAAAGATTGGTCTTCCATCAATCTCGCTTTCGTTTAGTGCAGTAATGGCTGCCCTGGCCTCGTCATCATTGGGCATCTCGACGAAGGCAAATCCTTTCGACTTACCAGTAAAATGGTCTGTAATAACCTTAGAAGAAGAAACTTCACCGAACTTTTCAAATGCGGCTTGCAAATCTTCGCTGGTCGTGTTGAAATCCAGCTTTGCTACAAAAATGTTCATAACAAGAAAAAACTTTAAAAATGATTAAAAAATAAAATTGGTTTAGAAAATCCATCTGTGTTGAGTAGCAAGCCGCTAATGCAAATCTGTTTTGATAAAATGGTTCAAAATGCCTCTGTAATCTTGGTTTGCCAAACAAACGACCTTCCGTCGTTGCCGCAAAAATAAGTGAAGATTTATTCCAATGCAGGTTTTTTTTACTTTTAGCAAAAGCTTTACGGAAATAAGCTTTTAATTTTATGCCTGTCATTTTTTCAAAGCCTAAAACATGGGAACAGTTTTTTACTACCTTTGCCCCCGGCAAGCGCTACACAACCAGCTCCGGCTGAACTCCCCCAGGGCGGAAACGCAGCAAGGGTAGGTTGTTGAGCGGTGTGATGTAGTTGCTTGCCATCTTTTTTTTATAAAACAGGGGGTCGCTTCGTCCGAAGCGACCCCCTGTTTTTTTGCCCCTATTAACACCTGGGCGAGTTTTTCCTGCCTACGGCTTCAACACCTCCTTCAGCGCCTTCACCGCCGCCTCCAATTGTTGGTCACGCCCCTTGCTCACCTCATTGGGGTCGTTCGGAGCTTTGATGTCTGGCTCCAGTTCCTGGTTTTCGAGGTACTGGCCATCGTTGCCGACCATGCCCACCTGCGGGATGCCGAAGACCATGCCGTTCTGCAAGCCCTCCCACCAGACTGCCGTTCCGGTACCGGGTACGGGCATCCCGACCAGCTTGCCGATGCCGAGCGCACGGTAGGTGTACGGGAACATGTGCGCATCGGAGTAGTTGCTCTCGCTCATTACCACCGCACTGGGGCGGCGCCATTTGAACTGTGGTTCGTTGCCGAGGTTCTGGCCACGAGGCATGAAAGTCATGTATTCTTTGCCATCGAGGAAAGTGGCAAGGTCGTCGTGGAGCCAGCCGCCGCCGTTGAAGCGGGTGTCCACCACAAGGGCTTCTTTGCCCGCATTTTTACCCAAAGCATCTTCGTAAACGGTGCGGTAGCTCTGGTCGTTCATGCCCCTAACGTGCACGTAGCCGATACGGCCAGCGCTGAGGCTGTCCACCAAAAAACGGCAGCGGTTCACCCAGCGCTGGTAGCGCAGTTCGCCCTCTTCGCCGAGGCTGATGGGTTTTACCACCTCGTCCCAGCGCTGTTTCGTGCCGGGGCTGTAGAGGGAAAGGAGGGTGTTTTTGCCATCCTTCCGGTTCAGCAAGCCCTGGTAATTGATGGTGGCAGTAATTTCCTGGCCGTCTATTTTTTCAATCACCACGCCTGCCTTGATTTTCGAGTCGCTTTTCACCACGGGGCTTTTTTCCATCACTTCTTGGATTTTGAGGCCAGCGCCCGTATAGTTTTGGTCGTAAAAAAGGCCGAGTGCAGCCGTCTGGTCGCCATTTTCGACCTTGGGTCGGAAGCGAGCGCCCGTGTGAGAGGCGTTCAACTCCCCGAGCAGTTCGCTGAGCATGGCGGCAAAATCATAATTGTTGTTGATGTAGGGCAGGAATCGCTGGTATTCATTTTTGTAGAAATCCCAGTTCACGCCTTGCAGGTCGATTTTGTAAAACTTCTTTACCACCTGCCGCCAAGCGTGCTCAAAAAGATATTGGCGCTCCACAGTCTCGTTCAGCACCATTTCGCCTTTGATGGAAACGCCCTCCTTTTTGCCACCCTCGATTTCCACCTTTGAGATGCCGCCGTCAGCGAGGATGAACAGATTTTTCCCCTCCTTGTCCATGATGATGCCACCGACGTTTTCAGCGCCGAGTTTAACCAAAATCTTGGTGTCCTTCGTGCGGATTTCGGTTTGCCAGAGGTCAAAACCCTTCTCAAATTTGGCGAGGTAAAACATCTTTTCGCCGTCTTTTGAAAGCATGGCATCCGCCAAGTCGGAGGAATGGATGGTCAGGCGTACCTTGCGGTCTTCGATGCCGTCCAGCTCGAACTTGAGCGGTTCAACGGGCTTGTCCTTTTCCTCTTTTTTAGGTTCTTCTTTTTTACTATCATCTTTCTTATCCTCTTTGTCCTTGTCTTCGTCTTCTTTTTTTAGGTCAAATTCTTCTTTGCTCAATTTGAATTTGTCAAAACCTTCCTGCGTAAAAAACATGGCATAAGCATCGGCTTGCCCGCCCCAACTGGCGTCGTTTTTCATGCCGTCCCGGTCGCTGAAAAAGGTCATGGCCTTGCCGTCCATCGCCCACCGGGGCTGGGCGCTGCCGTAGCCGCTTTTCGTGAGGTTGAAGATTTCCTTCCCGCCTGCGGCGCTCACAAGCCCCGCTTGCCCAATCCACTGCTTGTCTTGCAGGAACTCCACCAAAAACCATTTCCCATCCGGTGACCATTCGTAGTGCTGGTCGCCGTCGGAGTAGCTGTAGTTTTTGTCGGCAGGCATGATGGTGCGCACGGCCTTTGTAGCGAGGTTGACCACCCGCAGGGCGGTGCGCTCTTCGAGGAACGCCACCTCCTTGCCATCGGGCGAGTAGGCCGGCTGAAACTCCTCGGCTGCCGTGGCGATGACTGGGGTTTCTTTCAGAATGGTGCTGCTGAAAAAATACTTCTCCTCAGGTCGGGTCAAGGAGGTTTGATAAACGTTCCAACTGCCGTCACGCTCCCCGGCGTAGAGGATGGAGCGGCCATCGGGGCTGAAACTGACCGTGCGCTCCTGCTCCGGCGTGTCGGTGATGCGGCGGGTAGTGCCTTCTTTCACCGAGGCTGCGAACACCTCGCCCCGATGGATAAATGCTACTTCTTTGCCGTTTGGCGAAAGTGCCATTTCGGAGATATCACCTTTCACGGAAACCACTTTTTCGGGGTTGAAGCGACCATCATTCACCACCGTGACGGTCAGTTTTTTGGGCTGCCCGCCTTCTTTCATGGTATATAATTCGCCGTTGTAGCTGAAACAAAGTGTGCCGTCGTTGCTCATGGTGAGGTAGCGGACGGGGTGCTTGTCGAGGAAGCTGATTTGCTTTTCGTTGCTGCCGTTCCCGTCCATTTTCCAGATGTTGAACGTGCCGCTTTTTTCGCTCAAAAAATAAATGTCCTGCTGGTTTGGGGCAAAAACTGGGTTGCGGTCTTCGCCGCCGAAGCTGCTGAGTTGGGTGTATTTCCCTGTTTTTAGGTCGAACTTCCACACATCCCTCGTCACGCTGGAGGTGTGGTGCTTGCGGAACTCGTCCTCGTAGCCCTTCCGGTCGTGGAAGACAAGCACCGAGCCATCGGCATTGAATCGGGCAGCCTCCGCTGGCGTCGTGATGATTTGGTGCGGCATTCCACCAGTGACGGGAATGCTGTACAATTCAGGCAACACGCCACTGGGGTACTGTTGGTTCGAAGCAGCGTCGAGTTGGCTGGAGGTGTAAATGACCGATTTATTATCGGCGGTGAAATCGCTAGGAACCTCCCCGGCACTGTGGTAGGTAAGCCGAGTAGCTTGCCCGCCTGCTGCTGGCATTACGAAGATGTCAAAATTGCCGTAACGGTCGCTGGAAAAGGCGATTTGCTGGCCATCGTGCGACCAGACGGGGTTGTAGTCATACGCTTCGGCTACAGTGAGCAAAGTGGCTGTGCCGCCGTCGCCGCTAACTTTATAAAGGTCGCCTTGATAGCTGAACACGATATTTTTCCCATCGGGGGAAAGAGCCGGGTAGCGGAGCCAGAGGGCTGGGGATTGGGCGAATGCCATGATTGAAGTCGCAAATAATATTGCAAGGGTGAAATTGATTTTTTTCATACTGAAATTGATGAGTTTTGATTTGGCGTAAAGAGGGCGAAAGGTAGGGAAAGTTGCAGGATGGGCAATGAGTGCTCGAAAGCTTGTAAAAATAAAAATAGGCAAGACCGGTGATTGTCTTGCCCATTTTGCCTTAAAAGTTAGAGCCGACTAAATTTTACTGGCATATTAATTTGCACTCTCACTGGCACTCCCCGCTGCCTGCCGGGTATCCAATTTGGCATCAAACTAATGATGCGCAGTGCCTCTTGACCGCAGCCAGCACCGATGTCTCGTAGGACTTTAGCTTCTGTAATCGAGCCATCTTTTTCTACAACAAATTTCACGTAAACTACCCCTTCTATGCCATTTGCTTTTGCAATGGGTGGGTATGTTAAGTTTTCCTGGATGAACTTTTCAGCTTTTTCCTTGGAACATTGATTGAGCAATTTCCTGTCAGTTTCAGATTCGCAGCCCGGAAAAAGCGGCTGGTTTTCTACCACTTTGTAAATGTCCTGAGAAGTTGCCAAATTGGGTGGCGGTGGCGGTGGCGGTGGGGCCGGTGGCAGATTTTGAGCAAAAATGGGTGCAGTAAAAAATCCGCATAGAGCGAGCAAAATGATACTTTTCATGCAATTTTATTTGTGGTTAATTTTAGATTTCAATCTATCGAACAGCACTACCCGCAAACTATTCCATTCTCGGGTAGTGCTGTTATGAGCGCACGTGCAGTAGTAATCTTAACGAATTACACTTCCGGTTCCTCCTCCGCATCATCGCCTTCCGGTTCCGTCGGTGGTGCATCTACGACTGGCGGAGCAGGGGGCGGCATAGGCTTAGGTTTTGGCTTCACCACCTCGTGTTTTTCCAAAAAACTTTGCATGGCGTCTTGGATTTCACCGGCCATTTCCGCTTTTTCTTTCTGTCTGGAAACTTCGGCCCAGCGGTTGTTTTGGTTGGCCATTATGACTTCCACATTTCCAACTAATTTTGAAAAGGCATCTTCATTGCCGAGGCCGATGTAGTCGCCGCCTTTTCCAAGAAAATAGGAGAATTCTTGCTTGAGTTGTTCGGAAGTCACCCGGTAGTCAATGTAAAGGTCCTGGCTTTTGAACAAAGAGTTGAAGCCCTCTAAAACGGCGATGACGACACCTGCCGTGCCGACCAAAATCTTGATGGCAGTATCAAAATATTGGTTGGTTTCACCATTAAAACTGAGTCCGATAAGCCCCACCAAGAATGGAATAGAAGCGGAAAGGATGATGACAATTTTGCGGTATTTCTCCCATTTCCGCTTGAAATAGGCGCTTTTGTTGTCGTACCAAATCATCTGGTCGCCCAGTCGGTTGATGATATAATTGGTCAGATAACCGGGAGCATCTTTGTAGTCCCGTAGGTAATCCCTCAGCATTTGGATGGGGTCATAATCTTTTTCCATTGCAGGGGATATGGATTCGCTTGTAATTGTTGTAGTTGCCATAAGGTTTATTTTTATGGGTGCAAGATAGCTTTCATCAAAATATTCTATCAATTTTTGACGCATGAATAATCGTCACCAGTGATTTTTTTGGGTCTTTGACAAATCTAGTGGAGGAGCTAAATTAGCCCCATGACACAAGAATAATTTTACGAAGACTTATTGGGCTTTTCCGACTTGAATCTAAGCTAATCAATTACGATGAATCAATAAAAAACGAATGCACAACAGCGGTTTTGTAAAAGCGTGGGGGTGTGTTTCTATGAAAGTGAAGTGCAAAATCCAAGCTCTGCGCTTCTAATGAAGTTTATTGCTGAAGCCCCCACTTCGGCAAGCCCTGCACGTTAGTCCGTCAACCCAACCACCCACCAACCTCGTTCCCACCTTTAATTGCATTCGAACCGTTTACTGCCCCAGCCTCGCCTTCATCAAAAACTCCGCAATCCGAAATTCAATCTCCACGTCAATGTCCTGCGCCTCTTCTTTTGAGATTTCGAGGAGGTAAGGGCGGTCACCGATGCGGTTGTGTTTGCGGAGCAAAATCTCTTTGGAGAAAATATACAGGCAGGAGTTCTCCTCGTAAATCGGCGGTAGATCCTGTGTGCGCAACAAGATGTTCGGGTTGTGGTTCACGGCACGAGCCAGTTCGTCCCAGAGTCGGGTCTGGAGCCTCGTCACGCTGAACAACGAGTCGTAAATCGGGTAGTTTTTCAGAAAAATATCCACGCCTTTTTTCACGGACTCGGCGGTGAGCAGCGGGTTGGTGCTGTGCGTTTGCAGGAAAAAATCAGCGTCGAGTTGGTTCAGCGTGTTCAACAGCACGTCGTTCATCGGAATGTCGCCTGCCCGGAGGTGCATTGGCCGTTCCAACAAAGTGACGGTCGGGAAGTGCTTGGCAGCATCCTCCAAAATGATATGACTGTCCGTGTCAATAACCACCTGCCCGATTGCGGAGCAAGCCAACAAGCTCTCGACGACGTGGTGGTAGAGCGGTTTTCCCGCAAAGTCCCGGTAGTTTTTCCCGACCACCCGCTCGCTGGAGTGGCGCATGGGCACGATGGCTGCTATTTTCATGAAATTAAGAAATTGGGTTACGAAAAATAGCTCTGGCTGTAGTTCAGCTCAGAGCTATTTTGTTGATAATCAATTTTTTAGATTATAAACTGGAGAGTGAAAATTATCAGGAACAAAAAATTCCTAATTCCCCAATTCCCAACCTTATCCAGCCGACTGAATCTCAGGCCCAACAACGCCGCCGCCCAACATGAAGGTGGTCAGTACGCAAAGGATAACCAGTACAGCGGCAAGTCCCCAAGTGATTTTTTCAATCATGTCGGCAGATTTTGCGACACCAAACATCTGGTTGGCTTGGCCACCAAAAGTGGAGTCAACGCCACCACCTTTTGGGTTCTGAATCAAAACTGCAGCAATCAAAAGGAACGCTACGATTGCTATCAAAATAGTCAGTGCTACCATGGTAAATATTTTAAGACTTTAGATTTTAGACATTAGACACTTAGAGGAAAAACCGAGGTGGTCTATGGTCTAATGTCTATTGCCTAACTTCTTCAAATTAGATTTTCTTGTTCAATTCTTCGATTTTGGCCGCAAATAAACTGCTTTTTTCGGGATATAACAACTTCAATTGTTCATACATTGAAATTGCTTTGCCAAAAAGTCTCTGCCTTTCCAGTAAAAGCGCAAAGGTCTCGCTGGCAATTTCACCATCCTCCACAACGCTTTGCTCTGCAATCTGTTTCGCATCGGGTTCTATTTCCTCCACCGGGTGCTGGTGCGGCTTGTTGTTCAGTGAAATATCTTTCAAATCGGTGCTCAAAATCCCTGCTTCCGGTGGCTTGAACTTCCTCAGCCAAGTATTGAACGACGATTTCGGCATCGGCGTAGGATGTGCATCCGTTTCGCTGGTGATTTCAAGTGGAATATTAGCGGCGGTAGGCTTTGGCGTTTCGGCTTCTTCGGGCGTTTCCTCAACCGCAATGTCTGGTATCGCTTCCTCAACGGAGGCTTCCTCCACTTGCATTTCATCTTCCGCAGTTTCCATCAATTCTTCCAGAGGAACTGACTGGTCATGGCTTTCCGTAGCAGCAATTTCATCGACTTCAGGATTAGGTTCTACCGGTTCGGTGGTAGCGTTTTCATCGGCTTCGGCAATTCCACCAACATCCATTAAGAAATTGAGGTCGCTTACCTCCTCAACTTCTTCCTCCAAATCATCGCCAATAGCTTCCACCTTAGTTGGATTAAGCGGTGGTGGCACGGCGGCCCCTGTTTGTTTGGGCGCTGCATCCGCTTCCATTTCGTCCATCATACTTTCCAGCGAAGAGAGGTCTTTGAGTTCCAAAAAATCCTCGTTCAGCGTGTAGTTTTCCTGCATTTCCCGAAAGCGGGTGTATTGCTTCACCAATTGCCGCAGTTTTTTCCGGTCGGGGCTGCTGAGGGAGGCCAACACTTGATTTCTATCAAAATCCCTGCTTTGCTCAAACAGGCTTTTTAGCAGCAAAAGGTAGCGCAGGTTGGGCGAATACGGGTACTGGAGCACCAAACTCTTCAACTCCTGATAGGTCACCTGATGGAGCATCGAGGGGTTCTTGACGTATTCGTGAAAATTCTCTGAGTTCATCGTCCTGGGCTATTGTGTCGGTGAAATGAGCAGGAAAAGTATGCAAAAATAGGTTTTCCTACTGATATTCAATGGTTTAGACTTGCCAAATAATCAATCAGCTTTCGCACGGCCTTGCCTCGGTGGCTGATGGCGTTCTTTTCCGCTTTCGACAACTCGGCAAAAGTAACACCAAAACCGTCCGGCTGGAAAATCGGGTCGTAGCCAAAGCCGTCCGTTCCCGATTTTTCATTTCGGATGGTGCCTTCGGCAATGCCCTCGAACAGATGCTCCTCTCCATCCAAAATCAAAGCGATAACGGTGTAAAAACGGGCCTTTCGATTGGCCTCGCCCGCCATATTGCGAAGCACCAAATTCATGTTGTCTTCTGAATTTTTACCCTCGCCAGCATATCGTGCGGACAACACGCCCGGCTCACCGCCCAATGCTTCAATCTCCAATCCGGTGTCCTCCGAGAAGCAATCCACACCGAAGTTTTCATAAACGAACCGGGCTTTTTGAAGGGCATTTCCAGGGATGGTCGGGCTGGTTTCCGGCAGGTCGAGCTGGCAACCGATGTCGGCAAGGCCCTGCACTTCGAACTGCCCTGCGAGCAGGTCATTCACTTCTCGTATTTTATTGGGATTGCCAGTGGCAAAGACAATTGGGAGTTTTGGATTGCCCCGATGATTCGTCGGGGTGGATCGGGTGTCGTGGTTTACCATCATATTTTGATTCTTTTTTACAAAAGTGCTGGATTTTGTGATTTTTGCGCCAAGTTTCAATTAACTAGACAAAAAACAAACTAAAGAATGACCTCCGCTCAAGCCCTCAAACGCATCGTTCAAAACTTGTTCGACATTTACGACCCCGGCGAATCGGTCAGCATTGCATCCATCGTTTTGGAGGACGCTTTTGGCATTCATCCGAGCCAAATTTCCGCCAAAAACAAGTTCAGCAAAGAGCAAACTGTCCAATTGGATTCCATAATCCAACGCTTGGTGGCCCACGAACCAGTGCAGTACGTGATGGGGCAAGCAGCATTTTATGGCCTTCGTATCAAGGTAACGCCCGCCGTCCTCATCCCCCGGCCAGAGACGGAAGAATCAGTGCACTGGGTACTCGAAACCGCCAAGCTGCACCCCGAAATCCACAGCATCCTCGACATCGGGACGGGCAGCGGCTGCATGCCCGTGAGCATCAAAAAACGCAGGCCCGACCTTGATGTTCATGCCCTCGATGTGAGCACCGATGCACTGGCCGTGGCGACCGAAAACGCCCAGACGCACAACACGGACGTGCATTTTTACGAAGTAAATATCCTGGACAAAAAAGCGTGGAAAGCACTGCCAAAAATTGACCTAATCGTGAGCAACCCACCTTATGTCACGGAGGACGAGCGACCCATTTTGCCCAAAAACGTGGTGGATTACGAGCCGCACCTCGCCCTGTTTGCAGGGGGCAACGATGCGCAGCGGTTTGTGAAAGTTATCGGTGAATTTGGGGCGAAACATTTGAACCCCGGTGGTTGGCTATTTCTGGAAACCAATGAATTCTACGTACCCACCTCCACAAAAATATTGTCCAAAATGGGCTACGTGGACATCGAAACTAGGAAGGATTTGAACAAGCGGGACAGGATGATTTGCTGCCGAAGGCCGGGGTAGTAATTATTTGGAAATCAATCGGTTACGAGTGATTCTGCTTCATCCGTTTTGCTTTCTGCAAAAACGACTTTGCGGTATATTTCAGCCATTGGCACTTCAAAGTCGCCTATCGTGGGGGCATCCGAAACCTCATCAAAAGAACGGTAAGTCCAGCATTCGCTCTCGCCTATCCGGGTATATATTTCCACTTGCATTTCGTCTTGAGCAATGAGCACATACTGCCGCAGCGAGGGGATGTTCTGGTAGCATTTCCATTTTTCGCCCCTGTCCGTTTGCTCGGTGCTATCCGAAAGCACTTCGATAATGGTAAGCGGGTTCAGGGCTGATTTCATTTTCCCACGATAGTCTTTGTAGGCTATTTCCGAAGGAAAAATAGTCGCATCGGGGTAGTAGTACCGTTCGCAGACCGGTGTGTAAACCAAGGTTTGATTGGTGAAGATATTTTCTGCCCTTTCCCTGTAATTTACTTGCAACAGAAAGTTAACATTGGAGCAAATATGTCGGTGGTTTTCAGAAGCGTAGGCCATGGTGCGTAGTTTTCCGTCAACAAATTCATGCTTCTCCGGGGAGCTGTATTCCAGTTCCAGGTAATCTTCCACGCTGAATTTGTATTTAACGGCTTCTGCTGTCATTGCTGATATTTTGTGTAAAAATAACAGGTTTTTTTGAAAAAATCACCCGCCTGCTTTTTTCGCCTTCGAGTATCCTTTTTCCAATAAAAAAGCCAGCACCTTGTCCCGGTGGTCGCCTTGCAGCAAAATCTCGCCGCCCTTGGCGGAGCCGCCCACGCCGCATTTTGATTTCAGCGTTTTTGCCAGTACCTCCAACGATTCTCCGCTGCCCGTGAAGCCCGTGATGAGCGTCACGTCCTTGCCCTTTCGTTGCTTGCGGTCGAGCCAGATTTTGAGCGGCTGCTGGTGGTTGGGGACATCCTCGACCTGCTCCGGCTCCTCCGGCTGGAAGCTGAAATCGGGGTTGGTGGAGAAGACGAAGCCGAACTGGTCGGGCTTTTTGTTCTTGCTCATTTGATAAATGATTTGCTTTTTTTTTCGTAAAAATGGACTATTTTGACAACAAATTCGCCACCCAGCGTCGAATGCCTGCCCCTTCCCGGGCACTTGCCCAAATATTCAGCAGCACCCCAGCAATGACGAGCAACATGGCCAGTATATTGCCTATCGTCAAGTGCTCGTTGAACAGTAGCCAACCGAAAAATGTGGCGAAAATGGCTCCCAAAAAATTCAGGCTGGAAATGGTGCCCACCTTCTCGCCTTGGATGGCCAGGGTCAGGTTCACCTGCCCGAAATGGGCGCAAAGTCCGACAGCTAGCAGTAGCAGCCAGTCCCAACTTTGCGGCATTTTGAAATTGAAAATCGTAAATAATCCCCCAACGACCGTGCCCACCAGTTGGAAGTAAAAAACGACCACAAGCGGATGTTCTTTCCCCGTCAGACTGCGCACCAGCACGTAGGCCACACCGGACATGGCCGCCGCTATCAACCCCAATCCGAGGAAAAGCCAAGTCACCCGTGGGTCGAAGCCCTTGAGTGCCACCACACCGAGAAACGACACACCGAAAAACAGCCATTGCAAGGGTTTCATTTTTTCTTTCAAAAAAAGCACAGCTAAAATTGCCGTAAAAATGGGCGAGGTGTAGCCGATGGTCACCGCAGAGGCCAGCGGCATTTTCTGGATGGTGAGGAAGAAAAAGTACAGCGCCGTGGTGCCTGCCAGTCCTCGTCCAATGAGTTGCAGCGTATGGCTGCCCTTCCAGGAAACGGACACTTGTTTCAACCAAAAAAAACTGAGCAAAATGGACACCACGCATCGGAAAAACACAATCTCCATGGCTGGGAAATCGGTCAGCCCTTTGGCGCAAACGTTCATCACGGCGAAGAAAACCACGGCCCAAAACATGCGGATGACGCTTTTCGTCAGGAACTTGGATGGCGGTGCAGGTTCGATGGTCGGTGCAATTTTAAGGTGTCAAAATCTTAATGGGGCTGCCAAACTAGATAGTAACTGGTAGCTTTTCTGGTTCTTTGACAATTAGTGTGGTGAAGCCTTTCAGGCTTCACCACACTAATTGTCAAAGAACGAAAAGAATTCAGAAATGAGACAAAATTCAGCATTGAAAAAAAGTACCGTTGACAATCAACGAATTAGCAAATATACCTCCACGCAATAGTCGTGAAGTACCTAATTCCCAAATTCCCCCAACCCCCTCAATACGCAAACTTTATCGAAAACAAAGACCCTTTCAGTTCCGGTTTGCTCAGGTCAACGGAAATGTTGAGGGGGGTATCCTTGATGGATCGTTTGAGCTGTCCGGCGAGGCTGAGCACATCTTGCCCGCTGGAGGTTTTTTCAAAGGAAAATCCCCGGAATTCAAAACCTTGCGGCTTGCCATATTCCGGCTCTATTTGGGTGCAGTAGCTTTGGAGGTTCTCAGATTTACTGGGCCCCATCACGTCGGGGTCGAACAAGGTGTAGAGATCCTCATAGTTGCCATCTATCAACATTTTCGAAGCCTCTTCAACGGCGGGGTAGCGGGCGGCTACCAGGTCCAGTTGCTTCATGCTGTACGGGAATTTAACAGTCGTATCTTGCAGTTCGGCTACCAATACAAGGTGTTCGTAGCTAGGCTTCTCAGTCCCCATATTTTTATAAAAAACCCAAGCGGCACGGGAGGCGTGCAGCTTTAGCAGGTCGGGTTCTTGGTCGAAAACGGCGCTGTGGGCAATGGTCAGTTCCAGCGCCCGGCCATCTTGGGAGAGTGCTCCCGTAGCTTGTCCGCTGAGGGCAGTGCCGGAGAGTAGAACGGCCTTTTGTTCTTCGGCTGTAAGCGAGGTGCCATTTCTGGGTGTGCTTTCGTGGGTTGTTTCGGAGGTATTGGGCTTGCAGCCGAGCAGGCAAGCGAGCAGACAAAGCAGAATGGTATTTTTCATGATTAGATTTCTTTATGGTAAAATTCGGTTTTGAAACTGTGCGCAAGTTTACAAATTGACATTGTAATTTCTTTGATTTTTGAAAAAACTGCTACCTTACCGCTCTCGAACCAATGGGCAAGCCCTTCACTTTTTACCAGTTTTTTCACTAAAAATTTTATGAATATGAGAGCAACCGTTACCTGTCTGCTGGCCTTCTTCACAATGGCCATCAATCCACTTTTTTCTCAAACCGTACAAGATGCGGTGGTCAAGATTACTGCCACCGTTGACCTCAACGAGCCCATGGTGACACTCACCTGGGAAAATCCTGCCCCATCCGATCTTACGATTTTACGTAGAGATGAAGGCTCTGATGTTTGGTACATCTATTTTCAGGAAAACCCAAACACGGAAACAACCGTCGATGACCCCTTTGTTGCCGTTGGTGGAACTTACGAGTATGGCATTCAGCGAATCATTAATGGCATCGTTGCCTTCGGTTATATTACCGTAAAAGTGGAAGCGCCAGCGGTGGAAGATAGGGGAGTCATGTCCCTTTTCGTGGAGGAAGCACTGGAAACCCCTTTAGCCACGGAGTTGGAGCGGCTAAAGCTCGACCTCATCGGTGATGGTTGGCGGGTGGTGGAGCACAGCGTGCCGCCAAGTGCCACCGTTGCAAGCATCAAGTCCCAAATTGTGGATGACTACAACAATGTGGGGTACAATACCGTGTTTCTTTTTGGTGAAATACCCGTGCCATACTCCGGCAATGTAGCTTGGGACGGTCACACCAACCACCAGGGAGCTTGGCCTGCCGATGCTTATTATGGTGACATCCAGAGCGCAAACTGGACGGACAACACTGTCAACACTGCCAACAATGGCACCCAACCCAGCCGCACAGAAACCGTGAACGTGCCCGGTGATGGCAAGTTCGACAACAATTTCGTGCCGACGAATTCTGAGATTGCCGTGGGTCGGGTGGATTTTTCCAACCTCTCAGAAACGACCTTCGGCACCACCCGCACGGAACTCTACCGGCGTTATCTCGACAAAAACCACAACTGGCGCTCGAAGCAATACACCGTGGACAACAAGGTGTTGGTGGACGACAATTTCGGCTACTTTGGCGGTGAGGCTTTCGCTGCCAATGGCTACCGCAACGGCTACCCACTCGTGGGTGTCAACAACGTGCAGGCTGGCGATTTTTTCAACGATACCGACGATGGTCAGAGCTTCCTCTTCGCCTATGGCACTGGCGGCGGCTCTTACACCAGCGCCAATGGAGTGGGTACCAGTGCCCAGTTCGCCAGTGATACCGTGAACGCGGTGTTCGTGCAGCTTTTCGGCAGCTACCACGGCGATTGGGACTACAACCCCAACCCCTTCATGATGAGCGCCCTGGCCTCTAAAGGCGGCATATTGAACTGCGCCTGGGCGGGTCGCCCCCATTGGTTTACCCACCCATTGGGTGCTGGTGAAACGATTGGCAACTGCGCATTGCAGACCCAAAACACCTGTGAAATTCCTGGCTATTTCGATAGCTTTGGTGCTTGTGGCGCACATGTGAGCCTGCTCGGCGACCCTAGTATTCGGGCGCAGGTGGTGGCTCCGGCGAGCAATGTGGTGGCTGCGCAAATTTGCAACGGTGTTGAACTCAACTGGACAGCGTCAGAGCAAACGGACGTGGTGGGCTACCATGTTTTCAGGGCAAATGTTTTCAACACCCAATTTTATACACGCCTGACTACCTCGCCTGTCACCTCGACGATATTCACCGACGATTCTCCAAACATTGGTGACAAATTTTACTTCGTAAAGGCCGTGGTTCGGGAAGAAACGCCAAGCGGTATTTTCTTCAACATGAGCACGGGCGCTCCAGCCAGCATAAATGTGGTGGAGGTGACGCCGCCTACTTTAGACCTACCTTTCGAAGTGTCGTTGAATTGCAACAACCCAAGCTATCTGCTCGACCCTTGTCAGGCGCCCATTACCTGCTTCGCAACTGGCCCCGGCGTGACTTCAAATACACCTGTGATTCTTACTGAGTCGGGGATTTACAATGTCACTGCAACCGACCCTGCAACCGGATGCGTCGTTGAAGATTTTTTACTGGTTTTCGTCAATAGTGTCACACCGTCAAACGTAACTGCTTCGGTTGGAGCCATCAATTGCGCAGCACAAAGTGCTCAACTGATGGGAAATAGCACGACACCTGTCGTTGAATATGCCTGGAGCGGCCCCAATGGGTTCAGCAGCTCCATGCAAAACCCGACTGTGACCGAGCCGGGTGATTACCTGCTCACCGTCACCATCCCTTCCAACGGCTGCACTTCGTCCGCTAGCGTCACTTTGGCGCCATTTGCCGTACCCGATGCCTCGGCTACCGGCGGCGATATTACTTGCGCTTCGCCAACGGTGCAACTGATGGGCAGCTCGACCACTCAAAATGTATCCTATCATTGGACGGGCCCGAACAGCTTTGCCTCCGATGAACAAAACCCGGTGGTGACCAGTGTTGGCACTTATTTGCTCACTGTCACTTCCTCGAATGGTTGCAGTGCAACTGCTACCGCAAGCGTGATGCAACAGGGTGATTTGCCACAGGCGAACCCAATGGCGACAGGTTTTTTGACCTGTAACGTTACGCAAGTGGCCATCATGGCCAACCCCGACATGGCTGGCTACACTTTTGCTTGGACGGGGCCGAACGGCTTCACTTCTGCTGCGCAAAACCCAATGGTTACTCAACCGGGTAATTACATGGTATTGGTGACAAACACTGGCACTGGATGCGCCGCCACCTATTCGATTACGGTCATTGAAATGATTCCACCGACCATAACCATTGTTATACCTGATGTTGTCATCAACTGCATAATTACATCGACAACGGTTGATTTGTCAGCAATATGCGGCTTGCCAGGCATCACCTGCAAATTGAACGGACAGGTCGTAACAGGGCCAGTGGTCAATCTTGAGCTGGGAAATAACCTGCTCGAAGTATTTGACAATGCTACGGGATGTTTGGTTGGGTCTGACAATATTCAAGTTACAGAAGATATCTCCGTCCCAACCCTCGATATTACTGGCGACTTTGACCTGCCGTGTGCCGATGATGTGACTACGCTGACCGCCAGTTCCTCAACTTCGAGTGTGATGTACTGGTGGACTGGCCTCGATGGCAACCCTGTGCAGACCGTTCCACCAGGTAGCTACACGGTGACAGCTACAGCACTGAACGGTTGTGAAACTGAGCAAACCGTGGTGGTGACTGCACCGCCAGCATTGACGCTCGAAGGAGCAGGTTCGATTGATTGCGACGGGAGTTTCACTCCTACAATTGTAGCAACAGGCGGCGTGGCCCCTTATACCTATACCTTTTCACCGCAGCCACCTTTCCCTCCGGGAACTAACTACGAAATTACCGTCACTGATTTCAATGGCTGTACTGCATCGGTAAGCGGCACGGTGAGCTTTCCAATTCCTTGGGAAGTTGGGTTCACGGTAACGGATGAAACGGTAGCTGGTGCCAATGACGGATCTGCAACCTTGTCACCTTCTGGCGGCGTGCCTCCTTACACCTACCTTTGGGACAATGGACAAACCACCGCTACGGCTACCAATCTTTCGCCCGGGGTCCACAATTGCTCCATCACCGATGCTGCTGGATGTGTATTCATCGTGATAGTGGAAATTCAGGCTGGGCTGGATGCGACCACCGACCTCCCCGGTCTGCGCCGCCTCGCCCTCTCGCCGAACCCGACGAATGGCAAGTTCGAGCTGAGACTCGAACTGGAAAACCCACTGCCCGTGCAGGTGGAGCTACTGGACGTGACGGGCCGCATTTTGGCCAAAACCAAACTGGAAAATGTGCTGGAAAAAACGTGGCAGTTTGACCTAAATAATTCACCGTCAGGTGTTTATTTTTGTAAAATCGTTGCCGAAGGCAAAGTAGCGGTGCTGAAGGTGGTGAAGATGGAATAATTGCTTTATTGTTGGATTGCTTTATTGTTGGAATGTTGTAGGTTCGAGTAGCTATCAATAAATCAACAATAAAGCAATCCAACAATCCAACAATTCAACCATCCATATCATGATAAAAGAACTGGTTCAAGACGGAAAAATCGAGGAGGCGCTGGACGCCCTTTTGAAACTGCTCGAATCCATGGAGGCAGATGCCAACACCTTGGCGCTGCTGCGCTCCCGCTTGGCACAGTTGGAAGAAAAACGGCTAAAGAAAGTCGCAAAACAGGAAGACCTGGACACCGAAATGAACCGGATTACCGACTCGTTTTTGTACTTCTACGAAAACCTGGAGGAGCGGGTGAACACCGTGCTTGACCTCAAATACGACGTAAACGACTTCGACAAGCAGGTGCAACTCAAGATGATGCGCCATTTTGACATACAGGAGGTGCTGGGCAGCGGCACTTCGGCGGTCATTTACCGGGCGAGGGAACTGTCGAGTGGCAAGACCGTGGCTGTGCGGGCGCTCAAGGACATCAAGCCACTCCCCAACACTTTGTCCAGCATTGTCTATCGGCTCAAACACCGCAACATCATCGAGGTGTTGAGCAGCTATGAGAGCGACATCCCGTTCTGCCTCGTGCTGGAGTACATCAACGGCATCACCCTCGACAAACTGCTGGAGGTCGGCTACATCCCCCGGCGGGACACCATCTCCATCATCCGGCAGCTCTGCGATGGGCTGTACTACCTGCAAAACCTTGGCGTTGACCTAAAGAACCTGCGCCCTTCCAAAATCATCATTGACCATGAACTGAAACCTGTCATCTCCGTTTTTGAAATCTTCAAGGACATGCGGGGCTTTAGCCGGTTGGACAAAATCAAGGACGACCTCATTTATTCCAGTCCCGAAGAATTGAGCGTTGAAGCCGAAAACATTGACTACGACAAGGTCAACCAGTTCCTCATGGGCCTGCTGATGTACGAAATGATGACGGGCTGCCCACTCTTCCGGGGCAACACGGTGGAGGAGGTAATGGACCACCGCCGCCAGTTTTTCAGCAAGCCCGTCTTCCGCCGGGGAGTGCTGAAAGCCGCCAATTTGCCCAAAAAGCTGCAAGACATCCTCGATAGACTGCTGCAAGAAGACCCGAACAAACGCTACTCCAACCTCGTGGAACTGGACAAGGAACTCTACCGCCTGCCCATCCACGGCGAGCGTTCCACGGAACTGGTACACGAGAGTTATTTGCGGTGCTGCGCAAAAAGCAAGGACTTCATCAGCAGTTTTTATGTACGGTTGTTCCAGGAGCACCCGGAGCGGGACTATGCCAAGCGTTTCGGCGAAGGCCCTGTCAGCAAGCGAACCCGAAAAAAGCTGCGGGTGATGCTGCTTCAGCTCATTGACGTGGACAACCCGAACGCCCTCGCCAATTTTGCACTGATTAAACAGTACAGCGGCCACGCTGGCCTCGAAATGCAGGACTTCTCCAATTTCCTTCAAACGCTAAAGGCGGAAATGCAGGAAAACGATTTTTACTGGAAACGAGACCCGGCCATTGGGAAAGCTTGGGATGATGTGATTCAGCAGGCGCTGGATAAGTTGTGAGGGGGTGAGGGATTGAGGAGGTGAGGATTTGAAAAAACTCCCGGTGGCGATGGCTGCCGGGAGTTTTTTAGTTTGTAGGTTTATTTTTTGGCAAATACCACTGAGCGGTTCAAGGCAGCATTAACTTTGCCGGATGCTCAGTCCTACAATTGGCCAAAAATAATTTATTTGAATGGGTTTTATCAAATTCAAACCAATCCTGCTGCTTGCTTTTCCATTTGTGGCAATACTCCTTGCCCTGCGCCCCGCCCCTACCGCCGCCTGGGGCTTCTTCGGCCACCGCAAAATCAACCGAATGGCGGTGTTCACCCTGCCGCCGGAGATGCTGGTTTTTTACAAAAAAAACGTGGACTGGCTTACCGAACATGCCGTGGACCCCGACATGCGCCGCTATGCCAGCAAGCACGAAGCACCCCGCCACTTCCTCGACCTCGACCGCTACGGCGAGCCGCCCTTCGAGGAGCTGCCCCGTGTTTGGACAGATGCACTCATGCAGTATTTCCAGTATTTTTATGTAAATGAACGGGGCGATACGCTGCGCCTTATCACCGCTCCCATCACCGAAGAATCGGATTCAGTAGCGTTCAACCCCCGTATTTTCAAAAGAGAGAAAGCGGGCGCTGGCTCCGACGTGGCAAGCCCAAAGGGGGCAACCCGTAAGGATTTCCGCCGCTTTTTTAACCAAAACATCCTGTCGCACTATTACGACGATGAGAAATGGAGCGTCCCATGCGATTCATTGGCCAATCTATTGGGCGGTGGCCAGCTCAACTGCCGGAAGATTTTTGTGCTGGACACTTTTTCACAACACGGCGTGCTGCCCTACAACTTGGAGCAGATGCTGAAGCGCCTCACTGATGCCTTTGTCGAGCACGACGAAAAACGCATCCTGCATTACAGCGCCGACATCGGCCACTACATCGCCGATGCCCATGTACCGTTGCACACTTCCATGAACTACAACGGTCAAATGACCGGACAGGATGGCCTCCATGCCTTTTGGGAGAGCCGCCTGCCTGAACTCTATGCCGACGAGCAGTATGACTTTTGGGTGGGGCAGGCCGATTTTATCGAAAAGCCGAAGGACTATTTTTGGAAAATCGTGCTGGACAGTTATGCATTGGTGGACAGCGTGATTGGCATTGAGCGGTCGCTGCGCAAGCAGTTCCCACCCGACCGCCAAATGTGCAACGAGTACCGAAACAACGTTTTTGTGAAAACGCAGTGCGAGGATTTTGCCGCCGCCTACCACGAGCGCATGAGCGGCATGGTGGAGGACCGGATGCAAGGAGCCATCCGTGCCGTGGGCAGTGCCTGGTACACTGCGTGGGTGCTGGCCGGTCAGCCCGATCTTTCTAACCTCGGTGAAGAAACGGCCACGCTGCCGGATTCCACGGAAATTGAATTGAAAAAGGCAGTGAATAGTGGGAAGCAGCTCGGGCGGGGGCATGAGAATTGAAAATTGGGAATTGGGGATTTTCAATTTTCAATTTTCCGTTCCACGGTCTTATCTTTGAGATTTCCAGAAAATATTTAAAAACAAAAACTCACTCCATGAAAAGAACAATTTTTACCCTCCTGACTTTTTGCGGCTTGATAGCTACCTTGATGGCGCAAGACCACATCGTCACCCTTTCGGGCATTGCCTTTACTCCTAACAACCTCACCATCAACGTGGGGGAAACGGTGCAGTGGAACAACACCAACGGTACACACAATGTAAATGGGTCAACTGCCACTTTCCCCAGTAACCCAGCAGGATTCATGAGTGGCGGTGCCATGCCGTCGCCTTGGATGTTTTCCCATACTTTCAATACCCCCGGCGTGTACCAGTACCGCTGCGACCCGCATTTTAGCTTGGGAATGACTGGCGTCATTACCGTAAATGCTGCTCCGGCTGGCGATGTGGTGATTACTGAAATCAATTACAACAACCCGGGGACGGACAACTACGAGTTCATTGAGTTTTACAACAGAGGCACCTCCGCCGTGCAATTGCAGGGCTGGACGATTTCGACTGCCATCAACTACACTTTCCCAGATTATACACTTGACCCTGGCGAATTGGTGGTTGTGTCCAACAATGCCACGCTTTTTGAAGCAGGCTTTGGCTTCGTGCCGCTGGGCTGGGATCCCGCCAGCAACAACGTGCTTAACAACACGGGCGAGAACATCGTATTAAAAGATGCTGCTGGCACGCTGGTGGACTCGGTTCACTACTCCAGCATGGCGCCTTGGCCTACTGCGGCGAATGGCGGCGGCCCATCGTTGGTGCTCTGCGGCCTGAATTCCGACAATGACAACCCGAGCAACTGGGCGGCTGCTGCTTACCCAACGGGCGTTTCAGTTGGACCGACCGAAATCCGGGCCACGCCGGGTGGTTCTGGCCCTTGTGTTTCGGGGCCATACATAAGCTATGTCGCTTCCAATGCCAGCGTTTTTGAAAACGATGGAAATGTACTTGTCCGAGTTGCCATTGCTAGTGGCAATGCCAGCCCAACAGCGATTACGATAACCGCCAACGCTGGCTCCACGGCTACTGCTGGCAGTGATTACACGGCTTCACTGCCAATAACCATCACCTTTCCAGCAGGCGTTGTGGCTGATACGCAGATGGTGACTATCACGGTGAACGACGATGCAGTCATTGAAGGTGACGAGGTGCTGCTGCTGGACTTGACCAACCCGACAAATGGGGCCAATGTGACCAGTAGCGCCTTCAAGCTGAACATAGCCGACGACGATACGCCACTGTCTGGTGCACTGCTCATTTCCGGTATTTTTGACACTCAGGTGGAAGCCACTGGCACTTGGGCCAAGGGCTGTGAATTGAAGGCATTGCAGGATATTCCAGACTTGAGCATTTATTCCGTTGGCTTCGCCAATAACGGTGGCGGAACGGATGGTGAGGAAGCATTTTTACCAGCTATTTCACTCTTGGCGGGCGAATGTGTATGGGTGACCAACGATAGTGCTAAGTTTCATGATTTTTTTGGTTTCCCGCCAACATTGGCCGACAACGATGCGGGTATCAACGGCGACGATGCCATCGAGTTGTTTGAAAATGGGCAGGTGATTGATGTTTTTGGTGAATTGAGCTATCCAAGTGGCAGCACGCTCGCTTGGAACTATCTGGATGGTTGGGCCTATCGCAAGGATGGTACAGATCCTGATGGCATTCTTTTCACCTTGAACAACTGGAGCTACAGTGGCACGGATGTTTTCGATTTGCAGACGTCAAATGCTACTGCCAGCGTTCCGTTCCCGGTTTGTGATTACTCACCCGTTGCACCGATGACTGCCGAATTGGTGGATGATGACTTTGTGGTGCAGTCCGGAACAGCAACGAACCTCAATGTTTTATCCAACGACATTTTACCTGCTCCTATCACGGCTTTGACAATTGTGAGCGGGCCAACGAACGGTTCGGTCACCGTGAATGGACTGATTGACATCTCCTATACCTCGGCGACGGGCTACTGTGGCACAGATGCGTTTACCTATGAGGTTTGTGACGCAGGCGGTTGTGACCAGGCCACGGTGAACCTGACGGTTGAGTGTTTTCCACTCTACGACATTTCCACTGTAACGACAGTGACCGGCGGTCAGCCTGACTCTGTCGGCGTTACTTGCGAGCTGCGAGGTATCGTGTATGGTATTGATTTTCAAGGGGTTAGTGCAACTGGAGTCCCACTGCCGGCAGTGCAGTTTTATATCAATGACGGCACGGGTGGCATCAGCGTCTTCGGAACACAAGCTTTTGGTTACGCGGTGCAAGAAGGTGATGAGGTAGCAGTGCGGGGCAAGATTGTGAACTTTAACTGCCTGACTCAAATTACCAATTTGGATACGCTTTACAAGGTTTCTTCCAACAATGCTTTATTGCCTCCGGCAATCACGACTTTCCTCAATGAGAGCTTTGAATCCGAGTTGGTGGAATTTACGAACATGGCAATGATTGACCCCGCTGACTGGAATCCAGGTGGCACAGGGTTCGATGTGAGGATAAAAAGTACGATTAACCCAACTGCCGATACCATTATCATGCGGATAGACAATGACTGCGAACTGTTCAATATGCCAGCACCAAATGGGCCTTTTCATGCCATTGGAATTGGTGGACAGTACGTGAGCGGTGGCGGTGGAAATTGTGCAAGCGGCTACCAATTCCTCCCTCGATACGCTCCTGACATCATTCTACTCAATGCCGCTGATGAAGCACTGCTGGAAGGCAAAATCAGCTTTTACCCCAACCCAGTGGGTGACCTACTTTTCATCAAAACGGACAATATCGTTGATGATGTGATTATGGCAAATGCACTTGGGCAGCAAGTGATGCAAGTAAAATCACCGGGCAACAAGCTTGACGTCAGCCAGTTGCAGCCGGGGCTTTACCTGATAAGTTTTCGAGCTGGCGGCGAGGCTTGGACGAGCAAGTTTGTGAAACAATAAGCAGATGCAGGGTTTCGGGTTTCACTGGAGTGGAACTTGAAACCCTGAAAAACAAAAAACTGCATATCACCGCAAAATGATACGCAGTGCACTGGAAATTAAATTTCTTTGCTTTTGCTCCTTATCGCCGACCTCCCAACGGTGCTGTGTTCTCTCTGCTGTGCGCCGCTTTTGGCATGGCCCAAGGCCAACTGCGACGCCTCGTTTCACGTCACGTTTGCACGCTATACGAGGACGGGTCGCCTGCGGCGATGCCAAAAGCGGCGAGCCCGACCAACGTCGGGGTAACCACAACCATTGCATAAAAAGGAGAAACTCAAAGAATTTAATTTACGCTGGACACAACTATTTTTTAGTTTA
>JAIPBL010000121.1 GCA_021739645.1 Saprospiraceae bacterium | reverse complement strand
AATGCGATGGAATTTAGAGCCCGTTGAACATATGCTTTTGCTCAGAGGGCTTATTTGCACAACTGGGCGGTGGGAGCAATTCTGGAAACATTTCGATAAAAATGGGCTATAAAAGTACATCAAATTGGAGCCGCACCCAGCACCTTTGCCTGCTGACGGTACAGCAATTGGAACTTGGGGCTTTACTTGGGGAAATGCTATCTATGCTTGGGGCACTACCGCAAATGGAGGGGCAGCAACTTGCAACACGATTGTCATTTCACCTAAGATTTGCAAATTGAATTAGGTATCAATACAATTCGGAAAGAAAAAATTTAGTATTAATTTGGGCTATGAAGCTGATAGTATGAAGTGTACTATTAGCTTCATGCCTTTTTCCTAGGATTTGACAAATTTTCAAATCTTCCTCCTGTATCCGCTTCGCCACCGCCTTCCAGACCTCGCTGCGGTGCGGATGGCTCACCATGGTCAAAAAATTGAAAATCGGCCCATTTTTGTCAGAGGGAGGCTTGCCTCTTGGCAATTAATGATTTCCTGAGTGACGGCGTGACTCA
Source organism: Saprospiraceae bacterium (assembly GCA_021739645.1). Taxonomy (GTDB): domain Bacteria; phylum Bacteroidota; class Bacteroidia; order Chitinophagales; family Saprospiraceae; genus UBA6168. The sequence continues at coordinate 8,156 of JAIPBL010000121.1, read as the reverse complement.
CAATCACGCCGTCACTATCGCACCAAAACAGGCCAGTTTTTCTCCGCCATTCCCTACCTTCGCCCAAAAGCATCACATGAAACGAATCCTCCTCCTTCTTCTCTTTTTCGCTGCGCAAACGGCCATCGCACAGCCCGGCTGGCAGCCCCTCTTCAACGGCAAAGACCTCACCGGCTGGGCCATCAAAGGCGGCCAAGCCACCTACCGGGTCGAGAACGCCGAAATCGTCGGCACCACCAAGGCCAACACCCCCAACACCTTCCTTTGCACCGATAAAAACTACGGCAACTTCATCCTCGAACTAGAGGTGAAAGTGGACCCCACGATGAACTCCGGCATCCAGTTTCGCAGCAACAGCCTGCCCGACTACCGGAAAGGACAGGTGCATGGCTACCAAGCCGAAATTGACCCAAGCCCCCGTGCTTACAGCGGCGGCATTTACGACGAGAGCCGTCGGGGCTGGCTCGCCATTCTTGCCGAAAACGAACCCGGTCTGCGGGCTTTCAAAAATGGCGACTGGAATCTGTACCATATAGAGGCCATTGGCCCGGTAATGCGCATCTGGGTGAACGGCGTGCAGACCGCCAATGTGGTGGACGACCTGACCGCCACGGGCTTCATCGGCCTGCAAGTCCACAGCATCGGCAGCCCCGCCGAGGAGGGTAGGGAGGTTCGCTGGCGCAATATCCGCATCAAAACCGAGGCGCTGGAGGCCGACCGCTGGGCGGTGGAACCCACTTGCCCCGAAGAAAACTACCTCGCCAACACATTGACAGACCATGAACAACGCCACGGCTGGCGGCTGCTCTGGGACGGCAAAACCTCGAACGGGTGGCGCTCCGCCCGCTCCAATGATTTCCCCGCCACCGGCTGGGTGATGAAGGACGGCGTGCTCACGGTGCAGCCCAGCACAGGTGGTGAAAGCACTGGCGGTGGCGACATTGTGACGAGGGAGGAGTTCAACAATTTCGAACTCAAACTCGAATTCAAAATCACCGAAGGTGCCAACAGTGGCGTCAAATACTTCGTGCAGCCCGACCTGAATCAAGGCGCTGGCTCGGCCATCGGCTGCGAGTTCCAAATCCTTGACGATGCCAAGCACCCTGACGCAAAGCTCGGCGTGGCGGGCAACCGCACACTCGGCTCGCTGTACGACCTCATCCCTGCCGCTAACCTGTCCGTACCGAATCGTGGCAAGGAATTTCGGGGAGTGGGGGAGTGGAACCAAGTGCGCATCATCGTGCGTGGCAACCACGTCGAGCACTGGCTGAACGGTTTCAAAACGCTGGAATATGAACGGAATACACCGATGTTCAACGCCCTGGTCGCCTACTCCAAGTACAAGGATTGGCCGAACTTCGGCAACTGGCCGCAGGGCCACATCCTGCTGCAAGACCACGGGAACGAGGTGTCGTTTCGGAGCGTGAAGGTGCGGGAGTTGTAAGGGTCTTAGACTTTCCAGGTTTTAAAAACCTGGAAAGTCTCGGTGTAAAACTTCCCCGTCTTTGCATAAAAACGGTGTTCTCTTTGTGCCCGCTGTGCCCTTTAAATCTAGCTTTGCCCAATGAATCTCTACGACACCATCGTCCAAATCCTCCTCGAAAACAAGCCGCTGCTGCTGTTCCTCGTCATTGCCATCGGCTATTTCATTGGCCGGATAAAGATTGCGGGCTTCAGTTTTGGCGTAGCCGCCGTGCTTTTCGTGGGCCTCGCTTTTGGTGCCATGCACCCCGACATGGCCTTGCCGGACATCATCTACATGATTGGCTTGGTGCTGTTCGTGTACACCATCGGGCTGCGGTCGGGTGCCAGTTTTTTCGCTTCTTTCAAAAAATCGGGACTGCGAGACAACCTGCTGGCCACCGGAATCCTGTTGGTTTCGGCGGCCATCACCATCGTTTTGGGTAAAATAATGGGCGTAAAAAGCACGCTCATGGCCGGGCTTTTTTGCGGCTCATTGACCAACACGCCCGCCCTCGCCTCCGTGATTGACATTCTGAAAAACACGCCCGGCCTCTCACCGGAAGCCATGCGGGATTTGCTCGCCGAGCCGGTGGTCGGCTATTCGCTGACCTATCCGATAGGCGTGATGGGGGTCATTTTTCTGTTCCAATTGGGCATCAAACTCTGGCGCATTGATTTCAAAAAAGAAGGGGAAAAGACGGCGGAAATCACGGGCGTAAGCACCGAGGAACTGGAGCACGTCAACGTCGTTGTCACGAACCCCCGGCTTATTGGCAAGACGCTACAAGCCATCGGCGAATCCGGCGAGCTGCACAGCCTCGTCGTGTCCCGCCGTTTGCCGAAGGGTGCCACCGAAATCGAAATCCCGGGGCCAGCGACCGTCATCCAGCATGGCGACATCCTCACGCTCGTGGGCCACACCTCCGAACTGGACAAGTTTCAGGCGTTTTTCGGGATGCCCTCCAGCCGTGACCTCTCGCTGGACGGCAGTACCATCGGCATGAGGCGCATCTTCGTTTCCAACAAGGCGGTCATTGGCAAAGCCGTGCGGGAACTGGACATGTACCAGCGTTTCCACGCCATCATCACCCGCATCCGGCGGGGCGACGTGGACCTGCCCACCAGTGGCGACATGACGTTGGAGGGGGGCGACCGGGTGCGCATCATCGCCCCGAAAAAAGAGTTCAAGGCCATCAATTCGTTCCTCGGCGACAGCTACCAGCGGCTCTCGGAGGTGGACTACATCAGCATTTCCATTGGCATCTCGCTGGGCTTGCTGCTGGGCATGATACCGATCCCGCTGCCAGGCGGCTCTTCGTTCAAGCTGGGTTTTGCGGCGGGGCCGCTCATCGTGGCCTTGCTGCTTGGCAAATTGGGCCGGAGTGGCCGCATCATCTGGGTCATGTCGTACAATGCCAATTTTACCCTTCGGCAAATGGGGGCCGTGTTCTTCCTGGCGGGCATCGGACTCAAGGCCGGGTACTCGTTTTATACCACCTTCCAATCGGCTGGTTTTCAGATGATTATGATGGGAGCGGTGGTCACGCTGCTCACCGCCGGGCTGACGATACTCATCGGGCGGCTGTTTTTTAAAATGCCCTACAACCTGATGATGGGCATGATGTCGGCGCTTCACACGCAGCCTGCTTGCCTCGCTTTTGCCAATGAAAAAGACGAGACTGGCGCTGCAAACATCAGCTACGCCACCATTTTTCCGACGGCGATGGTGGTGAAGATTTTGCTGGCGCAGGTGATATTGGGGTGGTGATTTCTGTGGCAGCAAATTTTTTTTACAAAACAGCTTTGAGTTGACAAGGTCATACCTGCTATATTTGAGTTTTTATTGCATCGAATGATGAGCAAATCCAACAATTGGCCAGAAGTTAAACTTATTGAAGCGTTGTCCAAGGGGGGCACCTTGCGGGAGCAGGCCACTTATTTTTTGATAAATGAGTACGTCCACTATGTGCCTGTGGTGGCGAAAAAAACGGGCCTTGCCCAGGACTTGGCCTTGGATGTGTACACGGATGCCCTTGTGGATATGATGGGACAAGTGGCGAATGGAACATTCAAAGGAGAAAGCAAGCTCTCGACCTACCTCTACCAAATTTTTTTTTTCAAATGCATCGACCTTTCCAGGAAGAATACGACTAATACCATTGACTACCGTGCAGAGCTGCCAGAAGTGCCAGCGATGGAACCATCATTTGCTAGAAAAATGGAGGCCACGGAAGCTGTGGGCCAGCTCCACAAATACATGGACGTACTGGGCGAACCTTGCAAGCAGATACTTTTGGACTGGGGTTTTTGGGGATATAACATGTCGGAAATCGCAGTTCGGGTCGGCTTGGAGGACAGCCTGCAGGTGAAAGACAGGAAATATAGATGCTTGAAGAAATTGAGAAAACTGATGGAATGATTGATTCGCCACGCAAAAAGAAGGAGCATCGTTTTACCAAATAAAGCAAAAAAAATGAGTCGCAACGAAAATATAAATGACATCATAGACGACTATCACGCTGGGGAAATACCTGGGATGGATTTCCAAAAACAGCTTAAAACGGATGCTGAACTCCAGCAAGAGTTTGAACTGTATCAAAAAGATATGGCGGTAATCCGTGCTTCTGCGAAAGTGCAACTGAAAGAACATGCAGCATTGGCATTAAGCAACAATGGGCGAAATCAGAACGCAGTATTCCCGGTGAAATGGATAATTCTCATTGGAGCTATTATAGTTTTATTGGTTGCTGGTTTTTTCTTTTATCACAAATATGGGCAGCCGAAAACGTCACCTGAATTATATGCCGCCCATTTTGAACTGCTCCCCCCCTCCAACGACCGCAGCAATAGCAACCCCACTGATATATGGCAAGCGGCTATGGCGGACTATGCCAATCAAGATTTTAATAAGGCTATTGAAATACTTAAGCCAGTCATTCATCAGCCTGATTTCAAGTATGCTGAAAGTGGAAAATTATACTTGGGACTGAGTTATATGATGGTCAATGAAAATCAAAACGCCATTGATATATTTGGTGAAATAAGTGCCGAAAGTTCCTTTGTTCCCGACGCTGAATGGTACATGGCATTGGCTTTTCTGAAAATGAATAAAATACCGGAAGCCAAGGCTGCTTTGCAAAAAATAGTGGAACAACCAAAGCATTTCAAGCAGGAAGAAGCGGGCAAAATATTGTCAGCTATGGGCCATTAAAGTTAGGAGGTAACTTTGAGTTACCTCCTAACTTTCGTTTGCTTTTTTGCAAACCAAAGAAGACCTAATAAACCGATAATGCCAAGTCCCCAAAACCATGAGGAATTATTAGGAAATTCAATCGGTTCGTTGTCTCCCAAGAGTACAAATTCTGACCAATAATAGGGGAAGGTCTTTCGGTTTGAGGCTAGGTAATTCAACTTGGCTTGCTGCAAAGCCACATCTTTCGGTAGCCCTTTTTTCAATGCCGCATAAAAACCAAGCATGATTTTACCAGTCGCTTCGTCGTCCGCTTGCCATAAACTCATGACGATATTTGGGCAGCCCGCATGGCGGAACGCCCTCGCCAAACTCATCACGCCTTCGCCCGTTGCCAGTTTGCCGCTGCCCGTATTGCAGGCGCTCAAAACGGCCAGTTGGGCATTCAGCTTCATGCCCATCAGTTCGTAAGTGTGCAATATGCCATCTTCCCCGTCCGTCGTTTCCGTATAAATAAGCCCTGAAACCATGGGGTTTTCCTCGTCCGTTTGGGCATGCATGGCGAGGTGCAAAATGCCGTAATCGGGGGCTTCGGCCTTAAAGTTTTTTTCGCTCGCAAGCTGTCCGGTTTGCTTTGTTCCACCCATAAGTGATTGGATTTCAGCCACTTCCGTTGTGGTTTGCGTGAGCTTTGGGAAGCTGCCATTAGCGCCGGACCTAGTATTTGAATCACCTTGGTAGGCTGGCGCATAAGCCAATACTTTCGCATTCTGGAACTTGGTATTTGCGGAGCGGTCGAACTGCAAATTGGCAGAAAAAGCATACCGGACGGGATATGTCCGAAAAAGATATGGCAGGGTGGAATAATCCACTTTTTCGGTGGAGAAACCATCGTTGGTCAGCAATATTTCAAAAGGCAGGTAACTCAGCCAAAGGTCGGGGATGATTAGTATGTTTTTTTCAGTGCCATTTAATTGCCGCCCAATTAATAGCTCATATATCACCCGGCTTTTTTTTGTAAAATCAAGATATACGCCCAACCCCATGCCCGCATTTGCAGCGAGTACTGGGTCTTTTATTGATTGAACAAAATCAGTTATTTGGGCTTGAAAATTTTGTGGCAATGGTGTGTTCGACAACTCGGCTTTGTCTTTGGTTATTTTCAACAAAAACAAGTCATTTTCAGCCACCAAATACTCTAATATGACCTCCCCATTTTTCAATTTTGCCTGTACATCTGGGAGCTTTATGGCTTCCATATTTTTCATCAATTTGGAAATTTCAGGAAAATATTGCCCAAAATATTTTTCCAAATCATTGTACTTTCCTTTGGTAGCAAAAAGCTGTTCGTTTATTTTCTGGGTTTTTTCCATGTCATTTCCCGCCAATTGGAATTGGGTTTCCAGCAGCAGTATTTCTTTTTTCAAAAACTCCCGTTGAAAGGCCAGACTGTCGGGTATTTTCACCAATTGGCTGGCTGTTGCATTGTGCAGTTCTTCCAATAAAATAAGGCTTCTGCTCTTTTCCATCAGCTCAAAAGCCTGCTCCAGATAAACCGGATTGAGCTGAATTTCCTGCAAATGGAAGGCTACCAGCACACCGGCCTCATATATTTTTCGTGCTTTTTCACCGAGATAGGTTTTGGCGCTTTCCGTGAAGAAACTTTGCCGCAACAAATCCACCAAATCACTGGCCACCAGCGTGGTTTCGAGGGCTTTTTCTAAGTATAATTTATCGCAGGTTTCGTCATAAGCCCTTGCGAGTATCGCTATTTTTTGCTGGAACAGCCGCAACCCGACCTGCTCTTGGTATATGTTCTCAATGGGCGGATTGTCAAATAAGGTTTTTGAAACAAAATCAGTGCTGATGCGCTGCAAACCCTCTTGGCAAAGTGACAAGGCTTTAAGGAAATCTTCCGTAGTTTGTGTTAAATAAAAACAAGTTTGCGCCCGGTCAAACGACTTCTCCGGCAATACTTTTTTTGCCAGATTATAAGCCATTAAATAATACTTGCCCGCAGCTTTTAAGTCGTTGTTATCGTAATAACTGGCCCCGATGCTCAACCATAACTCCACATAGCGGGGGTGGTCTTTTGGCAGCGTTTTGTCGAACATATCCCATGCCTGCTGGTAAACCTTCAAGGCCATCGGATAATTCATCAAATAATTATGCGCCTTGGCAATGTTCACGGTAGAAATGGCTGAGTGAAGATTAGGTATGTCGCCGATTTTGTCCTGCTTTTCAATGGCACTTTCAAACCAGTGGATGGACTCGGCATACCGCCCGCCATCTTTCACCACATTGCCCATTTGGTGCTCACAAAATGCCTCGTTTTGCAGGTTTCGTTCTGGGTTTTTGCCGTAAATTTCGATGGCCTTGCGGATATACTCTTCCGCAGTTTTATAATCCTTTTTGCGCTGATATATTTTGGAAATTTCACGGTAAGAGCTTGCCAGTCCCTCCTCATCGTTTGCCGCTGTTGCGATGCGCACGATGGTTTGTTGGAGCTCCAGTGCTTTGTTCAGGTTGCCCATCAGCAGCCAGGTGTCGGCCTGTAATCCAATAGTGCCAAGTGTGGACGGTGCGCTCGGTCCAAATACCTTTTTCTTCAACTCCAGCGCATGGCCGAGTGCCTCCATTGCCTTGGGAAAGTTCTGCGACCTCACGTAAAGGCTCCCCAAATTATGGTAGGCAGCGGCCATGCCTTTTTCCCTTTCCGTGCCTGGCAATTGTTGGTAAATGCTCAGTGCTTTTTCATAACTGGCAACGGCGGGTTCTATTTCGAGCAGTTCCTTGTGAATGCTTCCTTTGGCAAGCCAGGCATCGCCCAGCTTCTTTATGGGGCGTTTTTGGGTAGGCAATGCCTCCAATTCTTGGATGGTGTTGGTGATTTGTGACTTCGCCTCGTCGTGCTGGCTGTTTTCCGAAAAGCTGTAGGCAATGCCAATTTGCGCCTTGAAATACCCGTCTTGATAGCCGCATTTTTTGAACAAAACTAGGCACTTTCGGTACAGGGCGATGGCCTCGGAATACTGGTGTGCGTCGTCTTCAAGGTAGGTTGCTTTTTCCAGCCATTTCATGCCTTGCAGTGAGTTGGCAGTGGCAGTTGACTGGGCAAACAAAGGCTGAGACAGGGCGAACACTGCAACGATACAGGCGGCAAAAAAGTAATTTACATCAATATTGCTTTGTACAAATCTACCCATCTATTGCCTGTTAGAAAACTGTAAATCGGAGATTGAGGGGTGGTTCAGAAAGGGGGATTGGTTTGTGCCATTCGGGTTTATGACCTCAAAAATACACCATTTCCACTTTTTGAAAACCTATTGTTTCATTCGTCGGCTTTCTTCGGCAGTACGAACGGGGCCATCACACGTACTGCCGAAGTCCGCTTCGGCAGCGCAGACACTTCCAAGTTGCCTCAATCAATCTATCGGAATTGATATGACGAGCCAATTAGGGGAAGTCCGCTTCGGCAGCGCAGACACTTCCAAGTTGCCTC
>JAIPBL010000120.1 GCA_021739645.1 Saprospiraceae bacterium | reverse complement strand
TCCTCTTGTTCAAGCATGCTGCCTTCGGTCTTCAAGTTCATGGTGATGGTGACGCTGCCGTCTGTTTCTATTTTGTGCTCTGCTATCATAGGTGTTATTTTTGCCCCTAAAGTACATCAAATTGGAGCCGCACCCGATTGGCTTATGTTATGCGAACAGGAAATATGCCCGCTTACGAGGCGCAACATCGCTAATCAATTACCTCCAGGAACTACACCTACTACTGTTGCAATTTCATTAAGTGCTGCCCAATCAAATTATTTGTGGGCTGTAACTGCTGATTCTGGAGACGATCCAGTTTGGAAATTTTGGAGGAGATGTTGGTGTGTGCAAGATGAAAACCCTGATGGGTCGCCTAGCAATAATGCGCAATGTGCAGGGACTAAAAACAATCTAGATGATTGGAAAGTGGTTTGCGGTGTTTGTGAAATATCTGATTTTCATGGCAATTGTAGCAATGATTGGTGCAATCCCTGCCAATAATTTTGATTTGTGCTATATATTCTCTCTAACAAAGTTTTGTGTGTTTGAGTCTTGGCCGTGCTGGCCGAAAACTGTCTGCAACAAAGGATTTACCTAAGTTGTCATTATCTCATATTAGAAAGTGGCGCAATAGTGCCAGTGCCATGCCTACATTTGCGCCACTTTTCTACCAATAGGGGGGGCGAAGTTTTTCCTGAAAATCAAAACACACAAAACCTACGAGTGCGCAGTATAGTAATAAAATTGACTAGAAATGAATAAAATTACTCCATGTATTAAATGGAAAATTTTTGTTTGCACCTTTATTGTTTGCTTTTTAGCAAATTTTAAGGGTTTGTCCCAAACAAACTTTTCGTCCTTACAGCTTGCAGATAGCCTTACATTTACTTCCGATTTTTCTGGTTTCGTGAAGCCCATTAAAGGATTACCTACACAATTTTCCGATAGTGACCTCCGGTTAATATTTTTTTCAAATGATGTAAAACCTGTTCGTTCAGTTTATTTACATTACCCAAGTACAGGAAAAAATGCTCGTTTAAGCACTACTATGTATTTTGAAATGGGTAATGAAATTGCTTTCTTAAACTCCAGTTGCACAGCAATAAATTTGTTTGATGATGATACTGGTTTGTTTAGGAAGACTAAAACCTTAAAACGAAAGTATAAACGAAAAAAATACAATGTAGTTAATACTGGCAATGGTATTAACCCCCCATTTTATTCGTTTTATTATGCACGGACTAAAACATTCTTTCTTAGGATAGCACCAACTTTTAATCCCAAACAAGGATTCGAAAAATATAGCAATACAAGGTATAGCATCAATGGCTTAATAGGTGAATTTAACGAAAAAGGCAAACTCATTAAGGTACATGGAATCTATGATGATGTATACAAATTCAACAAATACCTTTCGTTCCGGGATGGGTGCCTAATGGATAGGTATTCAGATTCGATAATCATTTATTCGACACAATTATCTGACCAAGTACATAGAAAAAATATCTTAACTGGTGAAGAGCAATCATTTGGTCTAAAAGGTAATTTTATCAATAAAAATATTGAAGATGTTCCATTGATAACCTCAGAAGCGGATTTTTTGCTTAAAAAATATTCGACTATGATTGAGTCACCATTCTACTGGTCAATAAATGTTACAGATAAATACATATTAAGAACCTATACTATTGCTACCAAGGATACTGTGTCAATTGATTCAGAAGAGACAAAATTAAGGCTAAAGTTTCTTAATGGAGATATAAAAGGATGTTTATTGCCCAGTAAAACAGAACAAAAACAAAGAGTTAACATGCTTGCTAACAAACAGTTTTATATTCAAGTCTATGATAAGAACACGTTCGCATTGTTGTATGATGACAAGTTAAACGTCTCCTTTCCATTGCTGCTAAGTTCAAAGGATGATAATTTTTATTTTGCAAAGCTTGACTCAAAGACTAACAAGCAGTGTTACATCTATAAGTTTGGTAGAGGTGGTAACTAGCAATCAATTTACCAAAACTGATACCTTCCGCTCTGACCACATCTATTAAATTAAAGTTGGCAGCTAAAAGAGGCACCCCTACCGCAACTCCAACAGCGCCACCGTCTCCACATGGTGCGTATGCGGGAACATATCCACCGGCTGTATTTTCACCATCCGATATTTTTCGCCCAACAGGTTCAGGTCACGAGCTTGTGTGCCGGGGTTGCAGCTCACGTACACGATTTTCGGCGCTTCCAGTTCCAGGAACATCTCTACCACATCGGCGTGCATGCCCGCACGGGGCGGGTCGGTGATGACGACCTGTTGAAATTTGAGCTACGGCTGAAATAGAAAATGGGTGGTAAAGTGCTGGGGTGCAGCATTTTTTCACCCATTTTTTTTAACCCCTCGCCCGTATGTCGGAAGGCTTACAATTCACATTATTTGTCAAAGAACGAAATTGTTATATTCTTTGCCGACGACTGATTATTCCGGGCTAACTGGCATCACCATGTTCGACTTCAACCAAGACGGCAAGCAGGAACTGGTCTATCGAGACGAGACAACTTTACGAATCATAGAAGGTGCCACTGGCGCCACCTTGGCCTCCTACCCCTTGAAGAGCGGCACTTGGCTAGAATACCCCGTAGTCGCCGACGTGGACAATGACGGCCAGGCCAAGATTCTCGTCAACGGCTATGAGGATGACAACAACATTCAGGTCAAAATCTACTGCTTCGAGACCGCCGGCGCCCCCTGGGCACCCGCCCGCTCCGTCTGGAACCAGTACGGCTATCACGTCACCAACGTCAACGATGACCTGACCATCCCCCGGCAGGAGCAGAACATGGCCATGCCGCTGGAGGGCTACGGGGACTGCCTGCAGCCCACCTGTCCCGCACCCTACAATGCCTTCATGGCGCAGGCCACCTACCGTACCCAGCAGGGCTGTGTGCAGTTCCCGGCAGTGGATTTACAGTTGCAAGCATTGGACTACAACTGCTCACCGGACAGCCTGTACTTCCAGCTCGCCATTGCCAACCTGAGCGAGACGGCGTTGGCTGCGAACTGCGTCAATATCTCCTACTATTCCGCTGACCCAAGCACTGGGCCAGCGCCAATCGGGACTTTTTGCCAGCCTTTGGTTGGTGCTGCGGGTTCCCTGGACACCATCAGCCTAGCACTGGCCCTGCCTGCTGGCCTCGTTCAAGTCTATTTTGTGGTGAACGACCCCGGCACTGGCGCCAACGCCGACAACTACGCTGCCACGGGCATCATCGAATGTGACTACACAAATAACACCGCCGCAGTCCCATTGCAACTCGATGTGCTGACACTCGACCTCGGCCCCGACCGCATAAAATGCCAAAGCGAGGTGGTCACCTTCCATGCCGGGGGCGGCTTCGAGACCTATCTCTGGGACGACGGCACCGTTGACTCGATTTTCTCCACCAGTTTCGCCGGGCTGCACTACGTGGAGGCCACCGACCATTGCCACCGGGCCTATCGGGACAGTGTCACCATCACGATTGACAACACCACCGACGTTGAACTCGGCCCCGACCTGACCGCCTGCCCCGGCGATACGGTAAGCCTTTCTCTGGTCGGCGACTATGACCAAGTACAATGGCTTTCCACGCAAAGCCTCAACTGTGATACTTGCCTGTCGGTGGCCGTTGCATCCGATAGCTCTTATTCGCTGATGGTGGTGGTCGGCAAGGCGAGCTGTTTCAGCGCCGACACAGTGCAGGTGCAGGTATTGCCGCAGGTCATCCTCCAAGAGACCCAAACGATTTGCCAGGGCGAAACCCTTGACTTCATGGGCGGCCAGTTCAGCTTGGCGGGCCAATATGTTCTCAGTTTGAATGGTTGCGACAGCACCGCCATCCTCGATTTACAGGTTAACCCCACGGACAGCCTTGTATTACAGGCGAGCATCTGCATGGGTGATTCCGTGCTGTTCGACGGTAGCCACCGCAAGGATGCAGGGCTTTACACTGCCCAACTGACCAATGTATTGGGCTGTGACAGCCTGGTCATTCTTGACCTGAGCATCACCAATGGTTTTTCCACAGTGCAAACGGTATCGGTCTGTCCCGGTGATTCCATCAACGTCATGGGCCAATGGGTGATGGCCGGAACCTCGGTCAGCAATACGTTTTCCACGGCGGCTGGCTGCGACAGCACCGTGACGGTGAACGTCGTAGCATTGCCCACTTCCGCTTCCAGCCTAAGTCTCGAAGCCTGCCCTGGCAGCTTCGCCATGTACAATGGGCAGCAGTTGCCGACAGGCAGCACCACCGATGTCATTTTCCAAAACTACCTCGGCTGCGACAGCACGGTGATGGTAACGGTGAACCCGCTGCCGACCTCCGCTTTCAGCCTCAGCCTAGAAACCTGCCCCGGCAGCTTCGCCGTTTACAACGGTCAGCAGTTGCCGACAGGCAGCACCACCGATGTCATTTTCCAAAACTACCTCGGCTGCGACAGCACGGTGACGGTGACGGTGAACCCGCTGCCAGCGCCCACTTCTTGGCTGGCTTTGTCGGCTTGCGCCAATGGGTTTGCCGTGTACAACGGCCAGCAGTTGATGCCGGGGAGCAGCACCGGTTTCCTGTTTGCCAGCGCACAAAACTGCGACTCGGTCGTGACGGTCACCGTCACGGCCCTGCCCACCAGCGCCGACACCCTCAACCTCAGCGCCTGCCAAGGGAGCACCACCAGCTACAACGGCGTGGACATTCCGGCGGGCGGCCAGCAGGTGTTCAACCTCACCAACTACCTCGACTGCGACTCGACGGTGACGGTGCTCGTGGAACCGCTTCCCGTGAACGTGCAGCAGGTGGATGCGGTGGCCTGCGCCAACAGTTTTTTCGAGTACAACGGCCAGCTACTGCTGCCCGGCACACAGACCATTTTCACGGAACCGAACCAATGGGGCTGCACGGACTCGGCCATCGTGACGGTGACTGCGCTGCCCGTGGATGCCTCCAGCCTGAGCCTCATCGCCTGCCCCGGCCAGTCAGTGACCTACAACGGGACGCCGCTCTTCCCCGGCGATGTGCAGGATTTTACCCTGACCAACCAGCTCAACTGCGACTCGGTGGTGACGGTCACGGTGCTTTCCCTGCAATCCGACACGACGCAGTTGGCCTTGCAGGTCTGTGTGGGTGAAATGGTGGACTACCTTGGGCAGCAGCTTTCCGCTGGCGACCAATACACTTGGGTCGGCACGAACCAACAGGACTGCGACTCGGTGGTTCTGGTCACGGTGTCGGCTTGGCCCATTGTGGCCTTTGATTTGGTCGCTTCGCAAATTTGTTGGAACGATGCGGACGGTAGCATTTCCATCAAAAACCTAAACGGCAGCACACCGCCGTACGAATTCTCGCTGGACGGTAGCAGCTACCAGCTTGACACGGCCTTCGCTGCCCTCCCGCCTGGCGATTACACCGTTTACCTTCGTGACCAGCACGGCTGCGTTTTCAAGGAAAATGCCAGCGTCCAGGCTATCCCGCCTATCATGGCGGAAGCGCAGGACGAGACACTTGTTTGCGGTGAAACGGTGCTTCTCAGGCCATTGGTGGCCAGTAACCTGCCGCTCAGTTGGGAGTGGTCGGACAGCACGGGCCTGCTTTCCACTTCACCGGAGTTATTAGTTGGCAGGCCCGGCATCTACGCTTTTGCTGTTTCAAATGATTGTGAAACGGTTTCAAAGGAAATCAAGGTAAAACAAGCTGCTGTGCCCATGGAGGACGTCATTTACCTACCCAATTCCTTTTCCCCCAACGGTGACGGAATCAACGACTGCTACCGTGGTTATCTCGCTCCCGATATGGAAGTGCTGGACTACGAACTAAGCTTGTTTGACCGATGGGGCGAGCAGTTATTCTTGACCCATGAAGTCGAGGGCTGCTGGGATGGCAGCTTTCGTGACAAGCTGATGGACATAACTGTGATGGTGTGCTGGGTTCGGTTGCAAGTGCGCAACTGCGACGGGCGGGTGCTGGATTTGGTGCGGAAGGGGGAGGTGCATTTGATGCGTTAATACTTGTTAGCATTTTCTGTTGGAACTTAGCACCACTGGAAAACATAACCCCAGGCCTGTACTTCTATAAGGGACGGTTGCAGCCTGCTGGGAAGCGGCAAACTGGTCAAGTTGGAATAATGACCTAACCCCTCAACCCAACTCCCCATACAACCGCATATAATCCTTCGCCGAGCGCTCCCAAGAAAAATCCACCGCCATGATTCGCTCCCTCAAGCTGGTCAGCACGGCTGGATTGTTGTAAACTTTCACCGCCCGGAAAACAGCCATCGCCGCATCGTCCACTGAGAAATTGTTGAAGCGGATGCCCCGCCCACCCTGGTCGCCAATGTCAATGATGGTATCCTTCAAGCCGCCCACGCTGCGCACGATGGGGATGCTGCCGTAGCGGCAGGCGTACATCTGGTTCAGGCCGCATGGCTCGACACGGGAGGGCATGAGCAGGAAGTCGGAGCCGGCGTAGAGTTGGTGCGCCAAGCCTTCGTTGTATTCCAGCGAGGCATCGTAGTAGCCGGGGAATTCGTATTTCATATTGGCGAAGGTCTGCATCAAATCCTTCTCGCCCGTGCCCAGTATCACAAAACCTGCCCGGACACCACTGCCCAGCACCCTGCGAATCGTGTCGGGGATGAGGTCGGCGCCCTTCTCCCGCACCAGCCGCCCGATGAAGGTGACGATGGGCAAATCCGGGATGATGCGGAAGCGGTCGTGGAGCTTCGCCTTGTTGCGCTGCTTAAATTCTTCCACCTGCCCTTTTTCCAGTTTATAGGAAATGTATTTGTCGGTGGTAGGGTCCCAGAGGTTGGTGTCAATGCCGTTGATGATGCCCCAAGCCTTGGGCATTTCGCTGTTGATGAGTGGCTCCAGGCCAGCAGCGCTGTATTTCAGTTCCTCCAAATAGCCCGGCGAAACGGTGGTGAACCGCCAGCAGCACTTGAGGGCCGAGGCCAGTGGGCAAATGGTGTTGCCCCAGTCGAGCAGCCAGCGGGCATCTGCCTGGAAATAGGGCAGCAGGTGCGCATTTTGCCAAGAAAAAGCGCCGTTGTACTCGCCATTGTGGATGGTGAAAACGGTGGGCATATTGCGGATGGATTGGAACTCCGGGCAAAATTTCACCATGAACGGAATCAGGCCCGTGTGGTGGTCGTGGCAGTGCAGGATTTGCGGTTTCCACTGCATGTCCACCACCCATTTCAGTACCGCCTGCTGGAAACAGAGGTAGCGCTCCACCTCGTCGCCGTACCAGCCGCCACCGGGGTCGCCGTACACACCGGGCCGGTCGAACTTGCCGGGGATATTGACCACATACAGCGGAAAGCCCAGGCTCTCGTTCTGCACTTCCTCAATGGAAAACCAAACATAGTCGTTGTGCATCCGGACATGGCCATTGAACACCTCCCGGTAGCGCTGGGAGGTGAGCCATTTGGTGGCAAATTTTGGCATAATAACCGCCGTGCTGACGCCCGCCTTGTTGAGGTAAATCGGCAGTGCGCCAACCACGTCGCCCAGCCCGCCGTACTTTGCCGCTGGGTAACATTCCATGCTGATGTGGAGAATCTTCATAATTCAGAAAGTGAGAGTGGTGAGAGCGTGAGAGATGTGAGAGGGTGAGGGAAGCATTGGCCCCGCTCACCCTCTCACATCTCTCACGCTCTCACTCGCTAAAAAACAACCATTCCACTGCCTTCGGGAACTCTTCGCCCCACTTAGATTCGTTGTGTTCGCCCTCCGGGTCAATGGAAATTTTGAACTCAATTTTGCTGCCATCAAGCCCCCTGCGCTGCAAGGAAGCTTTCAGGCGCTGCACGTTGGGCACCATGTTGGAACCCTCGTTGCCGCCTGCGTAAAGGTAAATTTTTGTCCGGAACGGGTTGAAAAAATTGATGGCATGAAAATAAATCTTTGGCGAAAGCCAAAGGGAAGGGGAGAAAATCATCATTTTCCCAAAAGTCTCAGGGAAAATAAATCCGCTGTAAACGCTGATAAGCCCACCCATGCTACTCCCTCCGATGCCCGTGTGCTGACGTTCGTGTAGGGTCCGGAAATTCGCATCCACATAAGGTTTCAGCTCTTCGGACATGTAGCGTGCATACTGTTTGCCGAGGCTCGTGCCGAACTTCGTCACTTCTGGCGGCGAAAACTCCCGGATCCGGTCTTCATCTGCATGGTCAATAGCCACCACGATGATATCGCCAAGCCCCTGTTGAGCCATGAGTGCAAGTCGCTGGTCCACGTGCCAATTCCCGAAAGGAGATCGATGCTCTAGCAAATTCTGGCCATCTTGAAGGTAAAGCACAGGGTAGCGACGGTCGGTCTGGTCATAATCATGCGGGAGCAACACCGCAATCCGGCGCTTCCTCCCAACTGGCGGCGGTTCAACTAAACCACTGATTATCTGTATTTTAGGTAAATGATTGGAATTCATGAAAAAGAGTACCAGCAGGTACGATTGCTTATTTTTGATTAAAATTGGCAAAATGGCGGCACAATATTAACCGAATTAAACTAAGTCAAAATGACTTTGGTCAATTGCTGTTTTTACTTTTGCTCCGCAATTTGGTTTTGGAAACGTTGGAAAAGAGTTATTTAGTTATTGTGATATTGGGATATTGATTGACTAACAACCAGCTACATCAATACCTGAATGACCCAATCGCCCAATAACACAATAAGAGTATGTTTTGAAATTTAATTCGAGATTCTTGCAAGAATGATATCGATGAAGGTGATTTGGATAAAGGCAACCGAAGATTCTACTGTTTTCTCGTAGTCACGGCTCAATCTTCGGAAAAAGTTGAACCACGCAA
>JAIPBL010000028.1 GCA_021739645.1 Saprospiraceae bacterium | reverse complement strand
TGCGATGGAATTTAGAGCCCGTTGAACATATGCTTTTGCTCAGAGGGCTTATTTGCACAACTGGGCGGTGGGAGCAATTCTGGAAACATTTCGATAAAAATGGGCTATAAAAGTACATCAAATTGGAGCCGCACCCGTTTCAGTGGTTAGTCTAAAGTGGTTTTCATAAATTTAGAGTCAGGTCTAAACCAAAATGTTTGTGATTAAAAACCCGCTACTTTTCATATGCAAGACCGTTTTGTAGCAATTTTACAGATATCCTAAATTAAAAACAACAAAAGAAAAGATATGACACAATTTAAAGGAAAAGTTGCCATCGTAACAGGCGGTAGTTCAGGCATTGGACAAACGACTGCAATTGAATTTGCAAAAGAAGGTGCAACAGTTATAATTGCAAATAGAAGTGAAATTGAAGGTCAGCAAACAGTAAAACTTATTCAAGAAATAGGTGGGACAGCGACTTTTATAAAAACAGACGTAACAAAAGATGCAGATGTCAAAAATCTTGTAGAGCAAACATTGACGACATATGGACGACTTGATTATGCTTTTAACAATGCAGGAATTGAACAAGCACCAATGCCACTGACAGACCAAAGTGAGGAATTATTCGACAAAGTAATGGACGTGAACGTAAAGGGCGTTTGGCTTTGTATGAAACATCAAATACCCGCAATGCTTAAAAATGGTGGCGGGGCTATTGTCAATACTTCGTCTTTTAGCGGAGCTATTGCATTTGCGACAATTCCAATTTATGTGGCAAGCAAACACGCTGTTGTAGGACTAACAAAAGCCATAGCATTAGAGTATGCAAAGAAGAATATTAGAGTAAATGCAGTTCTACCGGGTGCAGTTGGTGGGACAGGGACATTAGAAAGAAGTTTTGGAGGTAGTCAGGAAGCATTAGACCAAGTTGCTGCTATTCACCCAATCGGACATTTAGCAACAACAAGCGACATAGCAAACACAGTAATCTTTTTATGCTCTGATAAAGCGGCTTTCATAACAGGACAACCTATTTTAGTTGACGGTGGTTATACGGCAGCGTGACACTACAACAAAAAAAACGGCTACCAACATTGATTTTTACAAGGATTTAGTTTGAGCAGTTCTGAAATTTGCATAATCAAAACTCTAAAGACGATGACGATTTTCAGAACAACTTTATTACTTGGCTTAGCTGTTATGCTTAGTCAAACAACATTTTCACAAAAGCTAACAAAAACATCGAATAATATGGATAAAATAAGTGCGAAAGAGATGGTACGTTTTCTTTATGACTCAATTCTCAACACCAAGCAATTTGACAAGCTGACCAAAGTCATTTCGCCAGAATACACAAATGAACTTGGAGGGAAAGGTGTTGAGGGATTTCAAAAATCAATACATAGTTTAGTATTGGCTTTTCCAGATGCCCATTGGGAGATTGAAGATATGGTTAGTGAAAGCAATAAAGTAGTGGTAAAGCAGAAATTTACAGGAACACAAACAAGCCACTTTCAAAATATTCAGCCTACGAATAAACCCGTATCTGTTGAGGGTATAGCAACCTACCAACTTCAAGACGGCAAAATAATTAACAGCCAAATTCAAACGGACAGACTTAGCTTTTTACAGCAGCTTGAAATAATCCCGCAAAACCTGACACCTTCAAATGAAAACACTGTCTATTTCGTTGACAAATTCTTTGTTCCAAAAGCTTCAATTGACGAGTTTACGAAACAAGTGAGATACAACAGAGCTTTCATAGCCAACCTTTCGGGTTATATACGAGGAGAAGCCTTTGAAAAACCTGACCAAGAAGGAAATTTAACGATAATGACAATTGCAGTTTGGGAAAACCAAGACAAATTAAACGAAGCAAAACAAATAGTTCAAGCAGAATTTAAACGAATCGGTTTTAATCCTAATGAATTTTATCAACGACTAAATATAAAAATGGAACGGGAACAGTACAGCACTTTCAAAGAAAAGTAACTCTTGACATAACAACGAACCGCCAACATCGGCTACACGTAATGGGGGCTAACATGCTAAATCGCAGGTTAGTCCCTTTTTGTTATCTTTGTGTACGGCTGAAAGTGAGGTACTTGTAAAGCCCCCACTACGTGTAGCCGAGAACCGTTGTGCCCAATGCTATGACGACCGTGCAACAGACGAACATTATAGCTTGACATCATACTTTTGTGTAAAACTTGACAACCTGACAGAACAGATTTAAACCTTAAAAACATTAACTTAGCGACATATATTTAAGACAAGAATGAAGAAAAAATTAACGATAGTAACCTTAATAAAAGAAGCCCAAATATTCTGTGCTGAGCAATCCAAGTTTCAGCATAAAGAACTGTTTGGAGTAACGGACGGAAAAGCCGTTGGGACACTGATTGAACAGAAATTTCAAAAGCACTTAAACGGCAAATACGAAGTTACAATTGGTTCTTCTGCAAGCGGTGTTGACCTGCCTTCTGACGACATTTTAACTGACATCAAAGTAACTTCGATAAAACAGCCTCAATCATCTTGCCCTTTCAAAGACGCTAAACAAAAGGTTTTCGGACTTGGTTATAACTTACTTGTTTTCGTTTACGACAAAGCTGACGACCCGAAAAGTAAAACAGCAACTTTGAATTTTGTAAGTTGTTCGTTTGTTGCAAAAGAAAGAACGGCTGACTATACAACAACTTACCGTTTAAGAGAAATGGTTAAGGATAGGGCTAATGAAGCCGACATCATTGCTTACTTGCAAGACAAAAATATCCCAGCAGACGAAATAACATTATCGAAATTAGCGGAACAAATCTTAAAAACTCCACCTGAACAGGGTTACTTGACTATTTCAAATGCTTTACAATGGAGATTACAATATCAACGAATTGTAACTCTTACAGATGAAGTAAAAGGAATAACCAAAATTGTAAGCTATAACAAACCTCAATGATGAAAGTATTTGAAGCAAATATTACTCATCAAGTTTCAGATTTCTTAAATGACAATCTGAAAAAGATTACGTCTTTTGAAAAGGCAAATCAAAAAATGTATGATGCCTTCGGCATCATACATTTTTTTGATAATGATGAAGAATTAGAAACGCTTAAAGAAGTTCTTTCAATTACTAATAATATTGTTGAAGAACCCGACAGAGCAGAATATGGCGACTTTCAAACCAATTCAGATTTGGCGAATAAAGTTACGTTACACTTATCTTCAAAAAACATTTCGCCAGAAGTTGTAATTGAGCCAACCTGTGGAAAGGGAAATTTTATTATTGCTTCATTACGCAACTTTAAAAACATCAAAAATATTTTCGGTGTTGAAATTTACAAACCTTACGTTTGGGAAACCAAATTCAACATTGTAGATTTTTTCCTTTCTAATCCAAATTCAAACAAACCAGAAATTTTAATAGTTCATTGCAATGTTTTTGATTTCGATTTTAAAGAAATAGCTAAGAAACATTCAACGAACGATATTTTAGTAATTGGTAATCCACCTTGGGTAACCAATTCAAAATTGGGTAGTTTAAATTCAACCAATCTTCCTAAAAAAACGAATTTCAAAAATCATAGTGGTTTAGACGCAATGACAGGAAAAGGCAATTTTGACATTGCTGAATTTATTACATTGACGATGATTGAAACCTTTCAAAATATGAAAGGGAATTTATTGTTATTGGTAAAAAATTCTGTTATCAAAAACATAGTCTTTGACCAAAATAAAAACCGATACAAGATTTCAGCTATTGAAAAACATTGCATTGACAGCAAAAAAGAATTTAATGTTTCCGTTGAAGCAGCTTTATTCTATTGTAAGTTAAACTCACTTCCTACATTTGATTGCACGGAATTTGATTTTTACAACAATCAAAAATCTCAACTTGAATTCGGTTGGCTTAACGATAAATTTGTTTCAAACATTGACACTTACATTCACACGAAAGAAATTGACGGAGAATGTCCTTTTGTTTGGCGACAAGGTTTAAAACACGACTGTTCAACAGTTATGGAATTGGATAAAGTAAATGGACATTATGTAAATGGGTTAAATGAAGAAGTAAAATTGGAAGACGGTTTAGTTTACGGTATTCTCAAAAGTTCAGACCTTAAAAATACTGTAATAAATCAGACACGAAAGTTTACGATTGTTACGCAAAAGAAAGTTGGACAAGAAACAAAATATATCAAAACTGAATATCCTAAAACTTATCAATACTTAACACAGCATCAAGCAAATTTTGATGCAAGAAAATCAAGTATCTACAACAAAAAACCTTTGTTTTCAATATTTGGTATTGGCGACTATTCCTTCAAACCTTTCAAAGTTGCCATATCAGGACTTTACAAGACATTTCATTTTACACTCATTCTGCCCCAAGACAACAAACCTGTAATGCTTGACGACACTTGTTATTTAATAGGTTTTGACAAAATAGAATTTGCTGTTTACGCACTAATTCTTTTAAATTCTAATACGACAGTTCAGTTCTTACAATCAGTTACTTTTCCAGACGCTAAAAGAACTTTCACAAAAGACGTTTTAATGAGAATTGACCTTTTAGAATTAGCAAAACACATTGACAAAGCCGACCTACAAACAGAACTTGAAACGCTAAACGAGAAGTATAAATTCAATTTGACACTTGACTTGTGGGACAGTTTTATTAGTGAAATGACACCAGTAAACAATGGACAAATGGCAATGTTTGCATAGACCGAAAAAAGAAGCACTGGGCATAACAGCGGTTTGGCGTAATGGCGGGTGCAGTGCTTCGTATGACAGTTTTGTGGTAGGTTCAAGTGCAGTTCTTCGATTGAACTTTTGTGCTAAAAATCCGCCACTACGCCAAGCGGCAAAACGTTGTATGCCATTAAAAAAACAATAAAGGATGAAATATTTTGGAATTCTATCAATGTTAATCTTTACTGTAACATTAAATGCACAGTCTTTTTTAGGCGGTATTTCTTACGGAAAATCAACCTTCAACTATAAAATCAAACTTACGGAAATAGAAGGTGAAACAAAGGCATTTTTTTCGAGTATAGAGATGAACGCTTATGAAATCCCTTGTCAAAATACAACTTTCAAGAAGGACTTGCTTGCGTTTTATGTAGTTAGTGATTATTATACTTATGAATACAAATACATAAAACATAATAATAATTTCAAAGGAAATTTAAGCGTTTTTTCCAACGAAAGCGAGCAATTATTGAACACATTTGAAACTGACTTAATTGAAGAAAATGCAACGGAATATAACGTAATTGAAAAACAAGATGTTAGCTTCATTTCCAAAGGTTTAAAATTTCACGGAACATTATGGAACCCAAAAAGTTCAATGCAAAAAGGCTTGTTTTTCGTTACATCGTCACAGGGAAATGACCGAAGCGGCTCTAATGCCGAAGCTTCCTATTTTGCAAATCTTGGTTATACCGTTTTCAATTACGATAAACGAGGAACTGGAAAATCGGAAGGAAATTGGCAATCAGCAACCATAGAAGATTTATGTTACGACGATATTAGTGCAATTCACTTTTTTGCAAAAATTTCAAACCTTTCATTATCTGAAATTGGAATAAAAGGAAGTAGTCAAGGTGGTATAAAAATACCCTATATATTGATAAAATTACCTGAACTAAAATTTGGAATTTCTATAAGTTGCCCGAGTGGAACACTCTTGGAGAGTGATTTAAATAATTGGAAAAACACGAATATAGAACAGATTGGTCAAAAAAATATAAATGCTGCTGCAAAGGTTCAAAAAGCGGGATATGATTATTTAGCAAATAATATGAGTTATAAAAAATTAAACTCGATAAAAAATAAATACATAAATCAGGATTGGTATAAATACATTTGGATTCCTGAAAAAAATATTCAAAAGGATTACAAGCTAAACTTTAGTGGACTTCCCTACTTCAAAAAAATCAGTCAGCCTATATTGGTAATTCAAGGATTATCGGATAATGTTATTCCTGAAAATAGCTATAAAATTATAGAAAAAGCTTTGAAAAAATCAGAATCAAAAGAATATGAAATTTTATTATTAGAACACACTACTCACTCAATGAGTTATTTAAATAAAGAATTTCCTTATTTTCAAATGCTGACACCAAAATATTTAGCATCAATAACCGAATGGTTAAGTACTATTGAGAACAAATAAAACGGCATACAACAATGTATATAAAAAATAGGCGAAATAGTAATAAATTAAAGGGTTTTGGCTCGCATCAAACTTTGTGTTTAATCGAAAGTTTGCTGCTTCGAAATCGCCTACTTTTCATATACTAAACGTTGTGCAAATCAGAACAAAACATTATGACAATTGAAAATAATAAGCGGTTATTACCAGAACAACGCTCAACCCTCCTCTCCACATTAAAAACCCGTTTTGAGAAAAACATGAACCGTCATAAGGGTTTAGAATGGGCCAAAGTACAAGCAAAACTGGAAGCCACTCCAGAAAAACTGTGGTCGCTCCACATCATGGAAGAAACTGGCGGCGAACCGGATGTCGTAATCACGAAAGCTATCGGGGATGATGCGCAGACGGGCGAATACATTTTTTATGATTGTTCGGCAGAAAGTCCGAAAGGGCGCAGAAGCATTTGTTACGACCGTGCAGCATGGGAATCCAGGAAAGAACATAAGCCAGCAAACAACGCCATGGATATAGCAATTGACATGGGCATAGAGCTTTTGACGGAAGCACAATATCGGGAGCTGCAGCAACTTGGAAATTTCGATACGAAAACGTCGAGCTGGGTGGAAACACCCGCTGAGATTAGAAAACTCGGCGGGGCAATTTTTTGTGACCGCCGCTACGACCATGTCTTCACGTACCACAACGGCGCAGAATCTTACTATGCCGCTAGGGGTTTCCGTGGCTCGCTACGGGTTTAAATATTGTACAGAAAGCTAAAACGGTTTTGCATCTGGAACGGGGAAATGCTTCGTTGGACAGTTTTCGTTTTATTGAAGTACGGTTCTTTTAGCGAACTTTCGGCTAAAAATCCCGCTCAAACGAAAAGTTGCGCTAAGGTGCACCTCCCCCCCCAAATACCCGTGCAAATCAACCTCATCCGTCCCCACCATTCCCACCCGCTTTCCCATTTTCTTCTGAATCACGTAAAAATGCGGCCCCTCAGCTTAGGAATTAAATTGAATAGAAAACATAAAAATAACTTGTTTAGATTTTATAAATTCCTGAAATGCAATATAAAATGCTATTATTGCAGAAATAAAATAAAATAAAAATGAATAATCCGGAAATTGATGCTTTTAAGAATGCACTGAATAACGGTCCAACAAGAAAATTAGTAATTCTTGGAGTACTGATAATACTGTTTTTCCTTTTCAAACCCTGGACTCAGGTAGGGGCAGGCGAAAGAGGTATCGTCCTCAATTTTGGAGCTGTTCAAGATAGGGTATTAGACGAAGGAATGCATTTCAGAATACCCATAGTCCAGGAAATTATACTAATGGATGTTAAGATTCACAAAGTAGTTACCGATGCAGCGGCAGCATCATCTGATTTGCAGGATGTTGCTTTATCGGTTGCGCTTAACTATCACGTGATTCCTGACAAAGCAAATGTGGTTTACCAATCTATCGGGGTAGAATTCAAAGAACGTATGATTGACCCTGCAATACAGGAGGTAATGAAAGCTGTGTCGGCAAGATATACGGCAGAAGAACTTATTACCAAAAGACCATTGGTAAGCGCAGAAATGCAGGAAGCGCTTAATGTCAGGCTTTTGCCATCCAATATTGCAGTGGATGCATTTTCAATTGTTTCGTTTAGTTTTTCCAAGATATTTACGGATGCTATTGAAGCAAAGCAGACGGCGGAGCAGAATGCACTTAAAGCTAAACGGGATTTGGATAGGATAAAAGTGGAAGCAGAACAGACGATTGCCGCTGCAACAGCAGAGGCGGAAGCATTGAGACTGCAAAAAATGAATATTTCACCCGACCTTATTGAACTAAGAAAAATTGAGGCAAACCTCAAGGCTATTGAAAAATGGAACGGCATACTCCCCACAGTTACAGGAGCTGGAGCTGTTCCTTTTATTGGCGTAGGTGATAAATAGATAAAAAAGTAAATGCAAAAATGATCAGGTGGATTATTATTTGTGCCGTTTTTGGTATCGTAGGTAGCATATTAGCGCAAAAAAAAGGTCGCAGCCAAATATTATGGTTCATCTTATGTGCAATTGTTCCTTTATTGGTTATTGCTATTCTACTGCTTCCTGCCATAGCAGCTGCCGGGTTTACAAAAAAATGCCCCCACTGCGCAGAGATTGTTAAAGAAGATGCGACAATGTGCAAGTATTGTGGGATGGGGCTGTAAAGTTTTTATTTTGTAATGTTATGTGAAACAGCACCGAGCGGCGAAATTCTCTCTAATACCCCTGCAAATCAAACTCATCCGTCTCCACCATCTCCACCCTTTTTTTCATTTTCTTCTGAATCACATAAAAATGCGGCTCTTCCGCTTTTTCCACAAAGGTGATGGCTCGGCCTTCCACGCCAGCACGGCCCGTGCGGCCGATGCGGTGGATGAAATCCTTGGGCGAGCGGGGCAGTTCGTAATTGATGACGAAGGGCAGGGCCGGGATGTCAATGCCACGGGACGCTAAATCGGTGGCCACAAGCACGTTTATTTCGCCGGATTTGAGGTAGCGAAGCGCTTCCGTCCGGGCGCCCTGGCTTTTCTCGCTGTGCAGTGCGAGGGCTTGGATGCCGTTTTTCTTCAATTTATGCGCCACCAAATCGGCCTTGTGGATGGAGGAAGTGAACACCAAGACCTGCTGCATATTCTGTGATTTAATCAGGTAGCGCAACAGCGGCCCTTTACGGGCTTCGGTGACGAAATAACCCGTCTGGTGAATCAAGTCCAGGTTTTCGACCTCCTGTGCAATCTCAATCTTGATAGGGTCGTGCAGCAGCATTTCCGTAATGGTATTGACCTCTTTTCCGAGGGTTGCTGAGAACAGGAGGTTCTGGCGTTTTTCGGGCAGCAGCCGAAAAATCGAGTTCATCTCGTCCCGAAAGCCCATGTTCAGCATTTTGTCGGCTTCGTCCAAAACCAAAACATCAACTTCCGACAAGCTCATGGCCTTGCTTTCCACCAAAGCAAGCAGGCGGCCCGGCGTGGCAACGAGGATTTCTACGCCCTGCATTTGTATCATCTGCGGGTTGATGGACACGCCGCCGAAGACCGACAGGCATTTGACGGGGCGGGGCAAGCGCTCGCTGAACAGTTGGAAAACCTCGCCGACCTGCATCGCCAATTCCCTCGTGGGCACCAGCACCAAGGCCGTGATGTGCCGGTTCTTGGCAGGCGGTTTTTGCTGGAATAACTGCAAGATGGGCAGGGCAAAGCTGGCCGTCTTGCCCGACCCCGTTTGGGCGATGCCCAGCACGTCCTTGCCCGCCAAAATCACAGGAATGGCGGCTGCTTGGATGGGGCGGGGCGATTCGTAACCTTGCGCTTTTGCCAAAGCCAAAATGGGGGCGGATAAACCGAGTTCGGAAAAAGTCATTGTTGAATATTTTCGGCGAAGGTAAGGGCAGTACACAAGAAACAAAATTTCTTCACTTTCCCCTTCTCACCATTTTTTCCAAGGTGCTGTGTTCTCCCTGCTCCTGCCAATAACCCGACAATTCCCGCATTTCCCACCAAGCGCCCACTTCCTTTTCGCAAAGACCAATTTTTTATAATTAGATTTGACCCCATCCTAAAACTGGCTTCAAACCATGCACGCATGAGACGCCAACTACTTCGCCTAGCCCTTTGTGCCTGCGCCATCATGGCGCTGTCTCCGCTATTTTCGCAAGGGCAGGGCTTGCCACGGCTGCATGGCGAGCATGGTTTCTGTGCGCAGGAAGTCCTTTGGGAGGCGGCCCTTCGGGAAAACCCCGCATTGCGCCAGCAGCAAGATAAAATGGAGCAAATGCTGTACGAGCATTTGAAAAAAGCGCAGCAATCGGCGAAAGCGCTGCCGCCGCTGTACGTGCTGCCCGTCGTCGTCCATATCATCCATGACAATGGCCCGGAGAACATCCCTGACGCTACCGTGATTCAGGGCATCCAGGATTTGAACGATGCCTTCGCCAATGTCGGCTACTATGACCCCGCCACGGGCGTGGATACCAAAATGCAGTTCTGCCTCGCCCAGCGGGATACCCTCGGCTACCTCACCACAGGCATCACCCGCAACCAGTCACCCCTGACCAATATGCTGATGGACGTGGACGACCTCACGGTGAAAGACCTCAACCGCTGGGACCCCACACAGTACATCAATATCTGGCTGCTGCGGGAAATCTGTGACAGTGGGGGCGGCTGCGGCGTGGCGGGCTATGCCTATTTCCCCAGTTCGCACGGAAGCCCAGCGGACGGCATCATGATGGAGGCCAATTTCTTCGGCAGTTCGCAGGGGGCAAGCGGGGTGCAGATTCACGAGATGGGGCACTACCTCGGCCTTTACCACACGTTTCAGGGGGGCTGCACCAACAATGATTGCCTTGCCGACGGCGACAGGGTGTGCGATACGCCGCCCGACCAGAGCACTGCTGCTGCGCCTTGCGGAACGGCGGTCAACTCCTGCATGACCGACACGGACAGCGGCTTTGCAACCGACCAAAACGACCTCATCGAGGACTACATGGACTATGGCGACTTCAATTGCTGGTCGGTGTTCACGCAGGGCCAAGCCGACCGGATGCAGTGGCATATCGAGAACGTCCGGTACAGCCTGCTCGAATCGAAGGCTTGCCTCGACCCCTGCACTTCGCCACTGGCCGCCTCGTTTTCGGTGAGCGCTACCACGGTGGATGTGGGCACGACGGTCAATTTCGTCAATGCTTCCTCCAATGTGACGAACTACAACTGGAAGCTGGACGGTGCGCCCTTTTCTATGTCAGCCAATCCCAGTTATACTTTCGGAACGGAGGGCAGTTTCGAGGTATGCCTGGAGGTGGGGAATGTTGACCCGAACTGCTACAGCCGCCAGTGCGTCACCATCAAAGTGGTTTGTCCGGTGGTGCCGAATTTCACGGCGAGTGCCGCTCTCCTGTTTCCGGGCCAGTCGGCCAGTTTTGTGAACACCAGTTCCAATGCCACGGCATACACTTGGTTGCTGAACGGGGCAACGTTGGGCAGTTCGACCGACCTCGATTATACCTTTTCCGGTTCGGGCTTGCAGACCGTTTGCCTGACGGCCACCAACGGCATTTGCGAAGCGACCCATTGCAAAAACGTGGCTGTTATGTACGTGTCGGGGACGGGCGGCTGCGATACCTCTTACCTCAAAACTTATGGCTCGCCGCTCGGCGATGAGCGGGGTCATGCCCTGCTTGAGATTCCTCAAAACCTCGGCGGCGGCTTCCTCATCGGCGGCGGCAAAGGTGACAGCGCCATGATCACCCGCCTCGACCCCAGCGCCAACATCGTCTGGACACGGGCTTTTGACCCCACGCCTAATGCTGCCGATTTCATCTGGGCGCTCAATTTCGACAGTAACGGCAACGTCATCGGCTCGGGCCAGACCCGGGACGAGCCACAGAGCAACGTGGAGTGCTTTGTTTTCAAATACAATATCCCGACGAACAATATCCTTTGGGTCAATGAACTGGACATCATAGACCCCGCAGCGGAGATTTACCGCAGCATTTTTGAAAAATCGCCCGGCGGCAATTACATCGTGGCAGGTGAAGTTGACCAAGATCCCGGCCTTGTCAATTCCAATATCAACGGCTTTTTATTGGAGGTGAACCGTAACACCGGGGCCAACGTCTGGCAGCGTAACCTCACCCTCGGCAATGCGGAATCGTTCCAAAAGGCGTTGCTTCACAACGGCGCCATTTACGCCACGGGGCGCTACAGTTTTGACCCAAACGGCACTGCCCGCTGGCGGCCCGGCATCACTCGGTTCGACCTGAACGGGAATCAGCAGTGGTCAAGGCTTTACCTGCGACCCGTCACCAACACCACAACCGCCCGCCTTGCCTCCTCCGACATGGTGGCCGACAACGGCCTCGTGGTGCTCGGTCATGGAGACATTGCTGGCACAAGCACCACCAATGTTTCTCTTTTTTTGTTCAAAACAGACGACAACGGCAACCTGCTCTGGGCGATGAACTACGACATCCCCGCCGCCAATTCCGAGGTTAGCACGCAGCTTATCAGCGTGCCGGACGGGTATGTTTGCCTTGGCTACTACACGGCGGCGAGCCAGGATGTGTTCATTTTCAAGACCGACAAACAGGGGCAGTTGCTTTGGTCGAAATCATACGGCAACGCCTCCACCGAAGATGCTTTCGACCTCGTGAGTTCCAACGGGCAGATTTACTTCACCGGCAAGACGAAGCCAGTGACGCCGGGCGCTAGTTATGACCTTTTCTTCGCAAACATTGCCGAAGACGGCAGCCTCTCGGTCTTCGATAGCTGCAATTTGTTCACCGACCTGAACATAACCACTTCTGCCATCGCCAACCCATACAGCGGCCAGCACAACCTCACGCAGCTCAACCAAAACTGGGGACAGTTCCTGACGGACAAACCAGTGGGCACCACGTTCATCCAGTCCACCACGATATGCCTGCAGCCCTGCATTGATTCCTGCGAAGTGTTGCCCGATGCCCAATTTGTCGCTGCGAGTGCCGCCTGCCTCGGCGATTCTCTCGAAGTGAGTCTCACGGCCTGCAACCTCGGCATCCTCGACCTGCCAGCAGGTACGCCTATCAGCTTTTACTTTGGCGACCCTACCAACACCAGTGCCGTACTAATCGCCACGCTGCCACTGCCACAGGCATTGCCGAAGGATAGTTGCAGCACTTTCACTTTCATCATCCCCGCACCGCCCAATGCCGCCATTTTCATCATGCTGAATGATGATGGAACCACGCCGTTGCCGTTCTCCCTCACCGACTTCGATGCCGACATCGGCGAGTGCGATTACACGAACAACCTTGGCAGTTTCACTCATTCGTTCACGCCGCCATTGCTCGCCCTCGGCCCCGATGTTTTTCTTTGTCAAAACGGGGTGACTGTGCTGGACGCAGGGCCGGGTTTCGCCAGCTACCACTGGCACGACGGCAGCTCCGAGCAGACCCTGACGGCTTTCGGGCCCGGCACCTACCGCATCTCCGTCACCGATGCCTGCGGCGGCCAGCAGACCGATGAGGTGCAGGTAAGCGTGGACAGCAGCACCGTGCTCAGTCTTGGCCCTGACATCCCCATTTGCGAGGGAAGCAGCGTCGCATTGGACGTACCCGGCTACGTTACTTACCAGTGGTCACCAATCGATTTCCTGAGTTGCTCGGAATGTCCCAATCCGACCGCCACACCTACCGCCAATATCACCTATACCCTCGTGGCCACTACCGCCGACGGCTGCGTGGGTGTGGATGAAGTTCGCATCAGTATTGCAGAACCAGTTACAATATCCACTGCCATTCAGCTTTGCGCAGGTGAAACGGCCTTCATCTTCGGAATGCCCGTGAGCGCAGCGGGGGTGTTTCAAGGAACTTTCGCTGCGCAAAATGGCTGCGACTCGGTCGTGACAGTGACAGTGGAGGCGCTGCCCACCTCGGTCAGCAACCTGACGCTTTACAGTTGCCCCGGCAGCACGGTTTCTTTTGCTTCGCAAACTTTGACCATAGGTCAGACGCAGGATTTCACGTTCCAGAATTATGTCGGCTGTGATTCCGTTGTGACCGTGACGGTGGCGGCGCTCCCCACATCGGCGAGTAGCGTGACGCTGTTCGCTTGCCCCGGCAGCACGGTACAGTACGATTCGCAAACGTTGACCGTTGGGCAAATACAGGATTTCACCTTCCAGAATTATGTCGGCTGTGATTCCGTTGTGACCGTGACGGTGGCGGCGCTCCCCACATCGGCGGGTAGCTTGACGTTGTTTGGTTGCCCCGGCAGCACGGTGGTTTACGATTCGCAAACGTTGACCGTTGGGCAAACGCAGGTCGTCACTTTTCAGAACACCGCTGGTTGTGATTCCGTCGTGACCGTGACGGTGGCGGCGCTGCCCACTTCTGTGAGTAGCTTGACGTTGTTTGGTTGCCCCGGCAGCACGGTGGTTTACGCTTCGCAAACGCTGGCCGTCGGGCAAACGCAGGTCGTCACTTTTCAGAATTACATTGGTTGTGATTCCGTCGTGACCGTGACGGTGGCGGCGCTGCCCACTTCGGCGAGTAGTTTGACGTTGTTTGGTTGCCCCGGCAGCACGGTGGTTTACGCTTCGCAAACGCTGGCCGTCGGGCAAACGCAGTCTTTTACTTTTCAGAACACGGCAGGCTGCGACTCCATTGTGACGGTGACGGTGGAGGGATACACAGTTGATTATCAAGAACTAACCATGATGGCCTGCCCCGGCGAACCGGCCATTATCGGCGGTCAGATGCTCATGCCCGGCGACACGGCCACTTTTACCTATCAGAACGCTTCGGGCTGCGACTCGGTCGTGGTCGTCATGGTTGGGCAACTGCTGGCTCCTGCTCCCTCCATGTTGGGGGTGGTGCTTTGTCCCGGCGACTCGCTCGTTTACCTTGGCGAGGTGCTCCGACCGGGAGACTTGCGCACCTACACCTTGCAGGGGCAAAACGGCTGCGACTCGCTCGTGACTGTTTTGGTGACGGCGCACCCGGCCATTGCCTTTGGGCTGCTCGCTGAGGCTACCTGCCCCAATGTTGCCGAAGGCCGCATTGAACTGAATATTGCCGCAGGCGACCAGCCTCTCACTGCCTCGCTGGACGGCGGGGCATTCTCTCCCAACGATGTTTACGATGGGCTGTCCGCCGGGGCACATACCGTGCAGGTGCGGGACGCTCATGGTTGTCACGCTTCGCAAAGCATTGAGATACAGGCGCTTCCACCGCTGGAGGTAGCCACGGAGGACTACGTGCTGCCCTGCGCCGAGCCGACCGTGACGCTGCGGCCCATGGTGCTGTCGCACACCGGGCCGCTGCGATGGGAGTGGTCGGGAGGCTGGAACAAACCGTGGTACCATGCCGGACAGCCGGGCGTTTTCACCGTCAGAATTTCAGATGACTGCACAACGGAGGAGCGGTCCATGCAGGTGGTTTGGGGCGAGGATGGCCCCACCGAACTGTTCTATGTGCCGAACGCCTTTTCACCGAATGGCGACGGCATCAACGACGAGTTCCGGGTCTATCTGGCGGAGGGGGCCGAGTTGTTGTCGTTTGAGTTTTTGGTCTTCGACCGCTGGGGCGACCTGCTGTTCACGACCACCGACCCGGCGACAGGCTGGAATGGTGTTTTTCGAGAAGAACCCATGAAACCCGCCGTGATGGTCTGGTACGTGAAGGCGCAGGTGGCGGTCTGCGGCAGGATTATAGGGGTATTTCGGAAGGGGGGGGTGATGGTGATGCGGTGAAGGAAGTTTAAGCTTCAAAACACAGGTGTGCCCAACCAAATCGGCTGCGCACACCTGCATTTTGTCCATGTCTTTCAAATTACGGCTTCGCCCGAATCGTTGTTGACTCCTGAATCCAGCAAGGCACAAAGAAGGAATCCCCCTCCTTTTTCAAACGCTGGAAAAGCTCCTCTCTCGAAGGCATGTACTGGCTGTATTGGTTGATGTAGCCATTGGCTTTGCCGCTCACGCTTGGGTCAATGGACTTGGCCTTCTGCCACTCATCTATCGCTGGCCAAACGACCACTTGACTGTCCCAGCCACGTCCCGGCCCGCAGAGTGGGCCGCTCGAAGCGTAGAGCAGGCCGACCAAGATGTACGGGTCTCCCCAGCCTGGCCGCAGCCGTGATGCCTCACGGGCGTATTGCCTGGCTTTCGGGAAGTTCTTCAGGTAGGCGAAGTAAATCTGGGCGATGAGGTAATTGTATTTCGCCTTGTCGCTGTTGCTGCTGATACCCGGGATGGCCTCCTCCAGGCATTTCACAGCATCACGGTATTTACCGCTCCGCAAAAGCTCGTTGCAGGTGGGGGCGTCGTCGTCCGGCTTTTTACAGTTGGTTTGGTAGGCAGCATTCACAGCTTGCAGTTTGGGGTCGTTGTCGTCGCATTTGCCCCATTTCATGCGGCTGTAGGTGTTGATGATGGTCTCGCAGTCGGTTGGGTTGGCCTGGAATTGTGGGTAGTACTTGTCGCTGTAATAGGTGCACGGATAAAAACCTTCGATGGATTCCAATGCCTCCAACCTGGCAGGTGCATATTCGGCGATGATTTGCCAGTTTTCACAATCCTTTCCCTTGCATTCGGCCAAGCCTGTTTCAATGGCATCCCGAATGATTTTATTGTATTTCTGGGCTTCCGCCAATGGCACTTTTTCTTCCTGTGCCAAGTCAACGAGCACCGAAGTGAGCGGATTCAGGATGAAATAGCGGGGCTTGCCGCCGTCCATTTCGATGGATTTTTTGAAAAGCTTGTACAGTTCCTCTTTTGAAATCCGGGTTGGGTATTTGAAGAAATAGTCGAATGCTTTCAGGCCGGTGACGTGGCCGCCGTCGCCCATGCACTTCTCCATCGCATCATAGATTTTGAAAATCTCGGTGATGTATTCCTCCTTTTTGGTGGAATCCTTTTCCATGAAGTGCTCATAAAACTTGATGCCATCGGTATAAACCGTGGAGCGGTTGCCATCGGCATTGGGGGAGTTTTTGTAAACGTACTGCCATTTGGTCCAGGCGCCGTCCCAGTCGTTTGCCTTCAAAAAATCCTTGTACAGCACGAATTCCTCCAGTGCCTTGTCAGGGTATGGCGCATCGTCAAAAGTCTTGCAAGGCTTGTTTGGGTCCTTCACCGGCTTGGTGGGTGTTTCAGTAGTAGCTTTTGGTGTCTTTGGCGTACAGCCTGCAAGCAGTGCCAAAACAAAAAATGCGGAGAGAAGTCTGGTAATCATCAGTGTTAAATTTTGAGCTTTTTCAAATTGAATGAATAATTTCACAAAAAAACAAAAAAGCCCCGTACTTACATAAGAACGGGGCTTCGGAAATGTTCATTTCCTCTTGGCGTTTTTTAGGTGTTTATTGGAGTCGAAGCCGCACCGTCTCCCCAATCCAGCAAGGCACGGTCAAGGTTGTGCCTTCGGCGTATTTGCGCATGAATGCTTCCTCCTTGCTGGGGTAGTAGCCGCTGTATCGGCCTATTTTGCTATTGGCTTCCCCAGCTACATCATTGTCAATGGACTTTGCATAGGAGTATTTGTCAACGGCTGCCAATACGGCCAATGAAGCGTCGAAGGCATCGTTGCCGCAGGAGCTGCTGGTGGAGGCATACATATCACCTATCAGCATATAGGGCTGACCCCACCCTGGCTTGTACTTGGCGGCCATTCGAGCGTCCTCACGAGCCGCAGAATAGCGATTCAGTTGACGGAACTCAATTGAGGCCATATAGAAGTAGTAGTTGGCCAGTTTTTCGTTGTCGTTTCCTCCAGCTTTTTCTTTGGAGATGCCCTTCTCGAATTTTGTAAGTGCCTCATTGTACTTGCCTTCTTTGAAGAGCGCAACACCGTAGTCACCTGGGTTTTCTTCGTAATAGGCAGCCATCTTGGCGGCATTTTCGGCAGCCACAATCGTTTCATAACGGCCCTTCAACTCGGCCACCAGCGGGTCTTCATCCGCACAGCCTTGCTGCTTCAGTTTGTTGTAAACGAACTTGATAACCTCGGTATCCTCTGGGTGGGCACGGTAGTCCGGTTCCAGTTTGCTTTTGAAAAAGTTGCAATCGAAAATTTCATTTTCAATTTGCGCAAAGCTGGCGTTCATTGCCTCCTTGGCCTGCTGGAACGCATCGGAAAGCTTGGCGTTGTTGGCGATGCCGGAATCCGCTATTTCATTCAGCTTGGTATAGATATTCCTTGCTTCCTCGGCTGTCATTTGCTTGTTCTGGAACTGCCAGACGGCGATAGAAGTGTAGGGCTGAAAAACCACATAGCTCGTATTGTTGCCACCTGCCTTAACGGCTTCTTCGCACGCTTTTTTCGTGTCGGGGTAGGGTGAATTTATGGTGTAAAACATCTCGTAAGCCTTCAAGCCCATGGCATTCGCTTTTTCATCGGGGTAGCATTGGCCTTGCTCATCGAACATGCGAAGGGCCATGGCGGCGTATTCCATTTTCTTAGCCTCGTCGGTCGCCTTCTTGAATTTGTCAAGGTAGATTTTGCGGCCATCCGTAAAGTGCATGGAACGCTGGCCATCGGCTGCGGGAGCACCTTTGTACGCTTTTTCCCAGTATGGAAAAGCTTTGTCATACTCGTCCGTTTTCATAAACTGGCGGTAAAGCACGTGTGCTTCTTCCAGTGCATCCTTCTCCGGTGATTTCAACCAGGTTTCACATTGGCCAAAAGCAGGCGAAAACCCGGAACCTGCAACAAGTGCAACAACAATAAGCTTTACTAGATCCTTCATAATTAGATGTTTACGTTTAAGTTTTGTATGATTTGCCGCTTGCAGCCAGCTTGCCGATTAGGGTGTTTTTTTCGGAGCAAAAACACCAACAATTTGGCGCTGAAACCTGCCCTGCGGGTTCTATCCAAATTTGCGTTTGAAGAACCAACTGCTGTCATTTAGAGTGAATCCAAGCGACATTTTCACAAAAGTCTCCTTGATGGCATTGGCCGTGTCGTACTTGCCAAATTCGAAAGCAAGGTTGACAAAAGAAGTCTGTTGCCTCGGCAAAATTACCGGCAATCCGAACCCGACGGTCACTGCATATTGCTTGAGGTCATTCAGGCGTGGGTCGGTGCGGTGGTAAGCCCCAACCCGGTAGCGTATGCGGTTCAGGTATTTGTTGTACGATGAAATATCCGGGATGTACTCGGCACCAACGGCTACCCGGCGGCTGTCGAAAAGCGATTCCGGTTTGGCCTCATTCTCGTATTTGCTCCATTTGCCAGCATAAAATTCTGCTCCCAAGCGGAATTTGCCAGGGTTTTGGTACATCACACCGACGGTTATTTCAGCGGGCAGTTTGCCGGTACCTTCTTGGTCTTCTTCAAAGGTTAGCGTATCCCTGTGGACCGTAGTTGGGTTGTACCTCATGCGAAGAAAAGTGCTGCGGGTATCAAAATTGGTGGCACTATTGCCGTAGGCACCAATAATCAGCGACTTGCCGGTATATACTTCTTGGTCCTTTTTTTCGGGTTCCAAGACGATTTGCTGCTGGGCACCGAGCGACCAGATGAAGCCACGCACACTGATGTTGTCCTTGAAAATGTCGGCGTAGGCATTGTCCAAATCCAAGAAGTCGAGCTGCCTGGTGCTTTCTATCTGCCCGAACATGAAGCCGACATTGGCGCCAGCCGAAAAATTCTTGTAGTTCACGGCATTGCCCCATAGGAATTTGTTGGTGCCTCCCGAGCCTTGGTAAATGTTTCGGGTGGTGTCCTGCCCTGAGTTGATAGCCGTGGTTTCGATATCATATCCCACAGTCGAGTTTGGCAACAAAGCGAAACTCATGCCCCAGTGCAGTTTGCGCTGTTTTTTGGACATTACATCGTTTAGGCCATTGTGAATCGGAAAGGCCAAAGCTAGGTGGCTTAGGTTGCCCGACCAGTTTTGGGCGGTCTCGCTTCCAAGCTCCAGCTTGGAATATTTCGTGTACAAACCAGCTTCAAAAGTCGCCGTTTTCAGCCAACCGTAGGCTGCCGGGTTTTGCAGGTTGATGTGGAGGGGGTCGTTGTAGGCCGCCGAAAGCCCGGCAAACCCAGCAGATGAAAGCGAGTTGGTGATGGTTTCACCCAACCCGATGCGGGTATAGGGCGAATTGTCTTTGGGCTGTGCAAGTACCACAGCGGTTAAAAACAGCAAAGGCAGCGTGTTCAAACATCCTCTAAAATCCTTCAAAAAGTTTGGCATTATGTTGTAAAATTTGATTCAATCCCAACAGGACTAAATTTTGGTGCGCGAATATCTTGGTTTTGGTGTGTTTAACAAAAAAATCAGCGTCGCCACCCGTCAAAACAACCCGAAGTGGGCGATATTTCTTCCGACAAAGCCGAATAAAGCCCTCCACTTCCAACAAAGCACCCATTTCGCCACCATTTCTGATGGCATTTTCGGTGCTGTCGCCGAGTTCGTCAGGTCGATTCGCAGTTCTGACTACCTGTGGAAGCCTCGCCGTGAAGTGGTGCATCGCTTTCAGCCGCATCTCGATGCCCGGCGAAATATTGCCGCCAAGAAATTCGCCCTCCGAGCTTACCACATCCAGCGTGATGCAAGTGCCAGCATCAATCACCAGGCAGAATTTCTGCGGAAAAAGATGGGCTGCTCCTGCGGCTGCTGCGATTCTATCCTTGCCGAGCGTTTCCGGCGTTTTATAGCGGATGCGGATGGGCAGCGCCGTTTCTGTCGTGAGTTCGAGGAAGGTGAAATTGGTTTTCAAAAACGACATCACCTCCTCCGATTGCTTCGACACGCTGGAAAGGATGATTTTTTCTACCTTTTGGTTGTATGCCAACTGCTTTACTTCCGGCAAAGTCAGTTCGCTCCACACTTCCTTGTGCAGCAATTCATCGCCATCAAATACAGCGATTTTGGTACGGGTATTTCCAATGTCAATTGCGAGGTTCAACTTGATTTAATGATGAATGGTTAATGATGAATCCCCCTCGCCGCTCACCTGCTCACGCTCTCACCCCCCTATCGTCGCCATGCTCTCCGACACTGGCAGCCCAAACCGTCGGCGGCTCTCCGCCTCGAAGCCGTCCTTGGCCCGGTTGCCGAGTGCGTCGAGCACGGCGTGGCCGAGTTGCTCGTCGGTGGCTCCGGCACGCAGCAGGTTTTTTATGTTGAAAACGCCGTCGTCGTAGAGGCAGGTCTTCATCAGGCCCTGTGGCGTGAGGCGGATGCGGTTGCAGGTGCCACAAAACGTGCGGCTGTAGGCGGCGATGATGCCAACCGTTCCCCGGTGTCCCGGTATTCGGTAATTGTACGAGGTGGAGGAAGGTGGGTCAGGTATTTTTTCCAAGTCCGGAAAATGGTTTTGCAACGTTTCGAGGATGCGGCGGTGACTCCACCAGAGTTTATCGTAATGCGCCTCGCCACCGTTGAAGGGCATCTCCTCGATGTAGCGGACGCCCACGGGATGTTCCTTGGTGAGCATGGCCAGCGGCAAGAGGTCGTGGTCATTTTTGCCCTCCATCATCACGGCGTTTATCTTGGTGGAAATGCCGTGCGAGAGCAGCGCCTCGAATGTTTTCATCACCTTGTGAAAGTCGTCACGGCGGGTGATTTCGTGAAAAAGCTGGGGGTTGAGCGTATCGAGGCTGAGGTTGATGGAGCAGATGCCCAGTTTTTTCAGTGCTGGCACCAGTGGTGCTGTCACCACGCCGTTGGTGGTGATATGGATTTCCTGCAGGCCATCCAATCGGCTCATTTCCCCCAAAAAATCCATCATGTCACGCCGGATGAATGGCTCTCCGCCGGTGATGCGCAGTTTTTGAATGCCCAGCCCGACCATCACCCGCACGATGCGCAGCATCTCCTCGTAGCTCATCAACTCCGCTTTTGGCATGTACTCGATGCCCTCTTCTGGCATGCAGTAAAAGCAGCGGAGGTTGCAGCGGTCGGTCACTGCGAGGCGCAGGTAGTTTACCGGGCGATGATGGTTGTCTCTGAGCATTTTGATGATTTACGACTGACGATGGCAGGGCAAATTTAAGGCTTGATTGCCGCCAGTTTCGCAAAGTTGCGTTTTTTAACCAAAATAGAAAGCCCCGAAATTTTGTTTCGGGGCTTTCTATTTGGTTTTTGTAACCAATGTTACAGCGAGAACCTCACCGTCACACCGCTTCGGATATTGGTGGTTGGGTAACCTGCCGAAGTTTTCGGAGTGTTCTTTGAGTAATCAAAAAAGAACCGCAAGGACAGTTGGTCGTTCAGCTGATAAGTGATGGCCGGGGAAAAAGTTACCCGACGGCTTCCACGGTCTGGCTCCACGAGGCCGGTTATCAGCTCCCGGATGTTCGTCACGTCGTCACGAACGGAAAGGTCAAACGAGAAATCCATGTCGCCGGGCGTGTTCTGGCTGGCACGCTGGCCTGGCCGGCCGATGGTCGGCTTTTTGTCGTTTTTCTTGCTGGACTTCTTTTTCTTTTTGGGAGTGAAGAAACTCAATTTGGTGTCCTTCAATTTGTACCCAAAATTCACCGTATATTCTTCGGCCTTTGTTTCCCGCAAGCGGCCAGTTCCAATCAATTCCAAGCGCAACTGCCTGCTGTTTTTATACTCTGTTTTGAATGACATGCCGTTTTTTAGCCTAACGTCTATTCCCAGCAATGGGCTGAACTGCTCGTCAATCTGAATATCGGGAACCTCAAAACGGGAGTAGTAGTCCAGCGTCGTTTCCTTGAGCTTTCCTGGGTCGGTGCGGTCGTACTGGCGGTCGGTGTCAAAGCTGTTCACCACCAGTTTGCCCTGGTAGCCATGCGTGATGGAAATAGTTTGGAAAACATCGGACAGGTTGCCAAGTTTTGCCAGCCCGTTGTAGGTCAAGCGCCAGTTTGGCCGGGGAATGGTCTTGATGATTACATCCCCTACGTAGTTGTTGGAAACTTTCATCGTATTGGCGTCCTCGCCCGTGTAGGCTGCGATGAAGGCAGGCAACAACACGTTTTGGCTGAACGGCCCATAGCCCTTCGGGTAATTGAGGTATGCCGAGTCAATATTGTCGTGGACACCATTGCCCAATCGGTTGGCTACAATGAGTTTATTGTCCTCAAACTGCTGGAACAAGCCCTGCAAGTCCTTGCTGAACAAGGTGTTCAGCGCCGAGTAACTTGTGTTGAACTGGCCGAAGTCGGTGATGTTGGCGTGCCTAAATTCACCCTGTACCGGGTCGCCACCAAAATCATCATAGCGGCGGAATTCCTCAGAGTGGTTTCTGCCTTTCGAGCGTTTCGCCTCTACCGTTACCCGGAAATCGGTGTACGGCTCCAGGTCTAGTTTCCCGTCAATGACCTGCTCGTAAGATTGGGTCACGTTTTTAGGCAATGCGTATTCCAAGTCTGGGGTTATCCACTCCCAGTTCTTGTGCAGCCAGTCCTTGTTGGTGTAGTAGTCGTCTGGGTTGATGTTGGGCTGCTTGCCTGCCACGAAGTCCCAGCCCGGCGAGGTGAACTGGTTCATGCCCAGCAATTTTGACTGGGGCAAATAGCCGGGTATCACCGTACCGTAATTCTCGGTGTAGCGGACTTTGAGCTTGCGCACTGTCATCAGTGGGCGGATGAGTGCCCGCTCCAGCGTGGAGGGTTCCCGGTCCTTTTTCTTGTCATCCTTGCCGTTCTTGTCCTTGGCGGCAGCGGCGGCATCTTTTGCCCTTCTTTCCTTTCTGCTGAGTTTTTCATCGCCTTGGGCATCCTTGCCGCCCACGTCATCCTTGCCGCCTTTGGTCCTACCGCCAGGCGCAGGTCTTCGCTTCGAGTTGATTTTTTTGAGGTAATTGGAATAATTGTACAGCTTTTCAAAGTCAAGGTCGCCCTCCACTTGGCGGCGCTGGCCATTGGTGATGACGTTGCCAAGTGCCTGCGCATTGGTGGCGAGGCTGGCGGCATCCCACGAGTAGTCGGCATCGTAGGAGAGTTTGAGGCTCGTCCAGTCCATGAACGGCAGCACTTTTATCGGCACGTTATAGGTTACGGAGTATTGGTGCTTGTAGCTCTTGGTTCGACCAAAATCTCGCATGTTTTCATAAATAGCCTCCCTGCGATAATCCTTTACGTTGGAGATGTAATTCGGGTCGTTGGGGTCAAGCTGGTGGCGGATACGCATGTCTGCCTCGTCCGGCTCGTCAATCACGCCGATGTTGTCAGCATTGAATTTGAACTTGAGGTTTTTGGTAAAATCCCAGGCGAAATCGTATCGGCGGTTCCAGAGGAACTGCTTGTTGTAGTAGGTGTTGTACGCTGCGTTGTCTCCCGAAAAACGATATTTCGTGCTGTTGAACCGACGGTCCAAGTCGGTAGAGAAACTGAACGAATTAGGCAGCGGGTTGAAATTTACCTCTTTGATAAACTTCAGGTACTTGTCATTTTTGATGGCCTTCTTAAATGGCTCGATATACTTCACACTGCGCTGGTAACGGTAGTCAACGGCGCCACGGCGGCGGGTGAGCACATCGCTCTCGATGATGGGGTCACGCCGAGACGTTTCATCAAAACCGTAGGTGAAACTAAAGTTTGACAAGCTCCAGGGCATCACTTTGCCGCTAGCGTTGGGGTTTTCCCAGCGCACATTCGTGAAGTTGTAGCTTTTGATTTTGGTAGCGGTCTGCACCAGTTGGCGGATGGAGTCCGGGTTGTCGGACAATTTAAGTTTGTCCTTCACCTCAATGTCCCGGTCGTAGGGGTCGAACTGTGGGTTGCGTACTTCGCTGGAATACTGGAAATAGAACGGCAAGCGCAGCCCGATTCGCTCCGGTAAAAACTTATCAAGTGAGAGTTGCGTGGCAATATCGTACTGCGTGATCTGCTCCCGGCTTCGCTCTTGCAGCTTCTGGTCGAGTGCCCCAAAGCCGATGCTGCTCGCTTTGCCAGAAAGACTCAAAGTGCCGAGGTCGGCCAATTGGATGTCGGCACGAGCCGTGGCGGCCACGCCGCCTCTTTCGTCGAGACCAAATGTCCGAAGCTCGTTGACCCAAATTTCCACGCTTTTCGTGTCGCCGGGGTCGCAGTCATCGCCCTGTTTGGCATTGCGGATGCCAATCATCAGCGCCTTCACGTTGCCGAGGTTGGGCGCACCTTTTATGCTGATTCTCGCATCGCCAAGGCCGTTGTCCCGCTCAATTATTTGAGAATAAATCTGTCCAGCACCCGTCGAACTTGCATTCCGTTCCAGTTTCAGCTTTTTAAGTTCGTCAAATACCACACTCAAATCATTCTCCTGTGGCCAAACTACCCGCTGGTAGTCTGGGTCGTTTTCCGGCACGCCAGAGTTGGGGTCGGAAAGTATCAGCGGTATTTCGTACTCATAAAAATTGTTCTTGAAGTCGCTGCCCAAACGCACGAACACTTTTAAGTCGCCATTCTGCAACGGTTCTGGCCCAATGCCACAGTCGGTAGGCTCAGCGTGTACGAACATTTTCAGCTTGCTGTAGTAGCGCATGTCGAGGTTCAGGTTCTTGAACATTCCCCTGGCGTCGCCATCGGCGAGGTCGCAGACCCGCATGGTCAATGCCTGCTCATTCTGGAAGGCCTGCAAGTTCACACCGAGCGCCTGCTCACGGGAGATACCTGGGGGCAGTACGTAGTTGAAAGGATCACGCTGGCTGTTCTCCTCGATGTTTACTTTGTTGAGTTCAAACAAAGTTTGATTCTCAAAATCCGGTGAGGTAACAGAGAGGCAAGGCTCGCCAATATCCTGCTTGTAGCGGCGCCATTGGTTGCGCTGTAAGTCGAGCGTTGCGAAGCGAAACTGCACGGGTGCTTTGAAATCCTTAAAGTACATGCGCATGAAGCGGATGGAGCGGAAATCCTCGATGCCACCTATTTTTTTGAAGTTCGGGTCGGTGGCTGGCAAGTCGAGCGGTACCCGGAAGCGATACCAAACCCTGTTGTTTGCGCCCGTTGTTACGTCAGTGATAAACGGGTTGTCGAGGTCAATGCCCTTGTTGCCATCGTACTTGATGGGCACACGGTATTGGAAATATCCCTCGGTTTCGTTCAGGGTGCGGTCACCGTCCAAGTCCTCCGAGTCGGGCAGTAGGGTAGAGGCTGGTGAGGTTTGTTGGCCCTGCAAAATTGGCGTATTGCCTTCCGTTCCGAAAAAGCGGTCATAGCGTTCCAACAGTGGTGTGCCGCTGGGGTAGCCGTAGCGAAAGTGCACGAAGTCGTCGTTGGAGGGGTCATCCATTATCGCCTGCTTGATATCAGCAGTAATGCCAGAAGCATTGATGGCATTGACGTAGGCTTGGTAATGGTCTTTTTCCATGGCACTGGAGAGTCCATCTAGTCCCACGTCTTGGGCAGCCCTGTTCTCGGTGTCCGTGTCAAACGAATTGGTGATTTGTTGCGTCAGCGGTACCCTTCCCCAACCGGTGGTGGCCGCACGGCGGCCTTGGGTGTTGGGGCCAGGCAGGCCATTTTCAAAAAACTTGCGGGAATCGGGAATGATGTCCTCGGAAATGTTGCCTAGGTTAAAATAGACATAACCGTCCATGTCGCCGTTGACGGCGGCAGGA
Organism: Saprospiraceae bacterium; assembly: GCA_021739645.1. GTDB lineage: Bacteria > Bacteroidota > Bacteroidia > Chitinophagales > Saprospiraceae > UBA6168. Next base: position 40,746 of record JAIPBL010000028.1, on the reverse strand, counting down.
TTACCAGCATCTGCCCCTGTCTCGTCGAGGTACGGACTCAACATCCAAAACTCGATGTACTCAATGTTGGCTGTTTGAAAATCGTTGGTGGTCAATTGCCGCATCATGCCAGCCCAACGGGATTCTGGCTCCAGGAGGTTGGCGGTGGTGTTGTTCAGACCTGCCGAAAATGCCGTTCCGCCAGGAAGGTCATAGTTGTAAGGCCCACGACGAGTTGGGTCGTACATCACATCGAGTATCTGGTTGAACGAGTTGCCAAACTGGTTGGTGGGGGTGAAATTGGGGAAAATCTCCTGTTGGCTGATGTTCTGGGTGTAAGGGTTGGTAGCATCTGTGCCACCCCGGATATCACTACCGGACTCAATACGGAACCAGCTCAAATGCGCCCGGTTCACGCCGGCTAAGATGTCGTCCTTCAGTCCTGACTCTGGAAACATATCGTTCTGCGGGATACTTGACATCACCCAGCCGTTTGTACCATTAAAAGGCGACTGAATATTGATAGGCTGGGCGCTACCCTCGAAGTCGTCAATATAGGTAACGCCCCCTTTGTCGCCATCCGCTGTTTTTTCGTTGATAGCACGGGCATGGCCGGGTTTTATGGCCGCCGTTTCGGCAGAAAGCGTGACGTTGGAGGGCGCTTTGGTAGAAATGAACGGCAGCTTGTCCACCATCTTCGTGATCCACGGCACCTCGTTGCTGTAGTTTATGTCAAGACCAAACATGCGGTTATTGATGGGGTCGTCGCCGATGTTTACTTTTTGCGTGTATGGCCGTTCGAACAACCGGAGGTAGGTACCACCGATGGTCAGGTGCTTGTTCACTTCGTAATCCGCCCGAACGCCGAGCATGGATTTTGTTTGGAACCCAAACAGCGTGTTGTCCTCAAATGATACCTTGATAGGTGTACCAGAGTTGAGGATGGCATCGTTTAGGATTCGCACCTTGCCGATGGAATAGTCCACTTCGTAATCCTTGCCCTCCAACAGGGTTGCACCACCTGCTGTTACTGTCACCGAACCGGGAGGTATGTTGAAAGCGCCCAGTGAGATTTCACTCGAGACACTGGACTTGTAAGTACCTTTTATGGTAAAACGGTTGAGTTCGGGGTATTCACGGGCGTTGAACAGCGTCTGGGTGTAGAGCTGTTTGAACACGTATTTTTTGGCTTCAACGGGGTCGGTGATTTGTTTTTCAAGGGCATCGCCAAAAGGCTCCAAAACTGGGAACATGATGCGGCCGCTGCGTGATTGGATGGTGAGTCCGTCCACATAATCAAACACGCCATCTGGTTGCGGGTCGTTCTGTACGTTGAGTTGGTCGAGGTTGAACACCCGGAGCAGCGGGATGCCAGCCAAATTGCTGGATGGTAAAAAACGCTTGCTGCCCTGCCCGGGGTCATCGTAGTAAATGTCCAACTTGAAATCCTCCCGGGAGACGTTGTAAGCACCGATGTTGTACACGTTTTTCATCATCAGGTCCCAGGTCGGCAGGTTGACGGGCTGCACGGTGCTTTTTAGCATTTTTACAAAAAGTACGTTCTGGTTGGGCGCTGCATTGGGGTCGCTTTGGGCATTCAAACCTGAGTTCTGAGCAACATCCTCGGCCATTTGACCGACTTGGTACAATTTGTCCTTGTAGGTGTATTCAAAGGCAATTCCCACCACTTGGTCAGGCTGGATGTTGAGGTTGAGCGAAACAAAGCCAAGCTCTGGGTGGAAGGTGTACTCGGTTGGTGAAAGCAGTCGAGCAGTCACTTTTTCAAAATCCCGGCCCTGCTGGAAGTTGAACGGCGGGGTTTTCAGTACGTTCACGATGCGCTCCACCTGCTTGGAGCTAGGGTTGGAGAGCAGCGTGCCGTAGATTGGGTTGGCGTAGTTGTCGGGCAATCCCTCGCCTTTGTTGTCGGGGTTCACGGGCGATGGGGGCGGCTGCATGTCCACCGAGGTATTGGTCATGCGCTCGGTTTCTCCAAGGTCGGCAATGGCCACGATGTCACGGATGTTTTCGGTGGAACCCCTGGAGTCGGTGACCCAGACCTGTATTTTTTGGATTTTGAAAAGTGATTTGATGGCTGGTAAGTCGGACAGGGCGTATTCGAAATTGTTGCGGTTGTAATGTGTGAGCAGGAAGTGGCGGTTTTCATCGTAAGCATCCGCAAACACTTCGTATTCCTGAAACTGGCTGCCACCTTTGAGCGTGACGTCGTCCTGCTGCGAGCGCTGTTGCGAAGCAACAAGGGCAAGGCGCAGCTTCGCAAATTGCAGCTCCGTTTTTAACCCAAAAAGGCTTTGACTGCCCTGAATCAGGGTGCTTTTCAGCGGCAAACTCACGTTGCCCGCCTCTATTTTTTTGATGATGTCGTCCTCCCCGAAAGCATCGGTGTTGTAGTCGAGCTTCATCGTGTTGTCGAAGTCGAAGGTCGCCTGGGTGTTGTAGTTGGTGCTGAGTTTGAGTTTTTCACCGATGGAGCCTTCCACGTTCATCTGGATGTCCATGTCGAAATCGAAGCCGCCCCGGCGCTGCTGGCGCTTGGTCCAGCTGGGGTTTTGCACGTTGGAGAAGTCCACTCCAAAGGTCAGGTCAATATTGCCTTGTGGCTGAATGTCCACTTTTGTCCCCCCGAAAAGGCGCTCGATGAGCTGGTTTTTCACGTCGATTTTACCGATGGGGTCGAGTTTGCCGTTGACGCCCCGCTGACCGGAGCCGTTCAGTTCCTTGAAGTAGTCCTGCTCCTGTTTTTTCGCCTGAAATTCCATGTACTCATCAAAAGTCAAGTAGGTCGGGGGGCGGTAGTAGTCGTCCCCGAGGCGCTCCGTGATGATGTACTGACCACTGATGGGGTCATACTCCACGGTCTGCTGCACGTCCTTTGGGTCTTTTAGGTCAAAGGGATTGGAGCTGGGGGTAGTTAAAAAGTCTCCATTACGGGGTTCGAGTGGGATGGTGTCTAACGGTACATTAATAAACGTAGTGGCCAAAGCCACGGGCTTTGTCGGGCTGGGTTCATCTGCCGCCAATACGTACTCTGGGGAATATGCGTTTTCGGGGAAATGGCTGCTACCACGCAAGGTTGTGGTGAGTGCAAAAAATCCGATAACCGTCAAAATACCGGGTAGAATTATTCTCTTCTTCATAAGATGCATGTGCAATAACTAAGATTTCTTTTGAAAGACAATCTGACTGATAAAATGTAACGAGCCTAAAAAAGGATTGGAATAGGCCAAGTCTGGCCAGAAGCAGGTTTACGAAAAGGATGTTGAATAGTTGGGTACTTTCTACAAAATATTAATTGAAATTCGTCTTCGTAAATGTTCCAAATTACCTAATTCGTCTCGTCGGTTTGCGCTAAAACGCCATTCGTTGTGTTGGCCTTCGCAGGTTGAGGTTTTTAACATTATTGGGTTATTGGGATATCGTAAATCACTTAATGCGGATAACGGGTTCAACTAGTGGAAAAAGTGCCGTTAGGCACGAAATGTTGGTAGTAGAAATGTTGAACCGACGACTTGCGTACCGTAGGTACGTTACTTTTCGTGGGCTTGTGGCGTACCTACGGCACGCTAATCTGACATTTCAACCCATTTCTACCGACATTTTGTGCCTAAAGGCACATTTCAACCCGTTATTCGCATACTTAATAACCCAATAACCCAATAACTTAATATCCCCCTCAAGAAAGCTGCTTCAACGCCAGCCTGACCAAATCTTCTACGGTTTTCACGCCGGGTTGTTCGGCCAGCACCTTGTTCAGGGCCTTTTGCGCCTGAATTTTGTTCACCTGCAAAGACAATAGGGCAGATAACGCTTCCTCCCTGATGGTATTGTCCGCCGGGAGAAGCGAGCTTGTCAGCTCACCGCCAGACTTCATCATTTTGCTCTTCAGGTCCAGGATGATTTGCTTGGCCGCTTTTGGGCCAATCCCTTTAACCTTCCGCAGTGCCACCTCATTCTCCCCGATAATGGCCGACCGTATTTCTTCAGCGCTCATTTGCGACAGCATCACCTGCGCCGTGGTTGGCCCGATGCCCGACACGGAAATCAGGTGGGTAAAAAGCGTCCGCTCCTCACCTTCGGCAAACCCATAAAGTGTGTGTGCGTCCTCCTTGATGTGCAGGTAAGTCAGGATTTTCACCTTTTCCAACTTCTCCACCTTGGCGTAGGTGCTCAGGCTGATGTTGATATGGTAGCCAATACCCCCGGCCTCCACCACGATATAGGTGGCCGTTTTATGGGTAATCGTACCGTTGATGTGCGTTATCAATACTGGTGATGTTTGGTAAAAAAGAGCGGCGAAGGTAAGAATTTCTCTAGCTGATTGGGAATTGGTTGGCTGAGCCAAAAGACTGTTTTATAGCCGGTGAACAAATCCCCAACAAGCGCTCATGCATGTACCACCTTCGTCATTGAATTCTCGAACGGCCCAGCGGCTTGCTTCGCAATTGTATTGGCAGGCAAAAACTGCCAGGGCGTTGTCTGTTTTTCCCAGTTAAAATCGCCGTTTTCCTTGTTCCGTTTGCGGTATTCCGCCGGGGTGCAGGAGCGGTATTTTTTGAAAAGGCGGTTGAAATTGGCGGCGTTGTTGAAGCCGGATCGGTAAGAAATCTGGCTGATGTTCTCGTCCGTGTTGAGCAGTAGTTTGCAAACGTTGCCGATGCGCACATCAATGAGGAATTCCGTGAAGTTCTTATTGGTGTATTTTTGGAAAAAATGGCTGAACGTCGAACTGCTCATATTTACCAACGCAGCCAATTTCTCGATTTTCAGGTTTGAATCGTGGAAGTTTTTCAAAATAAAACCGTAGGCCATCTGGATGCGGTTGCTCTCGGAGCGGAGCGCCTGTGGCGTGAACCCCTCGCTCGCCAAAAAGGTCGTTTCTGTTGTTTGCGAAAGCAAATCCAGCAATTGCAGGAAGCCGATGACGCTCGTAAAACCATTATCCTCCGTCAGTTCCACCATTTTCCTTTTTGCCTCCTCAAAGGTTTTTCCATGAAATTTTATGCCCCGTGAGGCGTCCTGCAACAGCTTCTTGATTTTGTAAAAACGGTCTTTTTGCAACAACTTTGAGTTGAACAAATCCATCCCGAACTGAATGGTGATGACCTGATAAGGCTTTTCGCTTCGCCTCGTCGCCTCATCGCCGTCCCATTTATGGTAAAGGTTTGAACCCAGCAAAACCAAGTCGCCGTCAAGGTATCGTTCCGTGGAATCACCCACGATGCGGTTGCCCGAAATGCCAGTTACAAGGTTCAATTCGAACTCTGGATGGTTGTGAATCGGGTAGTCGAAGCCGTTGTTGAAAGAACTCAAAACAACAAAAACATCGGGTTCTTGCAGGGGGGTGATTTCACGGTAGATATGCATTTTGAAATTTTGTTTTGTCAGATTTAGTACCCGCCAAACGGTTCTTCACAATAGTACCATGATTTTACAGAAAAGTACCATTTGCGGGGTGGGGAAATATGGAGTTTTGCAAAATAGATGGATGACCTTAATGCTTAAGGGTATTTTTTATCGTCCCATCGGGACGAAATCTTTGTAGAAATCAGAAAGAATTGCGTTTGCCGTTCCATCGGAACGGTATCGATGGAGGCAAGATTCCGTTCCGATGGAACGGTAAAGACTTCCCAAAACCCACGCTACAAAGATGTCGCCTCTACGAGGCGAAGCATTACTGGTCATCCCTAATTTTTGTAAAACAAATCTAGATGACTGGTCAAACACTTACTCGATTTATTGCCCGCTACCTTCCAATTTTACTGCTTTTTCTGCAAGCAGCAAGCCTTTTTGCGCAGCAAAATCCCATCAAAATAACGGGCCTCGTGACTTCCGCCGAAGATGGCCAAACCCTCATCGGCGTCAATATTTTGGAAAAAGGCACCACGAACGGCACGGTCACGGAAGTGGACGGAACGTACCGGCTTGATGCAGCCGCTGATGCCATTCTGGTCTTCTCCTTCATCGGTTTTGAAGAACAGGAAATAGCGGTAGCAGGCAAGCCAAAAATTGATGTGGTGCTCAGCCAAGGCTCGAAATTGCTGAACGAAGTGCTGGTGACGGGCTACAAACGGGAAATCAAATCAGACGTGGCGACCGCCATTTCCTCCATAAAATCAAAGGATATTGAAAAACTGGTGGTGATGGGCATTGACCAAGCACTGCAAGGCCAAGCGGCGGGCATCATGGTCACGCAAACCACGGGCGCTCCCGGCGACGACATCGCCGTGCGCATCCGGGGTGCAGGTACCATCGGCAACAACAACCCGCTTTACGTCATTGACGGCGTGCCGACGACTGGCAATATCAACATGTTTTCCACCAACGACATCGAGTCCATCGAGGTGCTGAAAGACGGTGCTTCGGCGGCTATTTATGGCGCTCGGGCGGCCAACGGCGTCATCCTCATCACCACCAAAAAAGGCAAGGCTGGCAAGGCCCGCTTCACCTTCGACGCCTCCACAGGTATCCAAGAAGCCAACCGGTTGCCCAAACTCCTCAATTCCAGGGACTACCTGACCATCCGCAACGAGGCCATCGCCAACGCCAATTCACTGCGGGATTCCATCCGCCGAATTCCATTGTACGACCCCGCCATTTTGGACACTTTGGCCGACACGGATTGGATGAGCAAGGTGTTCAGCAATGCGCCCATCCAGCGCTACTCCCTAAGCGCAACGGGCGGCGGCGAGAGCGGCAATTTTTATATTCAGGGCGAATACCAGGACCAGGACGGCGTCTTTCGTGGACAGGGTTTCAAGAAATACTCGCTCCGCTTCAACGGGGAGGCTGGAAGCAAGCGCTTCAAAATTGGCAACAACCTCTCTTTTGCGGTCACCGACCGCAAGGTCATCAACTCCTCCGGCGACGGATTCGGCGGCGGCAATGAGCTGAACGCCATCCGCTATGCCCTCATCGCTGCACCGGTGGTCCCGGTTTACTACCCCGATGGCTCCTACGTGAAAGTCACTTCCGACCTGGGCGACCCGACGCTGTACGGCGACGGCAACGCCAATCCGATGGCGCTGATTGACGCCACCGACTGGACGATAAAACGCTACCGGATTTTTGGAAACGTGTTTGCGGAGCTAAACCTGTTCACTAGTTCAGATGGCGATGGGCTGCGGCTGCGCACCACATTGGGCGCTGATTTGCTTTTCGAGAACGAAAAACTGTTCAAGGAGCGGCTGTCGCAAGCCATTTACGACCCGACTTCGTTGAATGAAAGCCGCGTTTTTGACCAGAATCTGGTTTGGAACAACACGGCGGATTTTCAGAAAACCTTCGGCAAATTCCGCACATCAGGCCTGGTCGGCATGGAGGCGATTGTCAACAAAACCAATTTCCTCTCTGCCTCTGCCAATAATTTTTCCCGCACCGACCCCCTCTTCCGGTACATTAATAATAGTGTACCTACCGATATCAAAAACCTCGGCGCATCTGGCATCGAAACGGAGTGGGCGCTGCTGTCCTATTTTGCACAGGGCGGCATCAGCTACGACAGCCGCTACGTCGTCAATGCTTCCGTGCGGCGTGACGGTTCTTCCCGCTTCGGGGATGGCAACCGCTGGGGCGTTTTCCCTTCGGTTTCGGCGGCATGGAATGTGTCGAACGAGCCGTTTTTCGCCAAAGTCCCCGTCGTGTCAACCCTGAAATTCCGGGCAAGCTGGGGCAAACTCGGCAATCAGGAAATTGGCGTTTACCCGTACAGCTCACTGGTCGAAACTGGTCGTCGAGTGTATAATTTTGGTGACCAAAGCGTCACCGGCGCTCGCCTCGTAGAAGCTGGCAACAGCAATATCCGCTGGGAAACGACCACCCAAACCGACTACGGCGTCGAGTTGGGCTTGTGGAAAGACCGCCTCTCGTTCGTGGCGGATTATTACAAAAAACTCACCTCGGACGTGCTCGTCCGAGTGCCCATTCCGCAGGCTGGCGGCTCGCAAAACCCGCCTTACGTGAACGCCGGAGAGGTGGAAAATAAGGGCTGGGAATTCAGCGCAACCTTGCGTGGCGGCAAAAAAGGGCTCAGTTATACCATCGGCGCAAACATCGCCACCGTCCGCAACGAAGTGGTTTCGCTCGCCGACAGTGAACCTATCCCCGGCGGTTTTGGCTTGTCGGATGGAGCGATTACGAAGACAGAAGTTGGCTACCCCATCGGCTCGTTTTTCCTTTGGAAAATGGAAGGCATTTTCCAGACGCAAGAAGAAGTGGATGCCAGCCCTTTTCAGAACAAAGACACCCGACCGGGCGACGTGAAATTTGCCGACTTGAATGCCGATGGAATCATTGACGACAAGGACCGGGCGCACCTCGGCAACCCGTTCCCAGATATCATGTTCGGCCTGAACGCCAGCATTTCCTACAAAAACTTCGACCTCTCTGCGCTGGCGCAAGGCATCCGTGGCAACGACGTTTATTTCCTTTTCGGCAATTTTGCCTACGAAGTGCAGGCCCGGGGCTTCAATTCCTACAACGGCATCCTCGACCGCTGGACACCCACGAACACCGACACCGACATCCCGAAAGTGAGCCTCGACGACCGCAACGGCAACCGTCGAATCTCCACCCGCTGGCTGGAAGACGGTTCGTACCTGCGCATCCGCAACATTACGTTGGGCTATGATTTCAAGGACTTGATTAAGACAGCATCCATCGGCAATCTACGGGCATATTTCACGGTGCAGAATGCCTTCACCTTCACGAAATACCCCGGCCTCGACCCAGAAATTCAAGCAAACACGAACGACACGAGGGGCATTGGCATTTCCTCCGACCTCGCCGTTGGAATTGACTGGGGCACGGTGCCTGCGCCGAGGACTTGGATTGGGGGGGTGCAGATTGATTTTTAGGGTTTAAAACACTAAAGCAATTTCCTTGAAAAATTGGGATATTTGTACATCGAATGTTTAAAAGCATTTCGAGGTTTATTTTTTGATATAGTATGCCTAAGTTTGTACAAAATCCACCAATCCATGACCACCGTCTTAAAAGTCAACATCAACGACATAAGTCCCCAGTTCTTTCAGGATTTAAAGGACAAGTTTGGCAAATCAGCCCAGGTTGAAATCAGGGTTGATGAGCAAAAGCATGGCGAGGGCTTGCTGTCGGATGAACAGTTTTGGGCAATCATAGCGCTGTTGGATTGGTCAAAAAAGAATCAATCGGACATCACCGCACCTGCCGTGGCGGCACTCTCGAAAATGCCGATGTCCAGCATTTACTTGTTCCAGGACAAGTTGTCCGAAAAACTTTACCAATTGGACACGAGGGCACATGGAAACGGCTATTTGAGCAAACAAGACGACGGGTATCTTTCCGTGGATGATTTTCTGTACGTCCGATGTGCGGTCGTGGCGGAGGGGAAGGCGTACTACGAACAAATATTGAACAACCCTGCCGAACTGCCTGTGGATATTGATTTTGAGCATTTGCTCAGCCTTGCCGACGAAGCTTATAAACTAAAAACAGGCAAGGAGTTTAATTACTTTCCCATCTTTAATTACGAAACCCATAGCAATACCGAAGGCTGGAAAGCATGATGTATGGCACACAAAAATTCCTATCAAAACGAGGAACCGCACCATCTTTATGAGATAATAGACAGAGTGGACGACGATGTGTTCAAGTATGGCATCAGTTGCAAACCTATTGACAAAAACGGCACCTCAAGCCGGATGCGGGAACAAGTGAACCATCTGAATCGGGTAGATAAATGGCTTCGGTTTTTTGCAAGAATCCTGCTCCGAAATATACCAGGCAAGAAGGAAGCCAGGCGCATTGAGAAAGAACATATCCGAGAATACGAACAGAAACATGGAGTGCGACCCAGGGGGAATCCGATTGATTGATAGGTCAACGCTGCCTCCACTTTTCACCAAAGTACCAGCTTCTCACACCAAAGTACCATTTCCCCACCCCCGCCTTTCCCACTTTTGCTATTGCAAAAATCCATTTCACCGTTAACAAAAGCTGGGAAAATGAAATCACCCTACCACCTCCTTTTCATCGCTGTATTTACCCTCGCCTCCTGCCAAGGCATCCTCGACAAAGACCCGCTCGGCACACTCGATGTCAACTCCTTTTTCAAGACTGCCGACGATGCGGTGCAGGCCGTCAATGCTGCTTATGAGCCGCTGCTATTCAACAATGGCAACAACAATTTCTATTGGGCCTTTGGCGTAGTAACCTACGACGAGGCGATTGCTGGTGGCGATGGCTCCCGAGCAGGCATCGTCGAGCTGGACTTTTTGACGCACACGCCCCGCACCTCGGAGTTCAACGACTTCTGGAAATTGCAGTACAACGGCATCAACCAGTGCAATACTGTCCTCGAAAAATTGCCGGGCATTGACATGGATGAGGCATTAAAAAACCGCATCCTCGGCGAGGCGTATTTCCTGCGGGCGTACTATTATTTTCTGCTGACGCAAGTTTATGGCGATGTGCCAATGCTCTTGAAAATTACGCCGCCAGATGAACTGAAAATACCGAAAACGACCAAGTCAAAAATCTATCAACAAATCGTGGAAGATTGCGAAAAGGCGGCCGCTTGGCTGCCCGCACAGCATACCGGTGGAAACGTGGGCAGGGCCACTTCGGGTGCCGCTTACGCCTTGGCTGCCAAGACGTTTGTTTATGAAAAAAATTGGGCAAAAGCGCTGGAATACGTGGCGAAAGTCAAGGCGCTGGGCGTGTTCGCACTCGTGCCGGATTACGAGGATAATTTCAGAAAGAACACACAGAACAACAGCGAATCTGTCTGGGAAATCCAGCATGCCAACCTCGAATTGGGCGTTGGGAATTCCCTAAACCAATGGTGGCGCTCGAAAAAAGTGCAGGGCTATGGCTTTTGTGAAGTGACCCAAGAATTTGTGGATGCCTTCGAGGTGAACGACCCCCGCCGCAAGTTCACGGTGGCGAAAAACAACGAGGACTATTTTGGTTTTATCTATAAAAACTCCTATTCCTCCACGCGTTTCAGCGTCAAAAAATACTTGCAGGTGGACACCACCGTCACCCAAGCTGCCGACGGCGACATCAATTACACGGCCATCCGCTACGCAGAAGTGCTACTCTGGGAAGCAGAAGCCTTGGCAGAATTGGGACAAGTGGCAGCAGCACAAGTTCCGCTGGAAGCAGTCCGGGCGAGGGCTAGGGCGCAGTCCGACAGTACAGCCACCGCCTTGCCGATGATTGTCACAACGGATAAGCAGGAAATGATTGACGCCGTGCGGCACGAGCGGCAAGTGGAATTGGGCTTCGAAATGCACCGATTTTTCGACCTGGTGCGCTGGGGCATTGCGAAGGAAAAACTGCCGGATTTTCAAGTTGGGAAACATGAGGTTTTTCCGTTGCCACAAACGGAGTTGGATTTGAACCCTGCGCTGTTGCAGAATGCGGGGTATTGAACCCCTGACCCCTAAAGGGGAACCTAAATGGCTTCTGTCGAAATTAACCTTGAAATGTATGGTTCAGGTTCCCCTTTAGGGGTCAGGGGTAAAATGGAGCAGACCTATGCGATTAAAAACAAAGAAGAACACATGACAATATCCAGGTACAACCTATTGATTTTGCTGGCACTAATTGCCGTTCAGCTGCACGCCCAAGCCCCCCAAATCCCCATTCCCCGCATCACCCAAATGCCCAACGAACCTGCACCCTTCAACGTCCGGGACTGGGAGCAGGTGGCGATGAAATACGATTCCTTCGTTTACGACATCGATAAAACAGGGCAATACCTGCCCCTCGTCAACCTGCAATCTAGCGGTGTGAACTACCCCCAAAACCCTGCTTTTGGCCTCCACACTTACGTCGGCACGAACAGCCCAAATGGGAAAGAAGCCATCAACATCTTGCCGTCGCTCGTCGGGGCGACGCTGAACGGCATTGACAAATCCAACCAATTTGGCAGGAACTGGGTACTGATGAGCCAGGACTTTTTCAACAAAAACAACGGCGAGCTGATTTACGGCAACAACCCCGGTGCCAACAGCGGCAACGATTGGTGGTACGACATGATGCCCAATATTTACGCCTATCAACTTTTCGACTTGTACCCAAATCTGGGCGGAGACGAGGATTTTCAGTTCACCACCATTGCCGACCGTTTCACGGAAGCCGTGCGGGCAATGGGCGGCAGCGATGTGCCGTGGCAACAAGCAAACATGAACCACCGGGCCTGGAATTTCATCCAAATGCAGCCCAACGACAACGGCGTGAAAGAGCCGGAAGCGGCAGGTGCCTACGCATGGGTGCTGTACAATGCCTGGAAAAAAACCGGCAATCCGGAATACCTCAAAGCTGCCGAATGGAGCATGGAATTCCTGAACGGCCTGACTTCAAACCCCTCCTACGAACTGCAACTGCCCTACGGCGTGTACATGGCAGCGAGGATGAACGCCGAAATCAACACCAATTACGACCTCGAAAAAATGGTCAATTGGACGTTCGACAAAGGTCCGCTGCGGGACTGGGGCTGCATTGTCGGCACTTGGGGCGGCTTTGATGTGGATGGTGTAATTGGTGAGGCAAACGATGGCGGCAACGATTATGCTTTTCAAATGAATGGGCTGCAACAGGCGGCCACACTGGCGCCGATGGTGCGCTACGACAAGCGTTTTGCCCGTGCCATCGGCAAATGGATGCTCAATCTTGCGAACGCCACCCGCCTATTTTACCCCGGCTACCTGCCGGGTTCTTTGCAGGATGCCTCCGCTTGGTCGAATGTCTATGACCCAGACCGGGTAATCGGTTACGAAGCTTTGCGGGAAGTTTGGCAGGGCAATTCACCGTATTCCACTGGCGATGCACTCGGCGGCGGTTGGGCGGGGACGAATTTGGCGTTGTATGGCACTTCTTCCATTGGTTATTTGGGCGCAATATTGGAAAAAACAAATGACCCGAAAATCCTGAAAATCGATTTATTAAAAACGGACTTTTTTCATGACGCCGCATATCCGACTTTTTTATTCTTCAATCCATATTCCACGTCAAAAACGATTGAATTGAATGCCGGAAATAATACCGCCGATATTTATGATGCTTTGTCGGAAACCTTTGCTCTGCAAGGGGTCAGCGGGCTTGTAAATATCACCATTGCTGCGGATGAAGCGGTATTATTGACCATTGCGCCAGCAAATGGCACCATGAGTTTTGATAAAAATAAAATGCTGATAAATGGCGTGGTCGTGGATTATATGCAAACGACTAATTCATTTAAATATGCGCCAAGAATACAGGCGCTTGCAGCAGAAAAATATGCGGTGGAATTGGGTGACTCCGTCAACATATACGCCAAAGCATTTGACAAGGATTCCGGCGTTTTGAATTATAATTGGAACACAACCGGCGGCACAATTGCTGGCACAGGCATGACGGTGAAATTCCATGCCCCCGCCACCCTCGGCAACCAACAAGTCACGCTCATCGTCACCGATGAATCTGGAAATGCAGACACGGCTACGATTGACCTGAGCGTGGTGTTGGAAATCAACGTCGCCCCAGAGATTTTGAATTTGGTAAAAAGCGCCCAATATGTCAGTCCCAGCGGTGCAATTGACGTGACGGCCAACGTGTTCGACAGCAACGGCGACCCACTCACCTACGCTTGGACGAGCACTGGCGGCGCAATTTCTGGGAGTGGAAGCACAGTGAACTGGACGGCACCGAACACTGTCGGCATTTACCAAATCACCGTGACGGTGCAGGATGATGGCGGGTTGTCGGCAACAAAAACGACTGCCATTTTGGTGAAAAACTTTGCCCCCACTAGCGGCGACATCATTGCCTGGTATCCATTTTCCGCCAGCGGGAACGACATCAGCGGGAACCAACTCCACGGAACGGTCTTCGGTGCGATTTATGGGAACGATATTTTCGGGAACGCCGCCAGCGCCCTTTCCACGGACGGCTTCAACGACAGGGTGACGGTGGCCAACAGCCCGCTCCTTAATTTTCAAAATGCCATCACCGTTAGTTGCTGGTTCAGGGCGGGCCTGCTGCCCGACAAAGAGAGTTTCCTCCTCTCGCACGGAAGTTGGCAAAACCGCTGGAAAATTTCCATCACGCCCGAACATAAAATCCGCTGGACGATGAACACGCTGAATTCCATTGGCGACCTCGACTCAGATTTCAGCGTCCAAAAAGACAGCTTCTACCACCTGACCGCCACGTATGACGGCGCATGGATGACACTTTATATCAACGGCGACCTGAGAAGTTACCGAACCCTGACGGGCAATATCCGCACCACTGCCCTACCCTTCCTTATGGCGCAAATGCTGCCCGACAACACGGAGTACAACTTCAAAGGAATCCTGGATGAAGTGAAAATCTTCGACTTCGCCCTGACGCCGGACGCTGCCGCTGGACTGTACCAACAAAGCATAACGGCAGTCGGAAATCTCGAAAAACCCTTCCAATCATTGGTGCTTTCACCCAATCCGGCAAGCGATTTTTTGACCGTCATTTTGCCAGAGATGACGACAGGGAATGGAACGCTCTCCATTTTCGATGAGACTGGGCGTTTGGTCAAAACACAACTGACAGAATCCACAACCTCCCTGCAATTGGCGACCGCCGATTGGCTTCCCGGCGTTTATATCGTCGTTTTTAGAACAGAAAAAATGGTGGCAGTGGGGCGGTTTGTGAAGGGCTAACGTGTCGCCGAACTCCAGTTCGGCGGTGCCATGCGGAGAATAATGCATCTAATCTCCGCATAATTTGCGGAGAATAACCCCATCATTCACCGCAAACCGTATCTTTGTTCGAAAATACGGTCGAAAATGTCCACCTACATCCATCAGCAAAAAGCATGGCCACAGTTCACTTGGGACAGCGAGTCGTTGCTCCCGCCGCTCAGTTCGGTGAGAAACCTGCAAGGCCAGCTCATGGGCAAAATGGCGGCGCTCGGTTTTGACCTAAAGCAAGAAGCGTTTCTGGAAACGGTGACTTTGGATGTGCTGAAAACTGCCGAAATCGAAGGCGAATTTTTGCAGCCGGAGCAGGTGCGTTCTTCCGTTGCCCGGCATTTGGGCATGGACATCGGCGGGCTAATCCCTTCCGACCGCAACGTGGATGGCGTAGTGGAAATGATGCTTGACGCCACCCGAGCTTACCAACAGCCGTTGACTTTCGAGCGGCTGTTCGATTGGCACGCCGCCTTGTTCCCGACTGGAAGAAGCGGCATGTACAAAATCAACGTGGGTCAATGGCGCAAGGACGAAACCGGGCCGATGCAGGTGGTATCTGGTGCAATGGGCCGGGAACGTGTCCATTTTCAAGCACCGGAGGCTGCCCGTTTGGAAGCGGAAATGCGCCTTTTCACGGACTGGTTTAATGCCGAGCAAACCCTCGACCCAGTTTTAAAAGCCGGCATTGCGCACCTCTGGTTCGTCACCGTCCACCCTTTCGATGATGGGAACGGTCGCATCGCACGGGCCATCACCGACCTGCAATTGTCAAAAGCAGAGAACAATCCTCAGCGTTTTTACAGCATGTCGGCGCAAATCAGGCTGCAACGCAACGAGTATTACGCCGTTTTGGAAAAAACGCAAACCGGGACGATTGACATCAGCCATTGGCTCTTGTGGTTTTTGGACTGCCTGGCTGGGGCGCTCACAGCAACCGATGCCACCCTGGAGCGGGTGCTGAACAAAGCCCGATTCTGGGAAAAACACGCCACCACCATCTTCAACAAAAGGCAAGTGCTGCTGCTCAACAAACTCCTCGGCCAGTTTGAGGGCAAACTCACCTCCTCCAAATGGGCAAAAATCGCCAAATGCTCGCCGGATACGGCGCTTCGAGACATTCAGGATTTGATGAACAAGGGCGTTTTGGAGAAGGAAGCGGCGGGGGGAAGGAGTACGGGGTATGGTTTGGCCGACCACTATTCCTGAACCTCGTTTGCCCACCCCTGCCCTTTCACCATAATACCACCATTCCACAGCAAAGTACCATTCCTCGCCTTGCCCAATGCGGAGCTTTGCGAAGCTGGTCAATGACCGGGCGACGCTCCGTCTCCCCGTCATTACCGACCAAATATTTCTAAATCACAATACATGAAAATGACTGTACAAAACCTCCCAATGCTGCTCGGCTGTTGGTTGCTCGCCCTCACCGGCTTGCAGGCACAGACCCCAGTGGCCAATTACACTTTCGCCGGAAACGCTACCGACCTCGCCGCTGGTGCGAACACGGCCTCGGTAAACGGTGCGACCTTGGCGCAAGACCGCTTCGGCTGGGCGAACAATGCCTTCAGCTTCGACGGTACGCAGAGCTACCTCGAAGCGCCCAACAATCCGGCGCTCAACACCAACTACACAACGGTGGCTTTTTGGATAAAAGTCAACGCACTGCCCGTGACCGGAGAGGCTTATCCCCTAACTTTCGGCGGCTGGCAGGAGCGCTGGAAAATCTCGCTGCCCACCCACGGCAAGCTGGTCTGGACGACCAACAACTCCTCCGGCATCTCCGACATGGATGCTGGCGGAGGCAATGAACTCGTGCCCGGCGTCTGGAAACACGTCGTTTTTGTGCATGACGGCACGAACGACTTGATTTACATGAACGGTGTGCAAGTCGCTACAAAACCTGTGTCCGGCACCATGAACAGCACCACCAAAGTCCTGGGCATGGGCTACAATGCAGTGGACGGCGGCAACTTCTTGAACGGCGTTCTGGATGAGGTGCGGATTTACGGAACGGCCTTGTCCGCTGCGCAAATCACAGCTTTGTTTGCTACGCAAAACACGGTTCCGACCGTAGCACCTGGCCTCGTGGCATCCTACTCGTTCACCAAAAACACCCTCGACGCAACGGCCTTCGCCAACCACGCCACAGCAACGGACGTGGCTGCTACCACCGACCGTTTCGGCTTCGGCAACAGCGCTTATGCCTTCAACGGCACGACTTCGCACATCAAAGCAAGCAACTCGGCACAACTGAATTCCGCCAACACGACCATCAGTTTTTGGGTAAAACCAAACTCCTTCCCCGCATCGGGCGAGGCATTCATTTTGTCAAATGGCGGCTGGCAGGAGCGCTGGAAAATCTCAGTACCCAGCCACGGGAAGACCGTTTTCACCACCCACTCCAACGGCGCATGTTGCTCGGACATGGACTCCGGCACACCGCTGGCGCTGAACACTTGGACCAACGTGGTCATGACTCACGACGGCACGAGTGACAAAATCTACTTCAACGGGGTGGAAGTGGCCACCAAGCTGGTGGCAGGGGCACTCGACCCAACCACACATCCTTTCGGTATCGGCTACGACCCAATTGACAACGCCAACTTTTTCGACGGCTCGATTGACGATGTACAAATTGCCAATATTGCACTTTCCGGCCTGCAAGTGGCGGCGGCTTTCGCTGCGCAATCCACGTTTCCCGGCACACCGACCACACTGGTGGCCAGCTACAGCTTGAACGGCAGTGGGAAAGATGAGACCCAATTTGCCAACGATGCAATTCTCGATGCCAGCGTCGTGGCTACGCCAAACCGCCACGGCTG
The DNA here is from genome assembly GCA_021739645.1 of Saprospiraceae bacterium. Lineage (GTDB taxonomy): Bacteria > Bacteroidota > Bacteroidia > Chitinophagales > Saprospiraceae > UBA6168. Next base: position 23,231 of record JAIPBL010000028.1, on the reverse strand, counting down.
GGGGGGCAATGCCCTGCAAGGCGTTGCAACAGCAGCGAACTCGGCGGCCCTGCAATCCGATTACACGACCATCAATTTTTGGGTAAAACCGGATGCCTTCCCTGCTTCTGGCGAGGCGTTCATTTTGTCAAATGGCGGCTGGCAGGAGCGCTGGAAAATCTCGGTGCCCAGCCACGGCAAGACTGTTTTTACCACCCACTCCAACGGCGCTTGCTGCTCCGACATGGATTCAGGAACCTCGCTGGCACTCGGCACTTGGACGATGGTGACGATGACCCACGACGGCACGAACGACAAAATCTATTTCAACGGCGTGGAAGTCGCCACCAAGTTGGTCGCTGGCACATTGGACAAAACCAAGTACCCGCTCGGCATCGGCTACGACCCAATTGACAACAGCGGCTTTTTCAATGGCTCGCTCGACGATGTGCAGATTTACAACGTGGCTTTGAGCGCAGCGGAAATCACCGCTTTGTTTGCTGCGCAAAACCCAGCACCGACCGTGGGTGGGAATCTGATTGCGGACTACCCGTTCAGCGGAAACGCCAAGGATGCAACGGCTTACCAAAATGACGCAACGGCTTCGGGAGCGCAGTTGAGCAAAGACCGTTTTGGCAAAAACAACAAAGCCTACGCCTTCAACGGCGTGAGCGATGGGGTGTTGGCAGCCAATTCGCCACAGCAAAACTCGGCCAACACGACGATTAGCTTTTGGGTAAACCCCACAGCCTTCCCTGCTTCCGGCGAGGCGTTCATTTTGTCAAACGGCGGCTGGCAGGAGCGCTGGAAAGTCTCCCTTCCAAGCCACGGCAAGACCGTTTTCACCACCCATTCCAACGGTGCTTGCTGCTCGGACATGGATTCAGGAACCTCGCTGGCACTCGGCACTTGGACGATGGTGACGATGACGCACGACGGCACGAACGACAAAATCTATTTCAACGGCGTGGAAGTAGCGACCAAACTGGTGGCTGGTGCGCTCGATGCGACCGTCCATCCGCTCGGCATCGGCTTCGACCCGATTGACAACGCCAATTATTTCAATGGCTCGCTGGACGAAGTGCAGATTTACAACGTGGCTTTGACTGCTCCGCAAATTGCCGCACTTTACCTCGCACAGAACACGCCGCCTGCGGTAACGGACACGGAAGCACCTTCCGCTCCGCTCAATTTGGCGGCAACGGTCAATTTCAACAATGTCGGCCTGAACTGGCTACCTGCATCCGACAACGTGGCGGTGACGGGCTACAACGTTTACAAAGACGGTGCAAAGGTTTCGACCACCATCACCACTGCTGCGTACTTGCCCGCTTTGACGCCACTGACGCAGTTCGACTTCAGCGTTTCGGCAGTGGACGAGGCTGGCAACGAGTCGCTTTGGTCTTCGCTGATGGTGACAACCGGCCCAGACCAAACGCCCGACGTGACGCCACCGACTGCCCCCGGCAATCTGGCGGCCACGACTGGCTCGCATTCCGTGCTGCTTTCCTGGGATGCTTCCACGGACGACGTGCTGGTAGCTGGCTATGTGGTTGCGGTGGACGGTGTCTATTTTGACAGCCTTCCCGGCACGGCCACTTCCGTGCTCGTCAATAATTTGGACGCAGAGACGGCTTATACTTTTGAAATTTATGCTTTCGACTTAGCTGGCAATGAGTCACCTATTTCAGAAATCACGGTAACAACAGATGCCGAAATCAACACTTCCGAGCCGGGCTTGATTGCTTGGTATAAATTCGATGGCAACGCCAATGACGCCACGCCTTATGCCAATCACGGCGTCACCGGTGGCAATCCAACCTACGAGGCTGTCACGCACCCGAACGGCACAGGCAACCAGGCCATCAAGTTCGACGGGATGCAGGATTCCGTGCTGATGCCCAATGCGGTGCAGCTCATTTCCGACTACACCACCATCGGCTTTTGGATTCGCCCGGACGCTGTGAGTGTGGCCGCTGAGGCTTATATCATTGACTTCGGGCATTGGAATCAGCGTTGCAAAATCTCGCTTCCACAACACATGAAAGTTGTGTGGACAACGAACAGCAAAAACGCTGTTTCCGATAATTTTATCCATGACATGGACTCCAAGGATGGCAACGAACTCATCGTTGGCAACTGGTGGTACGTGACGATGGTACACGACGGCGTGAACGACATTATCTACCTCGACGGCGTGGACGTGAACAACTTGCCAGCCGCTGGCACACTCAACAGCACCAGTTATCCGCTGGGCATGGGCAGCAACCCGATTGATGGCGGGCAGTATTTCAATGGCGCATTGGATGAGGTGAAAATCTACAATAAGGCATTGACGCCAGCCGAGGTAGCCAACCTGTTTGGGTCGGGCACTACCACGGGTACGAATGAGCCGAGTGCTTATTTGGGCAGCATGGTGAAAACGGTTTACCCAAACCCAACGACGAAGCAGCTTTTGGTGAATCATAGTTTCGACAACCAACAACCATTGCTGGTGCGGGTTTTCAACGTGGCAGGCAGGCAGGTGGATGCCCTTCATTTTGACAAAAACGAACTCTCCGCCGGTCAGTTTTCGCTGAACGTGGACACTTACGCCACGGGCACTTATTTCCTGAACTTTGTTTTGGGAGACAAAAACCTTGGCTCAGTGAAGTTTGACAAGCAGTAAGTTTTGAGGTTGAAATGGGTTGATAAAAGTTGATAGGGATTGGTGGGATGCCATCAAACCTTATCAACTTTTATCAACCTTTATTTTCCATATTGACCAATGTGCACCTTCGTTCCGTAGGAACGCCATCTTTGTAGCAATCGCCCGAACCCGTTTTTCCCGTTCCGTAGGAACGGCATTATGGGCGCTTTTCAGATACCGTTCCTATGGAACGGGAATATTTTAGGCCGGGGTCATTCTACAAAGATGTCGTCCCGATGGGACGAGCAGTTGCAAGCAATTTGAACTAGGCTGAATGATTTAAAATGCCAAAAAGATTTACCCAGAACCCCATTTTATCCACAAAAGACATCCAGCCCAGCCAGCCCGGCTTGGTGGTGGAATGTGTTCTCAATCCCGGCGTCTTTTCCTTTAATGGAAAAACTTGGCTGCTGCTGCGGGTGGCGGAAAGACCCGTCCAAAAAGAAGGCATAATTTCCTTCCCCGTGATGAATGTGGACGGCAGTTTCATCATCAAAGAATTTGAAAAAACAGACCCCGATTTGGACTTATCCGATGCCCGGATGGTGACCTACAAAGGCACGACCTACCTCTCCACCATCTCGCATTTGCGGCTGGTTTGCAGCGACGACGGCATCCATTTTTACGAACCAAAAGACCACCAGCCGACCAGCCTTTTTGGTACCGGCTATTTGGAAACCTTTGGTATCGAAGATAGCCGGGTGAGCATGATAAACGGCGTTTACCACCTGACCTACACGCAGGTATCGGAAAACGGCGTCGGTGTTGGACTGATGCGCACGACCGACTGGGAAAACTTCACCCGGGAGGGCATGATTTTGCCCCCGCACAACAAGGATTGTGCGCTGTTTGAGGAAAAAATAAATGACAAATATTACTGCCTGCACCGCCCATCTGGGGTAGGGCTGGGCGGCAATTTCATCTGGATGGCCACCTCCAACGACTTGCTTCACTGGGGCAATCACCATTGTTTGCTCCATACTCGACCCGGTATGTGGGACAGCGCAAGGGTGGGCGCTGGCGCTGCACCCATCAAAACTGACGAAGGCTGGCTCTGCATTTACCACGGTGCAGATGCCAACAACCGCTATTGTTTGGGCGCTATTTTGCTCGATTTGAAAGACCCCACAAAAGTATTGTCCCGCTCCCAAGAACCGCTCATGGAACCAACGGCAGCTTACGAGAAAACGGGCTTTTTCGGCAATGTCGTTTTCACCAATGGACATTTGGTTGATGGCGATGAAATAACGATGTATTATGGTGCTTCGGACGAGGTGATTTGCGGGGCGAAATTGTCCATTGAGAAGATTTTAAACTTAATGATGAATGATAAATGATGAATGATGGCCCGCCCAATCATTCATCATTCATCATTTATCATTCATCATTGATGAAAATCATGTTGAATAAACTGACGACCGAATTTTCCTTCTTCAAATCGCACCCGCTCCCCATGCGGATGCTCTTGCTGACCAACCTGATTTACGGGATGGTCATCCCCATCATCGAGCTGTTCGTCGGGGCGTATATCATGCGCAATTCGAGCGACCTCTCGCTGGTGGTTATTTTCCAATTGGCGGTTTACACGGGCATCCCGCTGACCTTTGCCATCAACGGTTGGCTGCTCAAAACCATGCCCATCGCCCGACTGTATGCCTTCGGGATGCTGCTCTCGGGCATCTCGTTGACCGCCATGATGATGCTGCCAAAATTGGACACGCCGGGCGTGTTCGTCGCCGGACTCATCATGGGCTTGTCGTATGGTTTCTTCTGGGCAAACCGGGACTTCCTCGCCCTGAACACCACGCAGGACGGCAACCGCAATTATTACTACGGCATCGAGACGTTTTTCTACACGGTCACAGGCATCTTCGTGCCATTGGCGGCAGGTGCTTTTATTGGTGCAACGGACAAAAACGGCTGGTTTGGCGGAAATGTGAACGTGGCGTACTACTTCCTTACGGCCTTTGTGTTTGTGTTAGCAGCCTTCGCCTCGGTGCTTGTTTTTCGGGGCAATTTCCAGAACCCGAAAAAGGCGCCCTTCCTGTTTTTAAGGTTCGACAAGCTCTGGAACAAAATGATGGCGCTCGCTTCGCTCAAAGGCGTGGCGCAGGGCTATATCGTGACCGCCCCGACCATGCTGGTGCTTACGCTGGTGGGCAAGGAAGGTTCGCTGGGCTTAATAGTAGGTGTAGCAGCGGCGCTGTCGGCAGTGCTGCTGTATGTGCTCGGCAGGGTGTCGTCCCCAAAGCACCGGCTGTTGATATACCTGATTGCCTGCTCCCTGTTCGTGCTGGGCGCCTTGTTCAATGCTGGGATGTACTCCGCAGCCGGCGTTATCTTGTTCATGGTCTGCCTGCTGTTTGCTCGACCGCTGTTGGACATAGCCTATTTTCCGACCCAATTAAGAGTGATTGACGTGGTGGCTGCCAAAGAAGACCGCAATGCCTTTGCCTATATCTTGAACCATGAATTTGGGCTGTATCTTGGGCGCTTGCTTGGCTGCGGCTTGTTCATCGTGTTGGCCCGGTATGTGAGCGATTATGTGGCGCTGCGATATGCACTGCTGGTGATTGCGGTGGTGCATTTCATGGGCTGGTTTATGATGCGCAATATATTGCGGGAGCCGGAAATGAATGCTGGCGAGGCAACAAATGCCCAAGGTTGAAATACTGCATCACATACCCGAAGCGCATGGGACTATTATCTAAAATCAATCATCAACCATGATAAAAAATACACCCTTCTTCCTCCTTTTCCTCCTCGGTTTTATTTCCTGTAAAACCTCGACATCATTTGTCCCTTCGGGAAAAGTCGTGGAGCAAGTGACCGTCAATCGCATCGAGCAGATGCCCAACCTGCCGGAACCTTACCACCTCAAGGATTGGAAGCAAACCGCACTGGATTTCGACAAATATGTGTTCGATTTTTCCCAGAAAGGGGAGAATCTGCCACTGATTTGGTTGGACTCAACAGGCCATAATTTTAAGGAAACCACTTTCGGTATTTACACTGCCATCGGCGACGTGCGGGAAGGGCCTGCCGTGAACAATGGCCAAAACCACGAGGCACTCGGCGCACAGGGCGCAATCCTTGGCGCAACGCTGATGGGTATTGATAAAAGCAAACAGGATGGTCACAATTATGTGGGCATGCTCCGCAATTATTTCAACAAGGACAGCGGCTGGAATATCGTGCAGAATTTCACCAATGAAAGCGCCCATATCGGCGGCGGATATGGCAATGATTATTGGTATGATGTGTTCAATAATGTGCTGTTTTATTCGGTCGCCAATTTTTACCCAAAAGAAAAAGGATTTGAGGATATACAGCGCACCATTGCGGAGCAGTTTTATAAATCCGACTCCATATTGGGCAATAATTACTCGTATTCTTTTTTCGATTTCAAGAATATGCAGCCCGGCAAAAGCCATATTCCGGCGCAAGAAGATGTGGCGGCGGGTTACTCGTTTATATTATATGCGGCATATCAAAAATTCGGGGATGAAAAATATTTGCGGGCTGCCAAAAACGCCTTGACCGTGTTGGCGGGCCAGAAAGAAAACCGCAATTACGAGATGTTCATGCCCTATGGCGCCTACATGGCCGCCCGTATGAATGCGGAAACCGGGGCGGATTACGACGTTAAAAAGTTTCTCAACTGGACGCTCGATGGCGACGCTGTTGGCCGGGAAGGCTGGGGTGTTGTCGTTGGTAACTGGGGAGGCTACGACGTGAGCGGCATCACTGGAAGCACCACCCACAATGGAGGTTATGGTTTTTGCATGAACACCTTCGACCTGGCGCTGCCACTGGCTCCGATGCTGCGGTACGACCAGCGTTACGCCCGCTCGGTCGGCAAGCTGCTGCTGAACGCTGCCAATGCCGCTCGCCTGTTTTACCCCAACGAAATCCCGGACTCGCTGCAAGCGCTGCCGAAACTAAAAGCCATTACCAAAGATGTCATCGCCTACGAGGGACTGATTAAGGAATCCATTTACCCAGAGTTCAAGGGCATCACGCCTTTTGCGCAGGGTGACGGCCCACTTTGGGCACCCGGAATGCCACCCGAAACCATGTTCTCGGTGTATGGTAGCGGGCATGTGGGCATCTTTGGGGCGATCATTGAACCGACCAACGTGGAGCGGATTCTTCGGATTGACTGTCTGGCGACGGACATGTATTTGCAAGGGAAAGCCTATCCGACCTACCTTTTTTACAACCCGTTTTCCGAAACGAAAACAGTCACGACTAATGTGGGAAATCATGCCGTTGATATTTACGATGCGGTAAATCGAGTGATGTTGAAGACGGGCGTGAAAGGTGACGTATCATTCGATATTTCTGGGGACTCCGCATCGCTGCTGGTGTATGTACCTGCTGGCAGTGAATACACGGTGTCAAATGGGTTGTTACTGGCAAGTGGGGTTCCGGTGGACTTTCGATATGGAAGTGATTAATTTTGGTAAGACTGAAAATTGATTTTGTTTGCTCAATCCCTGCGGATTGGCGAGTATCATTCGCTTTCAAACCTATGAACTGTTAGTCCGTAGCCGTCTAGTTTCCCTCTGCATTATAGTTCTTTAAACTATTGATTTGTGTTTTACACAAGCAGGTATTCGGAAAACCATAGTTAACTTGAGTACGGAGATTAATCGCTTGATTTTCAGGGTATTAACTCATGACTTTAGTCGTGGGTGGGCAAAATGGTCACCTTTTTTCAACGGTTTTACCCGTGTTTAAGCAGCTACCCGTTAAAATGGTTTTGGGTTCAACCTTTTTGTAGCCCCACGAATGATGCTGTGGGTTGAAATCTCCGAACTCACGTTATAGTTGGATTTGGATTGAATCGAAACGTATGGCACACATGGCCACCTATGAAAATCACTTACTTTTGCCCCATCATGCGCTACCCCGTCCAACATATCGCCGAAATCATGGGCGGCAATTTCCTCGCCCCGCCCGCCGATGCCGTCATTGAGCACCTGCTGCTCGATAGCCGTCAGGTTATTTTTCCGGCCAGCTCGTTGTTCATTGCCTTGCAGGGGCGGCGTTACGACGGGCATGAATTCTTGCAGGAGCTGTACGACAGCGGCGTTCGCAATTTTGTCGTTTCCAAAAAACTGCGCGCCACCCAGGATTTCCCGCAGGCCAATTTCATTTTAGTTGAAAACACCCTCGAAGCCTTTCATGCCCTCGCCGCTTGGCACCGTCGGCAGTTCAAGCTGCCAGTCATCGGCATCACGGGTAGCAACGGGAAAACCATCGTGAAGGAGTGGCTGTTCCAGTTGCTTTACGAGGACTTCCACATCGTGCGAAGTCCAAAAAGCTACAACTCACAGACGGGCGTGCCGCTTTCCGTGCTGCAAATCACGCCGGAACACACGCTCGGCATCTTCGAGGCGGGCATCTCCCAGCCTGGCGAGATGGCAAAACTGGAACGCATCCTCGCACCGACCATCGGCATTTTCACCAACATCGGCGAGGCGCACCAGGAGGGCTTCCCAGTCCCGATAGCTATCGGGATCGAAACCAAGATTCGGGAGAAGCTGATTTTGTTCAAAAATTGTGAAACACTGATTTATTGCGTTGATAACCAACTCGTTGCGGATGCAGTTCGCCAGTTGGCCCCGACCTTGGTGGGGGCCAACTGGCAGTCAGGGCTGAAAGCAAAGTCATCAGCTGGTTTTGGCGGAAATGGGTTGAAATACATTACTTGGTCAGCGACCGGCAAACCCGCCGATATTCAAATCATTGCGAAGCGCCAAACCGATACCAGTACAAAATTAGAAGCCAAGCTGCACCACCAATCGTCAATCGTCAATCGTCAATCGTCAATCGTAATTCCCTTCACGGACGCCGCCAGTATTGAAAACGCCTGCCACTGCTGGGCGCTGCTGCTAAGTAACACGGACTGCCAGTCCGTGCTTCCAGGGCTTCCCAATTCATCGTTGACACCACCCGGTACGGACTGGCAGTCCGTGTTACAGGCTCGCATGGCCCGTCTGGAACCAGTGGCCATGCGCCTCGAACTCAAAGAAGGCTTGAACGGCTGCACCATCATTAACGACAGCTACAACTCCGACTTGACCTCGCTCGGCATTGCCCTCAATTTTTTGGAACAACAAAGCCCGTCCCGAACCCTCGGGGGAAAAAAGCTGCGGCGGACCCTTGTCCTATCCGACATCTTGCAAAGCGGGCAGACCGTTGAGGAACTCTACGGCACAGTGGCCAAGCTGCTGGTCGAGAAGCGGATTGACCGGCTCATCGGCATCGGTGGGCAAGTGGGGCAGGTGAAAAAGGAGCTGCCAGTTGGCTTCGATGCCCGTTTTTACCCAACCACCCAAGCCTTTTTGGACGATTTCCAGCAGTTGACCTTCCGGGACGAGGTGGTTTTGCTGAAGGGCGCCCGCCAGTTCGAGTTCGAGCGGATTGCCAACCAACTGGCCATCAAGTTCCACAAAACGGTGCTGGAAGTGAACCTCGGCGCCCTGCTCAACAACCTGAGGGTCTATCAAAGCCAACTCGGCCCCGGCACCAAAATGATGGTGATGGTCAAAGCGGGTGCCTACGGCAGCGGCAGCACGGAAGTGGCCAAACTGCTGGAGTTCCAGAATGTGGACTACCTCGGTGTGGCATACGCCGACGAGGGGGTGGCGCTTCGCAAAGCGGGCATCCAACTGCCCATCATGGTCATGAATCCCGAGGAGGCGACCTTCGAGGCATTGGTGCGCTACCGGCTGGAACCGGAGGTTTACAGTTTGGGCTTGCTCCGCAATTTCCAAGGATTTTTAGAAAACCATTTTCACCAAAAAAGTGAAAAAGAAATAGCCCCTGCCCAGCCAATCCACTTAAAATTTGACACGGGGATGCACCGCCTCGGATTCGAGGAGCAAGACCTCGAAGCACTTTTAAAACTGCTCAAACCGAGCAGCGATGCGCCTTTTTTTACCGTAAAAACTATCTTCTCCCACCTCGCTGCCAGCGAAGCACCAGCGCACGACGAGTTCACGAGGGAACAATTCGCCCGTTTTAAAAAAATGTACGACCACCTGGCCGAGGGGCTTGGCTATCAGCCGATGCGCCACATCCTCAACAGCGGCGGCATCGTGCGCTTCCCGGAGCAGCAACTGGAAATGGTGCGGCTCGGCATCGGGCTGTACGGCGTGGATAGTAGCGGCCTGCTGCAAGACCGGCTCCAGACTGTCAACACGTTGAAGGCGACCATTTCACAGATAAAAACTGTGGCCGTGGGCGAAACGGTGGGCTACGGTCGGCTCGGCAAGGCGCAGCGGCCCATGCGCATCGCCACGCTGAGCCTCGGCTACGCCGACGGGCTGCTCCGACGGGCTGGGAATGGGCAGTTCAGCGTGCTGATAAACGGCCACCGGGCACCTATCATCGGCAATGTGTGCATGGACATGACGATGGCCGACGTGACCGACATTCCCGATGCCGTGGAGGGCGATGCTTCTGTCATTTTTGGAAAAGAATTGCCTGTGCAGGAGCTTGCGGCTAGCCTTGGCACGATTCCGTACGAGATTTTCACGACGATATCGGAGCGGGTGAAGCGGGTTTATGTGCAGGAGTGAGGTTTTTTATGTTGGCAACATGCTGTTTTTAGGTTTTTTCCTTTCTTTTTATAAATGATGCCCTAATTTTAGCCACAAGATTGCACCAAATGACCTTGGCACCTTTCCGCTGTTTTTCTAAAATCAACCAACTTTTATGAAGCGAATTTTATCCATTTTATCCCTGTTCATGGTCACCGCCCATGTTTTGGTGGCACAACTTCAGGACGGCGTTACAGCACCCAACTGGACTTTGAACGACATCAACAACAACTCCCATACGCTGTACACCTACCTGAACAATGACAAAATAGTCTTCCTCGACTTTTCTGCCACTTGGTGTGGGCCTTGCTGGAACTATCACAACACGCACGCTTTCAAGAACCTGTACAATTCGCACGGCCCTCCCGGCACGAACAACGTAATGGCTTTTATGATTGAGGCCGATGCGGCCACCAACTTGGCCTGCTTGTACGATTGGCCAAACTGTAGCGGTGGTGGTACTTGGGGCGATTGGGTGACGGGCACGCCTTACCCAATAATTAACAGTGCCAGTTTGAATAGTCAGTACGCAATCAATTATTTCCCTACGCTGTACGCTGTTTGCCCTAGTAAGAAAATTTACGAAGTAGCGCAAATGGGGTCAAATGACCTTTGGGAAGTTGCAAGGTGGTGCTCTGCGCCAGATTTGTATTTGAGCTCATTGACCAATGTGAAGTGCTTCGGCAATTCGGATGGGGCTATTTCTGTGAACATTGCCGATGGAATGCCGCCGTTCACCTTTCTGTGGAACAATGGTGCAACGACACAATCCATTTCCAACCTGCCAGCTGGCGCTTATACGCTGACCGTTACGGGTTCGCTGGGCGGCACAAAAACCTTGGGCCCAATCACCGTTGCCCAGCCTTCGGCACCATTGAGCATCAGTAGCACGAGCATCCAGCCGGAGGGCTGTGCAGGCATGGGCGGGGTTATTGAGATTTCGGTGGCTGGTGGCACCCCAAACTACAGTTACCTGTGGAGCAACGGCGCAAATGGCCCCGTCAATGCTGGCCTAACAGCAGGTACTTATTCTGTTTCGATAAACGATGCGAATGGCTGCACACTTTCCCAAGGGAATATGGTGGTGGCCCCACCCGCCTACCCAGTAGCCGTTGCAACTTCTCCAGCGCCGCTAACCTGCATTACCCAGTCCTTCACACTCGACGGTACTGGCAGTTCTATTGGGTCTCAGTTCTTTTACCTTTGGTCCACAGCTGATGGTTATATCGTTTCGGGGGCAAACACGCTGAACAATTGCCTCGTTAATGAAGCAGGCAATTACCAGTTGATGGTACAAAACAATACAAACAACTGTGTGACATTTGCCTCCACCAACGTCGTCGCCAATCAGACAATACCTGACGTGACGGCTGGCAATCCCGGCATCATTAATTGCACCAACCCTCAAACATCACTGAATGCCGTAGGGCCAACTGGTCAAAACTACAACGTGCTTTGGACGACGATCGGCGGCAACATCGTATCAGGGGCAACCACGTTGAACCCCGTCGTGAACGCCGCAGGCAGCTACACGTTGACCATCACAAACACCATCAACGGCTGTTCGGGAAGCTCCACGACGACCGTGGCTTCCAATATCGCTGCGCCAAACGTGGGTGCTAGCGGCGGTGCCATCACTTGCACCAACGCCAACGTAACGCTCGCCGGAAGCTCGACCACGCCCAACGTTAGTTTCGCCTGGACGGGGCCGAACGGCTTCACTTCCACCGAACAGAACCCAACCGTCACTGCCCAGGGAACTTATCAACTGACCGTAACAAACCCCGCCAATGGCTGCACGGCTGCTGCCTCGGCTGCAGTTACCCAAAACACAACCGCCCCCCAGGCATCGGCGCTGGGTGGCGTCATCACCTGCCTGAACGCCAACGTGACATTGAGCGGCAGCTCGACCACCCAAAACGTGACCTACGGCTGGACGGGGCCGAATAATTTCACGTCCGCACAGCAAAATCCTTCGGTGAATGCTGTTGGAAACTATGTCCTCACCGTGACGGGCAGCAACGGCTGCACCAAAACGGCAACGGGCATTGTTTCTCAAAACACTACCCCGCCAAATGCCAATGCTGGGCCGAGCGGCGTGCTGAATTGCAACGCCAACCAAGTGGTGCTAAACGGCACTTCGTCCAGCTCCGGCAACCAGTTTGCCTATAATTGGACCACTACCAATGGGCATATCGTTTCCGGCGCAACCACCCTCACGCCAACCGTGGACGGGGCGGGCAATTATACCCTCACCGTCACGAACAACAACAACGGCTGCACGAGCACTGCCTCCACGCCTGTGGTGCAGCGGCAGCCAGTGGTTGCTGCTGTTGCTGCGCAAACGAACGTTGCTTGCTTTGGCACCTCGACGGGGAGCGCTACGGCAGCAGGGAGCGGAGGCAATGGTGCATTTACTTATGCTTGGTCAAACGGAGCAAATACAGCATCGGTTAGCAACCTGAGTGCTGGCACCTACTCGGTAGTTGTGACAGACGGCGAAAATTGCGCAGCAACAAAAACTGTTCAAATCACCCAGCCTGCTGTTATTGCTGTAAATGCAACGACCGCTCCGCAGTCCGCACCGGGCGTCAATGACGGCTCGGCCACAGCGAATCCGCAGGGAGGCACTGGCAGCTACACCTACCAGTGGAGCAATGGTGAAAACAGCCAAACCATCTCCGGCCTTGCTCCGGGTAACTACACCGTGGTGGTCACTGATAGCAACGGCTGCCAGAAAACGCAGACGGTTACCGTGAATGTGTTTGGATGTGCCGTTTCGGCAAGTATGATTGGGGAAGGTGTCTCTTGCAATGGCTCGACCGATGGTTGGGCAATCATAACGCTGCTGAACTCCGCAGCGCCAGTAGTTTACCTTTGGTCAAATGGCGCTCAAACGCAGACCATCGCAGACCTCGCCCCCGGCACTTATGAAGTATCCGCCACCGATGACAACGGCTGTGAGGTCGTCGCCTCCGTTCAAATAGATGAACCCGGCGAACTAAACGCCAATGCTACTGCCACCGGATTGACCGGTTCGAACTCCAATGACGGCACCGCTACCACCAACCCGACAGGTGGTACCGGCCCATTTTCTTTTGCTTGGAGCAATGGCGGTACTACTCAGACCATTTCTGGTCTAGAATCCGCCAACTATACCGTAAGCGTCATGGATGGAAACGGTTGCGAAACGGTGCAAACCGTGCCAGTGGCGCCTTTCGGTTGCCCCAACGTGGCCAGCGTCACCGCCAGCAACATCAGTTGTTTTGGGGAAAATGACGGGCAAGCCACCGTCACACTCACGGGCGGCCTGACGCCTTTCACTTACGCATGGTCGAACGGTGAAACAACGGCAACCATCAGCAACTTGGAAGCCGGAACCTACACGGCCAGTGCGACAGACGCCGTCAACTGCCCGGCCATTGTCGAAGTGACCATCTCCGAGCCGGCAGAACTTGAGCTGACGCTGGACGAATTTGCAGACACCGATTGCGGAGCAGCCAATGGCTACGCCACGGTCGCCGCCATAGGTGGCACATCGTTGCCTGGTTATGTTTTCTCATGGTCAAATGGTGAAACAGGGCCATCCGTCAACAACCTTGGAGCGGGCATCTACACAGTTTCTGTCGCCGATGGCAACGATTGCGCAGCAACCCTCCAAGTACAAGTGAGTATCAACGACTCCGAACTGCCGACGGTGGCAACGCAAAACCTAACCATCACCCTCGGCGCCGATGGGACGGCCAACCTTGATGCTTCGCAAGTTGACAACGGCAGCAACGACAATTGCAACATCTTGGAAATGAGCATTGACAAAACCAGTTTCGATTGCAGCGACCTCGGTACTCATGAAGTCACCCTGACAGTGTTGGATGAGGCCGGCAATTCCGCCTCCGGCACGGCAACCATCGAAGTGGTGGACAACCTGCCGCCCGCTATTTCGGTGCAAAACGTGACCGTGTTTTTGGATGAGAATGGCATGGCCACCATCACCCCGCAGATGCTCGACGCAGGCAGCACCGACAACTGCGGCATTGCGGAGCAAAGCATTGACATTGCTAATTTCAACTGCGCTGACCTCGGGCAAAATGCCGTTGTGTTGAGCGTAACGGATGCTAGCGGAAATACCGCCACAGGCACTGCCGTCGTCACCGTTCAGGACAACACCCCGCCCAGCATCATTTGTCCTGATGACATCGTGCTACCGTACTGCGACCCCGTGGCAAGTTTTGCCATAGAAACCAGCGACAACTGTGCTCAAAATTTGACGCCGACTTTGACGGCAGGCTTACCAAGTGGCGCCTCGTTCCCGACGGGGACAACGGTTCAAATATTTGAAGTAAATGACGGCCACGGCAACTCAAACACCTGTTCGTTCGAAATTGTAGTACCGACGGCAATGGAGGTATATGTACCAACTACCAATATTACTTGCGTTGGGGAAATGGATGGTAGTGCCTCCGCCCAAGTTACTGGAGGCTCAGCTGGTTATTCGTACCTCTGGAGCACCGGCGAAACCACCCAAAGCGTGGATAATCTCGGTGGTGGAACGGTCAGTGTTTCAGTCACCGACGCAATGGGGTGTGTGGCTTTTCAGTCGGCCACCATCGCAACACCTCTGGCTATTTCAGTTGCTACGGTACAAATATTGCCCGAAACCACCGGACAGCAGAACGGAACAATTGACGTGACCGTGGCAGGCGGCACAGCACCTTACAGTTTTGATTGGACAGATGCTAGCGGTAACGTGGTCGGTAATCAGGAAGACCTTGGCAACATTGCCGCAGGTACCTACACGCTGACAGTAGTTGATGCCAACGATTGCAGCTATCTGCAAACTTTTGTGGTGCAAACCGTTTCATCGACAACCAATCAGCAGTTGGAAAGGAGGATTCTTTTGTTCCCAAATCCAACAAATGGCCTAGTGACACTTGCGCTTGATGAGATAGATGTTTTAGAAGCTAATATTCAGGTATTTGACATGACCGGCAGGTTGGCCGATAGCTATCACCAAGCTGATGTATCTTCTGGCATGTTCGTGATGGACATGGCTGATTACGCCGATGGTGTCTTTTTGGTAAGGATAATGATTGAAAATCAGATAGTTGTGAAGCGGTTGGTGGTTCAGAAATGACCACTGACGATGCCGGAAATGCAAAAAGGGCGACCGTGGAGGTTGCCCTTTTTGTTTTCAAACCAGCGCCAGGTGCGCTCGCAGCGAAGTCTCCACCGCATTTGCAACAAGGTGATAAAAAGCCTCAGGTTCGTTGTCCACCTGCACTTTTTCCAATGCCTGATAGTAGGCCAAACGGGAAGCATTATCGCCCTTCAAATTGGCGATGGTGTAGCCATTGCGCAGCAAAACTAGGTTCATCACAAGCCGGGAAGTGCGGCCATTCCCGTCAATGAACGGGTGGATGCTCACGAGCCGCTCGTGCATCTCCGCCGCCAAAATGACCGGGTGCATCCGTCCCTTTTGACGGGAGTAATGGATGAAATAATCCTCCATCATCTTGTCCAGCATGTACGGCTCCGGCGGTGCATGTTGGCTGCCCGAAATGCGAACCGGCACCGAGCGCCATCGCCCTGCATTCTCCCGGTCAATGCTTTTCAAAATCAAGCCATGCAGCTCAAGCAGCGTGCGCTTGGTCACATCATCCTGCTGGGTAGCCAGCTCACCAATGAACTCAGCTGCCTCGGCGTGATTGATGGCCTCCAAGTGCTCCCGCATGGACTTGCTGCCGATGGTCAGGCCTTGGTTCACCACAAGGCTGGTTTCCTGCAAGCTCAGGGTATTCCCCTCAATGCGGTTGCTTTCGTAGGTGTATTCGATATTGAAATACTCCATCAGCTTGCGCAATTGCTCGTTGTTGAGCGGCTTGGCGGCCTGCCATTTATCTTTCAGTTCATCAATTATGGCCAGCTTCGCCTCCAATTCGGTGGGGATGGGCGGCACTTCAAGCGCCCGCTCTCCGTACAAAAACTCGGCCCGGCCTTCGGCAACGTACATGATTTCCGACATCGGAATCTCGTACTGCTTCGCCATCCCAATGAATTTCTCGTAAACCCAAAATACACGCAACTGCTTGATATTCAGGCCATAAACATTGGCGAGCAACATGATGTGCGACTCGGTGGGCAACCTGCTTCCGTTTTCGTATTTGCTCAGGAGTGACTGGTCTATGCCTGTGGCAGCCACTACATCTTTGTGCTTCAGATTTTTTTCTATCCGCCCTTCTTTGAGGAGGTCATGCAATGTTTTCATTTTATGACTATTTTATTCAAGACAAATTTAGTCATATTTTTTTTTGATTTTCAATATCTCCTCATTTTTTCACAAAAAAAAAAGCGCAAAGTGATGATGAACAGCACTTTGCGCAAAAATCTTTCTCTCTCTAATTGCTAATCGTTTATGGTAAAACAACCAATTTTTTTGTCAAAACACGGCCTGTTGTTTCCATTTTGATGAAAACCAGCCCCGTTGTTGCAAGGTCATTGCTCCGCAAAACCAACTTATTTTGCCCTTTTTCATAAAGCCCGTTGGATGAAAACAGCAGTTTCCCGGCGGCATCCAGCACAGAGAACCTGACCTCGCAAGGTTCCGGCAAGCTGAACATGACCACAGCCTGCTCCCCGAACGGGTTGGGATGACATTCCAGCGATGCCGCAGAATCATCAATTCCCGCAGCCTCCTCGAATTCCAGCATAGGCGAGAGTTGCTCTTCCGCTGCGTTCCAAGCGGCGGCAGGTGTGATTTCAGAGTTGATTTGCAGCACATCGGCAAGGTTGACATCGGCCAGTGCCTTTATTTTTAGGGTAAAATGAGTGAGTGGTTGTTTGCCAAAGTACAGCATGGAAACTAAACCCTCCCTACGCCTCGAAGCGTTGAAAATCGGGTTCGGTGCCTCGCCTGCATTTTTCACAAAATCCTGAAATTCAATCATTTGTGGGTTTAAAACAAGCGTAAACTGCCAAGCTGTAGCCGCCTCCAATTCAAAATAAACCTCAAAAAATTGCCCTTTGCGAAGGTCTTGATTTTTTGCTTTTATCAGAAAATTGCCACCAGAGCGCCCCTCCGTCACGGACTGTACACTTCCCCCCGATGAGCCGCCAACAATAAAGGCCGGATTCGCATTGCCGGTCACGTCACCCGTTTTTATGCCGGTGAAGTTGATGGCCATTTCATCATGAACCACGTTGTTCATCGAGGCTTCTTGCGGGAACGGCCACGGGTTCGCAGGATTGGAAAACGCATGGCTCGTCGGCACAAACCGCCAAGACGGCGTGCCATTCGGGAAGTTCGGCACCACGTTCAGTATGACCGCCTGAATGGCCACGAGGTCGCTGGCAGTCACTGCCCCAGAGCCGTTCGCATCGGCAGCGATGACCTGCCAAGCCTCCATGAACGGATTCACTGCCAGAATATGGTCGTTTATTTTTACAAGGTCGAATGCTGTGACACCGTTCGATTGCCCGATGTTTTTGGTGGGAGTGATGGTGAAATCACCGCCCACGGGAAGGTCGTTGAAGCTGTAACTCCCCACGCCTGCCAGCGTCGTTTGGGTAGGCATGAACGCCCCGGAAATATTCACCGAAACCTGTCCGACTGGCACCCCCGCCGGGGTTTGAATCATGCCGCCGAGGTCAATATTTGCACCGCAAGCCGACAGGTTGTCCTGCACGTTCACGGTCGTTTCACAAAAATCCGAGTTGCCACCGGGGTCGGTGACCCAGAGCTGAACGAGGTTTGTACCCACATCGCCACAATTGAATTGGAGCGTGTTGTCGGCAGTATTTTGTGAAAAACTAAATTGGAGGCTGCTCGCCGGTGCGCAGTTGTCGAAACTGTTGAAGTTCAGTTGTTGCGCAGCAAGCGAAGCCTCACCTTGTGTGTTCAATTCCACGTTCACGCCGCTCAGGCAATAAGCCGTTGGCGCTCCCGTGTCGCCAACCGACACCGTGAAATTAAACTCCGAAGAATTGCCGCAACCATCGCTGGCATGAAAAATCATCGGGTAAACCCCGGCTGGCACATTCTGGAACGAAAACCCACTACCCAAAGCGCCAGAAGCCGTGATAGTCACGTGGTTGCTGCAATCGGTGATTTGCGGCAGCGGAATGTTCACGTTGCTAGTGCAGCCTGCGCCGCTGCTGGCCATGATATTAGTCGGCGTATTTACGAAGACAGGCGCTTGATTGTCAGTCACTTCGATGAGCTGGATGTGCGTCCACATACCCACATTCGTGCCGCTGTTTGCCTGGTACTGGCACCAATCCAAAATCGTCCAAGTGCGCTCGATTTTGTAGCAGGCTGGCTCCGCAATCCAAAAGATTTCGTCTTCGTAATTCACCGCTACCTGTTCACAGCCGTTTTGCCCCAGCAGTGTCGGGCCATTGAAAAGGTAGGGCAGGTCAAACGGCTCCAGTGATTCACCGCTACAGGCCACCGACTGGTAGTTGGTTGGCCAAATGATTTGGTTGCCCGCCGAGTTCCATGGCGTTTGGTTCACGAGGTGGATGACCTGCTGCGCTGAGGTCGAATTGCCGCTGGGGTCGGTGGCGGTGAAAACCCTCGTGACCATGCCTTGCCCGCAGCTCGTGATGTCTGTGGTGGTCGTTTCATTTAGGGTAAACGAGCAGTTGTCCGTCACAGTAGCCGTCCCGAATGTGGCGAGGTTGCTGAGGTCGGTATTGCAGTCCACCACCACATCGGCGGGGGGGACGACGATCGGGGGCAATTCGTCGTGCACATTCACGGTCACATCGCAGGTGTTGGAGTTGCCGTGGCAGTCCATTACCCGAAGGGTGACAACAACATCACTGGCGGGCAAGTCGGCGCAAGACACCACCACACTGGGCGCAAACGCCGAGTTCGGCTGGTTGGCACGTTTTACTTCGTAACTTTCGATGCAACAATGGTCGTAGCTGCCCGCATCGAGCAGGTTGGCATAAACGGTGGCCTCGCCCGTTGTAGTAACCGAAGCTACCGTGAAACTTTGGCAAATGACCGTCGGGGCCACTTGGTCTTCAACTGTAATGGTTGTGGTGCAGCTTGACGTATTGCCGCAGGCATCGGAGGCATGGTAGGTGACGGTGTGAGCGCCTTGCGCCACGTCGGCGAAGGGCCCAAAACCATTGCCGAAGGCCCAGGTTGGTTCAATGTTGATGGTGGAGGAACAGTCGTCCACCGCTGTTGCCGAAGGCAAATTGATGATGCCAAAACAACCGAAATCGTCCGTGCTGACGGTAGCGGGCGGCGGACAAGTGATGGTCGGCGGCGTGATGTCGAAGAGCTTGATGAGTTGGGTGTGTTCCACAAAATTGCCCGTGCAGTCATCAATCACCGTCCATTTGCGAAGAATGAGCACACTGCCGCCGCAGGTCGGCACCACTTGGTCGGTGTGTGTGAGGTTGAAGAAGCAGTCGCCATTGTCCACGGCGAACTGATCGGCGGTAGTGCTAAGGTCGCCATCTTCGTCAATGAAGGGGCTGCCCGTGACGCTGGGGTCGCTGGCATTGGAGCCGCAAGGCAGCATCGGCGCTTCCACCCCGTCCCGGTTTGGTGGGAAATGCACTTGCGAAAGCTGCGTCCGGGTCAGCGTGATGGTCTGGACTTTGGTGGCCGTGTTGCCCCATTCGTCGGTGGCCGTCCATTTTCGCTGGATGACCTTCCAAGCCAGTGTGCTGAAGTGGAAATTGGAAATGATGGTGCTGTTGGCGTTGGCGCCGCCGTTCGAAGTTTGCTCGAACGACAGCACGTCGCCGGGCTGCAGCAGCCCAGTGGTGTAGGTGCCGGACTGTAGCGTGTCGCTCGACAGCCGGATGCACCAATTGTTGATGGTGAGGTAGAATCCCTCGTTGGTAAAAGAGGAGCCCCCAAAACTACTCCAGTCAAAGCTCACGTAACCCTCCGTAGGTATGACGATTTTGAACCTCGTCACGTACGAAGACGTGTTGCTTATCGGTGAGCTGTTGGCCCCTTCGACCAACACCGAATTGGGAGCTCCCGTGACATCTACCCCACCATCCCCATTATTCGTTAAGCATATATTCCAGTTGCTTGGGTCAAAATATCCGGCAAAGCCGGTGTAGCCGCAGCCAAAGTCCAACACGGTGTCCTGGTGCGACAGCGTGATGTTGCTGGCCGGGCTGCAATTGTCCGCCACGATGGGCGGGTCGAGCGCCGTTGCGCTGGTATCTTCGGTACAGTTCAGGGTCAAATTGGCAGCGCCAATGGTCGGTTTCTTGCCGTCCTTCACGTACACCGTTCCCCAGCAGGTCAGGCCGGTCCAGGTGTGTTTCACGAATACATCCACCGTTTGGCCGAGCTGGGCACTGTTGAGCGTAGGGCCGAGGTTGTTCCCCCCAGCGTCGTAGTACGTCAGCGTGAGCGGGCCTTGACACGACCAGTAGTTTGTAAGCATACTCAAGGGGTTCACTGACCCCGAGCAATTGTTGTCCAGCGAGAATTGCACGTTTTGAGCGCAAATCAGCGTGGTGCATTGTCCAGTAACAAATTGTGGTAGCAGCAACAGCAATAACGCCATTGCCAATTGGTAAAAACTGTTGCAAAATCGCTGTGACGCAAACTGCGCCCAGCCAGTGGGCAATGTGGAAGTAAATCGGAACATGGGACGAGTGTTTGTTCAAGTAAAAAGTACAAAGTAAAAAGGCAAAAGTGGCTAGCCTATGCTGCCTCTCATCCATACTTTTTTACTTGTTGTAAATCGGTTATAAAAAGGAGGATGCGAGGATTTGACATTGCGCTGCTCAAATCCTCGAATCTTCGAATACTCAATGGTTTTGAGGATGCGAGGACTTGAACCGTGGCGTGGTCAAATACTCAAATCTTCAAATACTCGAATCCTCAAATACTCAATTTTGTCTGTGTTCCTGGCCTTAGGTGTGTGGTGGGTAGATTGTAAACGGGCAAAACAATGCCGCTGCCGGTAAGGCATTGGCACAAAAAACTAAGCAGGCGGCAATGCCACTCGACTTGTTTTAGCCTCAAAATTTCTTGGAAAATTAAACGTGGTGCGACGTGGCGTCAGACGTAAATAGGCGGTCAGCTTAGGTAATCGTTTGTTCATGGGACAACAGTTTTTGGAAAAGGGCTTTGGCTAAAAACGCCGGGAATACCGGCGTTGGATTATCGGTTTACATGGCAAAGATAGTAGATGTTTGATACGATGTATCAGGTGGGAAGCTGTAATTTAATATTTTATTTTTTGTAAATTTTGTGGATGTCCCAAAGTGATTCCCTTTCGTGCCAAAGCGAAGCTCCAAAATTGCTCAATGAATGTACAACGACGCAAAGTGAAACTTCTACACCTCAAAGTTAGGTGCTGAAGAAGCTCAATGAAGCTCAAACGCCCCAAAGCGAAGCTTCAACACACCAAAGCGAGCCGCTGAAATTGCAAAGCGAAGCCCGAATGCTGCTCAGTGTGGCCAAAATATTCCGGAATGTGAATCTTGCATTGTTCGCCAATACTGTTGAACATCAAAGCGTTTTTGTACCACAGCATACTTTTTCGTAAACCCATTTGCCATTTCATCTGCTATTCCTTAGCTTTGCCAAATAACCTACGCCAAATATTGCCCACGGCAAAGTTGGCAGCAAAACACACAAAAACAATGACTGCAATCCTCCCGCTTAGTAAACGCAACCAGACGTTCCGCATCTTCCCTTGCCCGAAGTCGCCATTCTGACGACGATAGCAATCCAATTTTTCGGTTTTATTTTCTCTAATCTTCTTTCTTCAACCCCTTGAAGATGCACAGCTTTCCCTTTTACCACCAATTCGATGCCATGGACTGTGGCCCCACCTGCCTCCGCATGATTGCGAAGCACTATGGCAAGTCTCACACCCTGCAATACCTGCGGGAGCGTTGCTACCTCGACCGGGAAGGCGTCAGTTTGAAGGGTATCAGCGAAGCGGCGGAGCAGGTCGGTTTTCGGACGCTGGCGGTGAAAATCCCCTTCGGTGCTCCCAATGGCGAGCCATCATTTATGGTCGCCCCGCTGCCGCTCATCGCTCATTGGAACCAGAAGCATTTCCTCGTGGTGCATAAAGTCAACCGCCGTCACGTCTGGGTGGCAGACCCCGGGGCAGACAAAATCAAACTGCCCATTGAGAGTTTCAAACGGGGTTGGATAAGTGACCAAGATAAGGGCATCGCCCTGCTGCTGGAGCCAGGCATGGATTTTTTCAAGGAAAAAAATGAGGGCGAGTTGGAAAAGCTCTCTCTGCGCTCTTTTTTCACGAATTACCTGCGCCCATACAAGCGCCTGATGGCCAACCTTGTGCTGGGCTTGTTGCTCACGGCGTTTTTCCAATTGGCCTTTCCTTTCCTTACCCAAGCCATCGTGGATGTGGGCATTGACAACAAGGACATCGGCTTCATCTGGCTGGTGTTGGTGGGCCAGTTGATGCTGTTTTTCGCCTCCACGGTCGTCACTTTCATCCAAAACTGGATTTTCCTGCACATCAGTGCGAGGGTGGGCATCGGGCTGATTGCCGATTTTTTGCACAAACTGATGGAACTGCCGCTCGGCTTTTTCGACACCAAATTCACCGGCGTCCTGCTCCAGCGCATCGGCGATCAGCGGCGCATCGAGGGATTTTTAACGCAAAGTGTTTTTTACAATCAGATGAAAACTTATAATCTACAATCTTGAATCCCCTCAAAGCAGCACTCAACTGTTCGCATACAATGAACGCACGACCGGGTGGCTGGAACATTTCGGCGTTGGGCAAAAGCACTGTAAACTGCTGGAAAAACTGTTCCGCGGCCAGGCGCCCTTTACCACGTCGCACTTCATCGGGCAATTGGACGAAGCCGCCCCCGGATTGGTGGACAGCAAGGTTTTCGAGCGCATCGCCGATGCCTTTGCCCTCGCCCACTACCATGCACAGCAGGATTTCCCCATCCTGCAGCTCCTCATGAGC
>JAIPBL010000027.1 GCA_021739645.1 Saprospiraceae bacterium | reverse complement strand
AAGGAACCGTCCTCGTCCTAAAGAAGTCTCGCGAGGCTGCCCTTAGGACGAGGACGGTTCCTTACAGGATGACAACGTGGCGAGGACGAGACAAAAAGTGACAAATTTGTATTAATTCGAAAGCCCTCTTGAAGCATCGAAGCTATGCCCAATTGCATTTATTCTTCATGAAGCGATAAGTCGAAGAAATGGCGGCATTGCGGGGTTATGTGGATAGTATATAAAACGGATAGGTGAAGTCAATTCCCGAAATTTGAAGGCAGTATATACCACGAAAACTGGGGCAAATGGCCCTATTTCTTCTTCTTCGTCTCCACGTCCAGCATCATAATCTTCTGCCAGATTTTGTTGGCAAGCACGTGGGAGAGCGTCTCCACTTCCTCCACGGTTTTCTGCACTTCCGAGTCTTGAAAAGCCTGTACATGCAGGGCAGCCAGCTTCGAGTTGATGGCAAGGAGTTCGGCGCAATAGTCGAGGTAGCGGGTGAGCTGGTAGGGCGTCATGGTGCGTTCCGGGGAGGAAGCTGTTTTGTTCAGCTCCGCAACGACCGAGGCGGGGTCTTTGGTCAGTTGGTGCATGTCCACCACGTGAGCGATGGAGCGGAGCCGGTGCAGAGAATCGAGGGCAGCCCTGCGCTTGATGCGGTTCTCGGCAGTCGCCAAAAAAGCGATGGCCAAGCCGAGGAAAATCACCTCGTTGATGGCACTCTCCGCACCTTGCAGAATCTCCATCAGGCCGCTCTCCCCCGCTGGGATGTAACGCACGGTGAGTACGCAGACCCACACCGCCAATCCGATGAGCAGCCCAATGGTGAAGAACGTCAAAATACGAATGGGCCAAATCGGACGGGGCAGTTCTTCCGCCAGCGCCACGATGCCATCGGCCACCTCGCCCAGTTCGGTAGCCACCTTTCCCAATCCCGAATTCGGGAAACGCTCCGCAATGCGCAGGCTGAGTTTTTCCAGCGTGGCCAGGATGTACTTAGGCTTCAGTTCGCTGTACCGGCGTGGCGGAAATTTGGCAGTGAAAAAAAGGGACACTTTTTTAATGATAAATGATGAATGGTGAAATGATGAATGACAAGTGATGGCCACCTACCCGGCGAAGTTGCGGTTTTTTTTCAAAAACTCCGCTGCTGGCCCCAATGATTCGGGTTTGCCAACGTCCAACCATGCATCAGCCGAATGGTCATAGCCAATCACTTGGCCGCTGGAAGCCGCATTCAAATACACGTCAATGATGGAAAACGCCCCCTCTCCTTCAGGCAGCCAGTTAAAAAGGCCCGGACTGATGGCGTGTATGCCGCTGAATGCATATTGGAGGTATGAGGTTTGAGGTATGGGGTATATTGGGGTCTGACTGCCCACTGCCAACTGACGAACTGCCAACTTATTCTCCCCGGTCTTGGCATTCTTCCAGCCGCTGAGGCGCATTTTTTCATCAAAAAGTAAATAGCGGGAGGTAATGCGCTGTCGGACTGCAAGCGTGGCGAGCGCCCCGCTTTCGAGGTGTTTTTGGTAAAAACGGGCGAGGTTCATGTCCGTCAGCACATCGGCGTTGCAAACGAGGAAGGGTTGGCCGTCATCGAAAAACCAGGCCGCTTTTTTCAGGCCGCCCCCCGTGTCAAGCAGTTGCTCCCGTTCATCGGAGAGGACGATACGGATGCCGAACTGCCCCTTTTTTTCAATAAAATCAATGACTTGCTCCGCAAAATGGTGGACGTTTACAATCAGTTCCCGACAGCCAGCCGCCACCAACCGCCGGATGGCGACTTCGAGCAGGGTCACGCCGTTCACTTCCACGAGGGCCTTCGGGCGGTCGTTGGTCAAAGGCCGTAGGCGGGTGCCGAGGCCGGCTGCGAAGAGGAGGGCTTTCATAGGTGAGAGAAGTGAGAGAAGTGAGAGAGGTGAGAGAGGTGAGAGGGAGTGCCGTTCTTTCTCACCCTCTCACCCTCTCACCTCTTAAATTTCTGCAAGAAATTCCCGGAACACCTTCGCCGTCTCCCGGCTGGCGGAAAACATGCCCATGTGGCCGACGGTTGGGAAGACGTGAATGCTGGCCTGTTTGGGCAGCGGGGTCATGGCCATGCTGAGTTCGAGCGGCACGGCGGTATCGTGCTTGCCGATGAGCAGGAGCACCGGGCAATCGATGTTGCGCAGCACTTCCGAGCGGTCACGGCGCAGGCGCATGGCATCGAGCGTAGCGATGATATTCTCCGGTTTGAAATATACGGCGTTGTGTATCAGGCGGTTAACTTCACTTTGGTAGCCCTTGGAATAGTCGTAAATGAAGAGCTGCGGGATGGCTTGGCGCACGTAAATGACGTGGCCGTTTTTGTGGATGAACTCCACGGACTTGAGCCTGCTCGCTTTTTTCTCCTCCGAATCCTCAAAGGGGTGCGAGTGAAACAGGCAAAGCCCGGCGAGTTTTTCGCCCCATTTTTCAGCAAAAGCGATTGACACATAACCGCCCATGCTGTGGCCCATCAGTACGAACTTTTCGATGCCAAGGTGCTCGACCACGGCTGCCACCGCCCCAGCCATGGATTCCATCGTCAGGTTTTCGATGAGTTCGGAGCTGCCAGCGCCAGGCAAGTCAATGCAGATGTAGCGGCGGGCGGGTAGCAGGGGTAGCCACTCGTCCCACAGTCGGCTGTCTTCGAGGAAGCCGTGTAAAAAAATTACGGGAAGACCCTCCGCATCTCGGCCATTCTCCTGGTTGTTGTCAAAAAAGGCGATTTGTTTTCCTTGAAAAGTTATTTGTTGCATTATCCTTATTTCAAATTGGGTGGGGAAGCATTTTTACCTAAAACATTGATTCACAATATTTTATTAAATGAAAAAGCTATCCAAAGCCGTCTATGTCTGTAATTTTCCGATGTCAAATTGGCATCAGGGGCTGCAAATTTCCTGCAAAAGTAGTTTTATCAAAAAGTATTCGGGTCAATTTCTAATTTTACCCATTCGTTTTTGAGAACTACACGACCGGAAAACTCCTTACTGATGACTTCTTTAGGCAATGTAAAACAAAAATTAACGACCATCGGGCAATTGGAACGCGACCTGAACTTGAAGCAATTGCAGGTAAACAGACTGCTGAACATCACACAGGCCATCAACAACAATGTGAAGATGAGTGGCCTGTTCGAAATGTACACGTCTTTTTTGAGCTGGGAAATGGGCGTAAAAAAAATGGCACTTTATTACCGCAAGGAGAAAAAATGGGCCTGTACCGCCCATATTGGTTTCGAGGTAGGTGAACTGAAAACCGATGTTTCCGACCAACTCTCCCGCTACACCCGTTTGCATACCTTGACCGACAGCGACGACCCGTTTTTCAGTCAGTTCGACGTGGTGATTCCCGTGAAGCACAAAGAAGTGCATCTCGCCTACGTTTTTATCGGCGGTTTTGGCGAGGATGAGGATATGTACAACAAGGTTCAATTCATCACTACCATCACCAATATTATCACGGTTGCTATCGAAAACAAGCGGCTTTTCAAGAAACAATTGGAGGACGAGCGCTTGCGCAAGGAGATGGAACTGGCCAGCGAGATGCAGCAGTTGCTGATACCGAAGGAGCTGCCCACACGGAAGGAGTATGAATTGTCGGCCATTTATCGGCCACACCTAAACGTAGGGGGTGATTATTTCGACTTCGTTGAGCACGGCGACGGTAAAATCACTTTTTGCATCGCCGACATTGCTGGCAAAGGCGTGGCCGCTGCGCTGCTCATGTCCAATTTTCAGGCGAGCTTCCACAACCTGCTCACTCGCCACGACAACCTGACTTCTTTTGTGGAAGACTTGAATGGCTCGGTTTTGCGCATTACGAAAGGGGAACGGTTCCTCACTTTCTTTGTGGCACAGTTCGACCTGAACACCCGGCTGCTTACCTACGTGAACGCCGGGCACAATCCGCCGATTTTGGCGATGAACGAGCAGTTGCACTACTTGTCGAAAGGCACAACGGTACTTGGTGCTTTCGACGAATTGCCTTTTATCGAACAAGGCACAGAGAAAGTGGATGGGGAGGCGCTCATCCTGCTCTTTACGGATGGCCTGACTGAACTTCAAAACGAAGCGGGAGAATATGTGGATGAAAATTTTGGGCAAAATTTTGTGTTGCAACACTACCACCTGAGTGCCACCGACTTCAACCAAAAAGTAATGGACGAGTTAGACCTGTTCAAAGGTCGGGCGGGCTTTCAGGATGACTTTACGGTACTGACGTGCAAGGTATTCTAATGGTTTCAGGTTTAGGGTTTAAAGTTCCACGGGAGTATCGAGCCTGAAATAGTTACCCCCATGAAACAAGAAACCAAAAACCAGAAACCACTTCTTCATCCATAAATACCGCCCTCGCATCCAATAGTTGGAGCGAAAAGCTGAACCTGGTGTTAATATTTGCGTTCACCTTTAAAATTGAAAGCGACCCAATGAGAGATAAAAATGTAGCGGGAATTTTAGCCCTTTTTTTGGGCTGGGTGGGCATCCACCGATTTTACCTAGGACAAGTAGGGCGGGGTATTTTATACGCCGTTTTCTTTTGGTTTCCGCTTGTATGGCTAATCGGATTGATTGATGCCATCGTGCTTTTCTCGATGGACAATGATGTTTTTGATGCAAAATATAACAAAGAAAACTGGCAACGTCGGCAACAGCATCGTCCCGATTTCCAGCGTGGCCGACCCACGGATTTTGAGCGCCAGAAAGTAAGCCCCCCAGCACCGCCACGGCCCGCCCCGAAAGCCCGGGCCAATCGTCCAAACCCATTCAAGCAGAGCGGACTTGACAAATTTAAGGACTTCGATTATAGTGGAGCTATTGCTGATTTCATTAAATCCCTTGAAATTGCACCGCAAGACATCGCCACCCATTTCAACTTAGCTTGCGCCTATTCTTTAGTGGAGGATAAAGAAAATGCACTTTTGCACCTCGACCAAGCCATCCAATTTGGCTTTAAGGATTTTCAGAAGATTAAGGAACACCACGCACTGGCTTATTTGCGCATCCAGAATGATTTCGAGCAGTTTGAGGAAAACGGTTTTCGCCTTGTGCCAAAAACCACACAAAATCCCGTTGACACCCAGCGCAAGGAAGACCTCCTCGCCGCTCAACCTGACTTGCTCGACCGATTGAAAAAACTAGCCGAGCTGCGAGAGCACGGTTTGCTCACGGAACTTGAATTTCAAGAAGAGCAGCGAAAACTGATGGGCGGGTGAAAATGGTTTCAGGTTTCAGGTTTGGGGTTTCAGGTTTCAAGGAAACCACAGCACAAATGCCCATGCACTCCCTGAAACCAAAAACTTGAAAACTTGAACCCCAAACCTTCCTACCTTTGGCCTTGAATTTGCAAAAGAGAGAATGGCAAGGAAATTTTAACAGGAACACCATCCACTAAAAGAACTATGAGACGTTCAATAATGGACTACAAACACAAACACAATGGTTGCTGAAAACCTAATTTCTTCCGCAGTTTTGCCCCTTCGTACTTCCGATACCGGCAAAATGGCACTTGTCTCGATGGAGAACTTTAATGTGCGCCACCTGCCTATCGTAAATGATAGCCAATTGCTTGGCGTCATCAGTGAAGATGACATACTGATTCACAACGTCAACGAGCCAATCGGCTCCTACCAGCTTTCCCTGCTCCGTGCTTTTGTAAAGAAATCCGACCACCTCTATGAGGTCATGCGGCTTTTGGCTGAACACCAACTGACCATCATACCTGTCGTGGATGAGGTGGGCGACTATATCGGCGTGGTCTCTCTGGAAGACGCCTTAAATTACTTCGCAAAAACAGCGGCATTCAGCGATTCGGGCAGTATCGTCGTGTTGGAATTCCAGCAGCGCAGCTACTCCCTCGCCGAAATCGCCAGGCTTGTGGAAGCGGAAGGCGCTACCATCCTGAGCACCTTTGTTTCTTCTCGCCCAGAATCTTCTGTCGTTGAAGTGACCTTAAAAATCAATCGTCAAGACATCCACAATATCCTTGCAGCATTTGAACGGTTCGGTTATATCATCAAAGCCTCTTTCAATGAGGAGGAGTATCTTGAGTCGCTTCAGGAGCGATACGATGCATTGATGAGCTATCTAAACGTGTAATAGAACCAGTATCGGCAGATTGTCAAAATGAAAAAGGGTACAGCACAAAAGCTCCGTACCCTTTTTCATTTTTGATTCAACTAGAACCTCCAACCCTTCCGCTAAACGTAAATCAATCGTTGTTTTCGTTATCCTCGTCCTCATCTTCTTCCACAACACCATTTCCGCCTGTATTGGCGATGATACCAAGCACCATCATTGCCTTTTCTGAGGCTGTTTGCTCGGCGCTTTTCTTGTTGAAGTCATCGGCGGTAGCGACTTTTTGATTATCCACCATCACCGCCACTTTGAAGCGGTCACGTTTCTCGAACTTATAACGGGCTACCAGTTTGTAGCTGACGGTCTGCCCATTCTTTTGGCACCATTCAAGGAGCTGGCTCTTGTAGTTGTCATCGTAGCTTTCCAGCTCGTGCACATCCACGTAATTGCGCAATATTTTTTGGATGACAAACCACTTGGTCGCTCCGTAGCCTTTCTCCAGGTAAACCGCCCCGACGAGTGCCTCAACGGCATTCCCAAGCATGGAGCGGCTGAGACGGGTCTGGCTGTAGTCGGACAAGAGCATGTCAAGGCCCATTTTGTCGCCAATTTTGTTCAGCGTGTTCCGCTTCACGATTTTCGAGCGCATTTTCGTCAGAAAGCCCTCATTCGCATGGGGGTACTTGATGAACAGGTATTCCGCTACGATAGTGCCAAGTATCGCATCGCCCAGGAACTCCAAGCGTTCGTTGTTTTGCATGGCATAAGCCTTGTCCGAAGGATTTGACTTGTGCGAGAAGGCCAACTTGAAAATACTTAAGTTAGCTGGTGTAAAGCCAACCAACGGTCTTATTTTGTTGGCAAAGTCCTTTTCAGGATGAAAGAAACGATTGTTAAAACGTAGTAATAGCCGCAGCACTTATGTTGAAATGTTTTGCCAGCGAGGGCCATCCTGAAAGTTATTTTTTCAAAAGAAGCCGTTTGAAAAAATAGTGGGTAAACCGAATGGCCGATTCGCCGAAAATTAGCAAAACAGCAAGAATACACCGCTGAACAAATTGCCGGTGAAACACACTGTATATTTAATACAATACACTGGTAATCAAATTATTGAAGAAAAAACATCCTGTGCAGGGAAATTACTGGCGAGGGAAATTGCTGGTATGCCAAGCTTGTTGCGGGTAATGGGGAGGATTATGTAAAATTTTGGGGCATCCCATGACCTGCAAACTATTTCAGCCTTCTAAAGCCTACCTAACAACACCTTCATACTCCTCAAAACTGGCCGGAATTTGATACCAAACTTCAGAAGCAGCTTGCACGGCTTTTGAAGTTTTGACGTAAGTACCATAAAATAGGGGCCATCCTGTTCAGAAAATTCATCGCTTCAAATCCTTTGATTCGAGTATTAATTTTAAATTGAAAACCAATTAAATCTACTGCAAACTACTGGCCTTCAATACTTTGCGGAGAGGGTGGGATTCGAACCCACGGTACGGTTGCCCGTACAACGGTTTTCGAGACCGTCCCGATCGACCACTCTGGCACCTCTCCTTTCAAGTCGGCAGTTCGTCAGTTGGCAGTGGGCAGTCAGTGACTGCTAATCCAACATTTCTTCCCATTAATCCAAAGAAGAACTACCGAACATACACTTTCAAATTTCACTTGTTTGCATCCTTGAACACCTTAGCAGTCTGTGACTGCCCACTGCCAACTGACGAACTGCAAACTTGGTTGGCAAATATATAGCGGGTTTCGGTAAAAAAAGCCCATTAGACACGCACTGCCGAAGTTTTTTGAAAGTTTACCTACCTTTCGCTGGATAAGTTCTCGGTTTGCGAAACGGCGAGGACGCTTCAATGTTTCCCCACAAACCGACTTGCCACTGAAATCCGGATTTTACACTAAAACAAAACTAAATAGCACATGCAACGTCGCAACTTCTTAAAAAACAGCCTACTCTCCACAGCGGCAGTTGCCGCAGGAACTACGATAACGGCAGCAGCCAACGAGCCAGCCACGCTCTATGCTCGCAAATTCAAGCTGAAATACGCCCCGCATTTTGGCATGTTTGAAAACTCGGCTGGCAAAGACTTGATTGACCAGCTCAAGTTCATGGCTGACCAAGGCTTTATCGCCATGGAAGACAACGGCATGATGGGCCGCACCCCGGAAATGCAATCGAAAATCGGAGAAACGATGGCCAAGTTGGGCATGACCATGGGCGTTTTCGTCGTTGCCTTCGACAATTGGCCGCTCTCCACCTCGCTTACCAGCGGCGACAAAGAATGGCGGGACAAGTTTATCAAAGCCTGCCACGGTGCTGTCGAAACAGCCAAGCGGGTGAACGCCAAATGGATGACCGTCGTACCCGGCAACTACGCCCGCCAACTGCCGATGGGCATCCAAACTAGTCATGTCATCGAGTCACTGCGCCAGGCCGCAGCCATCTTCGAGCCGCACGGTCTGGTGATGGTGCTTGAACCACTCAGCGATACACCCGACCTTTTCATGCGCTATTCTGACCAGACCTATCTGCTCTGCAAGGCCGTCAACTCGCCTTCTTGCAAAATACTCTTCGATATGTGGCACATGCAGCGCAACGAGGGCCACATGACTGTCAACATGGACTTGTGTTGGGATGAAATCGGGTATTTTCAGATTGGGGATGAGCCTGGTCGAAAAGAGCCGACGACTGGCGAGGTGAACTACAAAAACCTGTTCAAGCATATCCACGAGAAAGGCTTCACAGGCATACTCGGCATGGAACACGGCAATTCGGGCAGTGGGAAGGAAGGAGAAATGGCGGTGATTCGGGCTTATGAGGAAGTGGATGCTTTTTGAAATTGAAAATGGAGGAAATCGAAGATTCACGTGAATCTTCGATTTCTCCATTTTCAATTCTCACTTCCTAATCCCCAAGTTTCTTCCGAAGGAAAGCAAGTGCCAAAGCATTCGCCTCTTGCGCAGCAGCTTCGTTGTAGCGAGGGCTGGACGGGTTAGCAAAGGCATGGTCGGCATTGAACCAATGGTTCTCAACCTTTTTGCCGGTCGCTTTGGCCAGTGTCTCGAATTTGGTGACCACGTCTTCATTTATCCATTTATCCTGCTTCGCAAAAATGCCGAGCACGTCCACTTGTATCGGAGCTAGTTCGGTGGCTTTTTCAACGGGCATACCGTAGTACATCACACAGCCAACGCCCCGCTCGGCAGCGAGAATGCTAGTCCGCAACGACCAGCCGCCGCCGAAGCACCAGCCGATAGTGGCTACTTGGCCGTC
Organism: Saprospiraceae bacterium; assembly: GCA_021739645.1. GTDB lineage: Bacteria > Bacteroidota > Bacteroidia > Chitinophagales > Saprospiraceae > UBA6168. The sequence goes on along the minus strand of JAIPBL010000027.1, from coordinate 57,894 downwards.
CTTGCCTGCGTATGCCAAGGCACCTTTGATGATAGCCTCACTTCGTTCTGGTTTAACACTACCCATGATTTTGCCAGCCTCGTCAGGGTCAGCGGTCACTTTGCCGTCGTAGAGGTCGAGTGCCACGACGGTCACGTTGCCGAGGTCATCGAAAAGGCGGTCGGCTTCCTGTTTGATATGGTCGTTCAGGCCCCACCACTCATGAATGACGAAGAGGAACTTTTGTGTCGGTTCAGCCGTCTTGTTGACGTAAACTTTGGTCATGCCGCCATCCGTGGTACGCAGGTCGAGCATCGTGCCTTTGCCTTGATAATCAATCACTTGGGGCGTTTCATGCAGCTTCGAAAAGCTGGTGTCGCTGGCAAATATGGACATGGCCTCGCCGGATTTCTCGGCCACCGTGTCGTTTGTGCAACTGGTAAAAGCAAAGATTGCGAGCATTGCGAAGCAGAAAAGGGAAAAATTTTTCATGAAAGCTGGGTTGTTTGATTGGTGAATTGTTGGATTGTTCCAAAACAACCTCAACAATAGAAGACTTCAAATTTTGGTAATTTTATTTGAGATAACAAGCAAAGCGAAATTTGGTTAGGGTTATTTATCAATTCACGACAAATACTTCCCCACAATAGGCAGCCTTCGGCCCACCCCAAACGCCTTTGGCGACACCCGCAGCACGGGCGCAGCCTGATGGCGCTTGAACTCACTCATGTTCACCAGTCGCAGTGCACGGCGCACGGTGGCCTCGTCGAAACCCAATGCAATGATTTCATGCGGGCCTTGCCGCTGTTCGATATACTGGTAGAGAATGGCATCTAGTATGTCGTATTCCGGCAGGCTGTCGCTGTCTTTCTGGTCGGGCCGAAGCTCTGCGCTTGGCGGTTTCGTGATGGTGTTTTCCGGAATGACAATGCCGTCTTTATTGATGAAATGAGCCAGTTGGTACACCTCGGTTTTGTAAACATCTGCCAGTACGCTGAGGCCGCCGCAGAGGTCGCCGTAGAGGGTGCCGTATCCAACGGCCATCTCGCTCTTGTTTGTCGTGTTGAGCAGCACGTTGCCGAATTTGTTGGACATGGCCATGAGCAACATGCCCCGGATGCGAGCTTGGATATTTTCCTCCGTCACGTTGTTGGGGTAGCCAAGAAAATGCGGTTTCAGCGTCTCTTCGTACTTCGTAAAAATCGGCTCGATGGGAACGATGTCGTATTGGGCGCCAAGGTTGACGGCGAGTTTGCGGGCATCGTTCACCGAGTGGTCGGAGCTGAACTGCGAGGGCATGAGCAGCGCCCGAACGTTGTCCTCCCCGAGTGCACGAGCGGCCAGCACGGCCACCACCGCCGAGTCGATGCCGCCGCTTAAGCCAAGGATGGCTTGCTTAAAACCGAGCTTGCCGAAGTAATCACGGATGCCCAAAACCAGTGCGTCATGTATCAGTGCAATCTTATCTTTTGGCTGCTCCATGTTGCGCCCGCCCTTCATAACTTCCTGTAAATCAAAGGTTTTCACGCACTCCTCCCAATAGGGCATTTCTTCGAAAATATTGCCGTCAGGCGATATGACGATGGAGCCGCCATCAAAAATGATGTCAGTCTGCGAGCCGATTTGGTTGACGTAAATCATGGGCAGTCCGTAGCGCTGTACATTGGCACGCAGTACGTGGATGCGGCTTTTGGCGTGTTCATAATTGAACGGCGAGGCGCTCAGGTTCACGATGAGGTCAGGCTTTTGCGGCATCATTTCGTCGAGCGGCACGACCGTGTAGAGCGGGTTTTCGTTGCCGAGGTTCCACAGGTCTTCGCAAATGCTGAGAGCAATTTTTTTACCCTGAAATTCCACCACCTTGAACTCCTTTGCTGGTTCAAAATGACGGTACTCATCGAACACATCGTAGGTGGGCAGCAATGCTTTGTGCTGCACGTGTTTGATATTTCCTTCTTCCAGAAAATAGGCGGAATTGAACAGGTCTTTGCCCTCCACCACGGGGTTCCTGCTCACCGAACCCACCACGATGGCAATGCCCTGTGCCGCTTCGGCCATCTTCAGCACGGCCCGTTCGGAGCGGCGGATGAAATCGTCGAACTCCAGAAAATCACGGGGCGGGTAACCGCAGGTGGCCAGTTCGGGGAACACGACGAGGTCGGCGCCCTGCCGTTTTGCATCGTCCACGGCGAGGAGCATCTTCGAAACGTTGCCGTCGAAGTCGCCGACGAAAAAATTGAGTTGGGCGAGGGCTATTTTCATGAATGAAGAATGATTTAGTTCCCCTTCGGGGATGACAAATAAGGATTGGGGGCGGAACTTCAACGCCATTGTACTGGCGCATGTTTAGGTGCAGCTTTTAGCCGGGCATTGCTTTTTGTGTTTTGGAATGATGTTTTTTGAAAACAGGCCATTCCAAATGAAATTGCGAAGCAAAGTCAGGAACAGCCGTTTTGCCCATTTTTGCATCGCTGTTTTTTTAGGGTAAAATTGGGCGCAAAGCTAATCGGCCACGACAGCATTGGCAACAAAAAAAGCCTGCGCCAAGTCAGCGCAGGCTTTTCACTAATTTTTGTCACCTGATTTTATTGGGCAACAATTTTGCCAGTTGCAAATTGGCCGTTGTTTAATAGTGCTGAGTAAAGGTAAAATCCCGCTGGCAGGCCGCCCCGCAGAATGGTCAATTCATTGGAATTCAAGTTTTTGTATTCCCCGATTATTCGCCCATCTAAGCTGAACAGGCGCACGGCTTCCAGTACTGCGCCGCTGGTGGTCAGTTTTCCTTCGGAAATGAGGGGGTTGGGGTAGAAATGGACAGAACTAGAAGCGGAAATCGGTGTTTGCGTTGGAGTTAGGTCGTCAAAATACGTTTGTATAGCATCTCCCATTTCTATAAGCGGTGAAAGTTCGGGGCATGGGTACTGGAGACCAAATTTGTTCAAAATGGCATAAGTAATACTGGTATTCTCACCAGGAGCGAGGTTGAATGGACCTGAGCCAATCAACATTCGGAAATCACCTGAAGCGTAGTTCTCCGAGCAAAAAGTCCAGTCATCAGAATTGCCGGGATTACCATCCATTAAAAAAGGGTGATAATTCGTGCTTAAAGTGTCGTAACCACTACCCCCATAAGTGATGGGATACCCATCAGGCCAAACTCCTGTCATTGAAAAATAGGGGCTAAGACTCAACCACGGTACAGCCCCTCCTATTTGATTAACAGCAAATGTAAAACTGCTAAACCCTACGCCATTTCCAGCGGTGCCAGTAGGCCCTTGCAGCACTTTAATTGCAGTTGCTGGAATATCTTGACAAAATGAAGCGACTCCAAAATTAGAACAATTACAATTCTGGTCTCCGTCAATATTGTCCCCGTTGTAAGCGAATGCCATTTTTTCAGAAGAAATGCACCCAACATAATTATCAGATGAACAGCCTATATCAGTATCTAGCCAGAGGCCGACGTAAACACTATCTAAATCCTCCAACGCTCTATTGAAAATATTGAAATCGTAAAAGGTAGTGTTTGCCAAATCCTCACCTCCTTGGCCCTCAAAACCATAGGCCAAGGCGTGAATCTCTATTTGAATAGGTAGCCCATGGGTTACCCCATGTATAGCACCACCTCCTTCGTCATTGAATACCCACCAAATGGCTTGGTCGCCATTGACATTTGGATAGTCACCTTTCAGTGGCTCATATTTTCCATTGCTATTTCTGTCAACAAATGGAGCAAGTTCCTGACCGCTAGGAAGTGCAAACCCATTTGCAGCAAGAGACTGCGGATTGTCCCTGCCCGGCCATTTGAGGATACTTTGAGGAACAGGGCCATCTATGACACCGTCGCTTGCGAAGTCAACAATATGAGCATTGGTTTCACTGCGGATTACCTTCCAAAGTTTATTGAAATCACTGCAAATATTGGCGTTGGTAGTTCCTTGATTGTTTAATGGACCAGGCCAATAATCAGAACTGCCACCGTTTGCGCCATAAGTTTGTGCAGCAACTTTTAGATTTCCGCCAGGGTCAAAGCCGCCAAGCCACAACCCGCCTGCAAAAATGGTTGCAGTTTGCGGTTGGCTTGGATCACCTTTAGGAACAAAAAAGCCGGCGTCGTTCCTGTCCCAAAAAAAATCGCCACTGGCTTGTAATATTACTCGGGCATTGTTTACATCCAAATGCGCCGTATCAGTACTAACTGTACACGCTTGTGCAGCGGCTATGTTTGCGAAGCAAAAACTGAGAAAGGAAAAGCATAGAAATGGTTTCATGAGAATTGTTTTTGGGTAAATATCATACCTCTCACCGCAAAACCGGAAACCAAAAATTCCCAAATGTCAGGTTTCCAGTTGCCTAATTTATCGCTGTCCTATCTGCAAAATGCCAACTTTCAAGCTGCAGAATTCCTCATGCCAGCCCTTTCAAATCCCTCACAAACCCATCCACCCCTTGCGCTTTCATGGCCTTGAGTAGCGTTGTCGCATCGGCGCTTTTGTCAAAAATTCCAACCAGCACTTTGTACACTGTTTTGCCATTCAACTGGTTGATGTTCACAACGATGGGCTGGGCGAACATCCGCTCCAATTTTTCCGCAGCGATTAGTACATTGCCATACTCGGCGAACACACCCATTTGTACCGAAAACCCCTGCGACGGCTGTCGCTCCACACTGAACCGGAACAGCCCTTCGCCAGAAACCACTGGCGCTGTGACCTCAGTCGCTGGTGGTTTTGGGGTACTGCCCGTTGTGCCGTCTTTTCGGCGGATGGCCTCGGCGACGGCCTTGTCGGCGTTCACACGGCCATACCCGAATTTGCGACTATGACCATTGATGTACTCACTGGGGTCGCCAATTTTGTCGGCGGTTTTTTGCAAAATATCCTTCACCTCCTTGGCCGTCAGATTCGGATTGGCGGAGAGCACCAGCGCACAGACACCCGCCACGATTGGTGTTGAGCCGCTCGTGCCACCGAAATGTTTGTATGGCCCTACCCTGTTCACCCCATCGGCCCAGAAAAGAAAAGCCCCATCACCACGGATAGTAGTGCCGGCATCCCACCAGGCTCGGGCGGCAAGCAGTGGCCAGTCGCCATTGGAAGGTGCGCAGACGCTGACCTCGGCGCCTTGGTTGGAATAGCTGGCATAGCGGTCTTTGCTGTCGCAAGCGGCAACACAGATGACATCGGGATGGGCAGCGTAAAAATTCACGTAATCAACCCCTTCGTTGCCTGCGGCAAAACAGATGACACTGCCCTTTCCCTTTCGCCCCTCACGAGCGGCCTTGGCGATAGCCTCCTCCTTGAGCGAGTTGAGGGTGTACCGGGTATCGGTGGTGCCCCAACTGCAACTGATGACATCGGCCCCATTTTTTGCACAGTAATCAAACATCTGCTCCGTGGCCGCCACGCTGAACGAAGTACCGCTCACGGGCATGAACTTGGCGTTTGGCGCTACGCCTACCATTCCTTGCCCATTGGCGGCTGCTATGGCTAGGCTGGAGCAGGGTGTGCCATGTGTGAAGCCTGGATCACCGTCAGTGATGCGGTCGCTTTGCGTCCAGAGGTCCCACGGGCGATAGACCTTGGGCTTGAGGTCGGGGTGCGAGATGTCGATGCCGTTGTCGATGACGGCGAGCACGACATCCGTTGAGCCGAGGTTGTTCAAGCGTTGCCATGCATCGACTATTTTTGCGTCAGCACCTTTCTTGGTGGTGTACTGGCCGCTGGGGATAAAGCCATCGTTTTTCAGGTGCCACTCGTCGGCCATGAAAGTGTCGTTGGGCAGGGTGAGGTCGTATTCTTCGAGCAGCATGTCGAGGTCTGGCTCGGCGAATTTCACCATCGAAATCTGTTGGAGTGCTTGCGCCACTTTGATGGGGTTTGGTGAATCTTTGGTGACTTTAGCGGTGACCTGGTCGGCGCTGCGGCGCTCCACAATGGCGAGCTTGTACTCATCGAGCACCAGCATTTGCTCGCTTTCGTCCACATCGGGCTGGAAGATGATGAAGACCTCACCGGTCGGCACGAGTGGCTTTTTGCTGCCTTCGGCAAAATAGACGTGGGTGCCCAGTTCCACTTGCTCGTCCTGCCGAACCTCGTCCAACTTGTCGTCCAGTGTTGCACCGTTTTTTTGTAGGGAGACAACTTTGAAGCCGCCGAGGTTGGGCAGCAGCTCTTGCCGAACGAATGCTGCTTTTGAAATATCGGCCTTCTTTTTGCCTTTTAGGCCGACCAGGCTGGTGCTTTTTTGCAAAACAAGCATGCCCTTTCCGCTCTTGATTTTGTAATCGCTCATCTGTACGTGGCTTTTGGTTTGAAAATTGGTTTAAACGAAGCCTAAAGTTACGAAACGGCACTTAGTTCATACCTCCATTTGAACAAAAGCAGCCCTTAAATCCCTACAGCCGCCGATTTTGTTATTTTTACGCCCGTTTTAAAATTAGATGTTAGACAGCAGGCGCTAGACTTTAGATTGACCAGTAGCACTAAGACTTTTACTTGCTATTTGCCCCTAAGTAAAAACACTGGCTGCTACCCATCTAAAACCCATTGCCTAAAGTCTAATTTCAAAAAAACTGAATGGCCATCCGCTTTTTAAATAAGCAACCTGCCGTCCAGCAGCTCTCGGACGAAGAACTGGTAAGCAGGTTTTCAGCGACGCAACAGGAAACGTACTTTGAGGAATTGTATCGGCGATACAAGCATCTGGCCTATGGCGTTTGCCTAAAGCTGATGAAAAATGAGGAAGAAAGCCGAGATGTGGTTTCGGATGTTTTCAAGATTTTGTTCACCAAAATACCTACTTCCGACATCAAGTCTTTCAAGGCATATTTGTACACGGTTTCCCGCAACGAATGCATTGCAAAACTCCGGCAAAAGAAGTCGGAAATGGAGAAATTGGCGAAGTACAACCACGTGGAAAATTCGCCAATTGACTTTATGGAAAACGATGGCTTCGCCGCTCTTTTCAATACTCATCCGACTATGGAACAAGAGGTGGAACGAGCAGTGCAACAACTGGGCGATGACCAAAAAACCTGCATCCGCCTATTTTTTTACGACGACAAGAGTTACCGGGAAATAGCTACTGAAACTGGATTTACAGAGAAACAGGTGAAAAGTTACCTGCAAAATGGTAAGCGGAACTTGCGGATTCTGCTGGAAAAAGAATTGAGAAAGCACACAACATAAATTTCCAGAAAATATAATTTGCTCCAATGGACGGAAATTTACAAAAACTTACTTTTAAGCCCGCCGCATGTGTCAGCCAAGAGGAATTAAGGCAATACCTCTCCGGCGACATGAACAGGCAAGGGCTGCGGCGGGTGGAGGACCACCTGCTCGATTGTCCGCTTTGCTCCGATGCCGTTGACGGTTTTGAAGCTTTGGGCGAACATGATACTGACGATGTGGAAGACTTTGATTCTTTTCGAAGAAAGCTTCCATTGGCATCAACCGACAATGTCAGACAACTGCAACCCAGCAGTGGCCTGCGTCGAGCCATCGCTATAGCGGCGGTGTTCGTTGTTGGCGCAGTGGCCTATTTTTCGTTTTTTCAGGCGCCAACCGGCCCTGAGCTTTACGCAAAATACTACGATAATTACGAGAACGATATCCCTGTCAGCCTTCGTAGGCCTGGGCTCTCGGATGTTGATCCTAATTTTGCGCAAGCACTAAACTCCTATACTGAACATAAATACAGTCAAGCGAATATGCTCTTCGAGCGTACAGTTCAAGCTCAGCCAGACAACGAAGCGGCAAGGTTTTTTGCTGGCTTATCACTTTTAGAGTCAAACCAAACAGACAAGGCTAGTTCCTACCTCAGCACCGTCGCCGATGGAACGGGTGTCTATGCTAAAAAAGCGGCATGGTACCTCATCATGTGCGACCTGAAGGCGGACAACAAGGAAGCAGCAAAAGAACGGCTGGACAAGTTCATTGAGGCTGGTGAAATCATGGTAGTGGAGGCAAAGAGCTTGAGGGAGAAATTGTGAAATGTTTACCATCAAAAGAAAAGAAAGGGCAAGTCGGCATCGACTTGCCCTTTCTTTTTTGAAATCTTTCTACAAAAAATCTCATCAAACAGAACTTTGTTTTGATTTGAGTGGTATAAATTAAGTTCCTTCGCAAAAAATACTGCCCCTAACCTGACCACTTATGTTGGCTCGAACGCTATCTACCTATATTGCCTCATTCTCTGGCTTGTCACGTAGTGCTTGGCTCATTTCGTTTGCCTCATTCGTTAATCGAAGTGGCACGATGGTATTGCCTTTCATGTCCCTTTATCTTACGACTGAGTTGGGATTTCCTTTGGAGCAGGCAGGTATCGCCATGACGCTTTTTGGCTTTGGCTCACTCACCGGCTCTTATCTCGGCGGATATTTATCGGATAAGATTGGATACCACAGGGTGCTGTTTTGGTCTTTGTTCCTTGGCGGGGCGCTTTTCATGATTCTAGGTTTTGTGAAAAGCTTACACGGCATTTACCTGATGATATTTCTGCTGAGCAGCATTGGCGAAGCATTCAGACCCGCTACGATGTCAGCACTGGCAGCACATAGCAAGCCAGAAAACCGCACCCGTTCCTACTCGCTCATGCGAATGTCCATCAACCTTGGGTTCACCATCGGCCCGGCAATTGGAGGAGTTTTGGCCGCATGGAAAGGCTACCAGACTTTGTTCTGGGTAGATGGCATTACCTGCATGGCGTCCGCAATATTCTTTCGGTCAATTCTGAATCCCCAAAAAGCTGCCAATGCTGAAAAAACTGTTGAGCAAAAACCTTTAGACCAGGGAATCTTGTCGCCCTATAGGGATACGCAGTACCTGCTTTTCTTACTGCTGACCACTTTTGGCGCTATCGTTTTTTTACAAATAATCTCCACCTTGCCCGTGTATTACAAGCAAGACATGCAGCTTTCGGAAGGTAAAATCGGAGGGTTACTGGCATTGAACGGCCTGATAGTTTTCCTCATGGAAATGCCTTTGGTGTACACCCTAGAACGTAAAATGAAGCGACTGCACTGCATCGGCGCAGGGGTTTTGATGTACGGTTTTGGCTTTGCCATTCTCAACTCCGCACCACAAAGTGTGGCCATCGCCGTTCTTGGGATGATAGCAATTTCGATAGGGGAGATTTTCAATATGCCTTTTTCAAATTCCTATGCCCTTGGCCGAACAACGGACGCTAATCGGGGGAAATACATGGGTTTGTATGCCATGACCTATTCGCTGGCACACATTTCTGGCCCTTATTTCTCTATGAAAATTGCAGAAAAACATGGATTCAGCACCCTTTGGTACCTTTCAGCGGTACTAAGTTTGCTAACCTTTGGCGGGTTTATGATGATGAAAAAACGGAATCCTGACCCCGCAAAACATCCGACTACCCAGAAAGAAGAACTCGTACCTTTACCCTCAGAGGAATCCTCATGAAAAGTAGCAAGCCCAGACCTTGCGTTTTTGAAAAAAATGTAGTTTTACCAGTTGCCTAAAGTACAGCAATTAAGCATGTCAAAAAACAATCAACATTTCTGTGTAGGCGTCATTGGCTCGGGAAGCTTTGGCACAGCGGTGTCTAACTTGCTCGCCATCAACACCGACGTCTTGCTTTTTAGCCGAAGAGAAGAGTTAGTTGAGGCCATCAACAAAGCGCATCAGCATCCGGGATTCAACATAACATTGCCTGAGCGGATTCGGGCCACCTCCGACCTTCAAGAAGTGGCGGAGCGTTGTACCTTAATTTTCCCCATAGTCACTTCCGTGGGGTTCCGCCCTATGATGCAAAGCCTTTCCCCGTACCTCCGGCCTTATCATATCTTGATACACGGCACAAAGGGGTTTGACATAAAAAATATGACAGAGGAGGAACTTCGACAGGGAAAAATCACCCGTAACAGCGTTAGAACCATGAGTGAGGTAATCCGAGAAGAGTCAGTGGTCGTGCGCATTGGTTGCCTTTCAGGCCCGAACCTCGCATCTGAAATCATGGCTGGTCAACCTACAGCAACTGTCATTGGCAGCAAGTTCGATGAAGTAGTGAACGCAGGCAAGAAAGTCCTAAGCAGCCGCCATTTCCAAGTGTTCGGCACTTACGAAATATTGGGGGCAGAGCTGGCAGGGGCACTCAAGAACATCATCGCCATAGGCAGCGGAATACTTGGAGGCATGGGCATGGGGAAAAATATTCAAGCCCTACTCATCAATAGAGGGCTTATCGAAATGATATACTTCGGGAAGGCTTTTGGCGCTTCACCAAAGCCGTTCGTGGGTACAGCCGGCATTGGCGACCTCATCTGCACCGCCACTAGCATGAGCAGCCGTAACTACACCTTTGGCTATCGCTTGGGGCAGGGTGAGAACACAAAAGCTATTCTCGCCTCTATGCCAGAAATAGCAGAGGGTGTTCGAACACTAAAAATTGCAAAGCACCTCGCCGACCACTTGAAACTCCATGTTCCTATCACGCAGATGCTGTACAAGGCCGTTCATGATGAGTATGACCTGAGCCAAGCTATTGAGTATTTGATGCGGTATCCATACTATGTGGATGTGGATTTTATATAGATTGCAAGTTTTGCAGTACGGCAGTACGAGTGGTGAGTATTTCGTGCTGAATTGATACAGTCACTTGACTTTGGGCAAAAAAAAAGTCGTGTCCTTTGACACGACTTTTAAAGAATAATCCCATGAACATATCCAAAAACGAAATCTTTTTCAGGATTTTGAGCCAAGTCTTGCTCGTTGTAAAATCCTGAGATATTTTTGCATCAGCCTAAAAATTTTTTGAAAGAGAAGAAAGATTTTTATCCTATTTTTTTTACGAATTCTGCATTAGAGTTAGTATCCCATGAACGAATTTAATCAGGCCAGCTACTTTTAGTCGGCCTCTATTGCTTTAGGCTGATGCGTATCTTTAGTTTGGGTACAATTTTGTTGAGAAAAAGAGTAACCCCCTCAGTTGTTCGAGGGGGTTTACTACCAACAAATTATAATCCCATGAACATAATCAATTAATGTCAACGTGTTTTGAAATCTGGGTTTGAAAAACAGCCCGTCCCGACGGAAACCATCGGGACGTCTGGCTATTAACAAATTATAATCCCATGAACATTTTCAAAACTGTTGGCCGGTTCGTTAACCAGCTTTTTTGCACTCATCCTCAATTTCAATCTTCACTTGTCTTCCGTCTGCCTCTGTTGTTATTCATTAATCACAATACAAATGTGCGGTAAGAAATCCCTAGCGCCAAGGACATATTTAAGGCTTTGTGAAAAATATATTTACAAATATTGTAATTAATATTACTTCATAAGTAATTGAATTGCAATAAATTAGATTTATTGCATTAGAAATATTTTACCATTTATGTGAAAAAAATTGTTCCTAAAAGTTTCTTTTTTTTGATTTTTTTTTTGAAAAAATTGACGCCAAGAAGAAAAAGCCAGAGGAATACTTAGCAAAACCTCATCTGAGACAAAAAAAATCGCCGAACACGTCATAAACGCATTCGGCGACTTGTTTCGTCTACCTCTCCAACCTGAGCAAGAATCTATGCCCTTGCCAGCATCTCGTCAACATAGTGATAACGCCTTCTAATCTGCTCTTTCAGCTCTCGCCTAGCAAAAAAGATGCGACTCTTGATAGTTCCGAGTGGCAACTTGAAGTGGTCAGCTATTTCCTGGTACTTATAACCTTGATAGTACATCAAGAATGGCAACTTGATACTTTCATGCAAGTTCTCTATCAAATCCTTTAACTCCTTTATCAAAATATTGGTGTCACCACCATTTTCTTCTAACCTACTTCCTGAATTTAGGTAGTACAAATTGTCAGTATTGTCAAAAATAGTGTTGGCCTTGACTTTCTTTCGGTAATTGTTAATGAAGATGTTCTTCATTATCGTAAATGCCCAGGCCTTGAAATTGGTGCCGGGCATAAACTTCTCACGATTCGACATTGCCCGGAATGCTGTCTCTTGGTACAAATCTTTGGCATCGTCCATATTCTGAGTCAAGCTGTAGGCAAAGGCGTTCAGTGCTGGGGATAGCTCGAAAAACCTGTTGTTGAACTCGAATTTTGACATGATTTTCAGTATTTAAGTTTGGTTGTTATTAATTTCACCACAAAGATAGTTCTATCGTTTAATTAATTTAATAAAATACTTAAACAACCATGATATGTTTTGAAAATAACGACAAATTATTTTTAATAAAATTAATAATTGGTTGATTATTAATTTTTTATCAAAACATTTTTGATTATTTAATTTTCAGTAATATTTGAAAGATAACACACTTGCCTATTTTTGCTCAGCCGCCTCGCTAGATTTCCTAACCCCATTCGTTCTCCTCAAGGAAAATAAGGTAGAATGAGCAACTAACCCGTTCTATCTAAAAGGAACACTGGCCCCATAGGCAGCCACCTCAATCTAAATCCTTTCGAATGCAACCTGTGATGTTGAAATATCTTACTTTTGTCTTGATTTGGAATTGCTTGATAACCGAATTGCGTGTTTTAGGGAAACGTTGCCAACCTTCGAGCAAGGTTCGAAACCACAATTCAAAAAAATTTTGACATGACAAATACTTTTCTGTTCATCCAAAACCTGAATATGACGGAGTTGCTCATCATTTTGGGCGTAGTTCTGCTATTGTTCGGAGGTAAGAAAATACCCGAGCTAATGCGAGGCGTGGGCAAGGGCATCAAGGAGTTCAACAATGCTCGCAACTCAGTGGAAGAGGAGTTGAAAGAAGGAATGCGTGAGTACGACAAAAAGAAGTTGGAAGAAAAAAGAGCTGCTGAGTAGAGGAATGTTTGAAGTTCGACAGTTGACAGCCTGGGCCCAGGGAATTCATTTCACCTGCAAACTGTCACCTGTCGAACTGACGAACTATTTTTTGTCCTGCTTCGCAAAAACCTTTTTAAGCAGGTCAGTAGTTCTTGAAGCAATGTTGGTTCGAATGTTTAATTCTTCGTTTTCAACCATACTGAACAAGCCATTCAGCGCCTGTTTGGTCACATAGTCATCCAAATCTGGATTGGCTTTATCCACAAACGGAATTTTATTGTAAGCATTTACGGCATCGCTCCAGTACTTCCTCGCGTCAAACTTGTCCAATGACTGCACGATTACAGGGTTAAATGCTGTATAAAGGTTATCCGAAGTGGTTCGGTTCAGGTAGCTCGTTGCTGCATTCTGCTCACCCATCAAGATATTCATTGCATCCGAAAACGACATCTGTCGGATGGCATCCACAAAAATCGGTTTCGCCTTTTTGGCCGCATCCTCTGCACCTCGGTTGATTTTTTCCAAAATCTGATTCTCTACGTTGCTGAAGCCCGGTACGTTACGGAGCTTGTCCGCCACCTTTTGCGCTTCGGGGGGCAGCAGTATTTTATAGGCACTCTTGAAATAACCATCCTTTCTGGAAAGCGTTTCAGACCCTTTTCCGATACCAATTTCAAGGGCTTGCTTTAGCCCCGAGGAGACCTCAGAGGTACTGAGTTCTGCGCTACCAAGCGCATCCAGTGTCCGTTGGAGAGCAGCAGGGTCGCAAGAGACCAATTGAAAACAAACCAATAGGAGCAAAACTTTCTTAATCATCTTTTTTAATTTGAGTGAAAAATATTGATACAAGGTTTAAACGAAATATCCGGCAGGAGGTAACTTATTGAAATGTTATTATTGAATTAGGCGTGACCTCAATTGGCATAGAACTCCAAGCAATCCTGACAAAGGCAGCGGTCACCGTAGGTGCCCCTCAATTGCTCAAGGGTTTTCTGAAAAAGCTTTGTTTCCATGCACCAACAAGTCTTGTCTCCGTAACAAAGAAGAGGCTTGTCACATCGGGCGCATTTTTTCGTGTATTCCCCATTGACTTCCACAAAAGCCGCATCAACCCTACCTCCAAGTGGTGGGTTGAGTTTTTTCACCCTAACTTTCAACTCCTTAATACTCCTGAATTGGTGCTTAATATCAAGCGCAATAAGATTGGCCACGGCCTCCAATAGCTTCGATTTCTTTCGCATGACAGCCTCGCAAATCAGGTAAACAGTCTCATAATTGATAGTTTGGTAAAGGTCGTCGTCCACCGCTGCCCTAGTGAAAACTGTTTCAATATAGACATCCACGACATAATCGTTACCTATCACCTGCTCCTCTTCGTAAAAACCATGGTAAGCATAAAAATGCATCCCCTCCAGTGCAATCATTGCCATTGATTCTCGCTTTTTTATTTAGACTTAAAAAATAAGCGTAAAATTAGGAAAAGAATGCATCCATTCCGTGCGCATAACATTTCGCAGGCTGGAAACTGTGCGGTCAAATGCGTATTTTTGCGCCGAAAATCAAAATCCTAACCTGCACCGGATGGTGGTGAATGGTAGAATGCTTAACCGTTTTTTCACCTCCCGGCTTTTATACCTTATTATATATGCACAACGAAAACAACGGCACCACCACATTTGCCAAGAAAGCAAAAGAAGACCGCTACCAATACCACGATTATTACGGTGTGGACGAACTCCTTAGCGAGGAGCACCTGTTAGCTCGTGAAGCCGTGCGGGCGTGGGTAAAAGCGGAAGTATCCCCCATCATCGAAGAATACGCAGATAAGTCAAAATGCCCGCACCACCTGTTCAAAGGTTTGGCGGAAATTGGCGCATTCGGCCCAAGCCTACCTGCCGAGTACGGCTGTGGCGGGATGGACGAAATCGCCTATGGCATTATCATGCAAGAACTGGAGCGGGGCGACTCTGGCGTTCGTTCCATGGCCAGTGTACAAGGTTCGCTGGTGATGTACCCGATTTACAAATACGGCTCAGAAGAGCAGCGCCGCCATTACCTGCCTAAATTGGCCAGTGGCGAGTACATCGGGTGCTTTGGCCTAACTGAACCCGACGCCGGCTCCAACCCCGCAGGCATGCTTACCAATATCAAGGACGATGGCGACGCCTACATCCTCAATGGTGCCAAGATGTGGATTACCAACTCCCCTGTAGCAGACATTGCTGTTGTTTGGGCAAGGGACGAGCAAGGCGTAGTTCGGGGTTTGATTGTAGAAAAAGGCATGAAGGGCTTTTCCGCTCCCGAAATCCATGGCAAATGGTCGCTGCGTGCATCCATTACGGGTGAGCTGATTTTCGAAGACGTTCGGGTACCGAAGAAAAATGTGCTTCCTAACATTCAGGGCATGAAAGGCCCGCTCGGTTGCCTATCGAAAGCACGTTACGGCATAGCTTGGGGCGTTATCGGAGCGGCTCTTGACTGCTACGACACAGCATTGCGCTACTCACAAGAGCGCATCCAGTTTGACCGGCCAATTGGTGGTTTTCAGCTCACACAAAAGAAACTGGCAGAAATGATCACCGAAATCACCAAAGCTCAATTGCTTGCATGGCGATTAGGCACACTTGCCAATGCAGGCAAGGCTACGGCGGCTCAAGTTTCAATGGCCAAACGAAACAACGTAATGATGGCATTAACCGTCGCAAGGGAGGCTCGTCAAATATTGGGTGGAATGGGCATCACCAACGAGTACCCCATCATGCGCCACATGATGAACCTTGAAACGGTGCTAACCTATGAGGGTACGCATGACATCCACCTGCTTATCACAGGCATGGATGTTACCGGACTTAATGCATTCAAATAAGGATTTTGGGCCAGTCGTAATCTTTGTTCGGCTGGCCCAAATCTCAATAATCTCGAACATTTTGAAAGTTTTCAACCTTTTACAAGCAGCTTTTAGGTGTAAAAACTGTTTTTAAAACAATCATAACCATCACTGCAAACTAATACACCCGATACCACGTTTGAAATTTTTGAACTTTTTGCAAAAAAATAAACGAACAATGAGAGGTTCGATTTCCCTATTACTTTTCGCTTTTTTATTCCTTTCCAATGGCCTGTCGGGTCAGGAAGAACCCATAAGATTGATCAACCCATCGTTTGAGGGAGTTCCCGGCGAAGGCGGCAATGGCAACAGGCTGCCTGATGGCTGGTACGATTGCGGGTTTCCCGGAGAAACACCACCTGACGTGCACCCAAAAGAAGGTGTGGGTGCTTTTCAAGTAACAAAGGCTCCTTTTAACGGCAAGACCTATATCGGGCTTGTGGTCAGGGAAAATGACACCTGGGAAAGGGTTTCACAACGATTGAGCGGGCAGTTGGTATCTGGAAAATGCTATGAATTCAGCATGTCACTGACCCGTTCTGAGGTGTATATGAGCGCAAGCCGAGTAACTAATTTAGAAGTAAATTATGCAGCGCCCGTCAAACTTCGCATCTGGGGAGGCTCCAGTTATTGCAGCCGTGATGAGTTGCTGGCCGAGAGTTCACTAATCGTGAACACCCGTTGGTTGGCTTACAATTTTCGCTTTGAGCCAAAGCAAACCCATTCTTATATCACATTTGAGGCTTTTTACAAAACACCTACGCCTTTTCCCTATAACGGAAACCTGTTGCTTGACAATGCATCCGATATTTTCCCGGTACCATGCTCGGCTACAAAGCCTGATGTTCCTGTAATACCGGATACGCCACCAGTAGTATCTGGGCCTAGAAACACCACTAGCACTGAGAAATCAGATTCTCCGGAAGTAAAAAAGACACCTGCCATCCTGAAAGAATTGGAAGACCCGACGAAAATAACCACCGGCATGACCATCCGGATGGAACAGCTTTATTTCCCTGCGGACAGCTCTACAATTACGAAAAGTTCGGTACCAGTGTTGAGCGAGGTTTATGATTTCCTTACTGCCAATCCACGTGTGGCTGTCGAAATTGGTGGACATACCAACGGTACACCTTCGCACGAATATTGCGATAAGTTATCCACGGAACGCGCAAAGGCCATTGTGGACTACCTCGTTGAAAAAGGAATCGCCCGGAAACGCCTTCAATACAAGGGGTATGGGAAACGGAAACCCGTTGACACAAACAAAACCGCCGCTGGGCGAAAGAAAAACCAGCGGGTGGAAATAAAAATCCTGAGCGTTACAGGTTAAAAAAAGGGGATTGAGCAGCTGCTCAATCCCCTTTTCCATTACAGCTTGCCGCATTTTTCTCGCAGCCATACCTTTTCCACTTCATCCAGGTGAGGTGAAATTTTGTCAAAACACTCATCGTGATAGGCGTTTAGCCAACGCCGTTCAGCCTCTGTAAGCATGTTTTTATCCACCAAATTCAGGTCAATCGGAAACAACGTCAGCGTTTCAAAACGATAGAACTTCCCAAATTCGTTCTCCACATCTTCTACACAAAGAATAAGGTTTTCGATACGAATGCCGTACTGCCCAACTTTGTAGATGCCTGGCTCGTTCGAAGTGACCGTGCCCGGCTCCACCGCCTTTGCCGCCCTCGGCGAGTTGGCGACTGGTGAAAAACCATGCGGCCCTTCGTGGACGTTGAGGAAAAAGCCGACGCCGTGCCCTACCCCGTGGCCAAAGTTGATGTGGTGCTGCCAGATTGGCGAACGGGCCAACGTGTCGAGCTGTACACCATTCGTCCCCCTCGGAAACCGAGCCATGGTAAGTCCCAACATGCCCTTCAGCACCAAGGTGAAATCGGTCTTTTGCGCAGCTGTGGGCGGCGATAGTGCCACTGTTCGGGTGATGTCCGTTGTGCCATCGGTGTACTGCCCCCCAGAATCAAGCAGCAAAATCCCGTGCTTTTCAATGTTTGCGCACCTCCCAAATTCCGGGTGGTAGTGAATAATGGCCCCATTTCCGTTGTAACCAACGATTGCATCGAAGCTGTCGCCAAAATAGTTCTCCAACTCGGCACGGAACCCAGTCAGTCGCTCGGCAACCTCAGCCTCCGGCACTGGGCGTTCCTCCAATGTTTGCTCCAGCCAACGAAAAATTCGAACAAGCGCCATGCCGTCACGGGCCATTGTTCTTTCCAAATGAGCAATTTCTGTGGGGTTTTTGATGGCTTTAAGTTCAGCCACGATATTGTCGCCTTCTATGATACTGTTCTTTTCAATGGCATTGTAAACCTGATTATTGGTAATTCCGAGGTCAAGTAGAACAGTTTCGGCTTCCCCCATTTTTTTCAAAAAACCTTCCAAAGCGTCGTATGGCTTCCCCAATATGCCGTCCTCGTTCAAGCGTTGTTTGAGTTCGTCGGGCAGTTTGGCAGTTTCGATAAAAAGCCACGCCGCTTCCTTGCCAACCATTGCGTAAGCATAAAAAACCGGATTGCACTCCACATCACGCCCACGAAGGTTGAACAGCCATGCGACATCGTCCAGCGACGAGACGAGGTGGTAGTCCGCACCGCCCATTCCCTCCCGGACTTTCGCCAGTTTTTCGGGCCGGGTAGCTCCCGCTAATTTCACATCATGCTCAAACACAGGGCTTTGTGGCAACGGCTGTCGGTCGTTCCAGATTTTTTCAATCAGGTCAACTCCCGTTTCAAGCTCAATTTTTTTATCGTAAAAAAGCTTCGCCATGCGCCGGATTTGTCCCACCGAAAACAACCGCCCATCAAGCCCGACCTTGCCGCCCGCTGGGAGATTCTCCTTCATCCAGCCCAAATGTTCGGGCGTGTGTGGGATGCCCAACTTGTGCAGCGCAATGCCACTCCCTTCGAGCTGCGTTTCAGCTTGAAGGAAATAACGGCTGTCCGTCCAAAGTCCGGCATGGTCAGCGGTGACCACCACGGTGCCTGCAGACCCAGTGAAGCCCGAAAGCCATACCCTCGATTTCCAGTGGTCGGCCACGTACTCGCCTTGATGGGGGTCAGCGGAAGGTATGATGTAAGCGGCGAGGCCAAGTTCTTTCATGGCTGCCCGAAGTCGTTGCAGTTTTTCTTGAGTTGTCATTTTTTTTAAGTCTAAAGGACAAAGTAGAATGGCAAAAGTAGGTCAGCCCGTCACTTTTGCCATTCTTTTTCTTCGTAAAACTTTTCGACGCTCCCATTAGCCAAAAAAAGAGCGGCTTTTGGTAAAACACCCAAAGCCGCTCTGTATCGAAAGACAAAATCTGCCTAAAATTTAACCATTCATAGAAGCTAGGAACTCCTCGTTGCTGCGGGTGTTCTGCATGTGCTTCAACAAGAACTCCATCGCCTCCTCCGGCTTCATGTCGGAGAGGTGCTTGCGCAAAATGAACAGACGCTGGAGCGTGTCACGGTCAAACAACAAGTCGTCGCGGCGTGTGCTCGACTTCGTGAGGTCAACCGCAGGCCACAAGCGCCTGTTGGCGAGGGTACGGTCGAGTTGCAATTCCATATTGCCGGTACCTTTGAATTCTTCAAAGATGACGCTGTCCATTTTTGAGCCAGTGTCAATCAGGGCAGTTGCAAGAATAGTCAGCGAGCCCCCACCCTCGATGTTACGAGCAGCACCAAAGAATTTCTTCGGCTTGTGCAGGGCGTTTGCCTCCACACCACCAGAGAGTACTTTGCCGCTGGCAGGTGCCACGGTGTTATAAGCACGGGCCAAACGGGTGATGGAGTCGAGCAAAATGACCACATCGTGGCCGCACTCGACGAGGCGCTTGGCTTTTTCCAAAACGATACCCGCTACTCGCACGTGGTTTTCGGCTGGCTCATCGAAAGTGGAAGCGACTACCTCGGCGTTCACACTACGCTTGAAGTCTGTCACCTCCTCAGGGCGCTCATCCACCAAAAGCACAATGATGTAGCTTTCAGGGTGGTTTTTTGCGATGGAGTTTGCAATGTCCTTCAAAAGGAAGGTCTTACCTGTTTTCGGTTGCGCAACGATAAGTCCACGCTGCCCTTTCCCAATTGGAGTGAACATATCCACTGTTCGGGTACTGTAATCCCTGCCCGTGGGGGAGATGCAGAGGTTGTACTTTTCTTCGGGGAAGAGTGGTGTCAAGTAATCAAAAGGCACCCGGTCACGGATATCTTTCGGGTCAAGGCCGTTGATTTTGGAAACTCGCAGCAGGGCGAAGTATTTTTCACCTTCCTTCGGAGGGCGTATGGCGCCTTTTACGGTATCGCCTGTACGCAGACCAAACAATTTGATTTGAGAAGGCGAAACGTAAATATCATCGGGCGAAGTCAGGTAGTTGTAATCTGCCGAACGAAGGAAGCCGTAGCCATCGGGCATCATTTCAAGAATACCCTCACCTTCTATTATGCCATCCAATTCGATGTCGAATCGTTCGCCACCACCGGAACGCCCCTCATGAACTGGCTCATCATCCGGCACAAATGGTGCGTCAACAATAATATCAATGTTGGGAGTAGTGCCACCACTAGCTGGCCTGCTCACCACCATTTCCATATCATCGTCCATTTCCATATCTTCATAGTCATCATCCTCGTCAACCGGATCAATGCGAGCGGGTGATTTGGGTGGAGGTGGCGTACTAAATCTACTATCGCGGCTGCGGTAGTCGTTGGCAATGATTCTATCTCTTGGTTCCCTGTCACGTAGATCGCGTTCTCGACTTTCACGGGAAGGGCGGTCTGTCCTTGATTCACGGTCGCCACCTCGAACGCCAGACTCTCGAACGATGCGCTCACGGCGTTGGCCACGGTCATCGGGCTCTTCGTCACGCTTTTGCTCAACAAAGCCGGGTGAGGTACGACGAACGACGGGGCGCTTCGCCTCTGGTTCTTTTTCTTCGGCTGAAGGAGGTGCTGGCGCAACAGCCGTGGCACTTCCTTTCCCTGCAATAGCTTGCTGGTCAAGAATCTTGTGGATGAGCTCTTGCTTGGCCAAACGACGGAAGCCACTTATTTCGAGGCGCTCAGCAACTTCCCGAAGTTCGGGAACGAGCATGTCGTTTAATTGCAAAATGTCGTACATAATTTAAAATAGAGTTTAACAGGAAGGACAAAACCCAGAATAACCTTGCTTCCGGAGGGGAGGCTTGTTGGTTTTGTTACTCACTTGAAAATGCTTCACATTGAAGAAGATGTTACATGATAGTGTGTTCCGTTCGCCAATGTATTTTGAAAATGATAGGTTTGATTGTAAATAATGCTGTAAAATCAGTCTAGGTTCTTGAAAATTGGTGAATCCATGGTTGAATGGTAGATACCAAAATGAAAGGAGTGTATTTTCAGGGTAAATCTGCCGAAAGGAATGTAATCTGTAGCTACGGAAAAAACTTGCAACGGGTTACACATTCTGCGCCAACACATCTCAGTTTCAACACTGTTTTACTTCGTTTGAATTAATTTGGAAAAACAAAGGAGTTGCGGCACTGAAGTTTGAATATTAGCCGACTACAAAACAGGTGGCGTGATTCAAGGTTGAGCGGCAAAAATACATACAAGTTTCAAATTTCAAATACTACCTTTGCCAAAAAGTTTTCCCAAAAGTAATTTTTTATTTGTTAGCAATTGATTTTTAGAAAATTACAATTGAAAATAAATTCAAATTTTGATTCGGGAGATTGAAAAATGGCTGTTTAAACACCTTTTTCGTCGGGAAGTCGCACCGTGCTGATAAGCTATCAGAATTTAAACATCGAAACGATACAATAGTTCTGCGCACTGCATTTCAACGATTTACCCTCTTTTTTATTGGCAAATTCAAACCTTAGCAATGCTTGAACTGAGCTTTTTAAAAACTAACAAAGAACGTACTATCCAAGGCCTGAAAATTCGTAATTTTTCGGATGAAGCACTTCAGGTAGTTGACCGCATTTTGGAGACGGACGAAACGCGCAGAAACGCTCAAGTCGAATTGGACAACAATCTTGCCGAATCCAAGCGTTTGGCTGGCGAAATCGGGGGTTTGCTCAAACTTGGAAAATCAGCTGAAGCTGAGGCGATTAAGTCCAAAGTCGCTACCTTAAAAGAACAATCCAAAGACCTTGAATCCACCATGAAGGTTGCATCGGAGGAACTGGAGGAACTCCTCCTGACCGTGCCCAATATCCCACACCATTCCGTGCCGGCCGGCAAGGCTGCCGAAGACAATGAGGTGTACCAAGCATGGGACAAGCCACTACCCAGCTTGCACCCTGGTGCAATGCCCCACTGGGAACTGGCGAAAAAATACAATGTCTTCGACCTTGACCTTGGCGTCAAGCTCACTGGAGCGGGTTTTCCTGTTTTCCGTGGGAAGGGTGCCCGACTGGAGCGGTCTCTCATCAATTTCTTCCTTGATGAAGCAGCCCGTGCTGGTTACGAGGAAATAGCTCCACCGCTCTTGGTCAACAGTGCATCAGCCAAAGCAACTGGCCAACTCCCCGATAAGGAAGGCCAGATGTACTACGTGGAGCGCGACGACCTTTACTTGATTCCTACTGCTGAAGTTCCAGTGACCAATATCTACCGGGATGTTATCGTGGATGAAAAGGACTTCCCGATAAAAATGACAGGATATACCCAATGTTTCCGGCGGGAGGCTGGCTCTTATGGCGCCCATGTTCGGGGCCTGAACCGAGTACACCAGTTTGACAAGGTGGAAATCGTGCAGATTGCCCATCCAGACAGTTCTTATGCGCAACTGGAAGGTATGCTGGCTCACGTTTCCAGTTTGTTGGATAAACTCGAACTACCTTACCGGATACTCCGCCTTTGTGGCGGCGATATGAGCTTCACATCTGCGCTCACGTTCGATTTCGAAGTGTGGTCGGCAGCACAGGAGCGGTGGTTGGAGGTCAGTTCAGTATCAAATTTCGAGACCTACCAGAGCAACCGGCTCAAGGTGCGTTTCAAGGATGGCAACAAAACCCGCTTGGCGCATACCTTGAATGGCAGTGCCCTCGCACTAGCCCGTATTGTGGCCGCACTGCTGGAAAACAACCAAACCCCAGAAGGCATTCGGTTGCCAAAAGTGTTGCACAGCTACACGGGTTGGGAAATTATTGATTAAACAAACAAAAATTCGATACGAACATGCAGTCGCTTGATATTGAAGCACTTAACCAACAAATTCACCACGATAGTGCTTTTGTGGACCAATTGAACGAAGAGACCTCAAAAATCATCGTGGGCCAGAAGAACATGATCGAGAGGCTTTTGATTGGGCTTTTGACCAAAGGGCACATCCTGCTGGAAGGCTTGCCTGGCTTGGCTAAAACGTTGGCCATCAAGACTTTGTCAACGGCCATCAACGCCAAATTCCACCGAATCCAGTTCACGCCCGATTTGTTGCCTGCGGATATCATCGGTACAATGGTTTACAATCCCGGCACCACCAAATTTGCGGTGCACAAGGGGCCAGTCTTCGCCAATTTCATCCTTGCTGACGAGATAAACCGTGCCCCGGCAAAGGTGCAGTCCGCACTATTGGAGGCCATGCAGGAGCGACAAGTGACCATTGGCGGTGAGACGTTTAAGTTGGAAGACCCGTTCCTTGTGCTTGCTACGCAGAACCCCATCGAACAGGAGGGCACTTACCCATTGCCGGAGGCACAAACCGACCGTTTTATGCTAAAGGTAAAAGTGGGCTACCCGGAAAAGGACGAAGAGCGCCTTATCATGCGACGCAACCTGAGCGAAGAGGTGGATGCAGTGGTGAAACCAGTGGTGCAGACCGCCGACATTCTGCGAGCACGAAAGTCCGTGCAGAAAATATACATGGACGAAAAAATCGAGCGGTACATTATTGACATTGTTTTTGCGACCCGCAACCCGAAAGAATACGGACTTGCCAACCTAACACCACTCATTCACTACGGTGGCTCGCCCCGTGCCAGCATCAACCTGGCATTGGCATCAAAGGCAATGGCCTTCTTGCGCAGGAGGGGTTATGTCATTCCCGAAGATGTACGCAATATTTGCCATGACGTGATGCGCCACAGAATCGGCCTGACCTATGAGGCTGAAGCCGAAAATGTCACACAGGAGGATATCATTAATCAAGTGCTTAATAAGGTGGAAGTGCCCTAAACGAGTTGGCAGTTTGACAGTTGGCAGTCTTGAGCCTGTTAAATTTATACCGCCAATTTTTGTGCGAAAAGATGATTGAATTGGTCAGGAATCGGCCATTTACCGAAGGGTAAGCAAAAAGATTAGTTGGGGTTTTGGATATTTTGGGTCTCGCTTTTTAGGATTAATCTTTACATTCCTAAAATTGGTGGGTCAAAAAAGCTGGATGAACGGTTTGTTCGGCAGCATAGAGAACCAGATTCATGGGATTCCACATTCTAATCGCTTCTTTTGCAAAAAAGTAGGTTCTTCGTGGTTATGAGCAATTGGAATGATTCATAAATTGACCCACTTCAAAACTTTCCACTTAATCTTTAATAAAAATACCTTCCATATAAGTGCTTACTTTTTTCAGAACCAACCAAGTTTTTTACAGTGTGATGTTGATCGTTTACATCCTGCTGTTGCGGTTTTCCGTCTTTACTGCGCCGTTCCAATGGGAACCATCGGGCCAAGGAGTGCTGTCCGACCTACTGTATGGATGGGTTGGGTCACAGGGTTTTATGGCACATATAATTGCGATAGTATTGCTGGTGGCTCAGGGGTATTTGGTCAATGTAATTGCCATCAACAACCGGCTTTCAAACGAAATCAACCTGCTACCTGGCTTGTTTTATGTGTGGTTCTGCTGTGCAATACCCGATTTCCTTTACCTATCTCCGGTGCTGGTTGGCAACACGTTTTTCCTTATCGCCCTCAACGAAATCTTTGGGATTTATAAAAATTCTGCCTGCGCCGACAAGATTTTCAATGCCGGACTTTGGCTGGGCGTTGCAAGCTTGTTCTATTTTCCGTTCGTTTTCTTTTTATTGGTGCTAGTGGCTGGCCTGAGTATTTTAAGGGCATTCAATCTGCAGGAATTTTTGATGGCAGTGGTGGGCATGTTTTTGCCGTATTTCTTTGCAGGGATGCTCTTTTTCTGGTTCAACAAGTTCGTTTTTTTTTACGAGAACCAAATCAGCCGGAACTTTGACTTCTTCAATTTCAGCCAGATTGTGTTCACCTGGGATACGTGGGTGAAGCTGGCCATTTTCGTCATCGCTACCATTTTTGTGCTGTTAAATAACAACTTTTTCTTCGCTAAAAAGAACATTCAAGTTCAGAAGAAAATCGACATCCTTTACTGGGTACTGATTGCGGCAGCTATTTCATTGCCATTCCAAGCCAACGTAACCTTTGAGCACTTTCTCTTGCTTGCACCAACGCTGGGTATCTTTTTTGGCCTCACTTTTACCTCCCTCAAGCCGCAGTGGGCAGAGGCCATCCACTTCCTCATGGTCGTATTGGTTTTAGCACTTCAATTTGTGCCTTGGCTATTGTAATTTGCCAAAGCAATCAATTCCGCTTCAAATCCAAATAATCAAGAAAATATATCACTCGGACCGAAAAGCTGTTGCGTTGAGGAAATTCCGTGAGGCGGTCCAAGCTGCTCCGATAGGAATATTGGATGTCATTTTTCCCTTCGCTAAAATTTTCTGTGTTGTTTTTCCAAACCAAAAATATATCACTCCCGGGCGCAAATCGCCAGCGGTACACTGCGTCCACCGTGAAGGCGTTGAAACTATCATCACTGAATTCGTTGTAGCTCGTATTTGCCAAAGCCCCATTTTCCAGCAATAAATAAAGGTTGTTGTATTCCGCCTTTGCCCAATAATGGCGTAAACGGAACGACAATGACATTTTATTGGTAAAAACATACGTGGTGTTCAGCACATTCTCCACCGTGATATTGTCCCGCCGTCCTAAAATAATTTGGCCATTGTCAAGAGTTGTAACATAGCCCACATCGTTCTTCCAATTGTAATTGCCAACCTCTAAGTAAAACGAGAGGCGGTCACTGGCCCTGAACCGTGGAGACACCGTTAAATTGAGGCGATACCTTCCTTCTTCGTCAAACTTCCGATAATTCACCCTCATGTCCAATGCGAGTTTCTTACGATAGTCAGTTGATATAAACCCCCCAATATTGCGGTTGCTTGGCAGCAGATAATACCTGCTGAAATCATCCGCCCTCGGCTCAAAATAGTCGAAGGTCTCTACCGGTTGCAACCACACGAACATCCCAAACCCCACCCGGTTTTTGGTCACCAAAAAGCCATCCAACCCGGTGCCAAAACCTGCAAAAACATTCGGTTTATCCAAGCGGGTGTATTCGGCATCTATTGTCAAACTTCCGTTGATAAAATTGCCAAATGGCTCGTTCTTGTTGAAGCTCCATGCGCCTTGCAGGCTTTTTTCATTGGGGCTAAAAATAAAGCCCAGGTCGTTGGGGTCGTAATCATAGCTCTCCACGTTGTAGCCCAGCTCCCACTGAACCTGCCCACTGGTCTTGCTGATTTCACCAAAATAGGAATGCCCAAAGTCAGTAGCCGAATTGGGAAAGTATTTTTGATTCACTACCGCCTTTCCGTTGAAGGCATAAGATTGTGCCTTGTTGCGCAGCAAAAACCTGGTACCCGTTATGTTTGCCTCGTAGTCGTCGCCACGGCGCAGCACGTTGGTGTTGATGAGTGACACGTAGGAGTTGTGCGGAAGGTTTTGGTCCAACACCACGATGTTGTAGTTCGTGAGTGGACTGGTCAAAACCGTCCGTTTGTCGCCTGATACTTCATTTTTAAGGGTAGCATGGGTCTCTGACGAAATGGCGTTGAACACCCCGATGCCCAGGCCGCTGTTCGTCCGGCCAGAAACTTTGGTGGCATTGATGAGCTGTGACTCTGCGGGGTTGTCCAACATCGTTTCGTTTTCGCCCAACTGGCCGTCAACGTCGAAAAAATGGAGTGGCCTGCCCCCCACCCGGCGGGAGTAAAACAGCCCGCCTTTGTTGAAGAGCTCGGTTCCTTCGGTAAAAAACTGCCGATTTTCATCAAATCGCACCTCGAAAGGCGAGAGGTTCAGCACCTGGTTATCCGAACGCACTTGTCCGAAGTCAGGAACAAGTGTCGCATCAAGTGTGAAGGCGTCGTTGATGCCGTATTTTATGTCCATGCCTCCATTGATGCTGCGGCCCCAACTGCTTTTGGGGGCGCTGTTTTTATCATAATAGTTCTCAGCGTACATGGAAAAATAGGGCGTAGCCGACAGCCGCACTGGCGATTTTACGTTTGAAATGCCATCCAAAGTGCCGGACTGGTTCAGGTAGCCAGACACGTTGGGGTCCACCTCGTTCCAAAAAGAAATCTCCCGGCTGCGCCTAACCTCACGTACAAAATTCACGTTCCAAATTTGATTTTCAACGCTGGGGAACCGGATGGCAGAGTAAGGTATCTTCAGCTCCACGGTCCAGCCATCGCTGGTGAAGTCAATTTCACTGTCCCATACCGCATCCCATGATTCGTCGCCAGAACTCAACACCCCACTGAACCCGCCGCCACTGTTCGAGGCCGAAAACTTAGTGTCATATTGGACGCCAGAAGCCGTCACGCCAAAACCCACACCGTTGTTGCCATCCCGGTAAGCATCAATCAGCACGGCGAACCAGTCAGCATTGCCAATCCCGTCTCGTTCGGTCATTTGCCGCAGGATGCTGTCGGGGCTGGCATCCAGCAACCGAGCGCCGATGTACATGGCCGTGTTGTCGTATAGCACCCAGACCTCGCTGTTCTGGGTAGCTGACTTGCCAGGGTTGGGCGTGTTCTGGATAAAGCCGTCTGCCGTGGCAGCCGTGACCCAATCAACCTCATCCAACTTTCCATCAATTTTTATCCCATGCGATATGCGGGTGGCAGAAATCGCTCGTTTGGAAAATGATGGTGGTTGGGATTGGCCAACGCATACAGCGAAAGCAAGCAGAATAGTGGTGAACAGCAATTTCATACAATCGGATATTCGTAAAAAGGGTGCAAAATTCAGCATTTGCAAAAGGTTAAAAAACTATTATTGTTTTTTATCAACGACAGCTAATGATTACTTAAGTTGTCAATTCGTATCAATTATACCTTATTTAAGGTAGAAGGTTCAAAGGATGTACAACTTAAACTTGTTGAAAAAGTTACTTTGGACAAAAATCAATTCAAGAAAGGCCAATTCGCATTTTAAACGTTAATTTGCACCGCCCGCAAGACTCGGTGATCAAACCAATAAAAATTAGGAGCCGCAAGTTGAATAACTTACTTCCACATTTCATTCAGGAGCAATTGTTAGCTGGAAAACGCCACGGCAACTTTCAGGCCTACACCGTTTTTGTGGACATGTCGGGCTTCACCCGCCTCACCGAGACCCTACTCAAGCAGGGCAACGCCGGTGCCGAGCGCATCTCCAACATCCTGAATGCCATTTTCGAGCCGATGGTCAGGCAGGTGTATGCACAAGGTGGGTTTATCCCCTATTTTGCTGGAGATGCTTTCACGGGCATCTTCCTCGTGGACCAATGTGACTGCGATGCTACCAAACTTTTGGCGCTCGCACAACGGCAGTTCGAGTTGCTCGAAACCGCCTCCGCTAACTTCGGAGAGTTCAAGATTGGTATAAAAACAGGCCTCTCCTTTGGCAAGGTTGAATGGGGGATTGTTGGGGATGCGCATAAATCTTTCTTTTTCAGAGGCCCTGCCATTGCTGGTAGCGCCAATGGGCAAATGCAAGCCCAGCAGCAGCAGATAATCGTGGACCAAGCCTATGCTGATGAATTGCCGCAGGCAGCAATTTCACTCACGCCATGCGCAGCAAGCGGCTTTTTTGTGGTCAATGAAAAACCGGACGCCAGCGACCTCCCGCTGCCAGCCTCGCCAAAGCTACCAGCCCTAAAGCCAGAGGTATTGGCCCAGTTTTTACCCAAAACCCTCCTCGAATTCACTCCTCGCGGTGAGTTCCGTACCGTGGTTTCCGTCTTCATCTCCTTCGAGGGGTTGGCGGAATATGAGCATTTAAACAGCTTCGCCACGGAGGTGCTCAACCAAATCAACAATTTTTCCGGGTACTTCAAGGAAATAGACTTTAGCGACAAGGGCGGCGTCATCGTGGCGTTTTTCGGCGCCCCGGTCTCCTATGAAAACAATGTGGAACGGGCACTAGAATTCGTGCTCGCCCTCCAGGACGAGCTACTGCCGCTCCAAATCCAAAGCGGCCTGCGGTTCAAGGCCGGCATCGCCGAAGGTATCGCCTATGCTGGTGTCATTGGCGGCGTGGAGCGCAGCCAGTACGCCGCCGTCGGCAACCGGGTGAACATCGCCGCCCGCTTGATGATGAGCGCCGAATGGGGCGAAGTGCTGGTGGACGAGGCCCTTCACAAGAACCGCAATTTCCGTTTTCAACATACCGGCGACATCAGCTACAAAGGCTTGAACAAGCCCATTCCGACCTACAAACTGGCTGGCCGAAACCAGGAGCAGCGCCGCCCATTCGATGGGGCGATGGTGGGCCGTGAACTGGAACTTGACCAACTCGAAGTCATTGCCATGCAAGCTTTTGAGTCTTCCGAAGCTGCCATTTCTTATGTGTACGGCGAGGCGGGCATTGGCAAAACAAGGCTTTCGTATGAGCTTCGCAATAGGTTGCGCAAGCGCCGAAGCCCATATTGGATGGTTTGTCAGAGCGACCAGATATTGCGCAAGCCGTTCAACCCGTTCATCCATTTACTTAAAAATTATTTCGGCCAAAAACCAACCAATTCGCCAGAGGCGAACCTTCAAAGTTTTGAAACTGAGTTCAAAAAACTGCTTGGCGACCTGGCACAAACCAGTGACCCAACAACGGAGGGCATCAAGCGGGAAGTCGTTCGGACAAAGCCCGTACTGGCCGCTCTCACAGGCTTAAAAACAACGGATTCTTTTTGGAACAATCTTGATGCAAAAGGTCGCTACCAAAACACGTTGGCCGCACTTTCGGCGCTGGTGCAGTCCGAGGCACTACTCGGCCCTGTGGTGCTTGAATTGGAGGATGGACATTGGTTCGACGACAGCTCGAAAGAGTTCCTCGGGGAATTGGTTGGGCGCATTCGACAGATGCCAGTGTTCGTGCTGGTTACTTCCCGTTACGACGACGAAGGCAACAAACCAAAGCTGTTCAGTGAGGCTATTTTAGAAAAGCATGGATTATCAGCACTTGAATTTGACCTAAATATCCTCGACGGAGAGGCCATGAAAGGTTTTGCCAACGAGCGGCTGAAGGGCAAAATAAGCCCCGAACTGCTGGAATTATTGATGCGAACAACCAACGGCAACCCGTTTTATGCGGAGCAAATGCTGGAATATTTTGTGGAAAGTGGCCAATTAGTTGAAAGCCCGAAAGGCTGGATGGTCAAGGACCAAAACGTGCGGGTGAGCAACAGCATCCAAGCCGTACTCACGGCGAGGATTGACCGCTTGAGCAGCCTCGTGAAAGAGACCATTAAGGCGGCAGCGGTCATCGGCAGGGAGTTTGAGCTGCCTGTGCTCACCGAAGTGATGCTGGCCAACGAGGAACTAGTGCAACAAAACGGCAACAGTACCGCCGTCTTGAAAGAGCAGGTAAAAACGGCAGAGCGTGCCCAAATATGGCAGGCGATGAACGAACTCCGGTACATTTTTAGGCACTCACTGCTGAGGGAAGCGGTGTACGACATGCAGCTCAAGACCCGAATCAAGGAACTGCATCAACATATTGCCGAAGCCATCGAAAAACTTTATGAAAATAACCTGGAGCAACGGTACGTGGACCTCGTGTTCCATTACGAGCAGGCTGAAGACGAGGCCAAGCTGCAAGAATACCTGCGCAAAGCTGCCGATTACGCCAAGGAATACTACCAAAATCAGCAAGCACTGATTTTTTATGACAAGCTGATTGTCATCCTCGAAAAACAAGGCAACTACTTGGAAAAAGCCAAAACCCTGCTCAAAAAATCAAGCATACTGGAATTGATAGGGCGTTGGGAAGAGGCCGAAATACTTGCCAGAGAGTCACTGGTGGTGGCAGATGAAGTAAAAGACAGCAAGGTACTTGGGAGGGCCAACGATGCGCTAGGCCATTTGCTCATGCTCAAAGGTCGCTACGACGAGGCCGATCGCCACCTCGAAACAGCAGCAGCTTTTTTTGGGTCCAGCCACGATGACCGAGGCACTTCCAAGGTTTACGGCCATCTCGGCACACTGTATTTCAGGCAAGGAAAATACGAGGACGCCAAGCTGTACTTTATCCGCAGCATTCAAATGGCGCAATTGCACCCGCATACCTCATCGCTGGCACAAATCGTGGCTACGCTCGGCCTCACCTACATGAACCTCGGCAAATACGATGACGGCATCCGTTGGCAACAAAGCCAGTTGGAAGCGTGCCAAAAGGTGAACGACCGGCAAGGCATGGCCACATTGTTGACCAACTTGGGTATTGTCTATTTTGAAAAAGGCGAGTACGATGAGGCGCTCGACTGCTACCAGCGTGGCCTTGACCTGGCCGAGGAACTGGGCAACAAGCAGTTGACCTCCATTGCCATTGGCTGCATCGGCATGGTATGGCAACGGAAGGGACGCTTCGACCTTGCAGAACAGCATTTCGAACGTGACCTGGCGCTGACGGAGGAGCTTGGCGACAAGCAGGGCACGTGCATTGCGCTCGGCCTCATGGGCGATTTGTACAGCGTCATGGGCAAGTTCGACGAGGCCATCGGGTTTATGGAGCGCAACTTGAAGTTGGGGGAAGAACTCGGTTACCGCAAAGGCGTTGCAAAATCGCTGAACACGCTGGGCGATATCTATTTCTTTAAAAATGAACTGGACACTTCCATCAATTTTTACGACCGCTCCATTGAAACAACCCGCAGTATTGGCAACAAGCTGGTGCTGGGATTCAGCTTGGTTGAAAAAGCGAATGTACTGCTAGCCAAAGGCAACTTGGACGAAGTACTCGAACACCTGCGAGAGGCCACGGCTTTGGCAGCAGATATCAAGCACCCTGATTTGGTATTCGAAGTGCGCCTAATGGCCGGGAAATTGGCCATTAGGAAAAATAATGTGGATGAAGCAATAAATGTATTTGATGCATTATTGGCGCTGAAACGAGGTAGGCGTGACGAAGCTATGGTGCAATCGGAATATAGCAAAATAGAGACCAGCAAAGAACACAAAGAGCGTGCATTGACGCTTTTCAAGGAATTATACAAAGAAACCCCAGTCCATGTTTATCATCTGAAAATCAACGAATTAGAGGGGCAAGCAACCTGATTAGAAAGATTATTTAGCTCGTCTCCCTATCTTTTTGAGCCAATATTATAGTCAATCTCTTTCCATAAATTTTACAACTTTTCTGCGTCAGCCGCTTCTTTTCGGGCCGATGCAGCTTCCGTATTTCTTCCTAATTTCTCTAAAAGCATCGCTTTTGTGTTTAGAAAAACAGCACGTTCGGCAGTTCTATTTTCTCGCTTGCATGCATATTCAGTCCAGCTTAGTGCTTTGTGTAAAAGCTTGTCATCCAACGCGGCTTTAGATACTGATACAGCATAAAAATTGAGGTCATCGTTGAAATTCTCATACCCTTCCAGAATACGAAAATCGATTATCGCATCAACCATATATACCAGCTCGTAGATGTCCCCGTTGCGGATATATTGCACTGCTTTCGTCCTTGCCAACAGTTCGTTCCGCTTAGGGATGTTCGCTTTTTGAAGTATTTCGATAAGTGCTTGCGCAGCTTTATGGTCGAATAAATGCCCATCACGAGATATAAACCACCTATCCGACTTTATTTGTCCGTCTATGGTTTGGTATATTTTGTCATCCACCTCACCCAAGCCAATGACTTCACCAATTTCTTCTCGATTATCCATGATGATTCGGAATTCACGGGAAGTTGGGTCATTCAGAAACAGCTTGACAGCACCCCAATATGACCTGTCCATAAAATGGTCCTTCGTCATTAGCGCCAAATAATTTTGGGTTATTTGCACTTCCTTTTCCTTTTCTCCAGCCATCCTCAATGCCCGCATATAATCGAACATCATAGCGGGGTTTCGCTCACCGTTCCTGTACCGCCGCTCCAATTCGGCATAATTTTGCCCAGATGTAACAGCCATTTTAGACCAATCCAAGAACTCATTGCCCTCAATATGTGCCCCCACTATTCGGTGAATCTCCTGTCCTTCTGGGGAAATAAATAGATAGGTGGGAAAAACCTTGACTCCATACTTTCTCTTCAATTCATCGCCTTGGTCAAACTCCATATCATATTTGACGTTGATAAATTTTTGGTTGAAATAATTGGCAATTTCCGGGCGTGTAAAAACCTCTTTATCCATTTTTTTGCA
Source organism: Saprospiraceae bacterium (assembly GCA_021739645.1). Taxonomy (GTDB): domain Bacteria; phylum Bacteroidota; class Bacteroidia; order Chitinophagales; family Saprospiraceae; genus UBA6168. The sequence continues at coordinate 24,836 of JAIPBL010000027.1, read as the reverse complement.
AGGCGCACACCACGACGTGTAACCATCAACAAATATGACCTTTCCAGTACGCACTGACCGTTCAAGCACGTCGCCCCAAGGAGGGTTGTTCATAAAGTCAATCTGGTCATATCGAATCTGCTGTGCTTGTAACAGGGGGGAGGAAAAAAGAAATACTGCTGAAAAGCAATAAAAAGCAGCCTTGAGTAAGTTCATTTTCACTGAATTATTTGTGGCAAATATAGTAAGTTATGGAAGATAGTCGCTGGAAACTAAGGTGGTTCAAACGCTTTACTGCATTTCAAAAATGCTGGAAACACACCTTATGAATTGCATTATTTCATGAAATGTCAATGTTGAAAATGATACTATTTGACCAATTAGCTTGAATTATGGTCAATATTGAAAGTAGTTAGGCTATAGTTTTTATAAAAAAATTACAAAAACAATGATTTTAGCAATAAATCATTTCATTATTGCAAAATAAACCTAATTTTGTGCTCCGCATAAAAACCATAACCAATTGATTATCAATCCACACCGAACAAAAAGCCCTTGCCCTCGTTTATTGTTTGCCTCTGAAAACAAAAATTATAGAACTCAATACGCTCATCTCGTCATTAAAGCAGGTTAATTCAAAGTGTTTTTTCTCTAAAAGAATTCTAAAAAAATTACAAAACTCGTTGATTATCAACGAAATAATAAAACTGACGGCTATTATTCACGGCTATTCGGAATGATTTTCACCTTGAATCAATAGTGACAGTCATAATTTAATCAACATAATTTTTCATTAAAAACAGCAGGCAACCATTCCGTTCCCGTTGTAAAAATTTATGGTAACATGAGAAGTACAAAGAAAGAAGTAAAGCTAACAAGCACTCAAAAGAGTGCCCAAAAAGCTAAAAAGAAAGCTAAGAAGGCGTACAAAGCCATTCAAAAAGAACTTAAGGCAAGACTAAAGCCTTATAAGCAGGCACTGAAAGAAGCTGAAAAAGCAGCGAAACTTGCAAAAGCTGCCATCAATGCCGCCGCCAGTATGGAGCAGAATGGAATGAGCAGTGCAGCAGTAGCTGCCGACGCAAGTGCTCCGAAAAAACGGGGCCGTAAACCGGGCTTCTCCCCGAAAGCAGCAAAGGCCGCAAAAGCACCAAAGGCAAAACCAGGCAAGAAGCTAAAAGCTACTAAAACCACTGGCGGTAGCAGCGACTTGACACTTGTTAAAGGAGTGGGCGAAAACATAGCTGTGATGCTGATGGAAAATGGCATCAAATCCTTTGCTGACATGGCAGCTACGAGCTTCGACCGCTACAAAGAACTACTCAAAGCAAACGGCATGAGCAAGTTCCGTGACCCATCACAGTGGGCCGCACGTGCAGCCGAACTGGCAAATATGCCCGCTGAGTCTGAGCCAGCCGAACCGAAAAAACGCGGTCGTAAACCAGGCCTCTCCCCAAAAGCAGCTAAAACTGCAAAAGCACCGGCTGCATCTAAAGGCAAACCAGGCAGGAAACCCGCTGCCGCATCTGCAAAAGCTACAACCTCAAAAGGTGGCGACGACTTGACCCAAGTGAAGGGCGTTGGCGAAAACATCGCTGAGATGCTGAAAGCAAACGGTGTCAAGACTTTCGCCAACATGGCTGCCACCAGCTTCGACCGCTACAAAGAGCTGCTCAAGGCAAACGGCATGAGCAAATTTCGTGACCCATCGCAGTGGGCCGCACGTGCTGCTGAACTTGCCAACTTGCCTGCACCTCCTGCAGTAGAGTCAAAAGCCGCCGAACCAGCCGAACCAGCCGAACCGAAAAAGCGTGGCCGCAAGCCAGGCTCTTCGCCAAAAGCGACCAAGGCTGCCACCGCACCAAAAGGCAAACCAGGCAGGAAACCCGGAACAGCAAAAGCTGCCGCTGCGCCTAAAGCAACTACCAGCAGTGGTGGGGATGACCTGACCCGAGTAAAAGGGGTTGGTGACAACATCGCTGTAATGCTCATAGCAAACGGTGTTGCCAGTTTCACCGATATGGCTGCCACCAGCTTTGACCGCTACAAAGAGCTGCTCAAAGCAAACGGCATGAGCAAATTCCGTGACCCTTCTCAGTGGGCTGCACGTGCCGCCGAACTGGTGGGCGAACCAGTAGCCGCTCCGAAGAAAAGAGGCCGTCAGCCGGGTTTTTCGCCTAAGACAAGCAAAGCTGCAAAAGCACCAGCTGCACCAAAAGGCAAACCAGAAAGGAAGCCTGCCGCTAAAGCAGTAGCCAGCGAAACAGACACTGCCCCAAAAAAGCGGGGACGCCAGCCAGGTTTTTCGCCAAAGGCCGCCAAAGCCCCAGTAGCGGCAATAGCAGCAGCTCCAGCAAAGTCGCCAGCCAAACCAAAAGGCCCACCAGCCAAGCCAGATGACCTTACGCAAGTGAAGGGTGTCGGACAGCGGGTAGCCGAGGCGCTAAACAGCGAAGGCATTTACACTTACAAAGATATGGCCGGCGTAAGCTTGGAGCAGTACAAGGACATTTTAAAGCAAAAAAACATGAGCAAGTTCCGTGACCCATCCAATTGGGCGAGCATTGCCGGTGAATTAGCAGGCAAGAAGTAAAAAACTGCCTGAATATACATGAGCCATAAAAGCCGTGACCAAATTTTGGTTGCGGCTTTTTTCATTGGGAGTCATTGCCAAATTTATTCTTCCATCGGCAAAATCCACGGAGATGCTTCGAACGCCTCCCATTCCACCTTCGCCAAATCAACCTTTGCGTCAATGTATGGCTGCGTTTTCCGCCCGTTCAGCGTGGCACGGACAATGGCGTGGACTGCAACATCGGGCACGCCCCGCCGATGCCATAGGTCACGGAGGTAATGCGCAAATTGCAGCACCATATCCGGATGGGAAAAGATTTTCTCCCGCTGACGGTCAGTGAGGTAGTCGCTGACGCTCACCTTGGTGGCCCCACCAGTTTGCAGGTTTTTCACTTCAAAATGCCCGTAACCACGCTTGGAACGGAGCATCATGCGCCAAGCATATCGATGGCCCTCTTCGGTCCATGCCACATCGCCAGGGATAACCCAGTGTCGCAGCGGCATGACCAAGTGAAAGCTGACAAGCAACGTCAGGGCGACCTTCACCCCTAGTTTTGTGTAAGCTGGCTGTGCAACGCTGGAGAGGTTCGTAGTCTCGCCGACATCTCCATTTTTTCCAACTTTCCCATCCCACCAGCCCTCCACCCGCCGTGGCCATTTCATTTTCTGCTTCGCAAAAGCCCAGACCTGCCTCGGCCAATCGGGCGGAAAGAACAGCAGACTGAGGGCGATGGACAGCCACGGGAAGATGCCGATTTGAAAAATAAGCGTGTTGGTCAGGTGAAAAAACAGGAGGAAGCCCAATGCCCAGCCCCTCGTTTTGCGGAGCAGCAACAAAAACGGCGCCGTGAGGTCGAGCAACATGCCGCTCCAGGCCATGACATAGGCCGTTTCTTTTTGCGCCCAAAGCCAACCGAGCAGGGGCATGTCGTCCTTCACCCGAAGCCAGTCGTGCAAGGGATTAGCGTCGAACAGCCAGTCAGCGTTCATTTTTGCGACAGCACCAAAAAAATAGACGATTCCCATCATCAGCGGCAGTATCCAGAGGCTCCAGGCTTCAATTTTCTCGCTCCGCAATTTAGGGTTCAGCAGTGCGTCCCATGAAAAATGGCGGTTGGCGGGCAGGAAAATCATCAGGAAACTCAGCCAAATGAACAGGTAGCCGTGGTTGAGGTACACCGCTTTTTCCAGCAAAAAAACATAGCTGAACCCAAGGAAAAACACCACCGTGCAAACCCGGTACCACCGCCCCACGGCAATGAGCAGTGCCACCACCATCAACCCAATGAATACCGCTGACATGAACGGTTCCGGCAGCGGCCCCACCCACTCGAAGCCCATGTATTTGAACTGGAAATTATCGGGATTGAAATAGCCCTTGTAAAGGTGGTAGTACGTCCACACCCCCATCAGGTCGGCGAAGCCGAGGATGCCAAACACCACACGGAAAAAGGCGAGGGAAGCTATGTCAACTGGTTTGAAAAGCATGTTGTCACAATTGTGCCGCCGAACTCCAGTTCGGCGGAGGCAAAAACGCCGAACTGGAGTTCGGCGGCACGAAGGAAATTAATCCTTCACCAACAACGCCGGGTTGTCCACGAACTGCTGCCTGCGCTCCTCCGAAAAGCCAAAAGCAGCATTTGGCAGCAGCCGATGGAGGAAATGGGAGGCGAGGCGGAGTTTTTTCGCAGGCAGGGCCAGCGTGAGTTCCGAGCCATCAAGCAGCATGACAAAGAGCATCCCCCGGTCCATGAGGTGCAGGCCAAGGGGCATCAATTGCTCTTCCTGCGTATAAACCCAGACAATTTGCTGGGGGCGGCGATGAAGCGTCTGCCAGAGCAGGTCGTCCTCCACCTTGTGTCGTTGGAGGTAATCCCGCAAAAACCAAGCACCGGGCAAAGCCAAGCCTAAACCCAGCACAGCCAGAAGGCTATGTTTTTGGTAAAAAAATAGCGCCAATGCAAATCCCGATGCAAGCAGCAGCACCCCCACTGCCAGTTTCAGCCAGAGGTCCCGCCGGATGCCCTCCCGAATGGTGAGCATGGCCGGGTGTTGGAGGAGGTTGGTTTGGTTGGGCAATATTTTTAAAACATTTTGTTGAATAAAATTTAAAAGTCTGCTTATCTTTGTGTGAAAATAAGGTGATTTTTCGAATCGCCCAATTGCCAGTACTTTTGGCAAATCTAAATGGAAATACTTGCAAAAATAGCCAGTCTAAAGGCAGAATTGGACAGCCTTCGCCCACTTGAAAAAGACCGGGAGGCAGCCATCATGCAGAAACTTCGCCTCGATTGGAACTACCACTCCAACCACCTCGAAGGCAACAGTTTGACATTTGGTGAAACCAAGGCCCTGATTCTCTTCGGCATCACAGCTGCCGGGAAGCCGCTGAAGGACCACTTCGAGATGACCGGGCACGACGAGGCGGTGAAATGGGTAGAGGATGTGGTGAAAGAAGGCCGTCCGCTTACGGAAAATTTCATCCGGGAGCTGCACAAGTTGATACTAAAAGAGCCTTACGAAATGCCGACCGTCACCCCCGAGGGCATCCCGGCCAAGCGCATCATCCACGTCGGCGAGTACAAAACTTCGCCGAACCACGTGCTGACCCCGACTGGCGAGATTTTCCGCTTCGCAACGCCAGAGGAAACGCCCGCCATGATGCACGACCTCCTCGAATGGTACCGTGCCAAGGAAAGCGACCCTGAAACGCACCCACTACTTTTGGCGGCAGAGTTTCATTACAAGTTTATCCGCATCCACCCTTTCGATGACGGCAATGGCCGCACAGCGAGGATTTTGATGAACTTTGTTTTGATGAAACATGGCTACCCTCCGGTGGTGGTCAAAACGGAAGATAAGGCAAATTATATCGCCGCTTTGCAACAATCGGATGCTGGGATAATTGCGCCATTCATTGAGTATATTGGAGAGAATTTGGCGCATTCGGTGGAGATAATGCTACGTGGGGCGAGAGGGGAGAATATTGATGAGCCGGATGATGTGGATAAGGAGATTGCGTTGATTGAGCAGAAATTGAAAGGTATTCGTGATGATAACTCAAAACCAAAATCAGAGGAAGTATTGAAATCTATTTTTGAGCATTCATTGAGTAGATTATTTGAAAAACACCAAAAAGAAATTTCTAAATTTTATTCCTTTTATGATGAGTATTCATGCGCATTTTTTATCAGAAAAAAATCTGATTTTGGAAATAAGTCAGGCTCGATAACAGCTGACTCTATTGAGAAAATAAAAGAAAATCTTTCATCTGAAAGTAATGAAATTTTTGCAATTTTCAATTTCAAAGACTTTAATAAATCGGGAGTAAAACGATTCAGCTATGGTTCAGGTGCTCGTATTACTTTCAGGGATTATGATTTTCTTATAGAATTTTTTGGAGATAAAAAATTTGATGAAAATTCTTACTCCTATTCAACAATCTTGACTGATGAAGAAATAGATATGATGGTCCGCACCGAAACCAAAGCTCACACCGAATTCATCAAGCAACAAATTGAATTAGCTCAAAAAAAATCCGAATCATAAATGTCTCAACAACAAGTAACCTACAACGAAGATAATATCCGCTCCCTCGACTGGCGGGAGCATATCCGCATACGCCCCGGCATGTACATCGGAAAGCTGGGCGACGGCTCCACGCCCGACGACGGTATCTATGTGCTGGTCAAGGAGGTCATTGACAACTGTATTGACGAGTACGTGATGGGCTACGGCAAAAACATTGACGTGAGCGTGAAGGATGGCGTCGTGGAAGTGCGGGACTACGGGCGGGGCATCCCCCTCGGCAAGGTCATTGACTGCGTTTCGCAAATCAACACGGGCGGCAAATACGACTCGAAAGCGTTTAAGAAGTCCGTTGGCTTGAACGGAGTTGGAACCAAGGCGGTGAACGCCCTCAGCAACTACTTCAAAGTGCAGGCGGTGCGGGAAGGCGAGACCAAAATCGCCGAGTTCGAGACCGGAAACCTGACCAAGGACCACAAGCTGGCCAAGACCTCGGAGGGCAACGGTACACTTGTCGTCTTCCGCCCCGACGAGACCATTTTTAAGAATTACCGCTTCCGCACAGAGTACCTGGAGCAGCAGCTTTGGAACTACGCCTACCTGAACGCTGGCCTAAAAATCAATTTCAACGGCAAGGTTTTCCACTCGAAAAACGGCCTCCTCGACATGCTCTCGAACAAGACGCAGGCCGAGACCCTCCGCTACCCCATAATCCACCTCAGCGGTGAGGACATTGAGGTGGCGCTGTCGCACGGCAACCACTACGGGGAGCAGTACTACTCCTTCGTGAACGGGCAGAACACGACGCAGGGCGGCACGCACCTCACAGCCTTCAAGGAGGCCATCGTGAATACTTTGCGCAAGTTTTACAACAAAACCTTTGACCCAAAGGACATCCGCTCCAGCATTGTGGCGGCCATCAGCGTGCGGGTGGAGGAGCCGGTTTTTGAATCCCAAACGAAGACCAAGCTCGGCTCGCAGGACATGGGGCCGCAGGGGCCATCGGTGCGCAAGTTCATCAGCGATTTTTTGGAAAAGGAACTTGATAATTTTTTACATAAAAATGAAGCCGTAGCCAAGGAGTTGCTGCGCCGAATACAACAGTCGGAGCGGGAGCGCAAGGAGATTGCTGGCATCAAAAAACTGGCAAACGAGCGAGCCAAGAAGGCCAATTTGCACAACAAAAAACTGCGTGACTGCCGCCTCCACCTCAACGATGCCGTGAAAAAAGGCGACGAGGACCGCAGGCTAGGTAGCACCGTTTTCATTACCGAGGGCGATTCTGCCAGCGGGAGCATTACCAAGGCGAGGGATGTTGAATTGCAGGCGGTGTTTAGCTTGCGGGGCAAGCCACTGAACTGCTTCGGCATGACGAAGAAAATCGTTTACCAAAACGAAGAACTGAACCTGCTCCAGCACGCCCTCAACATCGAGAACGACCTGGAAGACCTCCGCTTCAACCGGGTGGTCATCGCCACCGATGCCGACGTGGACGGGATGCACATCCGGCTGCTGTTGCTCACGTTCTTCCTCCAGTTTTTCCCCGACCTCGTGCGCAGCGGCCACCTGTTCATCCTCCAAACGCCACTGTTTCGGGTGCGGGACAAGAAAATGACCATTTACTGCTACTCCGACGTTGAGAAGCAGGAGGCCATACGAAAGCTGCGGGGCAAGCCCGAAATCACCCGATTCAAGGGTCTCGGTGAAATCTCGCCCGGCGAGTTCAAGGATTTTATCAACGAAAATATCCGATTGGAACCAGTCGTGCTGCAAGCCGATGCCGACCTCGAAAAAATCCTATCCTATTACATGGGTAAAAACACGCCAGAACGCCAGGAATTTATCATCGAAAACCTGCGGGTGGATTTGGACGAAATCGAGGATGATATTGAAATCAGGGAAGCACTGGGTGGCGATATGCCCGTGGAAGAGGAAGAGGACGCATTGGCTTGATGTAGCCCGGAAATCCCTCTCGGTATAAAATCAAAACCAAAACGGGGCGGCTCGCAATAATGCGAACCGCCCCGTTTTTTTTGTGTTGACGGAGACTGAAAACTGCCCCTGTCCGAATTTGCTAACTGTATTAATTCACCCCTTCCGCAGCACCGAACGCACCAAAGTCAAACAGCAGCGAGAAACGCAGCGTGTTGTCAAGCGGGTTGCGCTGGTTGGTGGTAGGCACGAGGTACGAAAAGTTCAAACCAAAAATATTGTATTTCAAACCAAGTCCAACCGTGAAAAAATGACGGTCGCCCTTTGTGCGGCTCTCCGAGAAATAGCCAGCACGAACAGCGAACTGCTTGTCGTACCAGTATTCAAGACCGACGGAGTAGTTGATTTCTTTTAACTCTTCATCGAAACCGTTCGGGGCATCGCTGAAGGAGCTGAAAATACCAGAGATAGGCGACTCTTGGCGCCAGTCAGCAATACCGTCACCGTCAGCATCACAATCGAAGCAGCGGGTTGGCACCAGCAGCTTGTTGAAATCGGTTGCAATGGTCAGGCTGTTGTAGCTGTCAAGGTTGATTGACCAGGCACCACCGATACCGAGGTTGGTTGGGAGAAAGTCCTTCTGTCCATTGGCAGCGTTGGTGTAGGTGATTTTTGAACCAATGTTAGAGACGGCGAGGCCAATGGTCAAGTCACTCTTGCGTCCGTTTGTCTCCAGGTCAGTGTTGTAGGTGAAGGAAAAGTCAGCAGCGCCAGCTTTTCCAGCCTCTATCACTTGACCATCCACTTGTTGGCCGCTGGCCAAGTTAGAATAGATGAACTTGGCGCCAACGGCAGCGGTGAACTTATCAGACAATCTCCGAGAGTAGGCAACAGTGGCTTCAAACTCGTTGGGATTGCCGGTACCGATTGCGTTACCGTTTTCGTCGGTGAAGTTGATGTTACCCAATGAGAAATAGCGAAGACCCGCACCAATTGCCTGGTTATCATCGAGCTTGTAGTAGCCCGTGAGGTAGGCCAAATACACGTCGTTGAGGCCGAGTGAACGCAACCAAGGCGTATAGGTAGCCGAAATGCCCAGTGGGCTTTCAGCCATCACCAATTTTGATTGATTGAAGTGCATGGCGTTGGCATCGGGGGAGAGGCCAATACCCACATCGCCCATGGCACCAGAGCGAGCATCAGAAACAATGCGCAGGAACGGCACGGCAGTGAGGATGGTGTTTGTACAATCAGACCCATCGGGATTGACCCAATTGCCCTTAGTGTCTTTGAAGCACTGGGCATTCAGGTCGTTAGTGAAAAACAACCCTACAAGGGTGAAACAGGCTATCGTTAGTTGTAAACCTTTCATGAGATGAATTCAGTTTTTTAAAAAAGTTTGCAAATATAGCGCAGCAAGGTGTTTGAAGCATGATTTTTTTAACAAATACCACAACCCACCTGCATTTTATATCATTTCAGAATCACAAGTTTTTCAAAGTCACTTTCACCCTCCAGCAGGATATCTCCAGTGTTGGCACTTCTGACTTTTACTTTGTAAACATAAACTCCTTTGGCGAGGGGGTCTCCGTAGTCGTCCCGGCCATCCCATTGGATGCAATCGCCGCTGCCTAAACGGTAGCCTGTAGAATTTATTCTCTCCTCCAAAGTTTTTATCAGCCGCCCAGAAACCGTGTAAATCTGCACCATTACATCGAGGTCTTGCCCTGCCTGATTATGCTCAAACATGAAGCAAGTGGAGGTGGTGAACGGGTTCGGATAATTCAACACATGCCTCAATGCCACTTCTGGCGATGTCACGACCAAAAATTCTGTGTAACCTTCTGCGGGATTGTTCGCAATATCCCATGCTTGTACTTTGATTTGGTGCCTGCCCTCTGCGAGGGAATAGAGGGGATAACGCACCTCGCCTTTTGTATAATCGTCTAGCGCAGCTTCGTAAAAATCGTTGAGCTTGTAGGTGTTTTGCGAGTTCTTATCCAAAATACCTGCCAAGTCGTGCCCTACGCTGTTTCCGATGACGTTGATGCCGTTGTTGTCCTCCAATTTTGCCAGCAAAACCGGGTTTGGATTGGTGATGCCGCCAAAGACAAAACTCTCGTTGTTCATAAAAACCTCCACTTTCGGGCCTTGGTCGTCGGCCAGTGCGTTCTCGTCCGTGCCGCCCACGATGATGCCCTTGTAATTGCCCGCCGCATCTTCCATTTGACTTTCGTCGGCGGCGTAATAGCTGAGTTTGCAGTTTCCAAAATTGTAGTCAATGTCTTTTGGCACGACAAAGGTGAACGTGAATTTGCCTGCCTTTACACTCGCCCTGCCTTTGAAAATGATGTTCTTCTGGAGGTCAAAATTGAAAAGTGGACTGGTGGCATCCTGTCCCAGCGTCTGATAAATAATGGATTTATCGTAGATAGTCGGATAAACAACGCCGTTGAAATTCGTGAGCAAGCCGCCGTTGTCATCCCGCACCTCACCCTCGATGGTCACTTTTTGCAGGGCCTTGATAGTATCCACAATGGCCGTATCAATGGCGTGCCCGTTGATGGTGGTTGTGGCCACTTTAAAATTGGGTAGCGCCAACTTCTGCGTCGGGTCTCCCAGCAGCGTGAATTTCTGTGTATTGGAATCGTTGCCGAGCTTGTTTTTGCTCAGGCGCAACACTTCGCCGATGGTCGGCCTGGAATTGTTCAATTTATAAAAAAGCGTGTCCACCGCCTTTTCAGTCAGGTTGGCATTGTCACCTGCAAAAACAGGTCGCACAGTAGTATATAGTGCAATGGCCCCGCCTTTTTCATTCAACAGGCAAAGTTCACCAGCAGAGATGGAGGCAGGGTTGTCGTAGCCAGCGAAAGAACAGGTGGCAGTGATGATGATTGGCATTTTGTCCAAATTGCGCCAGCTCAAAATGTCTTCAATCTTCAAAACCCGTTCCTGCGTCCAGCCCTTTGTGCCGCCGTGGCCGAGGTAAATCATGGCCAAAACCCCTTTGAATACGTCGTTGTTAATGGCATCGGTAGCCAGCGGTACCCGGACGCCGCCGGAGGTGGAGACCTGGGGGAAGGCATCGAGGTAAACCTTGTCAATGTTTAGGTTGGGATTTTTTAGGCCAATTTTCACCGCTATTTTATCAGCATCGCCGGTATGCGTGTTGGAGTCCTCGTCATCGCCAACAAAAGCCACCCGATTGCGCCAATCCCGCAGGTTTTGCGGTTCCAGGTCGTAGTAAATGATTTTGTCCACCACGGCATTTGCTTCAGCAAGGTCTTTCACAGGGATACGTCCCACGGCAATATCAAGTGCGCCCGTGCTGAGGTTCTGGCCTTCGCCGTCGCTCAACAGGGTGTAGTAATCATCCGTGGGATAGCTAAAAATCGGGTTGGTGGAGAGAGGCGTTTCCAACGTCGGCACATAGTCACCGCCGAGATTGTAAATGTCACGGTTGTCAAAAGAGGCATCGCCGAAGAGTAGCATTGCCTTGAAGCGAGTTGGGTTGCGGTCGTAAAGCATCCTTGCAAAATCACGCATGGCCGAGGCGTCCTTCCGCCCGCTCGAAAACTCGTTGTAAAGTTTTTCCACATCCACCGTCGCTACGTTTAGCCCACTGAACTGACGCCGATGCTCGGCTAGGCGTTCGGCGGCTTCAACAAAATCATTGTGGTAAACGATGGCCAAATCCACGTCGTCGAAGGCGTGGTAATTCTGGTTTTCGATTTTACCGACGGCCTCAGCTTGTAGGAAACCCGTGTTGCCGAAGGCGATGAACTCTACCAATGTGTCGGTGGCCGCGCCAAAACTAAATTCCGTTCCGGCAAGGCTGGCCTCCTGCCGCTTGGGCTGAAGCGGGTTGGTGATGTCCCAAACGGTGAGGTTCGCCGTAGCGTTGCCAAGGTTGAAACGGCTGACAGGATTGCCCATTGAAAGCACGTCACGAAAGTGCATTTGGTTGCCGGACATGAGCAGTTGGCGGCGCAGGTTTAGCTCGATGTAGTCAAGCCAGCCCTCGTTGAAGTTGTTGTCTGGGCGGTTGAACTTGAGTTGGATGCTCAAATCGCTCGTGGTCGGCGTGAACTCGTCGTTGATGCTGACGAGACTGGCGAAGGTGTCGGTCGTGCCGCCATTTGTTCTCCCAAAATTGCCGCTGGTCATGGTTTTCCCGTTGGCGATGATGGAAAAATTAGCATTGTTGCCTTGGGCAATGCGAGCGGCAAAAGCTGAAGTGAGTTTCACGGGTTGGTTCGGCACGAGGTTCGGCACCTTTAGTTCGTCACTGAAATCGTCCTCGGTTTTCACCTTATAGTAGTCACTAAAAAACTGGCGGCCAGAACCTTGCCCATACACCCAATCGTGCAGCAGGTTAAAGGCCTCTTTTTCGTAGCGCACAAAATCGCTGAAAGTGCTCGTGTTGTAGGTAGCGCCAGTGAGCGAGGGCTGGAGTTCGACCCGAAGGCCGTTTGCTCCGCCTATTTTTAAAAAATAAAAATTTTGTTCGGAATAAAAATTCTTTGGAGAACTGAAGGTCTGTTTTGCGTTGTCGAAATACCAGATGTCTGGCCCTTGACCGTAAAAAAGTATGAAATCCCCTGCGTCGAATTTGCCATCGGCTTCGCCAACGATTTCTATGGCGTTCTCCACGAGGTCGTCCGCACGTGGAGCATCGGCCAGTTCTGGCAAGATGCCGCCGCCATTGCCGTAGAGCTTGATGGTGCGTGGGTCAATGCTTTCTAGCGGGATGCCCAGTTTGTTTTTTAAAAAATCAAAATCCAACTTGTAAACGCCCGCTTGGTTCACCTCGATTTTGAACACATCACCATCGTTGAGGACGGAGGTGAAGGTATTACCGCCACGCAGCTTTATAGGTTGCGGCTGAGGTGAAAAATCGTAGCGTAGTTCAAACGAAACCAGTTTTTCGTAGCGCCCCTGTCCCACTTTTCGAATGGGCATAAAAGTGACCCGTCCGAAGTAATCAGCGCGGTCTTTTTCAATTTCGGTCGTGATATTTATTTGCTCCGCAATGGCCTCGTCGTCCGGGGAGGCAGTTTTTTCCATCGGCTCGAAGACCATATTGCCGAAGGAAACCATGAATTCGCCGTAGGTAGGCATGGCAAATCGCTCAGAATAATAAGGCAAGGTATTGTGTGCAGCATTGTAAATGGCCCCCTTGAACCGTAGCAGGTTCACTGGCTCGGTGCTATCTTCGTAAGGCATCACTTTAACCTCTTCCGACCACTCCAATGTCCGCTGAACCACGGTAGGCGGTGCGGCAAATGACATTGTAACGGAAAGAAGGGTCAAAATTGGTATCGCTATTCGCTTCATTTTCGTGGATTTGTTAGCCGGAAGCCAGTTCCGGTTTGAGAGATTGCTGGGTCGGGTTCCCAGCATGGTTCAGATAATTTTGCACGGCACTAAAACGTTACGGAAGGGCCGCTATGTTGTTCCAAGATTTTTTAACAGTCCTTAAATCAGCGGGAAAGGCAGATGAGATTGTATCTAATTTTTTCAAAAATGACTGATAACCAATTGTTTAAGGCAAAAAAAAACTCCAAAATGACTGATTTCTAAAATTCGCTAAAATGACCAGCGCCGACAATTGGGAAAAAAACTTGCCGAGCATCAGAGTCTTTTTAGCAATTTTACATTCTCACTTTCGGTGCGAAGTTCGCAAACTTCCGTTTTGAACCACTGGAAAAACCATTAAAGTAAGGTCAATGACAAGACAATTTGTACATACAGCCCTGCTGTTATTTGCTTTTTACGGATTTGCCCAAGCGCAAGACCCGCTTTTTAGCCAGTTTTACGCAGCGCCAATGGTGATTAATCCAGCCTTTGCTGGCACCACTTACGCACCAAGGCTTTCGGCCACCTACCGCAACCAGTGGCCTATCCATTCTGATGACGGCACGGTTTACGCCGTTACCTATGCTGCATCTTATGAGCAATTCATACCAGCATTTAACAGCGGGTTCGGCATTTTGGTTTTGGCTGACAACGATGGGGATGGACTTTTCAAAACCACCAATTTCGCCGCCAATTACGCCTACCGTATTTCTATCAATGATGATTTGAACGTCAGGCTGGGCATCAATGCTGGGTTCAAACAATCCAATATTGACTGGGACCGCTTGGTTTTCCTTGACCAACTCGACCCCATCACTGGCTCGGTTGACCCCTTTGGCAATCCGAACATCTCGAACGAACTCAGACCCCAAGACCTGACTACCACCGTGTTTGATGTGGGCGCCGGCATGCTCCTATACAATAGTAAATACTATGGCGGCATTTCCCTGCAACACCTTACCACCCCGGACGAAGGATTTTTCAAAACAAATTCCAGCCTGCTCGATGGCCTGCCACTACGCACTAGCATCCACGCAGGGGCGGAGTTTATTGTTAAAGAAGGCAATAAGCGCAACCCCTCATCGTTTGTTTCCCCGAACATCCTCTTTGCGAAACAGGGCGACCAGGGCCAAATAAATGCAGGTGCTTACTATAATCACGGCATAGCATTCGCAGGCGGCTGGTATCGTTACGCTTTCACCAACCCCGACGCCATTATTGTTGTGGTGGGAATTCAGTACGATATTTTGAAAATCGGATACAGCTACGACTTCACCGCCGGGAGCGGCTTGGCAGCCAAAACAGGCGGGGCGCACGAGGTTTCATTTGTGCTGAACTTTGACAACAGCGAAGCCGTACGCTCCAAACGCCGTGCAGAACGGTACAACGATTGCTTTAAAATTTTCCGATAAACACACCGCTTCAAAAACAATCGTTGTTAAATCCCGTAATCAGCCATTGAAATGAAAACTACTTTTATATATTTGCACGTCTTTTTTTCAAAGTAAAAATATTTAATTAAAGTGATGAAAAATCTGTTGAAGTTAAGCTCAGTAATTCTCCTTGCGGTTATGGTGTTGAGCGCCTGCGGCAAAAAGGAGCGTTCCGCCACCACTGGCTGGCAGTACAATGATGCCAAGTGGGGTGGATTCGAAAAAGTTGACTACCAAGGCCAAGCCACTGGCCCCAACCTCGTCCTCATTGAGGGCGGTACATTCACGATGGGTGTAACCGAACAGGATGTAACTTTCGACTGGAATGCTATCCCGCGCCGAGTAACTGTCTCTTCCTTTTACATGGACGAAACAGAAGTATCAAACATCGACTACCGTGAATATCTATTCTGGTTGGAGCGGGTTTTCGGCGAGTCTTATCCAGAGGTTGCCCTCAATGCTCTCCCTGACACCTTGGTTTGGAGGGAAGAATTGGCCTACAACGAGCCTTTTCTCGAGACCTACTTCCGCCACCCTTCTTACGACAACTACCCTGTGGTGGGTGTGAGCTGGCTCCAAGCAAACGACTACTCACAATGGCGGACTGACCGGGTAAACGAGATGATACTGATTGAAAAAGGTGTCCTCAACCCGAACGCCGAGCAGAAAGACGAAGATAACTTCAACACTGAGTCATACTTGGCTGCACAATACCAAGGCAGTGTGCGCAAGAATTTGAAAGACATCAAAACTGGTGGCGAACGTGCTGTGCGTTTTGAAGACGGCATTTTGCTGCCATCCTACCGCCTCCCAACGGAAGCAGAGTGGGAGTACGCAGCCCTCGGCCTGATAGGTAACATGGTTTCCGAGAAAGACGAGCGCATCTCCGACCGCCGTATTTATCCTTGGAACGGCAACACCGTGCGCTACCAAAAGCGCAACAAATACCAAGGTGAAATCCTAGCAAACTTTAAGAAAGGAGCAGGTGATTATATGGGTATGGCAGGTAAACTGAACGACGCCGCACACATCACCGCAGAAGTACGCAAGTACATGCCTAACGACTTTGGCCTTTACAACATGGCCGGAAACGTGAATGAATGGACGATGGACATCTACCGCCCCCTCACCAGCATGACGCTGGAAGACGTGGAGCAGCAGGACCTGAACTCCTTCCGTGGTAACAAGTTCAAGACCAAAGTACTCGACGAAAACGGCAAACCCGTAGAGAAGGACAGCCTTGGCCACCTCCGCTACCGTTACGTGGAAGACGATGAAGTTGCCACTCGTGAAAACTACAAAGTAGGCCAACCTTATAACTTCTTGGACGGTGACAAAAACTCAGAAGCCTTTTACGATTATGGCAAGCACACCTTAGTGAGTGACAAGGCCCGTGTAATCAAGGGTGGCTCTTGGTCAGACCGTGCTTTCTGGCTCGCTCCAGGTGCACGCCGCTTCCGTGATGAGGACAAATCGTACCGTGACCTTGGCTTCCGCTGTGCAATGACCCGCACCGGTGGACCAACTGGCAACGACGATTCTGCTGGCATCACTTTCAAGACCAAGCAGAGCAAAACAAAGCGCCGCTATAAATAATTTTCGAGACAGAAACAGCACTTGAAAATTAAAAGACCCCGTATCTTCAGCGATGCGGGGTCTTTTTTTTTGGAGAACGTTTGGGATTCAGTAATAAATTCGTCCGTTGTCGATTCAACCAACCCTAATCCAATTACGCTACTTATTTTTGGCATTCAAAAAAACATGACTTGGACTCGACTGAGATAATATACCAGATTTTCAAAAAGCATCCGACTATCGTGACAGACAGCCGCAAGGTGGTGCCGGGCTGCTTGTTCTTTGCACTCAAAGGCGAACGCTTCAACGGCAACGACTACGCCGCCCATGCAGTTGATGAGGGGGCAGCCTGTGCCATTGTGGATGAACCAGTCGAATTGCCGACTGGCTCATACATCCAAGTGGACGACGTGCTCACCACCCTTCAACACTTGGCCACGCACCACCGCCGCCAGTTCAATATCCCAGTGCTGGCCATCACAGGGAGCAACGGCAAAACCACCACAAAGGAACTCGTCAGCGCCGTACTGTCGAGCCACTACCCCACCCATTACACCAAAGGGAACCTCAACAACCATATCGGCGTATCGCTCACCCTGCTGGCCATGCCAGCCAAAACAGAGGTGGCCGTCGTGGAAATGGGCGCCAACCACCTTGGCGAGATTGACTTCCTCTGCCGCATCGCCGAGCCAACGCACGGCCTCATCACCAATGTGGGCAAGGCACATCTTGAAGGATTCGGCGGTTTTGAGGGGGTAAAACAGACGAAATCGGAGCTGTACCGCTACCTGGCCGAACGCAACGGCCTCGTGTTCATCAACATGGACGAACCTTATTTGACGGGACTTGCCGAAGGCAACCGGCTCAAGCTTTTTTACAAAAAAAGCGAATCGCCGGATGAAGCCAATGTACCGTTCGAGGTAAGATTGGTGGCGGAAGAACCCTTCGTGCGGGTAGCTTTTTTGGATGAAAACGGGCA
Organism: Saprospiraceae bacterium; assembly: GCA_021739645.1. Classification (GTDB taxonomy): domain Bacteria; phylum Bacteroidota; class Bacteroidia; order Chitinophagales; family Saprospiraceae; genus UBA6168. The sequence goes on along the minus strand of JAIPBL010000027.1, from coordinate 7,478 downwards.
ACTGGCAGTAGCCAAAAGCCAACTCATTGGCCGCTACAACTTCAACAACATCATGACAGCGGTGGTAATTGGCAAGTATTTCAAGGTGCCTGCTGAAAAAATCGTTGCAGCCATCGAAAGTTATGTGCCAAGCAACAACCGCTCGCAACTGAAGACTATCGGCACCAACACTTTTATCCTGGATGCCTACAATGCCAACCCGACCAGCATGAGAACCGCCATCAACGCTTTCTCAAAAATGGCCGCCCGACACAAAGTAGCCATTCTCGGTGCGATGAAGGAACTGGGCAAGTACAGTGATGAGGAACACCTGGCCGTGGCAGTTTTGGCAAGCGGCAGTGGTTTTGACCAAGTGGTATTGGTTGGCGAGGAATTTCGGCGAGCTGCCGGGGCGACCGATGCCGTTTTTTTTGAGAACACTGCCCAACTCAAGGATTGGTACGCCTCAAAGGTTTTCAAGGAAACCCATTTTTTGATAAAAGGCTCACGCAGCGTGGGGCTGGAGGGGATGCTGGAAAAATAATTTGAGCCAGTTTTTTGAAGATTTCACTTCATTTTAGTTGTTTGCTGGAATTCTAAAACGCATACCCGATACCTGCATTCACCCACAAATGATGGTTCGTGGTTTCCCTTGACAAGAAATACTGGTATCCACCTCCAACACTAAGCGACCAGCGCTCTCCTAATTTAAATTGCTCCTCCGCAGAAACCTCAAAACCGGGGTCTTTGTATTTGTATCGGGTACCAAAAGTTTCGTAACTGCCAGGGCTAATTTGAATCATGGAGTAAAACTGATCCTCCGACCCATGCGGTAAGCCAAGCCAAACTTGGCCAAGAACGTTCTTTTCGAGGTAATGGGAAGCCTGTAACCTGCATGTAAACCAACGACAATAAAGAACTTGGCCTGAACATCACCCCGTTCCTTAAGTTCAGGGTGGTTATGGTCGGAATAACGATAATGATAAAAGTTGGCTCCAATAAAATAAGGCTTGTCCTTTATGTACCTAGAATAGACCAAATTGAGAGGGAAATAATTGAGAGGTTTGAACCTTATATCTAACCCCTTGAAATAATAGAGGTTAGTTTTGAACTGCAAGAGATTTTTGGGTGATGATTGTGCGCAAAGTGAGGAGCAAAGGACAACTGCAATCAATGAAACTAAGTAAACTTTTTTTTTCATAACTGAAAGAGATTTTGAGGACAGGGCCTTGCAAGACCCTGTCCTCATTCAAATTATCTGTTGTTAAAACTTGACGAAAGTGTGTACTTCCCGTGCTTTTGGTTGCATGATTTTCAGGACAGTTGGCGTACACAGCTGATTTGGAGTTCAGCCAAATCAGCCGCATCGAGCGGGGTGTCATCAATACCAGCATCAGCCAAGTTTTTCTAATTGCAGCGGCGCTGGGCGTGCACCCGAAGCTGCTTTTCGATTTTGACATTCACTGACCTACCATCAAATTTCATTCGTACAATTATCGGAAAAACTTGGTTGCATCGGTAGGGTGCGCGCCGTGCTTGTCGTTCCCATTGCGAAGACGCATTTTTGAAACCGTATTTTCCAACAAAAATGACCACCGCATGAAACGTATTCTACCTTTGCTCCTGCTGGCGAACATGATTGCCAGCCAAGCCAACGCCCAACTGGAAGCCACAGCCCCAAACTGGCAAGTGGCCCGCTTCGGCATCGCCCTCGGCGGCGATATTGACATGCCGGTGAACCTGAACCACTATTATCTCCTCAGCACGGCGCTGGATGCAACCTTTGACGATAGTAACCTACCTTTTGGTTCTGGAGAAATGACGAGGATGAACTGCGATAATGGCACTTTCCGCATCGGACTGTCTATCTCGCCGCTCCGTTCACCGAACACGGAAATCCTGTTCTCATTCCTTGACATTTCGGGGCGCATCGACATGGTGCACTACGAAATGGGCACTGAGGGCAATGCCGACTACCAGTGGCTCGAAGTGAATGCCGAGAACAAGGAAACGGCCATGGAGGTGGTGTACCTCCTGCGCAGCCAAACCGGAAAGCGGTGGAATTGGTACGGAGGGCTTGGCACTAACTTTGGCTTTTCTCACAGCGGGAAAGTTCACGTGAAGGGCTTTTTACTGGACGACACCATTTCCGACAATCCGGCTGAAGGTCAAGAATTTGACTTGACCTACAGCCAAAGGGAAAGCTTTAACCAGCGGCTGTTCTTACAAGCCGGAATAGGCATCAGGTTCCTTCGGAAAATGGAATTCGGATTGGAGTTCAGGAAAGGGCTTGGCTACCGGGCTTCCTTCGGTGGCCCAACACACATGACCATCCTGAAGCGCTCGCTGGGATTTTCGCTCAGGTGTCAATTGTTTTAAATGGATGCTGGGAATTAGGTATTGGGAATTAATTCACTTTTACAACGTCAATACCCAATACCTAATACCCACTACCAAAATTAGCAAATGCGTTTTCGTTTTAATTTTCTGTACATCGTCTTCTTTTTGGGGATCATTTTTTTTATCCCCTTGACCAAAAAACTCGTCAGCAACCCTGAGGAGTTTTATGGCATTGCCGAAAATCAAATCCGGTCCGTCAACCTCCAATACCCGGTCGAAATCAAGGAAATCAACGTGGCGCTTGGCGAAAAACTGGACTCCGGCCAACTCCTCGCCCGCCTCTACCGTACCGACCTGCCCATCAAAATCAACGACATCAACTACGAAATCCGGGAGTTGCAGGTGAAACGCTACATGGACATTGAGCAACTGCAGGCCAAGGCCACCCAACTGGATGCCAAACGTGCCGCCCTCACCATCACCTACGACCAAAAAATTGCGCAGCTCGAAACCGAACATGCCGCCCAGGTCAAAGTGTTGGCCAGCATCAAAACCCTGGACATTGGGTCGGACAAAAACAATGACACCCCCGACATCCATCTGCAACGAATCGAATCACTCAAAAAAGAGAAAGCACTGGAAATCAAGCAGTTGGACGTGAGTTTGAGTCAGGTAAAATCCGAGACTGAGCTCACGCAAGCGCCCATTGACCTCCGCATCAAAAAGCTGGAAAGTGAGCTAGAACTCATCAAAAAGCAAGAAGCGGAACTAGATATTTTCGCTCCGCAATCAGGCATTGTTGGTCAATTGGACTTTATGCCCGGAGAGAAAATCGAAGCCTACACGGTCATCCTGAAAATATACGGCACGCACCCCGACGTGGTCACAACCTACATCGGCGACGGGCGGTTGGCAGCCATCAAGCTTGGTGACACACTCATGGTCGGCTCCATCAACCAGCCAGAATACCAGGTGCCGGGTGTGGTGCTCGGCCTCGGCACTCGCATCAAAGAACTACCCGAACGCCTCCGCCGCATACCCGACCTCAAGGCTTGGGGCCGGGAGGTACAATTGCAAATCCCACTCGATAATGCATTTTTACAAGGTGAAAAAGTGAAAGTGACCATGACGCAAACAGCGGCATTTTCGTTTTTTTGAAAACCAGCTCAAAGGTTGACAGGGTTGATAAACGCCTGCTACAAACCTTTATAAACCCTCATCAACTTTTAAATGAAACTCCTTTTCTCGACAAGTTTGATTTTGTGTTTTTGCACAGCAACATGGTCGCAAATCACGCCCAACCAGTTGCTCGCCACGGCTTGGGACGACCCCGCCCTTCAACTCCATCGGGAGCAGCAAGCTTATCTTGAAAACACTGATTTCAGCCTCCCTTTGCTCCGCAAACTGGAAATCCGCACCGAAACCCGGGACCTCGACCCCGAGCAACAGGAGTACGCCCTGCGCATCGGCACGAACGGCTTTGGCATGAAGCGAACTCAGACAGCCATTTACGGCTCGATGAAGGAATTGTCTGAGGCAGAACGCCAATTGTTGGTGCAGGAAGCCCTGCTCGACCGTTACGAACTGCTGCTCGACGTGCATTTTGACAAAAAAAACACCACCCTGCTTGAGCGCCAAAAACAAGTGTTGTTGGACAAAAAAAACGTGTTCGGCCAACAACTTTCATTGGGGTTGACACAAAACCTTGACGATTATTTCAGGGCAGAGGAGGACCTTTTGGAGGTAGATAAAAAGCTTTTCAACCTAAGCGGAAAAGCGCCAGCACAACGAATATTTGTCCAGATTTTCACCGGGAAAGAATGGGGACTGGCCGTGGATTCGTTGATGCCCATTCCCATGATGAAATCCATGGCAGCATTGGGTAGCTCGGCAGCGTCACCTGCTGTACGGCGGGAGCAGGCCCAAGCCAACATGGCGGCACTGGAAGCCGAAATGAAACGCATGGAAGGCAAAAACCTGCTCAGTTATCTCCAGTTCCGCTATTCGGGCAATGCGAAAGACCTGCTCGAAGACCGCTTTGCCGTTGGCGCAGGCTTCGAACTGCCCTGGCCAAAGGGCACGAAACTGGCGGAACAGGAGCGCCAGTTGAAAGCCTTGGATGCCAAAATGGACGCTGAAATGGAAAAGGCAAAAACCGAACAGGCTTTTTTACAAAAGATGGAAGCGTTCACCAAACTCATTTCGGAACATGCTTTTTTACAAAACCAATACGAATCCTTCAAAAACCAGTACGACCCACAGCGCCTCTATGGCAGTGGGCTTGAAAACCCAGAGACTTTGCTAAGGGTGCAGGAAACCCTTGTTAGGCTTGATATGGAAATGTTAAGTGTAGAAAAGGACGTTTACCAAGCCTATCTGAGCCTACTCTCCGAGACGGGTTTGCTCTCCGCCGAGCCTGCCCGAAACTTCCTCTCGCCCAGTTGGGATTTGATTCCCCGCTGACAGTTCCCCTACTATCTCCATCTTCATGGCGCAGGTTCGGAGAACTTTGTTTTTCTTTGGAAAAATTTCACAAAAAACTTTTCTCCAATGCGCATCACAAAACCCACTATCGGCCTGTTGGCCGCATTTTTTTGCTTCGCAATAACGCCCTCAGCCCAAGTCGTCATCAACGAATACACAGCGGCCAACCTCTCCACCACGCTCGACAACTACGGCAAGTATGAGGATTGGGTAGAGTTCTACAATCCCGACACAGCACCCGCCGACATCAGCAACTACCAACTAAGCGACAACCCGGACAAACCCGACAAATGGAAATTCCCGCAGGGAACGGCCATCCCGGCGAACGGCTACCTCGTCGTTTGGCTCTCCGGTCGTGACGAAGCGGCGAACGGGCACATCCACGCCAATTTCAAGCTCACCCAAACCAAGGGAACGCCTGAACGCCTCATTTTTAGCAACGCCACCGGCGTGGAGCTGGAAAACAAAAAGGTGAAAAAGCTGCAACTTGGTCAGTCCGCTGGCAGAAAAACGGACTTTGGAATGGACTGGGGCTTAACAGTCGTGACCACACCAGGTGCCAGCAACAACGCAGTTTATTTTTACGAAGATTATGTGGAAGACCCTGATTTTGACATGCCCGCCGGGTTTTATCAAGACTCGGTGGTGGTCACCATCACCTGCGAGGACAGCACCGCCATCATCCGATACACCACCAACGGCAACTTGCCAACGGCAAACTCGACCATCTACACCGGGCCAATCACGCTGCATGAAACGAAGGTCATCAAGGCCATCGCTTTCAGCAACGACCCGCTGCTTTATCCGAGTTTCCTGGAGTTTTCGACCTATTTTATCAATGTTGACTACACCCTGCCCGTCGTATCGGCCTCCGGTACGCAGCTGCTCCTGTTGGCCAATGGCAACCAAAATCTCCGCCCGAAAGGCTCGTTCGAGTTATTTGGTTTGGATAAAACCCGAACCGCAAAGGTCACTGGTGAACTCAACAGCCACGGGCAGGACAGTTGGGTGAACAGCCAGCGCAGCATTGACTGGGTGAGCCGAGACGAGATGGGCGAGGACAACGCCATCGAGGAACTGCTCTTCCCCGGCCTGAGCTTGCGGGACGAGTTCCAGCGGGTCATCATGCGGGCAGCAGGCGACGACAACTACCCCGGCGGCAGCAATTACACCGAAAATGGCCAAGTCGTGAGTGCCAACGTGCGAGATGCCTACGTCCACAACCTTGCCTACCTCGGCGACATGCACCTCGACGTGCGCTTGAGCTCAAAATGCATCGTCTTTTTCAACGGCCAATACTGGGGCGTTTATGACCTCCGGTCCCTGCCCGATGAGCACGACCACACCGAGTACGAATACAACCAAGGCAAATACGACCTGGAGTACCTGCTCACTTGGGGCAACACCTGGGCACAGTACGATGCCAACGGCATGGCCTTCCAGAACTGGGAAAACCTCTACAATTTCGTGGAGAACAACGACATGGCCGACCCTGCCAACTACGCCTACGTGGAAAGCCAACTCGACGTGGTCAGCCTCTGCGATTACTTCATCGCCAACTCGTTCACCGTCGCCAGCGACTGGCTGAACTGGAACACCGGCTGGTGGCGTGGCCTCAATCCCGAAGGTACCCACCAAAAATGGGGCTATATCCTCTGGGACCTCGACGCCACCTTCGCCTACTACATCAACTACACCGGCATCGCCGACACCAGCGCCACTGCCTTGCCCTGCAACCCCGAAATCATTGACCTCAACGACTGGTGGGACCCTCAGCCTCAGCGCCATATCAACCTCATCAACAAGTTGCAGGAAAGCCCGGCGTTTCGGCAATTCTACATCACCCGGCAAGCGGACTTGGCGAAGTCTATGTTCAGCTGTGAAAACATGCTGACCTACCTCGACACCATCGTTGCGACCATCGCCCCGGAGATGCCCAGCCATATCATCCGTTGGGGCGGCTCCATGCAGCAGTGGCTGAACAATGTGGAGCGTTTGCGCTATTTCATCGAGCGGCGCTGCGAATCGCTGGCAGGCGGCGCTGGCATCAACGACTGCTACGAGACCACCGGCCCCTACGACGTGGTGCTGATGACCGACCCACCCAACGCCGGCACCATCCAAGCCAACAGCTTGATTTACAACCAATTGCCAACCAATTCACCATTTTTTGGCAATATTGAAACGCTGCTGGACGTGACCCCAGCTGACCCTACCTTCACCTTTAGCTTCTGGAAATCAACGAATCATGCATTCACCGATAGCAGCTTGGCGCAAAACAGCCTGACGCTCACGCAACCAGACACCATCACCGCCGTGTTTAATTTCATGCCTTCGGCAACGCACGGCTTGCAGGCTGACCAGTTTCAAGCCAGCGTGCTGCCCACCGTTTTCACCCAGCAGTTCACCGTGAGCTACAATTTGCCAGCGCCGGGCCTCGTATCCATGCGCCTGCTCGACGTAGCCGGGCGGGAAGTTGCCGACCTGTTCTCCGACCTGCGCATGAACGCTGGCGACCACCTCTTTGGGTTCGACACCACGGGCAAAGGCATCGCCCCCGGTGTTTATTTCCTCAACATCAAAGTGGATGGGGTGCAGCGGACGCTGAAGCTGGTGAAGCAGGAGTGACGGAAATGTGCCGCCGAACTCCAGTTCGGCGGTCTTGCTTCCGCCGA